>NZ_QFOA01000040.1 GCF_003248505.1 Sphingobium sp.
TTCTGCGCCGCTTCGCGCATCGCGGCGCGACCGGTGATTTCGAACGCCAGCGCCGACGAGTCGACGTCATGATACGCACCGTCGTAGAGCAGGATTTCGAAGTCGATGATCGGGAAGCCGATCAGCGAACCCGTGGCTGCCGTCTCGCGCATGCCCTTCTCGATCGCGGGAATATATTCCTTGGGAATATTGCCGCCCTTGATCTCGTCCTTGAAGATGATGCCCGCGCCGCGCTCGCCCGGCGTCAGCTTCACCTTGATGCGGCCGAACTGGCCGGTGCCGCCCGACTGCTTCTTGTGGGTGTAGTCGACGTCGACCGGCTTCTTCAGATATTCGCGATAGGCCACCTGCGGCGCACCGACGTTCGCCTCGACCTTGAACTCGCGCTTCATGCGGTCGACGAGGATTTCGAGGTGGAGTTCGCCCATGCCCTTGATGATGGTCTGGCCCGATTCGTGATCGGTCGACACGCGGAAGGACGGATCTTCGGCAGCCAGGCGATTGAGCGCAACACCCATTTTTTCCTGGTCGGCCTTGGTCTTGGGTTCCACCGACAATTCGATGACCGGCTCGGGGAATTCCATCCGCTCCAGAATGATCGGCTGACGCTCGGCGCACAGCGTGTCACCCGTGGTGGTTTCCTTCATGCCCGCCAGCGCGACGATGTCGCCGGCATAGGCTGTGTCGATGTCCTCACGGCTGTTCGCATGCATCAGCAGCATACGACCGACCTTTTCCTTCTTGTCCTTGACCGAGTTCAGATAGGTGCCCTTGGTCAGGGTGCCCGAATAAACGCGCAGGAAGGTCAGCGAGCCCACGAACGGATCGTTCATGATCTTGAACGCGAGGCCAGAGAAAGGCGCATCGTCCGCCGTCGCGCGGCTGTCGGGCTCCTCGGTGTCAGGGTTGATGCCCTGCACGTCGGGAATGTCGAGCGGCGAAGGCAGATAGTCGACGACCGCGTCGAGCAGAGGCTGCACGCCCTTGTTCTTGAACGCGGAGCCGCACAGCACCGGAACGAACGCCTGATTGAGCGTGCCCTTGCGGATCAGCTTCTTGAGCGTCGCAGTGTCGGGCTCGTTGCCTTCGAGATAGGCTTCCATAGCCTCGTCATCCTGCTCAACGGCAAGCTCGACCAGCTTTTCGCGATATTCGGCGGCCTTGTCGGCGAGATCGGCGGGGATTTCCTCATAGGTGAACTCGGCACCCAGATTCTCGTCCTTCCAGATGATCGCACGGTTCTCGACCAGATCGACCAGACCCCTGAAATCGCTTTCCGCACCGATGGGCAGATAGAGGACGGCGGGAGTCGCGCCCAGACGGTCGATGATCGTCTGCACGCAATAATAGAAGTTCGCGCCGGTGCGGTCGAGCTTGTTGATGAAGCACATCCGCGGCACCTTGTACTTGTCCGCCTGGCGCCACACGGTTTCCGACTGCGGCTCCACACCCGCGACGCCGTCGAACGCAGCAACCGCGCCGTCGAGCACGCGCAACGAACGCTCGACCTCGATGGTGAAGTCGACGTGACCGGGCGTGTCGATGATGTTCAGCCGATGCTCGGGACCCTTGCCCTCTTCAGCCTTCCACACGCAGGTCGTCGCAGCCGACGTGATTGTGATACCACGCTCCTGCTCCTGCTCCATCCAGTCCATGGTGGCGGCGCCGTCATGGACTTCGCCGATCTTGTAGGACTTGCCGGTGTAGTAAAGGATACGCTCGGTCGTGGTGGTCTTGCCGGCGTCGATATGGGCCATGATGCCGAAATTGCGATAGCGTTCGAGCGGATGGCTGCGGGCCATGATGCTTCTCCGTTGCCGGCGCACCGGCGGTTGGGGATTCGTTTAGGATTTGCGCGTGGCCCTTAAACCAATCCGTCCGCCATGGGTAGCACCCCGGCGAACGGACCGATATTCAAAGCCTTTGCGGGAAGGCGAACATATAGGTGCCCGCCTTCCCTTTTTCTATCACAGGTTACCAGCGATAGTGCGAGAAGGCGCGGTTCGCTTCCGCCATGCGGTGCGTGTCTTCGCGCTTCTTGACCGCATTGCCGCGGTTGTTGGCGGCGTCCAGCAGTTCGCCCGACAGGCGTGCGGCCATCGTGGTTTCGCTGCGATTGCGGGCAGCGGTGATCAGCCAGCGAATGGCCAACGCCTGCGCGCGTTCGGGACGCACCTCAACCGGAACCTGGTAGGTCGCACCGCCGACACGGCGGCTGCGGACCTCGATGCCCGGCTTCACATTGTTCAGCGCATCGTGGAACATGCCGATCGGATCCTTCTTGGCGCGGGTCTCGACAGTTTCGAGGGCACCATAGACGATCGATTCGGCAACGGCCTTCTTGCCGTCCTGCATGATGCTGTTCATGAACTTCGACAGCACGATATCGCCGAACTTGGGATCCGGCAGGATGACGCGCTTTTCGGGGCGACGACGACGTGACATATTTCTGGTCTCCCCTTCTTACTTCGGACGCTTCGCGCCGTACTTCGAACGGCTCTGCTTGCGGTCCTTGACGCCCTGGGTATCCAGAACGCCGCGCAGCACGTGGTAACGCACACCGGGAAGGTCGCGTACGCGGCCGCCACGGATCAGCACGACCGAGTGCTCCTGAAGGTTGTGGCCTTCACCCGGGATATAGGTGATGACTTCGCGCTGGTTGACCAGGCGCACCTTCGCTACCTTGCGAAGTGCCGAGTTCGGCTTTTTCGGGGTCGTCGTGTAGACGCGAGTGCAAACGCCGCGCTTCTGCGGGTTAGCCTCCATGGCAGGGACCTTGGACTTGGTCTTCTGCAGTTCGCGGCCCTTGCGGACCAGCTGGTTGATCGTTGGCATGAAGCCCTTCACCTTCTCAGTTACTTTACCGGCATTCCCGCGTCCGTGCCGCCCGGCGGAGATTCCACCAAACAGCAAAGGCCCCGGTGGGCATGACGCCCCCTGGAGCCGCAAGAGCACCCGGCAATGTTCAGCTCTAATGTCGCTCAGCTGATAGTCGCGAGGAGACGAGTCTTCGCACGGCAGGCCGCTGGGCAGCCGCGCCTATAGCGATGCACGCCGAAAGGGTCAACCCGCCCCCGCCTTACGCACGGCGAGGCCGTGGTTAGGGAAATCGTAACCGCAAATTCCTAATTTGGCCGCCCAGCAACCCGGACCCGATGTGACAAATATTTCTCCCTTTACCGGCGAGTTCCGCAACCATGGGCAGGAGGCGACATTTCAGGCCGACCGGCTGGCCGACTCATGTCGCCATGCGCGCTGGATGTTCATTCTGTCCGTGTTGCTCAACGCGTTATGTTTGGTGAGCGACTGGCGCTTTGCGGGAACGCCGCATTTCTGGGTCGCGGTGCCCGCGCGCCTTGTCGTCATACTCTGGTCGCTCGGGTGCCTGTCTTTGATCGGCCAGGTGAAGACGTTCCCCGCGCTCGTACGGCTTTGCACCGTCTGGCAGATCGTGACCGCGCTCGGCATCGCCTTCCTTGTCAGTTCGCGCAGCGACATCGCGATCTTCGTGCTCGTCATGCTTCCGCTCGTCTTCTACCTCGTGGTGCCGACGAATTTCATGGGCAATGCCGGCGGCGGCCTTGCCTGCGCGCTTGTCCTGCTGACGGGCTATGCCGCACCCGCTCCCCACTCCCCCACGCTCCCAGGCATGGCGATTGCGATCCTCATCCTCCACTGCGGCATGTGCATGGCGGTGGTGCGCAACAACCGCCTGCAACGACAGACCTGGTCTTCCGGCCACAAGGCGCACGAGGCGCAGGCCGCCCTCGCGGACAGCTACGACACGCTCGAACGCATGTTCATGGCGGTGCCGGTGCCGCTTCTCGTGACGCGCGGCGACGGCAGCATCGTCCGCCAGAACCGGGCGGCGCAGGATGCGTATGGCGGCGGTGAAGCGGCCCCCCTCACCCATGCGGACAGCTGCTATGTCGACCCCGCCGAGCGCAGCGCGCTTGTCCACCATCTGCTGCGAGAAGAGGCGGTCGACAATTTCGAGTGCCGCCTGCGGCGCGGCGACGGCGCAATCCGCAATGCGATGCTGTCATCGCGCCCGGTCGTGGTCGACGGCGAAACCTGCTTCATGACGAGCGTCGTGGACATCACCGACCGAAAGGCCGCCGAGCGTCATCTCGAACGGTTGGCCATGACGGACGCGCTCACCGGCCTTGCCAACCGCGCCCACTATTTAAAGGCGCTGGACGAAGCGACGCAACGACCCAGCGGGGAGAACCGCCAAGCCGCTCACGCCGCCGTACTCCTTATCGACCTCGACGAGTTCAAACGCGTGAACGACACGGCAGGGCATGATGCAGGCGACGCGTTGCTTTGCGCCGTGGCGAGACGACTGCGCGAAGCCCTGCGGCCCGGCGACCTCATCGCGCGGATGGGGGGCGACGAGTTCGCGGTCTTGCTCAATCGCCTTCCGAACGTGCGGGTGCTCGACATGCTGCTCGCGCGCATTACCGACCATCTCCACGCCCCCTTCGCGTATCAGGGGCGACCCATCGACTGCCGTGCCAGCATCGGCGTGGCGATGTTTCCCGATCATGGCCGCGACAGCGCGTCGCTCGTCAAACATGCCGACATCGCGCTTTATCATGCCAAGGCCAGCGGGCGCGGGCGCGCCACCCTCTTCGGGCCGGAACTGCTGACCAACTGGCAGAGCGAGGTGGCGATGCTGGGACGGGCGCGCGACATTCTGTCGCACGATGGCGGCTGCGCTTGGTATCAGCCGAAGGTCGCGCTCGACAGCGGCATCATCGTCGGGTTCGAGGCACTGTTCCGCTGCCCTACAGAGGATGGGGGCCTTATCATGCCGGGCGACATCGCCGCCGCCTTCGAACATCCCGAACTGGGGCCGGCGATCACCGACCGGATGATCCGCAACATCGTGCGGGATTGCGCCCACTGGCGCGCGAGCGGGCTGGATTTCGGACATGTCGCGATCAATCTGTCGGGTGCGGACCTGGATGACGAGGCCTTTCACGATCGCCTGCTCGATAATTTGGGCGATGCGGGCCTGCCCCCATCGGCCATCGAACTTGAGGTAACCGAATCGGTCTTTCTGGGCCGCAATGCCGACCGTGTGGCGCGCACGCTGCGCCGCCTGAGCGGACAGGGGATCGCCATCGCCCTGGACGATTTCGGCACCGGCTATGCCTCGCTCTCCCATCTCAAACAGTTTCCGATCGACGTCATTAAAATCGACCGGCAGTTCGTCCACGATCTCGAAACCGATCCGGACGACGCCGCCATCGTGCGGGCGGTGCTGAACCTTGCCTACAGCCTCGGCATCCGGACGGTTGCCGAAGGCGTCGAAACACAGCAGCAAGTGGATTATCTGCGCGCGGGCGGTTGCCATTTGGGCCAGGGTTTCCATTTCAGCCCGGCCATTTCACCCGCCGCCGCCGAAACCATGCTGCGCGCCGCCCAAACGATCCGCCGTTAACGCCCACACTGCCGCACAAGCGGCAAACCATCGGCGTCACCGATCGTTCCAGCGCATAGCCTGCCCGGTTCGTCATGAGCGGATTCGCCTTCCTTTCTGCCTTTCGTTAGCGGCCCGACTCGTTCTTTCACGAGCCATGGACCTGCATTGCCTCAAAACCAAAAGTTCGGGATCGCGCCGTTGCGCCAACGCCTTCGCACCCTCTTCCCCGACCGCCACATCACCATCGGTTCGACCGACCGGACGCGTACGTTCCGCCTGTCGCCGCGCACGCAGATGCTTGGGCTGGCCGTCGCCGCAGCGGCACTCGCAGGCGGCAGCGCCGCGGCCTTGTCGGCGGGCGCGGACATGGCGCGGCAGCGGTCCACTATCGAGCGGCGTGGCCGCTCCGTATCGGCTGCCGCGAACCGGCTCGCCCAGGACCGCCGGTCGGTGGAAAGCCTTGCACGGCGACTGGAGGAGCGACAGAATTTCATGGACGACCTCTATCGCACTCATTTCGGCGGGCAGGCGGACGGCGACGCCGATCTGATCGGCGACGACAGGAACGTGGGCAAAGGCGTCAAGGGCAAAGCAGAGAATATCGGCCTGACTTCCGACGCCGCTCCCCTGCTGCGGCTAGAGCAACGTCAACAGCGCTTCGCCCTTGCCCTGACCCGCGCCGTCGAACGCCGCGCGGACAAGGCCGCCGCCGCCATCCGCAGCTTCGGCCTCAATCCCGACCGTCTCGCTCGCGCCGCCGCGCGGGCGCAAGGCGGTCCCTTCGTGCCCTGGACGGGCGACAAGGGGGCAATGACGGGTGAACTGGAACAACTGGCCGACGCGATGACCCGGATGGAATTTCTGGAACGCAGCCTGCTGGCGATCCCCTCGGGCAAACCCACCGCAACACCGATGCTGAGCAGTTCATACGGTTACCGCCGCGATCCGTTCAACGGCCACGCCGCCTTTCACGCCGGACTGGACTTTCCCGGCCGCTATGGCCAGTCCATCAATGCGGCGGCGGGCGGCACGATCAGCTTTGTCGGCCAGCGGCACGGCTATGGCAAGGTCGTGGAAATCACGCACGGCAATGGCTTATTGACCCGCTACGCCCATCTTTCCGGTTTTACGGCAAAGGTCGGTCAAAATGTCGCGCGCGGCGACACGATCGGGCGCATGGGATCGACCGGGCGCTCGACCGGCACGCATCTCCACTTCGAGGTGCGTCTGAACGACCGGCCTATCAATCCACGCCGTTTTCTCGACGCGCGCGGCGATGTGGCCCAGGCACAGCGGCTGGCGAAGGCGCGCGTGGCGGAAGTGGGGCGGCAGGGCTGACCGCCCCGCTCGCCGGACGCAGGATCAGCCGTTGCCGACCTTGTCGGCGTAGAGCATCCGCCCCGGCCCCATCATTCCCAGCACCTGCGGCACCAGATGCGGCGCTACCGCAAAGCAGCCCTCCGAACGACCGCACTTGCCCCACGCGGCGACATGGTCCTCACTCACATAGTCGGCCCCATGCACGACGATGGCCCGCGCCTCGGCATTGTCGTTCTGCGGGTCGAGGCCGAGCAGGCGCATCGAGCGGCCATGCTGTCCGAAATACATGTCGCCGGTCTTGAATGCGCCTTGGCTGCTTGCCAGCGAATTGGGTTCATTGGAAAAACTGTGCAGCCAGCCGGAATGCCCCGGATCGGACCCGCGCCCATGCGACACCAGATAGCTGCTGCTTTGCCCGCCGATCAGGTCGACGATGTGCATCCGCGTATCGCGCGACGGTGCGTCGAAATCCACGATCGCGATGCGGTCACGAAGCGTGAAGTGATGGGAGTGATTGTCGAGCGCCGCCTTCGCCCGCTCCAACAGCGGTGCGTAGGGCATGGCGGCCACCGCCTTGGGGGTGGCCGGAACCGGAGCGGGCATGGCCGGTTTGGGGAAAGAGGGCAGAGCGGCCCGCCCCATGCTGTCCGACAAAAACGAAAAGGCGAGCCCGCTCAGGGCGAACTTCGTAAAATTGCGGCGATCCATGACCGCCGTATAGCAAATGCAGAGCCCGGATTGAAGTCCGGGACGCTGCCTCCTACTCGTCGGTCTTGCTCGATTCGTCGGCAGGCTGGCTCTGCTCGCCGCCTTCGGGGAGGCGAGCGGTCATTCCGGTCGCTTCGGCATCGTCCTGGATCTGCTGCTTTTCCGACACCGATGGCGGCGGCGCTACCGGAGTCGCCACCGCATTGTTCTGCGGTTCGGGAAGCGGCGCTTCGGGTTCGTCGACGATGACATTCTCGACCGGCGGTTCGACCATGTTGTTGGATGCAGGCGCCTGCTCTTCCTTCTTGCCGCAGGCGGCAAGGATCAGCGTACCGGCAAGGGCGATAAGGGCGATTTTGCGCATGGAACGTCAGTCCTTCGATGCAAGGGAGGGGGATGGGGCAGCGGTCGGATCGACCCGGCGGCTCGACGCCTCGATCTTCGACGCGAGCAGCTTGTCCCAGCCATAGGGATCGGCGCGGAAACTGACCACCCCGTCATTGTTTGCGAACGCGGTCCAGTAGAGGAGATAAACCGCCACTTCCTTGGGCAGCGACACGCGCTGCGTCTTCCCTTCGTCGATCAGCGTCTGGATTTGCCCATCCAGCGTGGGGTCGCCCGCCACCATCTGTTCGGCCAGCGCCACGGGCTTTTCGAGCCGGATGCAGCCATGGCTGGCCAGCCGGTCATAGCTGGAAAATTTTCCGCGAGAGGGCGTGTCGTGCAGGTAGACGGCAAAAGGATTGTCAAAATCGAATTTCAGCCGCCCTAGCGCACTGGTGGGGCCGGCAGGCTGTATGATCCGCTCGCCTCCCTCGGGCGTCTTGACGATCTTGTATCCCTGTTTCAGGAGCGTCGCACGCCCCTTCGGAAACAGCTCGCGCTTGGCGATCGACATCGGCACGTTCCACGGCGGATTGACGACGATCGAATGGATGCTGGACGACAACATCGGCGTCGCATTGTCCGGGCTGCCGGTGACCGCACGCATCGAACTGACCGGCTGGTCGCCTTCGAACACGGTGAGTACGGCGGCCGCGATGTTCACCTGAACGCGATTGACCGGCAGGCTGCGCGGCATCCAGCGCCACCGCTCCATATTCGCCATGATCGCGGCGATCCGGTCGTCTACGCTGACATTGAGCGCGGTCAGCGTGCGGGTGTCGAGATTGCCGGTAGGATTGAGGCCGTAACGCCGCTGTGCCCGTTGGATCACGGCAGTCAGCGGTTCGCCGGGCGTCACGGCCGGATCTTCCAGCGCGATACGCTTGCGCACGGCATCGGGCGCGGACGCGGCTGTCAACGTCTGCCACCCGCCCTTGTCGCGAATGCCTTCATATTTGGCGAGCCCCTTGCGCAGCGTCTCGTACCCCGCCCAAGGCGGCGTCAGGCCCGCGGCCCATTGCGCCAGCCGGTTTTCGCTGACCGCTTTGGCCAGGCCGGGCCGTGGGTCGAAGGGCGCGGGCCGCAACGCCCATATGTTCAGGAAATCGGCGGTATCGACGCGCCCCGTGCCCAGTGCCTTTGCACGGTCCAGCACGGCATTTACGAGCGCTTCGCCGGAAAGCGAATCGCCACTTTTCTGGCGCGCCATCAATCCTTGCGCCGCGCCGCTCTTCAACCATTCGTTCGCCCATGCTTCCTGAGCGGACGACAAAGGCGGAATCGGCACGGGTGGCGGGGGCAAGGGAACGGGCTGAACGGTAGGCGGCGCCAAAGTCGGCGCGACGACCGGCGGAGGAGTCTGTGCGGCGAGAGGAAGGGAAGACAGGCCAGCCAGCGTCAGCATCGGGACACGGATCATCATTGAACGGTTCATGCTGGACCAGATAGCGCAAAGCGGCCACCGTTCAAATCGCGATAGCCCGAAAAGATCATGCTGCACGTTGTTCATCACCCCGCCTATGTCTCGCCTGCAACACCCGGCAGCGGCTTTCGTTTCGACAAATACGGTCTGGTGATGGACGCGCTGGCGGAAAGCGGGATTTCCTTCGCGCGCCATTTGCCCGACCCCATGCCGCGCCGTTGGATCGAAGCCGTCCACGATGCCACCTATGTTGAGGAAGTGCTGAGCCTTACCGTCCCACCTGCCAAGGAACGCCGAATCGGCTTTCCGGTAACGGAGCGGGTGATGCGGCGGTCGCTGTTGTCACCGGGCGGCACCTGGGCGGCGGCAAAGCTGGCGCAGCGTCATGGCTACGCAGCCAATGCGGCGGGCGGCAGCCACCATGCTCTGGCCGATACAGGCGCGGGCTATTGCATATTCAACGACCTCGCCATCGCCGCGCATCGCCTGATCGCGGAAGGGGACGCCGCGCGCATCCTGATCCTCGACCTCGACGTGCACCAGGGCGACGGGACCGCGTCGCTGCTGGCCGGGCGGGAGGATATCTTTACCCTGTCGATCCACGCGGACAAGAATTTCCCGGCGCGCAAGGCGCGCTCGACCCTCGATATCGGCCTGCCCGACGCAACGGGAGACGATCTTTACCTCGCAACGCTACGGGACGTCGTGCCGTCGGTGCTGACGGATTTCGCGCCCGACCTCATCCTATATCAGGCCGGGGTCGATCCCCATGCCGACGACCGACTGGGGCGACTGGCGCTCACCGATGCAGGGCTCGAAGCGCGCGACCGTTTCGTCATGCGCGCAGCGCTTGCCCGCGCCATTCCTGTCGCCAGCACCATGGGAGGCGGCTACGGCGCGGACCGGATGGAGATCGCGCGCCGCCATGCCGCCTGCATGATCCGCATGGCGGACGAGGCTGTCAGTGCCGTGTATCGGCGGTCGTGACCGACGTCTTGCTATCCATCAGCTTTGCCGCGATCACGCCTGCCAGCGCCAGGCCTACGAAGTCGCTGAAGGAAAGGTAGAGGATATAGCCCCATGGCGCGTGGTTGAAGACTGCTTGTCCTACATCCACCCACAGCACCGCTGCGAGCGTGAAGAAGACCGACGCGCGCACCCGGCTGACAAAATCGGTCAGCGCCAGCTTCAACGCCAGCCCGATCAACAGTCCGACGATCAGCGACAGGATCAGGCCGCCGATCAACGAGGCCCCGTCGGTCACCGGAAAACCGCTGCTGTTGTAAAATATCTGCGCGACCGGCCCGCGTCCATAAAGGACCGTGCCCTGCGCCGTCGACGGATCGGGGATGACATAGACGCCTGTCCCGGTCGCATTGAGCGCCTGCGCAAGCGCTGCCTGGAGATTGGCGCTCGCCTGGTCGCCTGCGCGGCTCATCGCGATGGCCGACAGCGGCGTTCCCCAAAAAATGAAGCCGGTAACGAACAAGGCCAGTCCGCCAAGCAGACCGCCGATCACGGAACGAAGCATAATCGCCCTCCCCCTGTTTCCTTGTAAAGGTTCGCGCATCAACGCGGCGTGCGCAACTTCTTTCCCTTGATCGGGATCAATCCTTCGGACGCGCCGCTTTTTCCGCGATGCCTGACACGCCCTCACGACGCTCCAGTTCGTCCAGCACTGCGTCCAGCGGCACGTCCATGTCGGCCAGCAGCATCAGCATATGGAACAGAAGATCCGCGCTCTCGCCCACTATTTCGGCGCGGTCGCCGGCCATCGCCGCGATGACGGTCTCGACCGCTTCCTCGCCTACCTTCTGCGCGATCTTCGCGCGCCCCCGGTGCGCAAGCTTTGCGACATAGGAGGAAGCAGGGTCGGCGTTCCGCCGCTGACGGATCGTCGCTTCAAGCTGGTGCAGCGTCGTGCGCATGGCGGCGGCCTTCACTCGTTCGATGGGACGGGCGTGCGGACCGCAACGCCGGCGGCGGCCAGCGCGGCATGCGCTTGCCCTATGCTATGTTGCCCGAAATGAAAGATCGATGCGGCAAGCACGGCGCTCGCATGTCCTTCGATCACGCCTTCGACCAGATGATCGAGCGTGCCGACGCCGCCGCTGGCGATGACGGGCACCGATACCGCATCGGCGATGGCGCGGGTGAGCGCGAGGTCATAGCCCCGCTTCGTGCCGTCGCCGTCCATCGACGTGACGAGCAGTTCGCCCGCGCCCAGTTCCGCCAGTCGCATTGCGTGGTCCAATGCGTCGATTCCGGTCGGCTTGCGCCCGCCATGGGTAAAGATTTCCCAGCGTCCCTCGCCCACTAAGCGCGCATCCACCGATCCGACGATGCACTGGCTGCCGAAGCGGTCGGCGATGTCGGCCACCAGTTCGGGCCGGGTGACGGCGGCACTGTTGACCGCCACCTTGTCCGCCCCTGCGAGCAGCAACGCGCGCGCGTCATCGGCGCTGCGCACGCCCCCGCCTACCGTTACCGGCATGAAGCACACCTCCGCCGTGCGCCGCACCACATCGAGGATCGTGCCCCGCGCCTCATGCGTCGCGGTGATGTCGAGAAAGCATAATTCGTCCGCGCCCGCTGCGTCATAGAGTCGCGCCTGCTCGACCGGATCGCCCGCATCCTTGAGGTCGACGAAATTGACGCCCTTCACCACGCGCCCACCTGCGACGTCGAGGCAGGGGATGACGCGGGTGCGAACGCTCACGCCGCTGCCTGCGCCACCGCCAGTGCGGTCTTCAAGTCGAGCCGTCCGTCATACAGAGCGCGCCCGGTAATGACGCCCTCGATCCCCTCGTCGGCATGGAGGCTGAGAATGCGGATATCGGCGATCCCCGCCACGCCGCCGCTCGCGATCACGGGGATGTCCGTCGCACGGGCCAGATCCACCGTCGCTTCGACATTGCATCCCTTGAGCAGGCCGTCGCGACCCACATCGGTGAACAGCAGGCTGGCGACGCCCGCATCCTCGAATCGGCGGGCAAGATCGATGACCGGCATGTCGCTCTTTTCAGCCCAGCCGTCGGTCGCGACGAAGCCGTCGCGCGCGTCGACAGCAACGACGATGCCGCCCGGAAAGTCACGCGCCGCCGCTTTGACGAAGGCGGGGTCCTTGAGCGCCGCCGTGCCGATGACGATACGCGACACGCCAAGATCGAACCAGCGTTCGACCGCCTCCCGGTTGCGGATGCCGCCGCCCAACTGGACATGGCCGGGAAACGCTTCGACAATTCTCTCAACCGCCGCGGCATTGACCGCGTGTCCCGCAAAGCTCCCGTCGAGGTCGACGACATGCAGATGCTGCGCGCCTGCGTTCGCGAACAGCACCGCCTGCGCGGCGGGATCGTCGCCATAGACAGTCGCGCGGTCCATGTCGCCCTCGGCCAGACGGACCACCTGTCCGCCCTTGAGATCGATGGCGGGAAAGACGATGAGGCTCACGGACGCCACTCCAAAAAACGGGTGAGGAAGGAAAGGCCGAAACGCTGGCTCTTTTCCGGGTGGAACTGGCAGCCGATGATCGTATCGCGCGCCACCGCCGCAACCAGCGGGCCGCCATGGTCGGTCAGGGCGGCGACGTGGCACGGATCGGTCGCGTCGAAATGATAGCTGTGCAGGAAATAAGCCTCGCCGCTTTCCAGCAGCGCAGGCGCGGCATCGGTCAGCCGCACGTCATTCCAGCCCATGTGCGGCACCTTTATCGCCGTATCTGCCGGTTCGATCCGCCGCACGACGCCGGGAACCCAGCCCAGCCCGTCATGCCGCCCGAACTCCTCGCCCGCGTCCGCGAGCAGTTGCATCCCGACGCACACGCCGAGGAAAGGGACACCGCGCGCGCCTACCGCTTCGCCCATCGCATCGACCATGCCGGGGATCGCCACCAGCGCGTCGCGACAGGCGCGGAACGCCCCGACGCCGGGCAGGACGATCCGGTCCGCCCGGCGCACCTGATCGGCGTCGGCGGTAATGATCACATCCGCCGCCCCCGCCTTTCGCAAAGCGTTGTGCACGGAATGAAGGTTGCCCGCGCCATAGTCGATCAGGGCGACGGTCATGCCAGCAGGCTTTCCAGCGTAATGCCGGGCGCAGCCTTCACGGCGACGAATTCCGTCAGTTCGAACGTCGCAACGCCCCGCACGACAAAGGGATCGCTCGCCGCTTTTTCCCGCAATTGCTCCGCCGTGCCCTGCGCCAGGAGAACGCCGCCGGTGCGCGGTTCCAGCGGCCCGGCGAGCAGCAGCCATCCATCGGCAATACCGCGATCCAGCCAGTCGCGATGGTCCGCCCGGTGGAGGTCCACGATGTCGAGGGGGGCGGTGTAGGTGATGGAAATCAGAAACATCGCCGCACCTCTTACAACATGCCCTTGGTCGACGGGATCGCGTCCGCCTTGCGCGGGTCGATCTCCACCGCCTGCCTCAGCGCGCGGGCGAGGCCCTTGAACGCGCTTTCGACGATGTGATGATTGTTGCTGCCGTAGAGATTTTCGATGTGCAGCGTGATGCCCGCCGCCTGCGCGAAGCTGTGGAAGAAATGCTCCACCATCTCCGCGTCCCATTCGCCGATCTTCTGCACCGTGAAGGGCAGCTTGCACACCAGCCAAGGCCGCCCGGAAATGTCGAGCGCCACGCGGGTCAGCGTCTCGTCCATCGGCGAATAGACCTGGCCGTAACGGGAAATGCCGCGCTTGTCGCCCAGCGCTTTCGCCACCGCCTCGCCGATGGCGATCGCCGTATCCTCGGTCGTGTGATGCTGGTCGACATGCAGGTCGCCCACCGTCTTCACGTCCATGTCGATCAGCGAATGGCGCGAAAGCTGCTCGATCATATGATCGAGGAAGCCGATGCCGGTCGACACCGTATAAAGGCCCGTGCCGTCCAGGTTGACGGTCACGTCGATGCGGGTTTCCGCCGTGTTGCGGTGAATGTCGGCCTTGCGCATGGCCGCCCTATAGCGCTTCGCCGTCATCATGCAATGACGCGCACGGGGTTGACCCCCGGTTTCCCGCCGCTAGGACATTGGGCCATGAGCGATGACCTCCCCGACAGCCTGATTCCCTATGACGAAATCGTGCAGGAAGCGCTGCGCGCGGTCGTAGGCCGGGTGCTGGGCGAAGTGCAGGCGACCGGCGGGCTGCCGGGCGCGCATCATTTCTACATCACTTTCAAGACGCAGGCACCCGGCGTCGACATCCCCAAGCATCTGGTCGAACGCTTCCCGGATGAAATGACCATTGTGCTCCAGAACAAATTCTGGGACCTCAAGGTCAGCGACCGGCATTTCGAAGTGAGCCTGACCTTCAACCAGATCGCGGCCCATCTCTACATTCCGTTCGCAGCGATCACCGCGTTCGTCGACCCGGCGGTCAACTTCGCGCTCCAGTTCCAAGTCAACGCAGACGAAGCGCCCGAACCGCACGAAGAGGCGGAAAACGATGCGCCGCAGGTGGTCAGCGACGATGGCTCCAACGTCGTCACCGTGGATTTCGGCAAGAAGAAGTGAAGCCTGAAGCTTCCAAGGATCACGCGATCCCCAATTGATCGAGCAGCCATTGCGCACGACCGCCGACCGCGATCTGCGGCAACGGGCGGATATCGTAGCCGAGCTTCCCATAGGCGGTCATCAGCCGGTCATATTCTCCGACCGCCTCGTTCAGACCATGCCGCCGGTCATCGTCCGTTTCATATAATGCCGGCCATGGCGGCACCATGAACATGGTCGAGTGGTAGCGCTCGTCCGCATGGGCATGGAGCGCTGGCTCTCCGGTCGCATATTCCAGCGCGGCTGCCGCATCGACCAGCCCTCGGTCGAAAAAGACGGGCCCGGATTGCGTCAACGCCCATTCCCGATCGTCACGGGCCATCGCGATCGCACGGCGAGCGAAAGCGGCAAGGTCGACCCACGGCAGCGCCGCGCCCGTTCCGGCCCGCTCCTCATCCACGATGCGGCGGCCCGGTTCTTCGACCGTGACGAATCCCCTTCGGGCGAGTTCGGCCAGCAGCGTCGACTTGCCCCCGCCGGAGCAACCGGAAATGACGACCAGGCGAGTCACGCCGCCGCCCTGCGCATCCTTCAGTTTACCGGGGCGCGGCGGCGATAGCTGAGCGCTTCGGCGACATGCACCCTGCCCACCTGCTCCGCCCCCGCCAGATCGGCGATGGTGCGCGCGACCCGCAGCACGCGGGTATAGCCCCGTGCCGACAATTTCATCGCCGCCGCAGCCTGCGCCAGCAATTGCCGTCCGGCCTCGTCCGGCCCGGCCCATCGCTCCAACGCGTCGCCGTCCACTTCCGCATTGGTTCGCGTAGCCGTTCCGGCATAGCGCGCCGTCTGGACGCGGCGCGCATCCGCCACGCGCGCGGCGACTTCGACCGATCCCTCCGTCGGCGGAGGCAGGACGAGGTCGGCGGCGGTCACCGCCTGCACCTCGACATGCAGGTCGATGCGGTCGAGCAGCGGCCCGGACACTTTTGCCTGATAATCGGCGGCGCAGCGAGGCGCGCGCGAACAGGCGAGCGCCGGATCGCCCAGATGGCCGCAACGACACGGGTTCATCGCTGCAACCAACTGCACCCGCGCCGGGAAAGTCACATGCGCATTCGCCCGCGCCACCGTCACCTCCCCCGTCTCCAGCGGCTGGCGCAGCGAATCGAGCACAGTGCGCTGGAATTCAGGCAGTTCGTCCAGGAACAGCACGCCCAGATGCGCCATGCTGACCTCACCGGGTCGCGCCTTCAACCCTCCGCCCACCAGCGCTGCCATCGACGCGCTGTGATGCGGCGCACGGAACGGGCGCGCGCGGCTGATCCGCCCACCCTCCAGCGTGCCCGCGACACTCGCCACCATCGAACTTTCCAGGGCTTCGGACGGCGTCATGTCCGGCAGGATGCCCGGCATACAACTCGCCATCAGCGATTTACCCGCACCCGGCGGACCCACCATCAGCAGATTATGCCCGCCCGCCGCCGCGATCTCCAGCGCTCGCTTGGCGACTTCCTGCCCCTTCACCTGTTTGAGGTCGACGGTGCGCACCGGCGCATCCACCGTACCCGGCTGGGGCGGAGAAAGGGCAGCGGTCCCCTTGAAATGGTTGAGCAGCGTCAGGAGATCGGGCGCTGCGACCACTTCCACCTGTCCCGCCCAGGCGGCTTCCGCCCCCTGCGCCACCGGGCAGACCAGCCCCATGTCCCGCCCGCTCGCATGGAGCGCAGCCAGCAGCACGCCCGGCGACGGCGCGGTCCGTCCGTCGAGGCCGAGTTCGCCCACCACGACATAACCGGCCAGCGTCTCGGCATCGATCACCCCCATCGCCCCCAGCAGCGCCAGCGCGATCGGCAGGTCGAAATGCGACCCTTCCTTGGGCAGATCCGCAGGCGACAGGTTCACCGTGATCCGCTTGGGCGGCAGGGACAGGCCGATGGCGGCGATGGCGTTGCGCACCCGCTCACGGCTTTCGGCGACCGCCTTGTCCGGCAGGCCGACGAGAATGAAGTTGGGGAGGCCCGCGACCAGCTGGCACTGCACCTCGACCCCGCGCGCTTCCAGCCCGAGATAGGCGACCGTCGAAACCGTAGCGACCAAAATCCCCCCGCTCGTTGTCCGTCAGCCCGGATCGGCGGGCGTGTCCGCGCGTCCCTTGAAGCCTTGCGCCACGACATACCATTCGACGCTGCCCTTGCGGCTGGCGGGGGGCTTGGCGTGCTTGATGGTCGTGAAATGCTTCTTGAGGATGGCAAGCAGTTCAGCGTCGGTGCCGCCTGCGAACACCTTGGCGACGAAAGTGCCGCCCTTGCGCAGATTTTCGACCGCGAACATCGCCGCCGCCTCGACCAAGCCCATCGTGCGCAAATGATCGGTCTGCGCGTGGCCGACCGTATTGGCCGCCATGTCCGAAATGACAAGGTCCGGCTCCTGCCCCAGCGCGTCGCGAAGCAGGTCGGGCGCCTTGTCGTCCATGAAGTCCATTTCGAACAGCGTCACACCCGGTATGGGATCGGTGGGTAGCAGGTCGATGCCCACCACCGCCGCCTTGGGCGCCATTTTGCGCACGACCTGTGCCCATCCGCCGGGCGCAACGCCCAGATCGACGACGGCTCTCGACCCCTTCACGAAATGGAATTTCTCGTCGAGTTCGATCAGCTTGAAGGCGGCGCGGCTGCGCCACCCTTCCGCCTTCGCCTTGCGCACATAGGGGTCGTTGAGATGCCGTTCGAGCCAGCGCACCGATTGCGCAGTGCGGCCCTTGGCGGTCTTGACCCGGACCTTGCCTGCGCCCGATCCCCTCACATCGGCCTCCCGTCGCGATCCATGAGGCCACGCAAAATGCCTTCGCGGATGCCCCGGTCCGCCACGCCCAGCCGCTCGGCAGGCCAGATGTCGAGGATGGATTCGAGGATCGCGCAGCCCGCCACGACCAGATCGGCACGCTCGGTGCCGATGCAGGGAAGCTTCTGCCGTTCGGCCAGGGCCAGGCCCGACAGCCGGGTCGAAATGGCGCGCATCGATTCGCACGGCACGATCAGTCCGTCGATGGCCTGCCGGTCGTAGCGCGGCAGCCCCAGATGCAGGCTGGCGAGCGTCGTCACCGTCCCCGACGTTCCGAGCAGGCGGATGTCCGCCGCTCCGCGCGGCAGGCGGCGGGCGAGCGGAAGAAATGCTTCGGCCACCCGCGCGCGCATCCGGCCATAGGCGGCCATGCGCTCGGCGGGATCGTCATGGTCGAACGCCTCGCTTTCGGTCAGCGACACGACCCCCCAGGGCGCGCTCACCCAATCGACGATACGCGGCGCGCCGTCGCCATGCGCGTCCACCAGCACCAGTTCGGTCGATCCCCCGCCGATGTCGAAAATCAGCGCAGGCCCCTCACCCGGCTCCAGCAGCGCATGGCATCCCATCACCGCCAACCGGGCCTCTTCCTGCGCGCTGATGATGTCGAGCGCGATGCCGGTTTCGCGGTAGACCCGCTGGATGAACTCCGCACCGTTGGCCGCGCGGCGGCACGCTTCGGTCGCAACCGATCGGGCCAGCGTCACATGCCGCCGTCTCAGCTTGTCCGCGCACACCGAAAGCGCGGCGATGGCACGATCGATCGCAGCATCGCTGATGCGTCCGGTGGCGGCCAGCCCCTCACCCAGCCGCACGATGCGCGAAAAGGCGTCGACGACGATGAACCCGTCCGCCGACGGCCTGGCGATCAACAGGCGGCAATTGTTGGTGCCAAGGTCGATGGCGGCGTAGGACCGGCGCTCACGCGATCCCTGGGCTCCATGGCCCCGCTGCTTGGACGGGGGAGGAACGGCCGCAGCCTTGCTCCCTATGTCCGCACCGGTACGGGCGCGCTTGCCCGTACCCAGTCCGGACGGACCGGAACTCTGCGGCGATGGGCGGCTGTGCTGCACCATGGCCGAAACCTTTGTCTTTCTTTCGCCAACCTCCCGCGAGGCCGGAACTTGCCTTCTGTCTTAAGCAGATATGCAGGGCCGCGCAAGGCTGACCCGAAATGCGGGGCCTTTCAAATCGCCCATAAGAAAATCGTAAGAAACGGACATGAATGTGGCCGATATGTAACAGTCGTAAAGTTTCGTACGACGCCGGATTGTCTTGCGTCCTTCGTCTGTTAGCCTCGGCTCCGGTCTTTGGGGAGAGTAATCATGCACATTCGCAAGAATGGTGCGGGCCTTTTGGCGCGCATCGGTCGTCCTGCACTTCTGGCGTCGGCCGCGATGGGAGCGCTCGTCGCCCCCGCCGCCCATGCCGTGGTTCCGAACGACGGAAAAACACCGACGCAGATCCTGGACACCGGCGTCAACGGTGTCGGCATCATGTATCGCGCCGACGGCTTCGTCTGCACCGGGACGCTGGTCAATCCACGCACCGTCATTTTTGCGGCGCACTGCGTGAACGATCTCAAAACCCCTGACTATTCGACGGTCAACGGCGGCGTCCCGGTCGCCTTCGCCTTCCAGGCGGATTCCCGCCCGGGAATTATCAACTGGCTGAGCAACAACTATCGGACTAATACGGTGCTCAGCGTCTACAACGTCAACAACATCGCCTATCATCCCGAATCGCTCGATCCCAATGCGCGCAGCTTCCTGTTCGGCGACGTGGCGATGGCGACGCTGGATACGCCCGCGAAGGGCGTGCCGACATGGACCATGCTGTTTTCCGCGCTGCCTGCCCCGGCGAGCATCAGCGACACGACCGGCACCAACTATCATGTGACGATCACGGGCTACGGTCGCACCGGCAGCGGCACGCAGGGCCAGGTTCTCGGCGTCGATTTCCGCCGCCGCGTCGCGGAAAACTTCCTCGGCATGCTGGGGTCTCTCGACGACATCGACAGCTTCCTGTTCGGCGCCGCCGACGGGCTGCCCCAGAATCTCTATCAGCTCGACTTCGACGATCCGGCCCGCCGCAATCCCTATGATATCAACGTCTTCAAGGATGGCCCCCTGCCGAACGAAGGCGTAACGGCGAGCGGGGATTCGGGCGGCCCGCTGATCCTCGACCGGACCTTTGCCGAAAAGACGGTGATCGGCGTCCTGTCGGGCGGCAGCCGCTATTTCCTCGACCAGCCGCAAAGTTCCTATGGCGGCTCGTCCTTCTACCAGCCGCTCTATCTGTTCTGGGACTGGATCGCGGCCAACAACCCCTATCGCTATGCAACCGCAAAGGCGGGCGACGGCAAGTGGAGCGATGCCAGCCACTGGGTGACGGCGCTCGATCCCAACTATCGCGTCATCGACAACGCGGGCAAGCTGGTGAACGGCGTGCCGACCGCGACCGGCGCGGGCTCCTACGGCGCGGACGCCGCCAAGAAGTTCGGCCAGATCTGTCAGCCGACCGACGGCGGCGAAGCCTGCTTCGACGTCAACACCAAGCAGTTGCTCCTCAACGGCAAGGTCGTTTCCAGCGACGGGCAGACGCCCGCTGAAACCGGCGGTTCGGCCAGCCGCGCCAACAATCTGGGCAAGGCCGAGATCGCCGACCGCAGCGCCACCCCCGAACATGTCAGCCTCAGCGGCGAAGCCACTGCGTCGAACGCCGCTACGCCGACCGGCAGCATCGTCGAGCCGCAGGCCAGCGGCCCGCTGCCCGTCGCTACGGTGGCCAACGGACTGCCCGGTGCGAGCAACTTCATCCCCAACAATATCGCGCCGGTCGCCGCGCGCGGTGTCGTGGGCCGCTATTATGACGTGACGCTCGCGTCCAACGGCCGCACCACGCTCGACACCAGCGTCACCGTCGACCGTTTCGGCATCGCGGGTGCAGGCGCCACGCTCGACGTGACGTCCACCGGGTCGCTCGCCAGCCTCATGGAAATCTCGCATCTTGCGGGCACGGTGAACGTCAACGGCGCGGTTTCGACACCGGGCGACTATTTCCTGCTGACCGGCCTGCTTTCCGGGTCGGGCACGGTGCGCACGCCCTTCCTCACCAACGTGCGCGGCGTGATCGCGCCCGGCGGCCTCGGCACGATCGGCACGCTGACGGTCGAAGGCAACGCCATTCTCGCGTCGGGCAGCACGCTCGCCGTCGACCTTGGCAATAACGGGGTGTCGGACGTGCTGGCGGTGCGCGGCACGGGTGCCGGTGTCGCCAATGTCGGCGGCGCGGTCGCCTTCTCGGCGGCCAGCGGCGCACGGGTGCGTTTCGGCAATCGCTACACCTTCCTGACGACAACGGGCGGCGTTACCGGCACCTTCGCCGCGCCCACTTCGCTGACGCCGATCCTTCGCCCGGTGCTCAGCTATTCGGGGAACGCGGTCTCAGTCAGGATCGACGCGGGCCGCTACGCCGACGTGGTGAACGGCGCCTCGCAGACACAGGTGTCGTTCGCGCGCCTGCTCGATCAGAATCGCGGCAACTACAGCCGCTTCGCCGGGCTTTACGGTGAAACCGACCTCTTCACGGTCGGCGGCATCCAGGCCGCGTTCGAAGCGATGGCTCCGCGCACCGAAACGCTCAAGACCTCGATGGGCGAAACGCTCAACGACAACATGGCGCGTTTCTACCGCGACCGCCTGACGAAGATCGACGGCGGCGCGATGGGCGGCACGCTCACCATGGTGGGCCAGCCGCTCCAGCTTGCGGCGGCAAACCTCAACAACATCGACCTCGGCCTCGACCAGGGCGGCGACACCGCCACGCAGACGCGCGAAGGCGTGCTGCCCGACGATGTCAGTGCCTTCCTTGCGGGCGGATATATCGACGGCAGCGCCCGCCCGATGCGCTCCATCGGGTCGCTCGGTCGCGACCAGTTCGACGGCTGGTATGCGGCTGCGGGCGTCGAAAAGGCCATGGGCGACAGCGGCGTCGTCGGTCTGTCGGTGTCCTTTAGCCAGCTCAAGGGCAATACCGCAGTCAACGACACTGCCCGTGCCCGACTGTATCAGGGCACCGTGTATGGCGCATTCGACCTTGGCGGGCTGAAGCTCGATGCGGTGGGCAGCGCGGGCACGCTCGCAACCAGATCGCGCCGCGCCTTCGCCATCGGCACGACGCCCTATACGCTCTTCGGCTCCGACCAGGAACTGGCGCTGTCGGGCGAACTCGGCCTTAGCAAGGCGCTCGGCAACGAAGCGTTCGCCATCGTGCCCCGCGCGTCGATCCGCGGCGCCTATATCAGCGGCGGCAACCTTGCCGAATATGGCGGGGACGCGGCGCTGGTCATCGAGCGGCATGCGATCCAGAGCGCGCAGGGACGCCTGGGTGCGACGCTCAAGGCCAATAGCAGCGGCTTCAAGCCCTATGTCACCGCCAACTTCGTGCATGAGTTCCGCGATCAGCCGGCGTTCCTGCTGGCCAATCTGGTCGGCGGCAACGGCCCGCTCGCGCCCTTCGCACTCGGCGGCCAGGACAAGAATTGGGGCGAACTGGGCGGCGGCCTCACCATCGCCACCGGCAATGTGGACCTCAGCCTGTCGGCCGACACCACCGCCTGGCGCAAGGACGTGAAGTATCAAAGCTATCGCGCATCAATGAAGATCCGCTTCTGATCGCTTCCCCTCAGCCGACATGAAAAGGGCCGCCCCACCGGCGGCCCTTTTTGCATCTGGCGATGTCGTCGGCGGACGATATCTGACCGCATCAGAGCGGCAGCAGGGCCGCCACGATCTGCCGCTCCTCGGCACGGAGCACGCCCCAGGCGCGTGCCGCCGCACGGCTGTCCATCGCTTCCACGCCGATCCCCCTCGCCTCCAGCGCTCGTACGAATGAACGCGGCGGCTGGCGCAATCCTATGCCAGTGCCCAGCAGCAGGAATTCAGGCGCAGGCCGCAGGGCAAGCAGATCGCCCAGCGCTTCGGGCGTCAGCGCATCGACCGCAGGCGCATCCGGCCACGCCAGCGCGCGCACGGGGCTCAGCAACAATCCGTCCGGGAAGACATCGTCACGTACCCGGAAGCCGCGCCCTTGAAAGCCGGTGACGATCGGCCCCTGCCCGCTCTCGTCGCGGCGGAGCTTCATCCCGCCGCTGCCGGGGACCGGCTCGCTCAGGGCCGCGCTCCATCGTCACGCGGCCCCACGCGCTCGGCGTCGCCGACGAAGCTCTTCTTTGCCGCCTTTTTCTCGGCGGTGCCTGGCGTCAGGCCCAGAGAAATCAACAGCGAAGAGGACACATAGATGGATGAGTATGTGCCGACCACGACGCCCAGCATCATCGCGGCGGTAAAACCGCGCAGCACATGGCCGCCGAACAGCAGCAACGCACCCAGCGCCAGCAGGATGGTCATCGACGTCATCACCGTTCGGGGCAGCGTTTCATTGACGGACAGGTCGATCAGCGCCTTCATGTCCATCTTCCGATATTTGCGCATATTCTCACGAATACGGTCGTCGATCACCATCTTGTCGTTGATCGAATAGCCCACGATGGTCAGCACGGCGGCCACGATGTTAAGGTCGAACTCCAGTTGCGTGATGGCAAAGAAGCCCAGCGTCATCAGCACATCGTGCATGATTGCGACGAAGGTCGATATGCCGAACTGCCATTCGTAACGGAACCACGAAAAGATGGCGATGCCGACCACCGCCAGCATGACGGCGAGAATGCCTGTCTGGATCAGTTCGCCCGACACCTTGCCCGACACCGTGTCGTAGCGGGAAAAGGTGACGCCGGGGAACTGCGCTTCCATCGCCTTGCGCGTTTTTTCGACCACCGCGTTGGACGCCCCCGCCCCACCCTTTTCCGGCAGCGGCAGGCGGATCTGCACGGTCGTGGGATCGCCGAACTGTTGCAGCGAGCTTTCGCCCACATTCAGCCGGGCGATCGTCGTGCGCACCTTGTCGGTTTCGACCGGCTGCGGGAACTTCGCTTCGATCATCAGGCCGCCAACGAAGTCGACGCCCATGTTGAGCCCCTTGTGTAGCGTCGCGCCGATCGCCAGCACCGTCAGCAGCGCGGTGAGCGCGAACGCCCATTTGCGCATCGCGACAAAGCCGATGTTGGTGTTATCCGGAACGAGTTTGAGCAGTTTCATGAGCTTTCTCTCCCGCCCCGTCAGATGTTGATTTCGGTCGGGCGCTGCGTGCGGACCCAACGGGCGACGAGCAGGCGCGTGAAGGTGACGGCGGTGAACACGCTGGTCGCGATGCCGATCAGCAGCACGATGGCGAAGCCCTTGACCGGGCCCGACCCCAGCGCAAGCATGATGCCGCCCGCGATCGCGTGGGTCACGTTCGCTTCGAAGATGGTGCGGCTCGCTTCCTTATAGCCATGCTCGATCGACGCGACGATGTTGCGCCCGCGCCGCCGCTCCTCGCGGATGCGCTCGTAGATGAGGACGTTGGCGTCGACCGCCGTGCCGATCGTCAGCACGAAACCGGCGATGCCCGGCAGCGTCAGCGTCGCGCCCAATATGCCCATCACGCCCAGGATCACGAGCACGTTAATGGCGACGGCGATGTTCGCGTAGACGCCGAACCGACCGTAGCTCACGAACATGAAGGCAGCGACCGCGACCACAGCGATAATCGAGGCGATCAGGCCTGCGCGGATCGAATCGGCGCCCAGGCCCGGCCCGACCGTGCGCTCCTCGACCACGGTGAGCGCGACCGGGAGCTTGCCCGAACGCAGCGCGATGGCAAGCTGGTTGGCGCTCTCCACGGTGAAGTTACCGCTGACCTGCGCGCTGCCGCCCAGGATCGGTTCGTTGATGTTGGGCGCCGACAGCACCTTGCCGTCGAGGATGATCGCGAAGGGACGGTTGACGTTCTGCGACGTCACCTGCCCGAATTTGCGGCCGCCCGATCCGTTGAAGCGGATGTTGACGATCGGCTGGTTGCTCTGGTCATAACCCTGCGTGGCGTCGGTCAAATCTTCGCCCGACACCATCACCTGCCGCTTGACCGCAATCACCGGCACGCCGGACGGGTTGCCGGGATAAGGCAGAACTTCGCTGCCCACCGGCGCGCGCCCCTGCGCCACTTCGGCAGGGTTGGCGCTGGTATCGACCAGCTTGAATTCCAGCTTGGCCGTCTGGCCCAGCAGGTCCTTCAACGCCTTGGGGTCCTGAAGTCCTGGAACCTGCACGACGATGCGGTTGCTGCCCTGCTGCTGAATCGTGGGTTCGCGCGTGCCCATCTCGTCGATGCGTTTGCGAATGACTTCGGTCGCGACTTCCATCGCGCTCTTGACCGCATTGTTGATGCCCGCGTCGGTCGGCGTGATCACGACGGTCGTGCTGTTCACCACCTCGACGTTGAAGTCGCGCTGCCCGGTCAGCCCCGCGCCCTGCGTCAGCGGACGGATACGCTCGACCGCCGCGTCCACCTGCGAGGGGTCGCGCACCATGAAGCTCAATTTTCCGTCGCGGCTCGATATGTCGCCGATCGCGATTCTGGGATCGCCCCGGCGCAGTTCGGTGCGGACCTGGTCCTCCATATTGGTCAGCCGCTGCTTGGCGACATCCTGCGTCGACGCTTCGAGCAGCAGATGGCTGCCTCCCGCAAGGTCGAGGCCTAGGTTCACGCGCGTCTGCATGAAGCGCGGAAGCTGCGCGACGGTCGATTCGGGCAGGAATGTCGGGATCGCGCACAAAGCGCCGATCACCAATGGCAGGAGGATCGCGAAGACCGCCCAGCGCGAGAAGTTCAGCATCGCCGCGCGCTCAGTCGTTCGCGGGCTTGGCAGTGGTGGGATCGATCACGTCGGCGAGCGTCGACTTGACCGCCTTCACCTTCATCCCCGGTGCCAGTTCGATATCGGCGTAGATTTCGTCCACCCGAACCACCTTGCCGACGAGGCCGCCGCCGGTGACGACCTGGTCCCCCTTCTTCACTGCGTCGATCTTGGTCTTGTGATCCTTCATCTTCTTCTGCTGCGGGCGGATGAGCAGGAAGTAGAAGACGACGAATATCAGGACCAGCGGCGCCATCTGCACCAGAATACCGGCACCGGAGGCTTGCCCGCCCGCGGTTTGGGCAAAGGCAGGGGTTATGAACATGAGTGGACTTTCGCCTTGTTTTTTCGGGACCGTGCGCAGTGGTTCACGGCCCACGGATCAAGGGCGGGCGGCTAACACAGATGGGGGCCGCGAAGCAATATCATTAGGGTGCCAGACGAAGGACACACATTCCCGTCACAACAGCGCTTGCAACTTCCCCCGCACCCGACTAAAGCGCGCCCTCCGGTCGGGACGTAGCGCAGCCTGGTAGCGCATCACACTGGGGGTGTGGGGGTCGGAGGTTCGAATCCTCTCGTCCCGACCAATATTTCAATTACTTAGCCGATATTTTCACCCCGCCAGGGGCCACCAAATTCGCTCTGGTGGTGCGCTGGTGGTGCAAATTTAATTTTGGCGATGGCCACGCAGTGCATCGCAACGCCTCGACATCGCACGCGCCCGGCCCCCTTCCGATTGAAGATTCGCCTCACTCTGCTTATGCCAGCCGATAGATGCGAGAGCAGTTGCCTCTACGCCCCGCCGAGTTCGTCAAAATTCGGGATGGCTATATTGCGTTTCTGAAACGACCAGCAGGAACGGCCTTGACCGCCATCATCCCGACAAGTGTGCTCGGCGCGATGGCATCGGCGGCGAAGCGCGAACGCAAACGTCGCAACGGACTCCACTTTGCGCAATTGGCCTCGGTGGTCGTTGTACTGCTAGCCGTGGTCTTGATCGCCGCTCAGGATCGGATCACACACGGCGGCGGCTGGGTCCTCCTTTTTGCTGGAGGCTGCACCTTCATATGGGCGCGCAAACGCGCCAAGGTGCGCGATGAACCGGAAATCGAAGAAATCCTCACCGAGCCGGATGAAACGCTGGCGCGTAATCTACGGGCACTTGACGACTTTCGAAAACAGATCGCCGGCGGCGACATCCCATGCGTCGAGCGACTTCCCGATGGGAACCTTAAGCCCGTTACGAAGAGCGCCCTTCGGGCATTTCTTGCCAATCACGGCACGCTTCTTATTGTCAGCCGGGATCAAAACCTTTGGCAATGCATCCCGCACCGTCCAATTCCCATGAGCGAATTGTTGGTCAAGCTCGGCGGTCGCGTTGCCCCTGCCCTCGTTACCTCCAGAACATTGCTCGACACCGCCGACCGCGACTTATTCGACCGCCGCGTAAAGTGGCTTCTTGCCCATTCCGAAGCAGACCCGCGTGCAAACTCCTTTCGCGAGGCGATTCAGATCATCATAGCCTTGCGACGGCCCGAACTCGACGGACTGACCTTCGAGCGAAAGAAGGAAATCCTTCGCGAAGAAAGGATTAGCGATAGCCGAATGGAGAAAATCCATGCGGGCGTCTATCCCGCCTTCAACAATTATCTGCGCCAACTGCCCATGCATGAATTTCCGTGAATGGGGAACTGAATAGCTTCCAGCGCCTCCCGGAGCCACGTCCTGCACTCCAACCAATGGAAAGGACGCCTTCATGCCCCCTGATCGAAACCAGCTTTTGACTGTCGTGGACGTACTCAACGTCACTGGCTTCAAATCTCGGACCACCCTCTATCGCCGGGCCCGCAACGGCAGCTTTCCTAGTCCCTGCCACATTGGCTCTGGCAAAATTCGATGGCGATCCGGAGATGTCGAGGACTGGCTGAACAGCCTTCAGCCCCGCCGCTACTGAACTAATCCGCAGACGCTTCCCGGCTCCGGTCTGATGGCTGGGCGGGCCCGTCGCGTCTGCATCTCTCGAAACGATAAACCACTCAATCGTGGTTTCACGAAAGGATGACTCATGCCTTCAATCCGCAACACCGTCGATCGGCTGGCCGCACGGCTGCGGAGCCGGTCCCATGTCACGCTGCGCTTCACGGTCCATCAGCGGCTAGCGCCCATGGTCGAACCGCTGATCGAGCGGCTGCTAACCTTCGATGACGATGGTGAAACCTACCGCTGTTCGATCAGCCACTCGATGCTCAGCGAACGTCCCGTTCTGCACAGCCACCGGGGCGTCATATCAACCCTGCGGGTAGATGGTCCCCTGCAGGATGCAGGCAGGACCTGTCTCCCACTGGGTGGGCTGATCGAAGGCCCGCATGTCACTGCGCATCTCGATCCCATCGCCGCAAGGCAGCTCGACAACCGATTGCAGGATGCCATCGACGAAGTGATCCAGAATTGGATCATCGAACACGGCCTTTACGACCAACCCCGTCAGCGCCGGGAGATCGATCGCCCCAAGGCGGACCGCGAAGCCAAGCGGATCATCGCGGCCTGGGTGTCCGATGCAACCGCTGACGCTTCGGGCGAAGCCTGCCGGGAAGGATCGGACCATGTCTGATCCGGTCGCCCAACGGACAAGGTTGCGGGGCTGCGATGCTACGCATCGAGCCGACAATTCAGATACACACCTCACGCACGGGTGCATCCAGCATTTCTGCGGGTTTGACGGGATGCGGATAGCATCTCGCCAAACGCGGCTTGGCCAAAACTGCGCAAATCCGCTATTCCACGCGATGGCTAATAGCATCTCGGTTGGAGCGGCATCATGAGCGCCCGCGCCCAGACCGTGCGGCTCTCTCCAGCCCAGCACCGCACCCTTGCCGGCTTCGCCAGGCAACGCGGATTGAGCGAATATGCCATGCTCGCCCGCGTCGTGGACACGGGACTGGCCGCCCTCGTCCAAGGGACGGGCAGCACAATCGACTCCCGCGAGATCGTGACCGAACTGGCATCGGTCGGTACGCGCATCGTGGACGTGGAGCGGATGCTGGACCGCGCGCTGTTCACCGCCTGCGCCGCCTATTGCTACGCCCGCAGCGCCGCCAGTGGCGCGCGCAAGAGCGACGCGATCCTCACCGAGGAGATCACCGCCGCCTATAATCGCCAGCGGGGTCTTGCGCGGGAGAACCGGCCATGACCCGCCCCGACGATCGCCGCAACCATGCCGATGCCCTGCGCAAGCATCATCTCAGCACGCAAGGCGCCCGCCTCAAGCGCCAGACCCTCGTCATGCTGGCCTCGGTTGCCCTTGGCGGGCTGGCACTTCCTAACATGATGCTCGGCCGCGACGCGATGCTCGCCACCGGCACCTACTACTGGGCCAGGACCAAGCTCTGGGCCGTGTCCGGCTGGGAGGCGGACACAGGGATCGACGTTCACTTTCCCGACCATGTCGAGGAAGGGAGATCGGCGCGCCAGATTATCGCCCATCCCTATTTCCGGCGGCGCGTCGATCTTGTCTGGGCCTGGACCAGACGGGGATGCTGGCTGGGCTTCGGCACCTGGCTTGTGGGCCTGATCGCCTTGCGCGGCGCGATGGCGCGGCGGCGCGAGCGCCTGCTGGCCGATCGCTGGATCGGCGGAACGCAGGTGGTGAACGAGAAGCAGTTGGCCAGGCTGACGGGGAAGGAGGACGGCGCTCGCACCCTGGCGATCGGCAAGGTACCGATCCCCGCCCGTCTGGAGACCCGCCACATGGCGATGATCGGCACGACCGGCAGCGGCAAGACCACGGCCTTGCGGCAATTGCTCGACGGCATCGAGGCGCGCGGCGAAGCCGCGCTGGTCTACGACACCAGCGGCGAGTTCATCGCGCACTATTACAATCCGGCGCGCGGCGACGTGATCCTCAATCCCTTCGATGCCCGCTGCGCCTTCTGGTCGCCCTTTGCCGAGATCGCCCATCCGGCGGACGCCGACCGCATCGCCCACCAGCTGATCACCGAGACGGGGCAACATGACAGCGACGTGTGGCTCGATACCAGCCGCATCCTTGTCGCCAATATGATCCGGGCTCTGTGGCAGGAGAACAGGCGGACGCTGCCCGACCTGCTCCATGCCCTGAAGAATCGGCCCAAGGACGACCTCAAGGAATGGCTCGCCACCAGTTCGTCGGCCCGCACCTTTGCGGACGATGCCGACCGGGCCACGGGCAGCGTGCTGTTCATGCTGGCGAAGGCAGCGGACCTGATCCAGTTCCTGCGCGCTGAGGACGGCAAGGCGAGGCCCTTCGCCTTCCGCAGCTTCATTGAAGCGCTGGACCGGCATCCCGGTGCGCGGCCGTGGATATTCGTGCCGCGCAAGGAGGATTACTTCGAGGCGTCGAAGCCCCTTCTCGCCTGCTGGCTGGAATGCGCGGCCAGCGCGGTGCTGGGCCTGCCCCCTTCCGAGGACCGGCGTATCTGGTTCGTGCTGGACGAACTGGCCGACCTGCCGCGTGTCGATAATCTGGCGCGGCTGCTGCCCGAGGGGCGCAAGTTCGGCGCGGCGGTCGTTCTGACCTTCCAGGCACTGGGGCAGATGCAGCACCGCTATGGACCGCAGATCGCCGAATCCATGCTGGGCTGCTGTAACACCAAGCTGTTCCTGCAAACCATCGACAGCGAAACCCGCCAATGGGCCAGCCAGACCATCGGCACTTCAGAGATGGAAATCCGGACCAAGACCGACATGCTGGGCGACGGCGACGAGGGGCACCGCATCAATCTGGGCCGGATGCGCGAGGTGCGGCCCGCCGTCATGGTGTTGATTGCCGCTGAGAAGTGACCCGGGGTTTTCATCGAGAAGTGACCCACCTTGCGATTATGTTTCGGATGTCAGGGGTGGGTCAAGATGGGGTTT
>NZ_QFOA01000138.1 GCF_003248505.1 Sphingobium sp.
CGATCAAATTTTCCGTTCAGCCCTTGCAAGAGGGAGCCGTCCACATATGGAACTGGCAGCCAGATCAGCAACCGATCGCCGAAGCCGCCTGATCTGCGGTCTCCAGGCCCCGCTTACCATCCATCAACAGCGGAATGAGCCGTTCAGTTCGGGGGGAGTGAGATGGTCGCAACTGCGCAGGTAAAGTCCAATCGGCGTCTGTGGTGGACCCGCATAACAGCGGTCCTCTGGTTTCTCGCCGGCATTGCCTTTCTCCTGAGCGTCCCGATCATCCTTCAGATTTCCTTGTGGATCCTGATCGGCATCATCATCATCGCAGCTACCCTGGCCGGAGCTGCCGCCTTCATATTCACGCGCTGGAAGGGCGGAAAGGTTCGCAGCCGATGGATAAAAAGTGCGGTTGCGCTCGTCTTTGCCCTCACAGCCATTGCCGCATTCCCGATCTACTATGCAGCGACCCTCACGCAGGTTTCGCCGGCGATGGTGCCTCAGGCGGTGCTTTCGAACGGGCAAAAGACGATCGTGTTTCAAGGCATGCAGCATGTCGGCACCGAGATATTCTTCAAGACGGTGGTCTATGACCTGGAAGATGCCCTCTCCCGCGGCTCAGTAGCATTGTATGAAGGCGTAAAGCCGTCGAACCCTGCGGACGATGCATGGTTCGCTAAAACCATTACTGGCGGCGCCGACCTGAGCAAGGCTTATCGCGAACTCGGCGAAGTCTGCGGCCTGCATTTCCAGAGCGATTATTTTGGGCTGCTTGGACGCGATGCAAAGGAACATCCGACAGTGCATGTGGTTGCCGACGTCGACACAGCGCAACTCCACGCGGAGTATAAACGGCTATGGCTACTGACCCTGCGTTTGCCAAGGCGATGCGTGAGCGGGAGGCGGAGCCCGCAGATGATAAAACGGGCGGCCTTGAAAAGATCGTCAATTTTCTGCGCTCCGGATCGCCAGAGCAAAAGGAGGCAGGCGCGGTATTGTGCCGCGGATACATGACCTATGCCAGCCAGCGATCAACCGCCAGCGAGATGGACAATCTGATCCTCGCTTATCGTAACCGCGTTCTTGCAAATGCGCTGCTGGCCGAACCCAGACGCCGCATCTATGTCACCTACGGCGCGGCTCATCTCCCAGGCGTTTTCGCGCTCCTGCAGAAGGCGGACCCACGCTGGAAAATCCAGACGCTCAAGTGGTCGCGCACGATCGACTATCAGGAGAACCTCTCTGGCAAACTGTGATCCAATGGTTTTCGCACGGTTCTTTATGCTGTTTCCCGTGGCTCCGCTTGGCCTGATGGTCGTAGGTGGGACTTTTCGCCGCTCTATGCGCAGTCGAATCCTCCGACTCCCATCGCCCCGCCGGTCGAACAGGCGACTGCGAACTGCCCACGTCCGACTTATGCGACTGATCGCTTGGTTTAGCTCGGACATGGAGCTGTCCGCGCTCGACCGAACACTTGCGCGCCTCCTTATCGACCTGCCGCCTCAATCAGAGGGCTCCGAACACCTTTGGATGGAAGGCCAGCAGGCATGGTTCAAAAGGCGCAGCCTGTGCGCGTTCGACAAAAATCATATCGAGTGTACGCGGAGCGCCTATATCATCAGGATTGCCGAATTAGGCGCGATTACCTCCGACGCCAATGACGACAAGCCGCTACGATGTCCGACGTTTCCGGCGGCGTCCCGATACAGCATATCTGCTCAAGGTTTGATGGTCGTTCGTGACGCAGACGGAGAAGTCCTGATCGCCGCTTGGCCCAAGGATCAAAAGGGCTGGCGCCCCTTCGTGTCGTATCGGTGGAAAAGAACGAAGGGGCGCCTGACACGCTTGGGGGACGACGCGACCCTGACGTGTCGATCGGGCTAAACCTCAGAACCCATCGCGGGTCATAGCCATGACGTCGATAAAGCGTCCCCGCGTATCGAACCGGCAACGAAAGCGCTTGATGCCATTCCGTCCCTGGTCCGCCGTGCCGTCGATTATGATACCGGTGGCGTTCGCGATAGCGGGGCTCGTGCGGATATAATTGGGTCGCACACCATATTGCTGCAAGGCCTCGCCCCGACAATAGGCCACCCGATTGCCTGCGGGTATGGGCGCCCCTGAGCCGATCGGTCCAGGGGCGGCCCCAATGTTGCCTGGCCTGGCATTGACCCCAATGGTGAGGCTGAACGTTGCCCGCTCGCCACGCCGTGCAGCGTTGCGCATCAAATAGACACGGACCCGGTAATCGCCTGAATCCTTGAGGCGGCCAGAAAAATTCGCGCCATTGATAGAGCCGTTGAAGATCGCCTCTTCGGATCGCGGTGGGAGAATGTTGAAGTAGGCCGATGTGCTGCTGGTCTGCAGCGACACGGACATGGCTTGGCCTGCGCGCGCGCGCACCACATAATCTACAGTGTCATAGCCTCGGACGGCACCGCGAACGGTTGCCGAGGTGGCGCCTCTCGCGAACTGCACCCGCTCAGTCCTGATCGGCGCTTGCGCGATTGCCGGCATCGTCGCAGTCGTGACGGCTAAGGCAATGATTGCTCCATGCTTCCAGTTCATGAGCATTTTCCCCAAACAATGCGGCCCCGGAAATACCGGGGCCGCGTGATGATCAGAAGCGGCGGTGATCGTCGCCGTCGATAAGGTCGCATGTGCCGCTAAAAGCGTAAGGGTCGAGTCCGCGGATGCTGATCTGTCCGCTGCGACGGTTGATGGTGACGGACGGCTTGTTCATGCCGTTGAGCCGGTATTTCGCTCGGATGACGTCGGGTCCCATCTCCACGTCATACAGATCCCACCAGCCATCATTGCCACGGCTGTTGATCGGCGGGACGAGCTTCTTGGGGAGACGGATATGCCCGCCGCCCGGCCAGAATTGTACGGAGACTGAGGCATCAAACTGCTGCCCGGTCATCTCGGTGCGATTTCCGTAATCGTAACGCTTGGTACGGCTGTTCCAGCTGTAGCCATAAGTCGTGGCAAAGCCGGGCCGCTGCCCGTCTCCAAAGCAGACAAGGCCCAGATCGACATTCTGCCCGTCGACCTGATAACGGTCCTGTCCACGATCGCGGTCTTCAACATAGCTGGGCGACTGGCGCTGATTGGAGGATGACCCCCCATAGCCATAGCTCTGGGTCGGCCGATAACTGCCGCCCTGGTTCGACCCACGTACTTCATCGCGCTGACCGCAGTCGGGCGCAGGCGAGGACGTAATCGAGTCGTAGCGACCATCCATCGTTGCTACAGTGACGCACTGCCTGCTGGAGGCGTTCCACCAGTAGGTATAGCTGCGGTCATCACCCTTCTGCGTTTTGAAGAAGCGATAGCCCCGCGCGGTCATCTGGGTTTCCGCGCCGGCAGCCCGAGCACCAACGAGGTCGTTCAATGCAGAAGGCGTCTGTGCCTGCGCCATTCCGGCCATGCTGGCCAGCGCAAGAACCGAAGCGGAAATATATGCCCTTCTCATGTCATCGCCTTCCCACTGTTGCGCTTATTGCTAAAGTGCCGATGCCCTCAAAAGCTCCATATCATGGCTGTGGAATGACAGCATCCATGATGGTGAGCCTTCCGCGCCGCCCATCATCGCCAACACTTGTGTAGCGCGACGATTACGGAGTCCGGTCGGCGTCAATTATGATGGCCGATAGGTGGCCGCGCCGGTTGGTGAATTCTGGCTACCATTTGCTGTTGC
>NZ_QFOA01000139.1 GCF_003248505.1 Sphingobium sp.
TTCTTTGCAGTCGCAGTTTATGTCGAGCGTGGCGGCGGGAGGCGCAGGTTTCCTTCGGTTTTCCATGATTTCACTCCAGATAACTACGGTTCCGTCGACCTCAGCAAGTCGAAGGAGCCAACATGCGAACACGATCATCACTGCCGTTTCGGACTGCCCCGCTCAGGGTCGAAGACCCGCCCAGTCACGGCGCTCTTCTCACCGCATTCCTCTCCTCTCTGTCCCTCGACGAGAAGTCAGGCTGTGCGGTTCTGTATGGCGCGGCGGTCCGCCATTTCCTGCATTGGCTGGAGCGGCATAGGACCGCGATCCGCACGATTGACGATCAGGCTGTCCGGCGGTTCGAGAAGCATCGGTGCCGGTGCCACCGGTATTCGGCGCAGCAAGCGCACTACAAGGCTGACCAAGCAGCAAGGGTCAGGCGCTTCGTCCGGTTCCTGGAAGATCAAGGCTACGTCGAAGTCGACGACGGGATCGACGATCTGCCACGGCACCTCGCTGACTATTCCGATGCGATCGATCGCCTGCAACTCGCCGAGGGCCCGGCGCAGTCCTATCGATCCGAGGCAGAGCATGTCGTGGCCTGGCTTCGTGTTACGCGACGCCAATGGATCGATATCGACGACACGATCATCGACGAGTACGCCGCGCATGATTGCCGATGCCCGGTCTGGCGCAAGCGGGGCCAGTTGGTCGCAACAGGCACCAAGCGGCGGGGGCGATGCGCACGGCACTTCGTCGAGTTCCTGCGAGGCCGGGGCGCCATCCCATTGGTTGAACCGGTGGCGGACGATAACCCGCACATGTCGGCTTACCTGGCATGGCTCAAGCAACACCGCGGCGCCACGGACGAGACGATCCGGCGCTACCGGACCGATATTAGACGGCTGATGCCAATGCTTGGCGAGCCTTCGCTATGGGATGCCGCCGGACTCAGGAGCGCATTCCAGCGACGAAGCAAGGAGACGCCGGGCTCGGTATCGCTGCTCGTCACGATAATGAGGAGCTACATCCGGTTTCTGGTCGTGCGTGGCGAGTGCCGGCCGGCATTGTTGCATGCAGTTCCATCTGTGCAGCGCTACCGCCTTTCGAAGCTGCCGCGCCACGTTGACCCGGCAACGATCGAGAGGATCATTGCGGCCTGTCCAACAGATCGTCCGGTGGAGGTCCGGGACAAGGCCATCATCCTCTTGCTCGCCAGACTTGGGCTGCGCGCTGGTGATATTCAGGACATGCGCCTTGAGGATATCGACTGGCGATCCGGCCACCTGACGGTCAAGGGCAAGACGCGCCGGCCGGACCGCCTGCCGTTGCCGCAGGATGTTGGCGACGCGATCCTGGCATATCTTGCGGCAGCCCGCCCGAAGGCCGTCGAAGAGCATCTGTTCCTGCGCGCACAAGCGCCGTTCCGGCCATTCCGCTCGTCCGCCGAGATCGCCGGCATCGTCGCCCGTACGCGCGACCGCGGTGGGATCGATGGGGTGCCGACCGGGTCGCACATATTCCGGCATTCGCTTGCCACCAACCTGCTGCGAGCGGGCGCAGGCCTGGAGTCCGTCGGGACCATCCTGCGTCACAGCTCGCCCGAGACCACTGCCATCTACGCCAAGGTCGATCTGCCGATGCTCATGAAGATCGCGCAGCCCTGGCCGGGAGAACAGTCATGCTGAACATGCACATTTCCAGATACGTCACGCTCCATCGCAGCTTGGGACGGAAGTTCTCCGAACAGGAACGCTTGCTGCACCTGTACGCCGCCTACGCCGGAGGATTCGGCGACCGACACATCCAAGTCCAGCGGGTCTACGACTGGTGCCACACGGCGAGTTCGCAAAATGTGGCCCGCCGTAGGTTCGACACCGTTCGCAACTTCAGCCGCTTTATCCAAGCCGATGATCCAGTTCACGAGGTTCCGCCTGCCGGTGTCTTCGGCCGGGGCAAGCGGCCACGCCCGACCCCGACCATCATCGAACCGGAACAGGTCCGGGCGATCATGACCGCGGCGTTGGACGTTGCGTCCCAAGACACGATCAGCCCATACACGTACCATTATTTGTTCGGCCTGCTGGCGGCGACAGGTCTCCGGATTTCCGAGGCCCTCGCTCTGCAATGCAACGATCTGGTCGAGGATGGCCTGATCGTCCGCAACGGCAAGTTCGGCAAGCAGCGGCTGATTACCCTGCAGCCATCGACCCGTCAGGCGCTCGAAGCATATCTCGCCACCCGGGCAAGGCTTGGCGCCACGGGCAATGACCTGTTCGTGACCATTCGGGGGAGAGCACCACACAAGGTGCGCGCCCACGTGGTGTTCGTCAGGCTGGCCCGGCAGCTCGGATACCGCGGACCGACCGGAACGGCCGGGATGCGGTTACACGACCTGCGGCACACTTTCGCTGTGCGTTCGCTTGAGTCGTGCCCGCGCGACAGGGAAGCCATCGCACACCACATGGCGACACTCAGCGTCTATCTGGGGCATGCGTCGGTCGCCAACACCTATTGGTATCTCGAGGCCACTCCGGTGCTGCTGCGCGATATCGCTGCCGCCAGCGAGCAACTTTACCGGGGAGAAGCGGCATGACGGCACTCGCTCCGCATCTCTCGATCTACCTGCGTGAACATCTGCCGCGCGAACGTGCTGTCAGTCCGCACACGGTGAAGACCTATGCCAACTGCTTCGTCCTCCTGGTCGAGTTCGCTGCCGATCGGCTGAAGCGTCGGCCGACCGATCTCGAGATCGAGGATCTCGGCACCGACATGATCATGGCCTTCCTTGACCATGTCGAGAACGGTCGCGGCAGCTGTGTTCGGACCCGCAATGGCAGGCTCGCCGCGATCCGGTCCTTCTTCCGCTACATCGAGTATCGTATTCCGGCCTGCCTGGATCAGGCCCTTCGCGTCAGATCGATCCCTACCAAGAAGACCGACAAGGCGCTGATCGACTACCTCGACCGGGCAGAGATCAAGGCTTTGCTCGATGCCCCGGATCCCCGGACACGCCTTGGCACCCGCGATCGCGCAATGCTGCATCTGGCCTATGCTGGCGGGCTGAGGGTGTCGGAACTCGTAACGCTACAACTGCGCGATTTCCCGGACCGCTCCCTGTCCACCGTGCACATCATGGGCAAGGGTCGGCGTGAACGGGTCCTTCCGCTCTGGAAAGAGACCCAGTTCGTATTGCGCGCGTGGCTTGCGATACGGCCCAAAGCGCAAGCTGCCGAGATATTCCTCAATGTCAACGGGCAGCCCATGACCCGCGACGGATTTGCGTTTCGTTTGGCCGAGCACGTCAAGACCGCGGCAACGAAGCAGCCGTCAATCCTTGGAAAGCGCGTAACACCGCACGTGCTGCGCCATTCCTGCGCAATGCACACGCTCGCGGCGACAGGGGACATTCGCAAAGTCGCATTGTGGCTCGGCCATGCCAGCATCCAGAGCACCGAGACCTATTTGCGCGCCGATCCCGAGGAGAAGCTGCAGATTCTCGCGGCGCACGGCGCACCTGCCATCAAGCCCGGGCGCTTCAAGCCGCCATCCGATGCCCTGATCACCATGCTCACCGACGTTCGAAGGCGAGCCTAGCCCGTCTCCGGACACCCCCCTGGCACTCACTTTATCTGGAGTGAAATCATGGAAAACCGAAGGAAACCTGCGC
>NZ_QFOA01000140.1 GCF_003248505.1 Sphingobium sp.
CCGTGCCCAGATGGCGGAATTGGTAGACGCACCAGCTTCAGGTGCTGGCGATCGCAAGGTCGTGGAGGTTCGAGTCCTCTTCTGGGCACCATTTGTTCTTCCGGCGACGTCCGGGAACGTCCGAAGAACGGCTGATTTCAGCCGTTTTTTGTGCTAAGACCGTCCGGTCAAATCCGGGCTGATCCGGCACCAATCGGGAACAAATATGGTATCCTGCATGGTATCGAAGGCCCCTTATGGACGGGCCGACACCATGGGAAAACTCTTCGCGACCACCGTCACGAGCGCCAGGCCGAGGGAGCGCGAATACAAGCTCACCGACGGCGCCGGCCTCTATCTCCTCGTCAAGCCGAACGGCCGCAAGCTCTGGCGGCTGAACTATGCCTATCTCGGCAAGCAGCGTACGCTCTCCTTCGGCGCCTGGCCCGACGTCGGCCTCGCCGATGCGCGCGAGCGGCGCGACGAGGCGCGCAAGCTGATCGCAGCCGGGCTCGATCCCTCGCACGAAGCCAAGCTCGCCGAGGCGCGCGCGATGCTGTCCGAGGAAAACAGCTTCAAGCTGGTCGCCGAGGAATGGGTCGCCAAGCAGGAACGCGAGGGCATGTCGGAGGTCACGCTCAGCAAGATCCGCTGGCTGCTCGCCAAGGCCTATCCCAGGATCGGCAGCCGTCCGGTAGCCAAGATCACCCCGCAGGAAGCGCTGGCCGTGCTCCGCTCGATCGAGGCCACCGGTCGCTACGAAAGCGCGCGCCGGATGCGCAGCGTCCTCGGTCGCGTGTTCCGCTACGCCATCGCCACCACGCGCGCCGAAATGGATCCATCCCGCGATTTGCGCGGCGCGCTGACCGTTCCCAAGGCCAAGCATCTCGCCGCCATCACCACGCCCAAGGGCGCGGGCGAACTGATGCGCGCCATCGAGGGTTACACCGGCCACGCCATCACTCTCTTCGGGCTCAGGCTGTCGGCCCATCTGTTCGTACGCCCGGGCGAGCTGCGCCAGGCCGAGTGGAGCGAATTCGACTTCGACCGCTCGGTCTGGAACATCCCCGAGCAGAAGATGAAGATGCGGCGGCCGCATCGCGTGCCGCTGTCCACGCAGGTGACCGCGCTTTTCGAACAGCTTTGGGAGCTGACGGGCACGGGACGATACTGCTTCCCCTCTTTCCGCTCGCCGCTTCGCCCGATGTCCGAAAACACGGTCAACGCGGCCCTTCGAGCGCTCGGGTTCAGCCAGGAGGAGATGACGGCGCACGGCTTCCGGGCGATGGCGGCGACGCTGCTCAACGAAACGGGCAAGTTCAATCCCGACGCCATCGAGCGCCAGCTTGCCCATATGGAGACCAACGCCATAAGGCGTGCCTACACGCGCGGCGAATATTGGGACGAGCGCGTGCGGATGATGCAGTATTGGTCGGATCAGCTCAACGAGATGCGCGATGGCGCAAGGGTTCTGAAGCCCAACTTCCGACGCGCCTGAGGCTCCCGGCCTAATGGTCACGATAGGTCTTCTCCGTCACTTCGGCGATCGACCGGAAGACAGCGCACGAACCCTGTGTGAGCGGATCATGGGCCTGCACATGCGCTTGCGCCCATTCCAGCCACTCGGCGGCAGGCCTGCCGCCAATTTCCAATGAAGAATCCGGGATCGCGGCGCGCAGCGCCATGAGGAAATCCCGCGCCAGTCCAGCTTCGCGCCATCTGGCGGCCTGCTCGAGGAAGCATCGGAAGCGGTCGCGGTCGAGCTTGAGCTCCTGCGCCAGGATTTGGCGGCGCCGTTGCTCGGTCTCCCGCAGTCGCTGCCGCTCCTCGGCCTCTTCGCGCGCAGCCGCCATCATCGGGAATGCCGCAAGCAGGGTCGTGAGTATGTCGCCCACCCTGTCCTCGATCATGCCCTTGCGGCCGTCCTGCCAGACGCGTGGCAAATCGCCGGGCAACCAGCGCTTGATCTCGAAGACCAGCACATCCGTCTCGACCAGTTCTCGCCGGTATTGCTTGCCGGGGCCATGCCACCGTCTCTCTTCGGGAGGCAGGAGCTGGCGCACTTCCTTGAGCCTGGGCCTCAGTTGAAATGCGATTTCGTCCTGCCCGCATCGCGCAACGGGACCATGCCGATCTGTCTCGGCAATGACGATCTCCTCTTCTTTCAAGGTTTTGAACAGGGTGTCCAATATCCTGAGGCGACGCCGTTCGATCGGCGTGAAGGGCGCGGCCCGGACCGGCCGGTTGGGCCAGATATCATAGACCAGCCTTCCCCGGGCAGTCGCCTCCCTTCGATTTGCAAGCCAGCCGGCAACGATGGGGTGCGGATCCGAAAGCCGATCGGCCACGCGCACCCCTTTGCCATTCTGGCGGGCCGCCGCAATAGGGTCGTGCGCAGTTGACGACGCACCACCATCCGGGACCGGGGTAATTTCTATCTTCTCGTCCATGCCGGCTTTTGCGGGCGGCAAGGCCGGCACGGAGATCTCCTTTCCGGCCGCGACCTTGTTCCAGTGCCCAGGCCGAGGACGCGGGATATCGAAACGATCGCATAGTTTGGCGAGACTTTGATCCGAGATGCCGAAGCGTCCTGCGAGGTGGCGGAGAGGTTCGGCCCAGACCAGAGTGTGAAGTTCGGTACGGGACAGCAATCCGGGGGCCAACAGGGTGGTGGGCATATCCATTGGACAGTCTTTCACTCCAAAGCCACATGCATGAGGATGCCGGAAGCTGCCGATCCGCAGCCCAAAACCGTTTCGCCATCATTCCATGACGCTCGGATTCAGAAATACCCGACAAGAAAAATTCATCGACAATGACGCCGCTCGATTTGAAGGATATTATGCATGTTCAGAGCCTTAAATCGCTTTGTCGCGCAGCACCGGGCTTGCGTCTTGGAAGACCTGCGATAAGCTGAAGGCGCGCCATCGATGCATGGCGCCGAGGCGTGAGAACCTCGTGCGAGATGAAATGGATCCGCCATCGTGCGGCCGGGTGGCCGACGCGCATGTCCAAGCCGTTCGCGGCCAAAGGCGTTGGCGCATGTGCTCGTGTCGATTTCCACACATGGACGCTGCTCAAGGGCGTCGCGATTTCGACCCTGCTTGGCGTGGGTGCGAACGTGACCTTCTCCGGCGAGAGCGACCTCGTCCAGGCGATCCGCGAATCCACGCAGCAGAATGTGTCCCGCGCCGGCGACCAGATCACTTCCCGCAATCTGCAGATCCAACCGACCATCACCATCCGGCCCGGCGCGCCCGTCCGGCTCATCGTACATCGCGATCTCATTCTCGCGCCGTGGCGCGGTTAGGAGGAACACATGCCGGAACTCAAGCTTCCCAAGCTGCCGGACAGGACGCCGATCAAACTGCCGATCACCGTCACACCCGACCTGCACCAGATGCTACAGGACTATGCCGCACTCTACGCCGCAGCCTATGGGCGTGAAGAACCGATCGCATTATCTGGACAGTCTGCGCCGTCCGCAACATTGCAGTAAGGTCGGCGATGGACGCCCACGGTAGGCAGTAATCAGGCTGGCCGTAGCGCTGACCCAAGA
>NZ_QFOA01000141.1 GCF_003248505.1 Sphingobium sp.
GTTCTCGATTACCTTGGGGTTCTTGCCCTCCATGATCGCGACACAGGAATTCGTCGTGCCGAGATCGATACCAATAGCTCTTGCCACGTCAGCCTCCTTTGGTTGGTAGGCGACGATGGTGCCCATCCTTCGCGAGGGCCGACCTGACATGGATCAGCCAGATGCAAGATGTCAGACACCGAGTGCTGCGCGCGGATTCTCGTGGTGCTCCGTCGACCAGGATTTCGCTAGCTTCTCTAGCTGCGGATCATTTGCTGGGAGATCGACCAAAAGCCGAACCAGCTCGTTACCTCGGCCTCCGCCTTCGCGATGGAAGCCCTTGCCACGGACACGAAGCGTTCGTCCAGAAGTCGACCCCTTGGGAATTGTAAGCAGCACTGGACCGTCAGGCGTCGGGACGCGCACCTTCGCTCCAAGCACAGCTTCGTCCCAACGCACCGGCAACTCGAGATGGACGTCATCCCCAACCCGGGTAAAGAACCGGTGCGGCTGGATCTCGAGGATCACGATAGCGTCGCCATTGCCATCGGGGCCGGCCTCGCCATGCCCCCTCACCCGAACCTTAGACCCGGTTTCGAAGCCTACGGGCAACTTCAGCTCTATGGATCGACCATCGCCCAAGTCGATATGCTGCGGACGAAGCGCCGCGGCATCTTCGAAACTCACAGCCAGCCGATATGCGATGTCGGATCCCCGCTGCCTGAAGGACGAACGCCGGCGGCCCTGACCATCCCCAAACATCTCGCCAAAGATGCTGGCGAAGTCCGCACCATCGCCAGTAAATTCGAACGTGGAAGAACCACCCTGCCCATCCGTCCTGAAGCCGCCCGAACGATAGAACGGGCCAGCGCCATTGAAGTCCGAAAAGCCATGAGGTGCCTTGGGGTGCCCGTTCTCGTCGATCTCACCGCGATCATAGCTAGCCCGCTTCTCGGGATCAGAGAGGAGTTCGTAGGCGGCAGAGATCTCTGAGAACTTCTTAGCGGCATCCGGCTTTCCTGCATTCCTGTCCGGATGGAATTCCTTCGCTAGGCGCCGATACGCCTTCTTGATCGTAGCGGCGTCCGCGTCACGCGCGACACTCAGGGTCTGATACGGGTCTGCCATCCTACAACCGCCTCCTCGGGTCTGCTCTACCGGGCGCCAGCAAAGATGGATCAGCGGCAGTTCGGGAGGTCCTACGCCGTTTCAACCATGCACGCGTGGTCCGCCCGCAATAGCAACGGGTAGCGGACGACCTTTCCATCGCGCTGACATAGGTCAGCGTTCAGGCGGGAAACGGCCGGCATAGAGAGGGTGACGATAGGTCTGGCGAATGAACCCCGCCCAGCCCGGAGTGCCGCCAGTGAATGAGCCATCCAACTCGAGACACGCATCTGCACTCCGTCGAGCCCTTCGGGTCGTCGGGCTTGTTGTCGTCATCGCTTCCCATCCGGCATATGCCGATTTGGACACGCCGGACCGCTTACCGACATTCCTCGTTGAACGTTCCGGGACGACCGTTCCAATGACGTTTGACATCCAATTGCTTGCGCCACGGTCCTGGCCGGACGCAAAGGTCAGACAGGCGATGATCGAGCGCGCTGCCGGCATCGCGCTCGAGAATGGCGCGTCCTGCTTCCTGCTGGAGCGAGCCGACCTGGATCGGACGGCCCGCTACATCCCACTCCGTTCAGGTCACATGACAGTGAGCGTAAGTAGCTCGACACGTGAATGGCAACGATACTGGGATCTCTACAGCCATGCGCTCGAAGGGCCCGGAATACATCTGGCCTCCGGCCCTCGTCCACGGAGTCGAGAGCCCATTGTCCATGCAAACGCGTCGATACGGCTTTGCAGCGCGGAGGACGCAGGAAAGCCTGAAACCTTCGACGCCAAACGGATCAGCAATCCACCTTCGTAGACGTGTCGGTTCCCCAGAGTATGGAACGCAAGCGTAACGCTGGGCGTATAGCTTCCGACCTAGGGGGACTGATGATATCTGCACCGGAGCGTCATGCTCGACTAGCTTTCAAGAGTGACACCGCGGAAAACAGGCTGGACGCCGGCGCCCACCTTGATGCGACTAGTGCACGATGAAGGTGAGCCGGAAGGTCGCGGCTATCGCCGCAACGGGTTCGATACTCGCGTCTATATGGGCGCTTCGCACGTTCAACCGTCTGCCGCCCCGGAAGCTCGAAGAGGACGCCTTTCCTTCCCGACATGACAGCGTGAGCCCTCTGCGAACCGCTGCGGAGGACGCCGCGAAGGGACATGACGGCCAGTCGGGCATCCACCTTTTGGCGGACGCGAACGACGCCTTCGCCGCGCGCATCCTGCTTGCACGCCAAGCAAAGCGGCATCTCGATCTACAATACTACATCTGGCATGGTGATCGGACGGGGACGTTGCTCCTTGAGGAGGTCCACAGTGCAGCCGAAAGAGGTGTGCAGGTTCGACTGCTTCTCGACGACAACGGCATCTCCGGACTCGACACGATCCTGTCCGCGCTCGACCGTCATCCGAACATTGAGACCCGCCTCTTCAATCCATTTCGCATCCGCTTTCCCAAGGCGGCCGGCTTCGCCCTCGATTTTAGCCGCCTTAACCGCCGCATGCACAATAAGAGCTTCATCGCCGACGACGCGGCGACCATCGTCGGCGGAAGGAACATCGGCGACGAATATTTCGGCGCAGGCGACGGAGGGCTGTTCGCGGACCTCGACGCACTAGCGATTGGCCCGGTGGTCACATCCGTCATTGCAGACTTCGATCGCTACTGGGACTGCTCTTCCGCCTATCCAGCCGCCCAGATCCTTCCGCGTGTCAGCGAGGCGCAGCGCCGAAAGCTCACGCGGCGGGCTGCACTTGTCGAGAAAGATCCCTCTGCCCGCCAGTTTGTGGAGCGCATCACATCCCTGCCAATCGTGCGATCACTTCTCGAGGGAACGCTTGAGCTTACCTGGGCCGACGTTGAACTCATAAGCGATGATCCGGCAAAGGCCTGCGGAGACGTCGATCCCAGCAGCCTGCTCGCTACCCAGCTCGAGGAGACGCTTGGCAATCCTAAGCGAGAGATGTTCGTGATCGCTGGATACTTCGTTCCCGGCGAGGCTGTGACGAAAGCGCTTTGCGCACTCGCCAGCAGCGGCGTGACCGTCAACGTGCTGACGAACAGCTTCGCAGCCACAGACGTGAAACTCGTCCATGCCGGATATGCCCAGACTCGGATGGAACTGCTTCAGTCGGGCGTCCGACTATTTGAGATGTATGGCACAACGCATGCCACACCTTCTCGCAAGGAAAGACGACGCGGATCGCGTCTGGGTATTGGCAGCACCCTACGAGGCTCAGGCACCGGATCGACGGCCGCCCTGCGCTCCCATGCTTCCACGCTGCATGCGAAGACATTCTCGGTGTCCGCCGTCAGCACCAATGGCACAGATTTGAGGTTGTGATTTAAGGAGGATCTGGGCTTCGTCGTAGTGACGAAGGAACGAAGATGAAGCCCAGATC
>NZ_QFOA01000142.1 GCF_003248505.1 Sphingobium sp.
GGTGGGGCCCCGTCGTCCTTGAGGCCGGCGCTGTCCCCGTGCCATGCTTAAAAGACTTGAGAGAAGAAGTGTGGCAGCACCCCAGGGGGCTCGATGCCCCCTGGGGTGCTATGGTCCTCACGCAACATGTGCCCAACCACCCATCCGACATTGCCCCGATCACCGCCGTTGACAAAAAAAGGGACCGCGCGCCGGATCGGCTGCGGTCCCGGAAAGGCATGAATTTTGTCAATCGCCTTCAGATCGGCGGCCGATAGGCGTCATATGGGTTTCCTTCAGCGAGGTGGCCGAAAGGGGTCATGAGATAGGCCCCCTCCTCCCGTCCGACTGCGCAGATGACGTAACGGGGTTCCCCCGATGTTGCATCCTGGCATTCCATCAGGGCAAGATTGCCATCTTCCGCCGCCCGAAGCAGCGTCTTGAAGTTGGCGCTGAGATAGTCGGGTATCGCCATACTGTCCTCCCTCAATGACCGCGGCGCGAAGCACGCGGCGGGACCCTCACGGCATCAGGTGACTGGTCCGCTTTGCGCAGGGCATGGATCGGCACATTAGCCTGGCGCAACAGCTGATAGAGATTGGCCTGCACGCCTGAGCCTTCACAGAGCACTGCCTCGACTGGTTTCAATTCGAGGATTTTGCGATTGCGGGTGAAGGCGGTCTTCCGCCCCGTTCCATATAGACCGTAACGCACGACCGGCACTTCAACGCCGCTGCGCGCAGCCCAGGCGGCGGCGATCTGATCCACACCGCGGCGTTGCCCGGTGGTGACCAAGATCATGTGGGAGACCCGCGCGTGGATGGCGTCAAGCCGTGCCCATATCGCCTGCCAGTCATGCCAGTCGGCCGGCCCAGTAACGACCACCACCGGCCCTTGCGGCAGGTGACGTTCGCGCTGTTCCAGCTGCCGGGCACGCAGGAAATCAATCGCGGCGATCTGGCTGGCGCTCGATGCAGAAGAGGCCCGCGTGCCCCTTGCCGGCGACCACGGCCAGCCAGATTGCGCTCGATACATTTCCGCAGCATAGTCGCGCATACATTCGATCGCCTGCCGCTGCTCGGCGAGCGACTGACACTGAATCTGCTTTTCTTCGAGGGAGCGGGCATAGATCTCGCTCCCCTCCGGGTCTCGCGCAAGTTCGCCCAGTTCCTTGGCGAAGCCGTCTTCGCGCTTCTCCAGCTTCCCTGCGAGATAGTGGAAGCTGTTGACGAAGCCCCAGGCGATATCAGGCGCAAGGGGTTCCAGACGGGTGCCGGTAAAGAGGTCAAAGATCGCGGCGATGATGCCGCCGCACTCGGCTTGCGCGGCGATCGGCTCAGGCATTTCATGTTCGGCTGGCGCATCTCCAGGCTCAGCAATGGAGAGCGGCATTGGGTCGCCAAAAGCCGCCTGATATTCCGGCGTCGCAACCATCTGTGCGTAAAGGGTAGGCAAGTCAGCAAAGCGATCGATGCTGTGGCGCAGGGCGGTAGCCATGATGCGCATCCTTCCAGAATTTGATTTGCAAAAAGAAAGGCCGGGGAAGCCATTGCTCCCCCGGCCCATGACGCTCAAAGACCTCAGTGAGGCACTTCGTCGTCGAAGTCGCTGCCGCCCATGTAGCTGCCGTCCATGCCAGCGGTGCTCGCGCCGAACCCGCCCATGGCCTCGCCGCCCATCGCCGGACGCTCCGAGCGCTGCCCGCCGCCAAAGCCGCTTAGCGCGTCACGACGGCGCCATGCGACCCGGTAGCCTTCGGCGTCGGTCCCGAAGAGAGCGATAGGCAGCGGCTCGGCCAGGCTCGGATCGTCGAGCGATCCCTGAAGGAAGTTCTCGCCGGTCTTGTTGGCGGTCGCCTCCCATAGCGCACCGATCTGAACCCAGCGCTGCCCGACATTGAGCGCCACGATCTCGAAGACGGGCGCGCGCTCATTGGTGCTCTCGACAGGCCGAAGCCCGAGCCGCGGCAAGTCGATCGAACGGGTCGCGATATGACCGATAAGACGACCGTTCACGGGCTTGATTTCACCGATATTCATAACCTCAACTCCTTGGAAATGCCGCTCTCGACCATTCGAAAGCGACACTCTCCAAGATCCTTCTCAACTCTCAAACGCAGCGGTTCCGTCGTGCGCAACCGCGGTTTCCGGAGGCGCATTCTTCGCCCCTATCTCCTGTTCGGTAGCCGGCTCCAACGACGTAGATAGATCCACCCGCGTCTCGCCGTTTGGATCGCCAGGATGGAAATTACCGCCGATCTGGCGACGATTGCCCGTGCGCGGTGTCGGCGTGCCAGATACCCTCCAATATGGAGACACCGATATGGATCATTCCCCGATGCGCGAATTGCCTGACGAGCTTGCAGATGTCCGAGATACGCTGGTCAGATGCCTGGAGGTCCTCGATCGGTATGACGAGCATCATGCCGCACTACACGTCTGCGCAGGATATGAGCGCCTGATCGGCGCTCCTACTACGATGGAGCAATGGTATATGATGACCGGCCGTGACCCCGACGGCGAGTTTCTTCAAGACGGCGATCAGCACTGACCCGGCGCGTAATCCATTCTCCGTTCAGCTGTCCCCACGCGCTAGACGAAACACCGCCCTAAAATCAGGCTTCAAACTCAAAAGATGAGCCACTAAGGCTGGCGCGTTTCTCTCAACAAGGATGCACCATGAATAATAGCGACCTGGCCGAAGCCCTTGCCGGCGAACATGGCCTGACCAAGGCGGATGCCCGCAAGTTCGTCGACACCATCTTTGCGCAGATCGCCGGAGCTGTTGCCAAGGGTGAAGAAGTCTCGCTGAATGGTTTCGGCAAGTTCAAGGTCAAGGACAGCCCGGCCCGTGAAGGCCGCAATCCCTCGACCGGCGCGACCATTCAGATCGCCGCGTCGAAGAAGCTTTCCTTCACGCCCGCCAAGGCAGTGAAGGATCAGCTTAACGGCTGAGATTCAGGGGGGCGTCCCGGACGCGGGACGCCTCTACCTCCAGAGCATAGCCCCGAGCGGCTATGCACCTTGATACCACATCATATTGCGTCGCTTCCTCATGCAGCCTCTTGATCAACGCCATCGAGAAATCGGTCGATCCATCGCCTGATGGGAGGACGGGCGTCGAGTGGCACTCGCGCGGCGCCTTGCTGAAAAAAGATCAGGTCTGGCGGCGCATTCGCTACGATCTCATCTATCGCCTCATCAGAAAGCAAGCATTCCTTCCGGATGAACGCGGTCATCGAACCAGGCCGCGCCTCTGCACCGCGGCATCCCAAAACGGGCTTGCGCCACAATCCGTCAATCTTGCGAAGACGCGGTGCCGCTCGCGCCTCAATGAGAATGATCAGACGCAGATAACTTTCCGGCAGGCTGCGGATTTCATCCGGCTTCATGGCCGCACAAAAAAATTATGTCGCCATTGAGACGATCCATTCCCTTTGACGGGATAAGGATATTGTCCCATTATCGATCGGGTCGGGGCAATAAAATGGAAACGCCCAGTGT
>NZ_QFOA01000143.1 GCF_003248505.1 Sphingobium sp.
CGTTATCCTGACAGTCAACTACGATTATTGTCCGTGGGGGATTGTGACCACCTCGCGGTGAGATCGCCTGAGACTGCGCAACACGATCCCGCAGAGGTGGCCAATCGCGGCACCTCACATATCCTGAACGACCTCCTCACTCGATTTGCGCTTCACCTTCAGTGTCAGCGCAGACGCGATCAACGTATAAACGCAGCAGCCGAGTGCCTGCCATGACAGGGGTATGCCAGCGTCGATCAACAGGCCCATCATGATGGGAGACGCGCCACTGGCGACAACCATCCCGGCCTCGACGGAGGAACGCACACGGGCGAGTTCTCGGGTTCCGAACAGTTCGACCCAAAGGGCCGTTGCCAGGGTGGAGCCAAGCGCCATCGATATCGCCATGAGGATCATGTAGACGGGCGCTATCCATGGTGCGCTGACAAGACCGAGAACAAGCATTGCCAAGGCTTGCGGCAACAGGAACAGGGGCAGCAAACTCTTCGGTCCGATTTTGTCAATGATAGGTCCAATAGCGACAGATGCTACCGCCTGGACAATGGCGAAGGCGGCAAAGCTTGCGGCCACCGTGGAAATATCCCAGCCCTTCTGCTCGGCCAGCCGTGCCTGATGGAAGAAGAAGCCGGTGACAATGAACGGCCCGGCGAGCACGGCTGGCAAAGTCAACAGGAGACGGGCATCGCGCCAAAGTGCCTTGGCCTTCTCATCGCCTTTGCGAGGTTTGTCTTTCCGGCTGCGAATTGCCTGGTCGCCGTGTCGGGGGAGAAACAGCAAGGCGACCGAGACACCGGCGATCACGAGACCTGCGTTGATCATCCAGGCCGTGCGCCAGCCAAGGTGTTCCATCATCGTCACGCCGGCGATCGGAAAAAGACCTTGCGCGACGGAAAGACCAAGCGCGATCAGCCCAAGCGCCTTTCCGGCATCCTGCGGAAACGCGCGTGCCGTTGCGGTCAATGCGGTGTGCGTCATCAAGCCCTGTCCGCCGAGACGCAGGAAATAGAAGGCCACCGCCAGCATGATGAAATGGGAACTGACTGCAACGAGAACGCAGGCCATGGCGAGAAGCAGGGCTACGCACCAGGTGAAACGGCGCACGGTCGTGTAGTCGATCAGCCGACCGGCCCAGGTCAGGGTCAATGCGCTCAGGAAGGTGCCGGCCGCATAGGTTGCCCCGAGGCCGCCGTCGCTGAGGCTGAAGGCTTTACGAAAGTACGAGCCCGACACTGAGACGAAATAGGTCTGGCCGAAGCTTGAGAGCGCCATCAGTAGTGCGCCGAACAGGAGCTGCTGCCAGTTGACCCTGGCGAAATCGATATAGGCTCTAACCATCTACGGCTTTCTGAAATATGCGCTTATGGCTCCCGCCTGATCATGGCGAAAATGCAGAGCCGACTTCGCGGTTCCACGTTTGTGGTCGGTAAAGCGTGAGACTTCAATCGGCTTGTCGCGTGTCGGGTTTTTCCAGAGCAAGTCGTCCGATGATTGTCTTCACGTCGATGAAGGTGTCGGCCGCTTCGATGAGCATTGAAGGCGGGGCAATGGTGGTGGACGCATCCATGGTCGAAACCAAAGTGACCTTGATGTCATAATCCCGTAGACCGGCAAACATCGGCTCGAGCTTCCCATCGCCTGCAAGCACCATCACATGGTCCCCAGGTTCTGCGAGCAAGAACGCATCCACGGCGATCTGGATGAGATTGGTACCATATCGTTCCCGTGGATCTCCACGGCCATGGGTGCGACCCTTCACGACGAAGCCGTTATGTTTGAGCCAGCCAAAAAGGGGACGTTGGCGTTCCGCTTCGTTATCATCGCGAACATCGCGGTAGTAAATCGCCTGATCGACCGGCAAGCCTCCGTTGGCAGCGTCAGCCAGCTTGCGCAGATCGAACGGTGTCTCGAACACCGAACGCAAACGGTCATAGTGGCTTCCGTCGATCAGAAACAGAGTCTGTTTTTGTCGCGACATGATCGCTCCTCCCAAACGCTTCGGACAAGAGGGCGGGCAAAATGCCCGCCCGTCTCAGTTCAACGGAAGATGACGACCGGCACCTTGCAGGAACGGATCATCTCCGTGGTGGTGGAGCCGATGAAGAGGGTGCGCAGCCGGGAATGGCTGAAGGCACCCATGGCGAGGAGGTCGAAGCCTTCCTTTTCCACCATGTCCGAGATCACCTTGTCGGCCGCGCCCTGCACGAGGGCAACTTCCGGAGCGTAGCCTGCGGCCTTAAGGGTCACAGCGGCATCATCGAGTTTCTTGCGGTTCTCTGGCGTGTCGGCGCCTGCCATCACCACCTTGCAACCGAGGCCATCGAGGATCGGGCTGCGCGACACCTGGTCTACGGTCTTCCTCGCCATGCTTCCGCCGTCATAGGCGATCAGCAGCTTGGCGACCGGCTTGAAGGCCCGCGAGGCAATGACGATCGCCTTGTGGGTCGAGCGCACCACGCGCTCCAGGTTAGATCCGAGATGGCCCTTGGCGAAATCCGCCCCTTCGCCACGCTTGCCGATGACGATGATGTCGGCATTGGCTTCGAATTCCAGCACGGTATCGACGAGATCGCCGTTGCGCAGCTTCGTCTCGACGTTTGCAACGCCAGCCTGGTTGAGCCGGGCCTTTGCCTCGTCCAGCAAAAGACGCCCACGCTTGTGGGCGACCTTGGCCTTTTGCGCATCAAGTTCAGCCAGTTCCTCGAGGAGAGCAGTTCGGGCACCAAGCCCAATATTGCCGCTGAGGTTGACCGGCTCGGAGGCGAGATCGCGCCTGCCGATGACGTGGAGAAGCTCCACGGTCACGTCGGCCTTGCCCGCGATCCAGGCAATGTGGTCGCATACGCTCTGGGCATAGGGCGAGCCGTCGATCAGTCCGAGTATTCTTGTCATTGTTCGTTCCTCCCTCAGTGGCCCATCAGGCGCTCCATGGCGCCGGGCTTGTCGTGAATGGCGAGCTTATCGACGATGGTCTCGCTGGCCTGATTGAGGCCGATGATCTCGACATCGGCGCCTTCGCGGCGGAACTTCAGCACGATCATGTCGAGTGCCGCGACGCTGGAAATATCCCAGATATGGGCATGGCTGACGTCGATGGTGACCTTGTCGAGGGCTTCCTTGAAGTCGAAGGCCTTGTTGAAATCCTCGACGGAGGCAAAAAAGACCTGTCCCTCGACGGTATAGGTCCGATGCGCGCCATCAGCCGACAGGGCCGAAGTGACGCGGAAGATCTGGGAGATCTTCCAGGCGAAGAAGACGGCAGACAGCAGCACGCCGATCAGAACGCCGATGGCGAGGTTGTGCGTGTAAACGACGCCTACCACGGTCGCCAGCATGACGATGGAGGACGAGCGGGGGTGATCCTTCAGGTTCTTGATCGAGGACCAGGAGAAGGTACCGATCGACACCATGATCATGATCGCCACCAGCGCTGCCATCGGGATC
>NZ_QFOA01000041.1 GCF_003248505.1 Sphingobium sp.
ATCGGGCTACCATCTATTATTATGCTGGTAGTAAGGAGGAACTGCTGCAGGATATCGTCGGGGGTGTTCTCGACACGGCGATCGCCGCCGCGGAGGAATTGCGTGCGAATGACGCGCTTACCGGCATGCAGCGCCTGCATCAGATCTTCGTGATCCTCATGACGAGCTATGAGGAAAATTATCCGGCGACCTTCGTCTATATCCAGGAGCAGATGCAGCAGGTGGGCGTGCAGGAAACCGAATGGGCACAGTTGATCATGAAGCGCACGCGTCTGTTCGACCGAATGCTGATCGACTTCATCAAGGAGGGTATTGAGGATGGCGATCTGCGATCGGACATCCCGCCGCGTCTCCACGAGAACGCGCTGTTCGGGATGCTTAACTGGACGCATCGCTGGTTCGTACCCGGCGGCAGCCTGACCGGACGACAGGTCGCAGAATCATTCTGGTCGATCTATACGGGCGGAGCGCTCACGGACGCGGGTCGTGCGAAGGCGCTTCCATCCCCGCCGGTCCTGAGCGCTGTCACCGGCTGAGGTCGCCCAGCACGCAGACCCTGGACTGCCGTCCGAATATCTCCAGCATATGCTGCGTGTCGGAATATTCCCGCACGCTACATATCCGGTCACCTTCGAGATCGAACCTGAAATGATAGGCATTGGCGTAGACGCGCCCGTCGCACAGCCTTGCATGGGAAGTCGCTTCCGCCGACACTTGTCGACCCTCGCCGATCATGCTCGACGGCGTGATCGTCAACGCCCCGTCGAGATAGAGCGCTTTGACGTTCCGCAGCAAGCTGCCCAGCGTGGTCTTGTCGATCGTTCCGGACATGCCGTCCAAGTTTCCCAAGACCCACCAGGTCGCGTCCTCGGTAAGATATTCGAGGATCGACTCTACATCGCCTGATGAAAAGCTATCCAGAAACGCGGCAACGATAGCCTTGGGCTCGCTCACGAAGCCGGCTCTTTGAGCCTATCCCTCAGCGCCCGCTTGTCGATCTTAGTGGCGGACATCGGCCATTCGGACGCAGCAAGAAATATGATTGCGCGCGGGACCTTGTAGCTTGCGATCCGGCCCCGGCAGTGCGCGATGAGACCCTCTTCGTCGACTTCATGTCCCGGATGGATTTCGACGAACGCAACCGGAACTTCATCGAGGCGGATATCAAAACGGCCGACCACCTCGGCAGTTTTGACCGCTGGATGGGTCGATAGAAAGGCTTCGATCTCGACTGCGGCGACATTTTCTCCACCGACCTTGAGCATGTCCTTGTAGCGACCGCCAAAGACGAGGCTTCCGCCTGGAAGCCGGGTATATAGATCGCCGGTCTTGAGCCAGCCGTCCGGTGTGAGAGCTTCCGCTGTCTTCTCAGGCGCTGCCCAATAACCCTCCATCACATTATAGCCGCGCACCCAGATTTCGCCGAGCGTGCCATCGGGAAGGTCGCTGCCTGTTTCCGGATCCACAATCCGAATCTCGATGCCAGGACTTGCCTTTCCATTGGTGGTTGATCGCGACACCCGATCTTCGTCGGGATCGCTCAAGGCGAAGACGCCGGCCGTTTCGGTCATGCCGCAGCCCTGTAGCACCTCGCAATTTGGAAGCAGCGTCTGGACCAAATCGACCTGCGCAGGGGGGGCGATGATGCACAGATGCCGCATGCTGGCGAGTTTCGCCGGATCGAAGCTCGGGTGCCCAAGGAGGCCCTGCATGATCGCTGGGAACCAAGGCCATGTCAGGGTGACCTTTTCGTCATACATGAGCTGAAGCGCCCGGCCGGCATCGAAATAGCCGTCGGTCAGAAACGTACCGGCGACTCCGAGCGTACCGACAAACGGCGCGAAGGTTCCGATATGGAAAAGGGGTCCGGCACCCCACACGACATCATGCTCTGGCGCTTTCAGCCGATATCGAGCCCGCTCTACGGGGCCACGTGTGACCGCCTCGTGACTGAGGACGCAGCCCTTCGGGTTGGCCGTCGTACCCGAGGTATAGATGATGAGCGCGGCATCGCGCACCCGAACCTGCTGTCGCCTGGTTTCGATGACCGACGGCTCGATATGATCGGCCAGCGCCTGAAACGCTGCGACGTCCATGACGCCTTGCCCGCCACTGCCGCGCACAAGGACAATGTGCTCCAGATGCGGCGCAGGTTCGCCTTCAAGCCCACTTGCCAGCACTGCCGGGAAATCCACCGGATCGTCGGGATGTCGGCTCGTCAGGATCGCCACGAGATCGGCATTGCGGATGATATATCCCAATTCCGTCGCCTTGTGGCGCGCGTTCAGCGGTACGGCAACGCAGCCGAGCAGCGCAACGCCAAGAATGGCTTCGGCGAATTCCACGCAATTGGGAATGAGCAGGCCGACATGTTCGCCACGGCGGACGCCCAGAGCCGTCAGCGATCGTGCGACTCGAACAGCCCCATCGCGCATAGCCGAATAGGTGGCGCGCTGGCTCGGCAGCACGAGAGCATCACGCTCCGGAGCGACTGCCGCTGCCCGGAAAAGCAAGTCCCCCAAGGTTGAAACTTCGGTCGTGATCGGACGATCCATCATGTTCCTCTCCGCTCCAGGCCGTGCAGCTTCGCACAGCATCATCGAGCCGAATGCACTTATGCGAAAAAAAATTAGCGGTCGTCAACACGAGAGTTGACAAGTCTTCCGAAAGGGGATTGGATTAAGGGGTCGACACAGGATCAACCCTAAGAGCGGGGGAGCATGAAAGCTCCTTTGGGGATGGAGAGGTATGAAGTTTCATCTTATGCAGACCGGTGTTGTCGGTCGCCGTCATGAAATCGAGCAGGGCATGGCCGGTCAGCGGCCGGAACTGTATCAGCGTTTCCTCGAAGAAGTTAAGGGCTATGTGCAGCTTGCCGACGAGCTTGGTTTCTACGGCTATTGCCAGCCCGAGCACCACCTTCAGATCGAGGGTTTCGAGGCCAATAATCATCCTGGCATGTTCAGCCTGTTCGTCGGGCAGCATAGCAAGCGGATGAAGGCCGGCATCATGGGCTACACCATGACCACGCACAATCCGGTCCGCGTCGCCGAGGAAATCGCAACGCTCGATCACATGCTGCAGGGCCGGCTCTATTGCGGTTTCACCCGGGGCTATCATGCCCGCTGGGTCGATGCCTACGGTATCAAGGAAGGCGTCAGCGCCACCACTCCCGACAATGTGAAAGCGCGCGACGAGCAGGATGCGCGCAACCGCTCGCTGTTCGAAGAAGGCGTACGCGTCGTCAAGAAGGCCTGGACCAACGACGTGTTCAGCCACAAGGGTGACAACTGGCAGTTCCCGCCAGAAGGAGGCTCCACCGGTCATCCCGCTTACGCCAAATATGGCAAGGGACAGGACGAGAATGGCCGGGTGCAGCAGATCGGCATCGCGCCGCTGCCATTCCAGCGCCCTCATCCCCCCATCTATGGCGGCTTTGCGGCTTCCGGGCGGACGATCGACTTCTGGGCCGAAGAGGGCGGAAAGCTGATCGTTCTTTCCGACAATATCGACTTTTGCGAGCAGTTAAACAATCGCTACATTGCTACGGCCGCCAAGAATGGCCGCGAGGTCACGAAAACGGATGCATCGGCCTGGGGCGGCTTCCTCATGCTGACGGACGACAAGGACCGCGCGGCCAAGCTCATGGAAGAGCATATGTGGTTTTGGGACGAGTGGTTCATTCCCCTTGGCCAGCGCCCGCCTAACGTCCTGATCGGTTCGGCTGATGAGATCGCCGACAAGATTGGCCGCGCCCATGATCGGCTCGGCTTCGACGAGCTTTTCCTCATGTTCGGGCAGGGCCATCTGGAGCCTGAGGCTAATCAGGAAGAACTGGAAAAATTCATCAGCAAGGTCGCGCCGCGCTTCTCGATCAAGGATGCCGAAGGCACGTTCGTCTAAGCCGGTTCAAAGGTAATTCAAAGATTAGGAGAGAGAAATGGCAATGCAGTGCGGCATCTTCATGACCCCCTACAACCCGCCGAGCCGGACGGCACGGCAAGTTTTCGACTGGGCGCTCGACATAGCGCGGATCGCAGATGAGGCAGGCTATGCCGATTTCATGATCGGCGAACATTACACCCTTGGCTGGGAAAATATTCCCATGCCCGAGGCCATCATTGCGGCATGCGCGCAAACGACTAAGCAGATTCGCTTCGCGCCGATGGCGCATCTGCTGCCCTATCACGATCCTGCCACGCTCGCGATCCGCATCGGCTGGCTGAGCCAGGTTATGGAAGGTCGCTACTTCCTTGGCGTAGCACCGGGCGGCCACCATACGGACGCCATTCTTCACGGCTTCGAAAGCATCAGCGAACTGCCGCCAATGCAACTCGAGGCTCTTCATTTGATCGAGCGTGTCTGGGAGGGAAAGCCTTTCCTGGAAAAGGGTAAATATTTCAAGGCTGGCTTCCCAGGCGCGGATACGATGCCGGAATATAATGTCATCATCGCCGACAACAGTCCCTATGGCGGTCGAGACAAGATGGAAATCGCAGTCACGGGACTATCGCAAAATTCGTCGTCGATGCGTTTCGCCGGCGAGCGCGATTACTCGCCTATCTCCTTCTTCGGCGGTACCCCGCAGATGAAGGCGCACTGGGATACCTGGGCGACGGCGATGGAATCGAAGGGGCGTACACCCGATCGCAAACGCTATCGTGTCTGCCGCGATATATTCATCGCGGACACCGATGCGGAGGCCAAACGGCGCTTCCTTGCCAGTGGCCTTGCCCAAACGTGGAAGCATTATCTCAAGGAAATCTACGTCAAGTTCGGCCTGTTCAACGGCATCATCCAGGACTCCGGCAAGGATTTGACGCCCGACGATATCGACGAGGATTTCCTCGCCGAGCATGTGGTGTTGTGTGGCTCGCCCGAAACTGCGATCGAGAAGCTCGAAGCCCTTGCCGACAAGGTCGGCGGTTGGGGCCAGTTGGTCTATAACCAGCATGACAGCATCGACGATCCCAAGCCTTGGGAAGAGTCGTTACGTCGGTTCGCGTCGGAAGTCGCACCGAAGGTGCGGATGCCCGGTATCGACTAAAACCGCAAACAGCGCATCCTTGGAGGCGCGCTACCTGTTCCCGTCCTTGCTGACTGCACGAGGTAAGGGCGGGAGTGTAGCGGGCAGGGGCACGCCTGCGTTTTGTGTCACAAAGATTCCGACAGGCCCAACGAGGCAGATCGTAAGGAGAGAGAAAATGGCAACCGGCCGCGCCACCGTCCTGGTGGAACCCAACAAACTGGAAACGTGGGACGTGCCGGTGGTCGAACCCGAGCATGGCGGGGCGCTGGTGCGCATCGTGCTGGGCGGCGTGTGCGGCAGCGACGTCCACATCACCACGGGACAGGCCGGCATTATGCCGTTCCCCATCATCCTGGGCCATGAAGGTATCGGACGGATCGAGAAGCTCGGTGGCTTTGATACCGATTATGCTGGCGTGCCAGTCAAGCCGGGCGACTTGGTCTACTGGTCGCCGATTTCCGCCTGTCATCGCTGCCACAGCTGCAACGTCCTCGACGAAACTCCTTGCGAGAATTCGCGGTTTTTCGAAGACGCCAACAAGCCCAATTGGGGCAGCTATGCCGACTTCGCCTGGCTGCCCAATGGCCTTGCCTTTTTCAAGCTTCCGGACGGCGCAGATCCGCTTGCCGTCGCGGCGTTGGGTTGCGCTCTGCCAACCGTGCTGCGCGGCTTTGACCGCTGCGGACCGGTTCGCCTCGGCGAAACAGTCGTGGTGCAGGGCGCCGGACCGGTTGGCCTGTCGGCCGTCCTTGTCGCCAAACAGGCTGGCGCCAGGGATGTCATCGTCATCGACGGTGTCGACAGCAAGCTGGAGGTGGCGCGCAGCCTAGGCGCGACAGCAACAGTCTCGCTGTCGGATTCGCCTGAAGAACGGCGTCGGCAAATATATGACATCGCCGGTCCTTCCGGCCCGTCGCTGGTCGTAGAGGCTTCGGGTTTCCTGCCTGCTTTCCCTGAAGGTGTCGATCTCACCGGCATTCATGGGCGCTACGTCATTCTGGGCCTGTGGGGAGCGATCGGAACGCAGCCCATCTCCCCGCGCGACATGACGACCAAGAATATCACGATCGCCGGGGCGACCTTCCCGAAGCCCAAACATTATCACGGCGCGATGCATCTGGCCGCGCAGTTGCAGGATAAGGTGCCCCTCGCATCGCTGGTGACGCATCGCTACGCGATCGAAGATGCCGGCAAGGCCCTAGACGCAGTCCATCACGGCAAAGTGATCAAGGCGGTCATCGACCCCGAACTCTCGCCGGCAAGCTGAGGAACGGGAAATGGGCAACAGCGTCACCGGCAAGAGTATCATCGTCACGGGCGCTGGAAGCGGCATGGGTCGAGCCTGCGCCATCGAAATGGCCCGTCAGGGCGGCAAGGTCTTCGCCGTCGACATCAACCTCCAGGCAGTCGAGGAAACCGTCGCTCAGATAATCGGGGAAGGGTTCGTCGGCGTCGTGCATCAATGCGACCTGCGTGACCCCGAGCAGATCAAGGCGATGATGGCGAAAGCGGCGGAATTGTTCGACGGCATTGACGTCCTGCACAACAACGCTGCCGTGCATGAGACCGACCTTACCGCGCAGACCTCGATCGAGGACCTGCCTGATGACGTGTGGGACAAGGTCTATGAGATCAATCTGCGCGCCGTATGGCTGGCGATCAAGTATGCGGCGCCCTATCTCAAGGCGTCGAAGCGCGGTCCTGCCATCGTCAATGTGGCATCGACCGGCGCATTCGTATCCTACCCCCAGGCCGGTGCCTATTGCGCAACGAAGGGTGGCGTCCTGATGCTGACCAAGGCGGCCGCTGTCGATCTCGCCAAATATGGCATCAGGTGCAACTGCTACTGTCCTGGCGCTATCGATACGCCGATGGTCCAGAAATATTACGAGGCGGCGCCGGACAAGGATCTTATTCTGACCGTGATGACCGGCTCCCATCTCATCCCGCGCCTTGGGCGACCCGAGGAGATTGCGAAGCTCGCCTGCTTCCTGGCCTCGGACGATTCCAGTTTCATCACCGGCGCTGCCTATGTGATCGATGGTGGCACGCTAGCTTGGCGCGGCGTGAACGCCTGAACTTTAAGGGGCGAAAGCGGCATTCCGATCATGTGGTCGGGATGCCGCTTTTGATTCAATCCACGCCCACATGTGCCGGTGTCTGAGCGGCAAGTTGCAGGCAGTCCTCGAGTGCGCGCCGTCCTGCCCCCAATTTGATGGCATTGTCCAGGTGCAGTCTAAAGCCCGGCATGAACCGGTGCGAAGGCATCGCATCGCTAGCCATGGCAAGCAGTTCTTTGGTGCGGGCCGACACCGTCCGTGTTTTCCACGGCACCGCGCAGAAGTCGAAGAACGCCTCGAACTGCGCTGGCGACAGTTTGAGCATCGAGCGCAGAAATCCCGGCAATTCGTTTTCCATCCGATCCCAGAAAGGATCGTTTCCGACGCGGGCGTCCCAGATCTTCTGCTCGTCTGCGTTGAAGGCAATGGTGCCGTCGCTTTCGGTCAGGCCGGCCCCTGTCGTGATTAGACTGGACGTCAGCATCAGCGAATGCACGCCCAGACCCGCCATCAAAGAGACGATCTCCTGTATCTGCTGTGGGGTGGCCCCAAGTGTCAGGGCCTCGCTGATGCCAAGTCCGCTGGCAGCTTTGTTCAGGGACGGGAGGGCACAGGCAAGGCCCAGTTTGACAAGCGCCCGATCGATAGGGGGCAGGGCCTCACCATCACCTACGTCCGCAGCCGTTACCAGCGCGCTGAACTCCTCAATCCCAACTCCCGACGACAACGCCATGATTTTTTCTCCGGTTTTTCAACTCTGGTGTTGACGGCTCAATATGCTTGTGTCAACTCCAGCGTTGACGATGGAGGGGCGTACTAAGTCCCCCACGTGAACTGGCCTTAACACGGCCTATAGGAGAGGGAGGATAGCTTGACCCGAGCAATTACCAAGCAGCTGCGCCATATGAGCCTTCTGGCGTCTACAGCCATTGCTATCACGACACTGCCAGCCGGCATTGCCAGCGCGCAGGTGGCCGATCAGGCTAACGAACCCGCCACGCGCGGCGGTGCGGCCGACATCGTCGTTACGGCGCAAAAGCGCGAACAACGTCTGAACGACGTGGGTCTTGCGGTCACAGCTATCGGCGGCGAAGCCCTTCAAAATCGCCAGATTGCGAGCCTTACGGATATCGCCTCGGCCGTTCCCGGACTCGTATTTTCCAACAGTGCGTCCAACACGCCAGTCTACACCCTGCGCGGCGTAGGCTTCAACGACACGACGCTTGGCTCCTATCCTGACGTCAGCGTCTATCTGGACGAAGCGCCGCTTCCGTTCCCGGTCATGACCAAGCTGGTCGGGTTCGACCTGGACCGTATTGAAGTACTTAAGGGGCCGCAGGGCACGCTCTTTGGCAACAATGCCACTGGTGGCGCGATCAACTTTATCGCTGCCAAGCCGACCAAGACTTTCGAGGCCGGCGGAACGGTAAGCTATGGCCGTTTCAACACCATTGACGGCGAAGCCTATGTCAGCGGACCGATCTCCGACACGCTGGGTGTTCGCATTTCGGGCAAGGCTACGCATTCCGACGACTGGCAGAAAAGCTATACCACCGACGCAAAGACCGGTGGCAGCGAGAATTATGCCGGCCGCATCATCCTTGCCTGGGAACCGACCGATCGGCTCCGGGTCAACCTCAACGTCAACGGATGGCTCGAGAAGGGCAAGCCGCCAGCGCTGCAGCTGATCGGCATCCGCAACGCAGGCCCTGGCAACCCAGTCACAGGATATCCGCTGGCTCCCGAGAATGCCCGCTCGGCTGATTTCTCGACGAACATCGATCCTTATCTCGACAACAGCATGTGGCAGGCGATCGGACGGATCGACTATGATCTGACCGATGATATCTCTGTGACTTCGCTGACGTCCTACGTCGATTACAAGCAGAAGATGGCGTTCGACGGCGACGGCACTACGCTCAACAACGCGGATTTCCGCTTCTTCGGCGGCGGCATCAAGAGTTTCTCGCAGGAACTGCGGATCGCAAATGGCGGCAACAACCCGTTCCGCTACATTCTGGGTCTGAACTATTCCGACGATCGTGCAAAGGACAGATCGGAACTCGACTATCGCGACTCCACGATCAATACCGGCACCGCGGCATTCGGCGGGATTTTCCGGTCTGGTTTCCGCGCCAACCAGAATATGAAAAATTACGCCGCCTTCGCCAACGCGGAATATGATGTCGGTGACCTGACCTTCAAAGGCGGTATCCGCTATACGAAGTCCAAGCGCGACGCGAACAGTTGCTTCTTCGGCATCGCCGCCGAAGGTTCGAACCTGCCGTTCGCGCCGCTCTACACTTTCTTCGCCAACCTGCTCCGTTCGCAAAACGGACTGTCACCGATCACTGTCACGCCCGAACAGACGCTGGGCTGTCTGACCATCGACAATACCGGATTGCTGGGCGCTGATCCCACTTTCCTGCCCGGCCAGTTCGTCGGCAAGCTGAACGAGGATAACGTCTCATGGCGTGCGGGCATCGATTACAAGCCGCGTCCCGGTATCCTGCTCTACGCCAACGTCGCAAAGGGCTATAAGGCGGGCAGCTTCCCGTCGGTCGCGGCCTCGACGACCCAGCAGAGCCAGCCGGTGCGTCAGGAATCGCTGCAATCCTACGAAGCGGGCTTCAAGCTTTCGCTGATCGACCGGACGCTCCAGGCCAATGGCGCGATCTTCTACTACGACTATCGCAACCGCCAGATCCGTTCGAAGCTGCTCGATCCCAATTTCGGTCCGCTCGACGTTCTCGTGAACGTGCCCAAGTCCAACGTGAAGGGTCTCGAACTGGAACTGACGGCTAATCCCGCAGGCTGGTTCAGCGCCTACGCCAACTTCACCTATCTCGACGCGAAGGTGAAGCGTTACACCGGCCTCAACCCCGAAACGCTGGCGGTCGGACAGAATTTCGACGGTGCGGCACTGCCCTATACGCCGAAATATCAGATCTCGACGGGCTTCAGCGTGGACTTCCCGGTCAGCGACAACCTCAACGGTTTCGGTGGCGCGGATCTCAACTATCGTAGCCAGACCAATGCGTTCATCGGCGCCTCGAACCTGTTCGAGATCAAGGACTATGGCACGCTCGATCTGCGGGCAGGCATCAAGTCCCAGGATGACCGCTGGTCGTTCCAAGTCTGGGGCAAGAACGTGACCAACAGCTACTATTGGGACAACGTCGCCTTCTTCTTCGACACCGTGACGCGCTGGCCGGCCCGCCCGGCTACCTATGGCGCAACCTTGAGCGTCAAGTTCCGCTGACGCTTGCTCTCCCGCTCGGCCGAGGGGGCGAGCGGGAGGGACTACCGCTTTCAAAGGAGAATGACGAAAGATGACTGACCAGCAGATATCGCGGCTTTTGGAGCAGCAGGCGATCGAACGGATGATGTTCGAATATTCCTACTATCTCGACATGAACGATCCCGTGAACATGGCGACGCTCTTCGTGGATGACTGCGAGGTCAGCTACGCTCCCAATTTCGGCGCGGTCGGCATCGAAGCCTATAAGAAAACCCTCGACGGTATCGGTACCTTCTTCAAGGGCACCAGCCACCATAATTCCAATACTGTCGTCGACTTCATCAGCGAGACCGAAGCGGACGTCCGCTCGATCGTGCTGGCGGTCCATCGCTACACCAAGGAGCGTCCCGACGGCATCCTGTACGGCCAGTATTTCGATCGCGTCGTCAAGGTCGATGGGCAGTGGAAGTTCAAGCGCCGCGAGCTGCGCACGACCATGACCACCGACTATCACGTCAAGGCTTTCAACCCCATCGGCCGACTGGAGTAATTGCTCCATGCCTCCCTATGAAGCCATCAGGATAGAGCATGAGGAGGCGTTGAGCTGGATCGTCCTCAATCGTCCCGAGGCCGCCAACGCCTTGTCGCCGCAATTGCTCGACGAGTTCGGCCATGCGCTCGAAATGCTCAAGCATGAAGGCGGTCCGGTCATCGCCATACGGGGCGAGGGCAGGGGCTTTTGTTCCGGCATCGATCTGGGAGGCTATGGCGGGGGCGACAAGGGGCCGGCCGATCCGATGGCCGACCGCGCCCGCCTTGAAGCCAACGTCGCGCGCTGGTTGCAGATGTGGGACCACCCAAAGCCCGTCATCGCGGCGGTCCATGGCTATTGCATGGCCGCCGCCGCACAGATGTGCGTGTTCACCGACATCACGGTGGTTGCCGATAATGTGAAGATCGGCGAACCGACCATCCCCATAGGCGGCGGCTTCATTGCTCCCGCCTGGGTTTCCCTCGTCGGGCATAAGCGGGCGAAGGAATTTGCATTCGTGCCGGGCAACTGGATCGATGGTCCCACGGCCGTCGAATGGGGCTGGGCCAATCACTGCGTTCCGGCCGAAGACCTCATCGCCTGCGTCCGCTCGCTGGCCGAGCGCATTGCCCTCACGCCGCCTGAAGTGCTCAGGCTCAAGAAGCTGTCGATCAACCGTGCGGCCGAAGCCCAGGGCTTCCGTCAGTCGCTCTCCGGCATCGCCGAGATCGACGCGCTGCTGCACCTCGCACCCGCCGTCCTCGAGATCCGTGCCCGCATGAAGGACAAGGGCCTCAAGGCGGTCATCCAGGAATATAAAGTCGCGCCGACGAGCCCGCTGGTCGCGCCAAAGGAGTCATGAATGTCTGACATCGAATTCACTAAAGACGGCCATACCGCGCATGTGAAGCTCAACCGTCCGCAAGGTCTCAATGCGATCACGCAGGAGATGGATGATCTGCTGCTCGCTGCATGGACCGACATCAACGACGACCCGGATATCTGGACCGTCATTCTTTCGGCTGAAGGCGAGAAAAGCTTCTGCATCGGTGCGGACGTCTCCGGAGGCGCCGAGCGCAAGACGCGCATGGCGCTGGCTGGTGGCCTGACCGGCATCGGCGGCCCGCTCGTAAAACTGAAAAAGCCCCTTATCGTTGCGGTCCAGGGCTTCTGCGTTGGTGGCGGTTTCGAACTCGCCATGTGCGCCGACATCATCGTTGCGGCCGACACAGCCCAGTTCGGCCTGCCCGAAACGAAAGTTGGCATCATCGGCGAATGCGGCGTCGTGCATCGCGCCGTGCGCCAGCTTCCCCACCATATCGCAATGGCCATGATCCTGACCGGCGATCGCATCAAGGCGGAAGCCGCGGAGCGCTATGGTCTGGTCAACGAGGTCGTTCCCTATGCCGATCTCGCTGCCACGGCGCAGAAATGGGCCGACAAGATCAATGGTGCATCGCCGCTGGCCAACCAGGCCGCGAAGGTCGCCGCCCTCGACCGGCTCGGCTACCCGCTCGAGGTCGCCCTCATGACGAAGTTCGAGGAAATCGAGCAATATGCCGCCAGCGCGGACAAGCGTGAAGGCGAACAGGCCGCGGGCGAACGCCGCAAGCCGGTGTGGACCGGACGCTGACCTAACCAAGGAGGAGCCAGGTAATGAGTGATCATGTCTATCGGGTTATTGAGATCGTCGGCTCCTCCACGTCGAGTGTGGACGACGCGATCAAGACCGCCATCGCGCGCGCCAGCGAGACACTGCATGGCCTGCGATGGTTCGAGTTGGTTCAGACCCGTGGACATATCGAGGACGGTCAGATTCAGCATTTTCAGGTCACATTGAAAGTCGGCTTCGTCGTCGACCCCGTGACCGGCTCCGACTGAACGCCATACTGAACGAGGCGCCCTGTGTTATCTTCTCAGCAAGTCCTTCCCATCGACCCCAAATGGTATCGCCAGGTTCTCGGGCAGTATCCGACCGGTGTCTGCGTGATCACCGCGACGGCCAGCGATGGCGTTCCCGTATCGATGGTCGTGGGTTCCTTCACGTCGGTCTCGTTGAACCCGGCGTTGGTCGCCTTCTTTCCCGATCGAGGATCGAGCAGTTGGGCCAAGTTACGCGACTGCGAGCATTTCTGCGTGAATATCCTGGGTGCAGAGCAGGAGCCTATCTGTCGCCAACTTGCGTCCAAGGACCCTAACAAATTTGACGGCGTCGCCCACCGGATTTCGGAACGAGGCTGTCCTGTCCTTGAAGATGTGGTCGCGTGGATAGAATGCCGACGCTACGCCATCACCGATGCTGGGGACCATGAGATGGTCACAGGCGAAATTGTCGCGCTCGACATCGCTGGCGGCGGACTGCCTCTTCTCTTTTTTCAGGGCGGCTATGGCCAGTTTGCCCCCGGCGCGCTCGTCGCGAGCGAAGCGCCGGGCCTGTCCCTCGCCCAGCTTCGGCAGGTCGATCGGGCGCGCGCCGAACTGGAGCGTCTTGCTGCCGAAACCGGGGGACGCTGCATTGTTACCGTCCGGGCCGGCGAGGAACTGATCGTGGCAGCGAGTGCCGGACAGGGAAATATTCCAGGCATCGCAACGCTCGTCGGGCAACGATTGCCGTTCCGCCTGCCGACCGGGTCGGTGTTCGCAGCCTGGCTCTCCGATCAGGAAGTCGGCCCCTGGCTTGGCCGCCACGACGTTCCGGTTCGCGAAACTGCGGCCACCGTTCTTGCCAGAGTGCGTGAACGCGGCTTCTCGGTCGGCCTTATCAGCGAGGCACAACGCATCTTCTCCGCGCAACTGGCCGCCGCGGGTGACGACGAGATCGCGATCGAAGCGCTGGAGGAGCTGATTTCCGACCTGGCCTTTGATCCTGCCGAATGGACCGATGCGATCAAGGAACAGGCGCGGGTCGTCTCGGTGCCGGTTTTTGGCGCCGACGGCGCCGTCGCCAAGGCGCTGACACTCTATGGTTTCCCCAAGCCTCCAGAAGGCGGCATCGATATCTATATCGCGCATCTGATCGAAGCAGCCACCCGCGTAGGCGCGGATCTGGGAGCCCGCGCGCAATAGAATATGAACCTGCCGGGCGACAGCAGCCTGCGCATTGAACTTTCAAGGAGACACCTATGGACATGCGTGATGTCGCAGCAATCGTCACGGGAGGCGCATCGGGACTGGGTGGCGCGACAGCCTCGATGCTTGCCGCGCACGGCGCACGCGTCGCGATCTTCGATCTCAATGAGGAGCAGGGGCCCAGGAAGGCCCAGGAATTGGGCGGCGCGTTCTTCCGGGTCGATGTCGCCGACGCGCAGAGCGTGAAGGATGGGTTGGAAGCCGCAGCACAGGCGCACGGCACGGCGCGCATCCTAGTGAACTGCGCAGGCGTCGCGCCGGCGATCAAGACGGTCGGTCGGGAAAATGTGCCGCATCCACTCGACAGCTTTCGCCGCGCCGTCGAGATCAATCTCATCGGCAGCTTCAACGTCATCGCCCAGTTCGCCGCCCTTCTGGCCGTTGCCGAGCCTGTCGGCGAAGAACGTGGCGTCATCGTCAACACCGCAAGTGTTGCTGCCTATGACGGGCAGATGGGTCAGGCGGCCTACGCCGCGTCCAAGGGCGGCGTCGTGGGCATGACGCTACCGGTCGCCCGCGATCTGGCGCAGCACAAGATCAGGGTCATGACGGTCGCGCCGGGCATCTTCCTGACGCCGATGCTAATGGGATTGCCCCAGCCGGCGCAGGATTCGCTTGGCCAGCAGGTTCCGCATCCCAGCCGCTTGGGCCGCCCGGAAGAATATGCTCAACTGGTGGAAGCCATCATCGGCAACCCCATGCTCAATGGTGAAGTCATCAGGCTCGACGGCGCGATCAGAATGGCGCCGCGATAGAAGGAGAGAGAAATGGACCTGGAGCAACGCATTCGCCGACTGGAGGATCGCAATGCGATCTCGGATCTCGTCGTCTCCTATTTCCTGGCGTCTGACGATGACGATTCCGACGGCGTGGCGGCCAGCTTCATTCCCGACGCCACATTCAGTTCTTCGGGCGTTCTCAATGCGACCGGTCGCGATGCCATCGTCGAATTCATAAAGACGGCCCGTTCCTATATGGGACTGACGGTACACACCCCCCATTATGTCCAGTGCCGGTTCGAGTCCGACGATCGGGCTACCGGCCTTGTCGGCGCGCACCTGGAATTGGTCCTGGGTGGCACGAGCGTCGTCGGCGCTGTCCGCTATGTCGATAGCTATGTCCGGGACGGAGAGGTCTGGCGTTTTGCCTCGCGCGATATGCGCACCGTTCATATCGCACCGTGGGATGAGGTCGGCGCGGCGTTTGCCTCGACGACCCCGGTGCGCTGGCCGGGCGGGGAAGCTGCCGCCTCGGATTTCCCGCGCAAGTCTTAGTTCTAGTGCAGGCGTGCCGGTCCGCTGGACATGGTACGCCAGCTTATATCACGGCATGACGATCGTCGCGCTCGTCCCGCCGTCAGGCGCTGCCCAGAGGTCATCCAGAAACGCCCGCATGGCATTCCACGAGCGACGATCGGCAACGGGATCGTAGCGAAGCCAGTCGGGAAGGCCGCGCTCATGCGCCCTGGGATTTGTGAAGCTGTGACGGACCCCGCCATAGACATGCATCTCCCAACGAACCTCCGCCTCCCGCATCGTCTGCTCGAAAAGCAGCCGCTGTTCTGCATCGATGGAGGGATCGTCCGCACCCAGCAGCAACAGGATCGCTGCCTTGATGTTCGGCGCATCCTGTGGCGCGGTCAGCGCCAGACCGCTGTGAAAGCCCACCACTGCTCCGATGTCGCGGCCGGTAAGCGCCAGCTCCAGGGCCATCGTACCGCCGAAGCAGAAGCCGATCGCGCCGACTTTCGCGGGATCCACTTCCGGTTGCGCTAGCAGCGCATCATAGGCAGGCACCACACGCTCGCGCACGCAAGCACTGCTTTTCTGCAAGGGTTCAAGCTTCTCTAGAACCTCCTCGAGCCCGCTCAGTTCGCGCGCTTCGCCATGAAGGTCGCACGCCAGCGCGACATAGCCCATCTCGGATGCAATCCGCTCTGCGCGCAGGATCGCCTGGTCGCTCAGGCCATAGCCCTCGGGAAAGACGAGAAGAGCTGGGTGAGGCCCTGCGTCAGCGGGTATGGCGAGATGTCCGCGCATCGCTAGCCCGTCCGCCACATAGTCCACCGGCCGTACATTGATCGCGCGTGCATCCTTTGGCGACAGGCCGGTCACAACGCCACCTCGAAGGAGGCGGACGTCTTTGCCTCGACATCCTGGCGCGTCACGCCGGGCGCGAGTTCAATCAGCCTGAAGGGGCTGTCATGGTCGGCCCGCTGGAAGACGGCGAGGTCGGTGATGATCATGTCGACCACATTCTTCCCGGTCAGCGGCAGCGTGCATTCCGGAATGAACTTGGGGCTGCCGTCCTTGGACGTATGCTCCATGACCACGATGATCTTCTTGACCCCCGCGACCAGATCCATCGCGCCGCCCATGCCCTTGATCATCTTGCCGGGGATCATCCAGTTGGCGATGTCGCCATTTTCGGCGATCTCCATCGCGCCCAGCACGGTCAGGTCGATATGCCCGCCACGGATCATCGCAAAGCTGTCCGAAGACGAAAAATAGGCGGTTTGTGGCAGTTCGCTGATCGTCTGCTTGCCCGCATTGATGAGGTCCGCATCCTCCTCTCCGTCGAGCGGAAAGGGACCGATGCCGAGCATGCCATTCTCGCTCTGGAGCGTGACTTGCACGCCGACGGGAATATGGTTCGCCACAAGCGTCGGGATGCCGATGCCCAGATTGACATAGAAGCCGTCCTCAAGCTCCTTTGCCGCGCGCGCGGCCATTTCATCTCTGCTCCAGGCCATTATGCGTCTTCCCTCTGACGAACGGTGCGGAATTCGATCTTCTTCTCGTAGGGTGCCCCCACGATCATGCGCTGGACATAGACGCCAGGGAGGTGGATCGCATCGGGATCAAGCGATCCCACCGGCACGATCTCTTCCACTTCGACCACGCATATCTTGCCGCAGGTCGCAGCGGGCACGTTGAAGTTGCGTGCGGTCTTGCGAAAGATGACATTGCCGCTCTCGTCGGCTTTCCAGGCCTTGATCAGGCTGAGGTCGGCGAAGATGCCGCGTTCGAGGATATAGTCCTCGCCGCCGAAGCTCTTCACTTCCTTGCCCTGCGCCACCTGCGTCCCGACGCCGGTCTTGGTGTAGAAGCCGGGGATGCCCGCACCACCCGCGCGCATACGCTCCGCCAGCGTGCCCTGGGGACAGAACTCCACCTCCAGTTCGCCCGCCAGATATTGCCGCTCGAACTCTTTGTTCTCGCCGACATAGGAGGAGATCATCTTGGCGACCTGCCGCGTGCGCAGCAGCTTTCCGATCCCCTCATTGTCGATGCCGGCATTGTTGGAGGCGAAAGTCAGGCCAGAAACACCGCTGTCGCGCACCGCGTCGAGCAGCCTTTCTGGAATGCCGCAGAGGCCAAAGCCGCCCGAAGCAATGAGCAGACCGTCCTGCAAGATGCCATCGAGCGCCGAGGCTGCGTCGGGAAACAGCTTCTTCATTCACCGGCTCCCACACGCTCTACGACCATGGCGATGCCCTGGCCGCCGCCGATGCACATGGTGATCAGGCCATAGCGCCCGCCGATCCGCTCAAGCTCGTAGATCGCCTTGACCGTCAGGATCGCACCGGTCGCACCGACCGGATGGCCCAGCGATACGCCTGAGCCGTTCGGATTGACCTTCTCAGGATCGAAACCCAGCACCTTGGCAACCGCGCAGGCCTGCGCAGCGAAGGCCTCGTTGGACTCGATGACGTCCATCTGCTCGAGCGCGAGGCCCGCCCGTTCGAGCGCTATGGGAACCGCCTTGACGGGTCCGATCCCCATCCGGTCGGGTTGCACACCGGCATGGCCCCAGCCAATGATCCGCGCGAGCGGCTTGAGGTCATCGCGATCGACGGCCGCCTGCGACGCAAGGACGATCGCGGCCGCGCCGTCGTTGATCCCTGAGGCATTGCCCGCCGTCACGGTGCCATCCTTCTTGAACACGGCCTTCAGACCCGACAGGCCTGCGAGCGAGACGTCGGCCCGGACATGTTCATCTGTATCAAACATCCGGATGCCTTTGCGATCCTTGACCTCGATCGGCAGAATCTGGGAGGCGAAGCGCCCCTCCTGCTGCGCCCGTGCCGCCCGGCTATGGCTCAGCACGGCAAGCTCATCCTGATCCTGCCGCGAGATGTCATGATCGGCCGCCACATTCTCGGCCGTGATACCCATGTGCATGCCTTCGAAGGGATCGCTCAGCACCGCGAGCAGCGTGTCGACCATCTTGATCTCGCCCATCTTCTGACCGAAGCGTGCCGCAGCCACCGAATGGGGCGAGCGGGTCATCGATTCCGCGCCGCCGGCCACAGCGAAATCGCATTCATCGAGCGCGATCATCTGCGCGGCAGATATGATCGCCTGCAGGCCCGACCCACACAGCCGGTTGAGCGTCAGCGCAGGCGCTTCGATCGGGATCCCGGCGTTGACCGCGGCGACACGGGCGAGATAGGCATCCTTCGGTTCGCTGGGAATGACGTTGCCCATGACCACATGGCCGACCTGATCAGGGCCGATCCCGGCGCGCGCGATAGACTCGGCGATGACGGCGGCGCCGAGCTTGGCCGGCGGAACATCGCGAAGGCTTCCCCCAAAATCGCCGATCGCGGTGCGTACGCCGGACAGGATATAGATTGGTTTCATGGCTTCCTCATCTTTTGGTGTACGGGTCTGAATGCGCCGATAGCGTCCTGCGGAACGGTCGCGCCGGCGCGCGGGATGGATCTTGTGGCGATGGCTGCTCTGTTCGAGGCGGGTTCGCCGATCCTTGAAGACCTGCGCGAACCCGTGATCAAAGGCCTAGGCGAGTTCGAACCCCGCATAGTCGGAATAGGCCACCTCCTCGCAGCGCTTGCGATATTCGGGGCCACCGCCCACGTAGACGAGGGTGCGCTTTACCGTGCTGCCGTCGGGCTTGGTCGTCGTCTTGACCCACCAGGCATTGGCGTCGGCCATAAGCGTCCTGGCAAAATCGGCATAGACCGCCTCGGTCCATTGCGCTTCGGCGGCTTCGCTGGCTTCCGAGAAGGTCAGGCCGCGATCGCGCATATAGGTGATCATGCGGGTGACCCATTCCCCCTGGAGGCCGCCGCACACGCCCACATTGCAGAAGGCCGATCCATTGTGCGGGCCGACCAGCGTGAAGAAATTGGGGAAGCCGCGCGCCTGGAGGCCCAGGAATGTCGAAGGGCCATCGGCCCAGGCATCCTTGAGGCGCAGGCCGTTTTTGCCGATGATGTCGATACGATCGAGCGAACCGGTGACGGCATCGAAGCCTGTGGCGAAGATGATCACGTCGAGGTCATAGGCGCCGTCTGCCGTCACGATCCCTTCAGGCGTGAAATGCTGGATAGGGGCGCCCTTGATATCGACCAGATGGACGTTGGCCTGATTATAGGCCTCATAATAGTTGGTCTCCATCGGCACGCGCTTCGCACCGAACGGATGGTCCGTCGGGATCAGTTTTTCGGCGACCGCCGGATCGGTCACACGCTGTCGGATTTTCTTCGCGATGAAATCGGCGAGGAACTTGTTTGACTCCTTGCTCAGCAGGAGATCGCGAAAGCCGCTGAGCCAGATGCCATAGCCCGGCTGATTATAGAGCTGCTCGAAAAATACCTCGCGTTCCGCCTCCGAAACCTCCGTCCCCTTGCGCGTGTCGCGGTGATAGGGGAACGCCGTCGGCGTCGATTTCACATATTCCAGGATCGTAGGGTAGCGCTTGCGGATGAGATCCATTTCGTCCTTTTCGAGCGGCATGTTGCCGAGCGGCGTGCACCAGTTCGGCGTCCGCTGGAACACGTAAAGGTCCTGGGCGGTCTGTGCGGCGATGGGAATAATCTGCACGCCGGTCGCGCCTGTGCCGATGACGCCGACCCGCTTGCCCGTGAAATCGATCGTCTGCGGATTGCCCTCGGCGTCGGTCGGCCAGCGGGACGTGTGGAAGGCTTCGCCCTTGAAGTCCTCGATCCCCGCGTAGTCCGGCATCCGCGAGGCGGACAGCGGGCCGGTTGCAGATATCAGGAAGCGGCAAGTCAGCCTCTCGCCGCTGTCCAGACCGACCTTCCAGACATTGGCGAGGCCGTCATAATGAGCGGACTCCACCTTGGTGCGGAACTTATAGTGGCGTCGGACATCCATCTTGTCGGCTGCATAATTGGCGTAGCGCAGCATCTCGGGTTGCCCGGCGAACGTTTCGCTCCAGTCCCATTCGGGAATGATGCCGCTCAGCGCGAAATAGCCGTAGGTGTAGCTTTCGGTGTCGAGCCGGCATCCGGGATAGCGGTTCCAGTACCAGGTCCCGCCGACATCGTCACCCGCCTCGATGCCCAGAACCCGCATGCCTTCCCGGTCGAGCAGGTAGGTCTGGTTCATCCCGGTTACACCTGCACCGATGACGATCGCATCATAATCCGGCTTCGTCTCAACTCCACTCACGACACATCTCTCCTTGGAACGATCTTTCTTACTGTCAACGCTCGCGTTGACGATCTGTCAAGGGAATTTGGACTAGCGGTCTAATTCGGCTCAGAAAATGGCTAATATGAGACCTTGTTATGATATCGAAACAATGTTTGACTCGATGTTTTTTAGGGGATCAGCCTACATCGAGAGCTAGTTGAGGTGATCCAGGCGGATTAGGCCGGGGGGAGGGGAGAAGATTCGGAAAGCATTTGGAGCTGAAAAAGGCCTTATCCAAGCACCGACCTTCCCATTCGGGTCTTATCGTGTGAACAATCGTAAGCTCGCCAATGCAATACGGCGTGTCGCCGCGGTTTAGGACCTCATGATACCCCGGATGACCGTTCGCCCTCTTTGCTGCATACTGCTAATCATTCTGCCCGTGCCAAATGTGGACGGCATTCTTGCAGAGGCTTAGTGCCCAAGGTCGCCTTGCTTCGCGACATCGCCTTCAACATGCAGCCGCGCACAGCCCGTTTGCGGGTCTGGCAGCGATACCTTGGGCGGATGGTCCGAACGACGGCGCGTCTGCATGCCTCTATGGACCTTTGCCTGCATCAGAAGCCTGATGCACGGATCAGCAGGGTGGCTATTGCGAATTTGAGAATAATCCCCGCAGGAGATTTGAGATCGCGGAAATCCTTGAAACGTTCGCCAAATCTCTGTGCGTGACCAGCCAGAAACTGCGTTTAATCCCAGCCTCCTTCGGCAGTAATCGCATAAACCGTGGGTCCGCGGCAATCATAAAATCCGGCAGGACACCTATGCCGGCGCCGTCAAGGACCAACCGCCTTTGAATGTTGATGCTGCTAGAACGCAGTGTTGCCTGCAAGCCTGTGCTGATCTCATCCAGATAGTCCAGTTCCGGTGTGAAAAGAAACTCGGGAACGTATCCTACCAGAGTATGGCTGGCGAGGTCTGATCGGCTAGTAGGTGTCCCTCGCGCCATCAGGTATTCGCGTGAAGCGTAAAGGTGAAGCCTGTAGTCACCAAGGCGCTGGACAGTCAGGTATCCGCTCTGAGGTCGCGCGAGCATGACCGCCATGTCTGCTTCCCGCTTGGAAGGGTTCAAGAAGCCAGATGCCGTCACGATGTCGAGGCTTATTCCAGGGTATTCGTCATGGAATCGAGGAAGAGCGGGTGCCAGGATCCAGGTCCCAAAACCTTCCGCTACCGACAGACGCACGTGCCCGCTCAACCCATGCCGCTCTCCGCGGAACTCGGAGATTGCATCCAGCGCGGCCCCCTCGACGCTTTCTGCGTGACGCAACAAGGAAGTGCCTCGCTGCGTCAATATCTTTTCGCCGCCCGATTGCTCGAACAGCCTGGCCCCGAGCTTTTCCTCTAGACGTGTTATTCGCCGCGATACCGTGGTCGCATCAATTCCCAAAGAGCGGGATGCCGGCGAAAGCTTTTTCATTCGCGCGACTGCGAGAAATATACGCAAATCGTCCCAGTCGAACATCACCAAACCCTGCAAAAATGCAAATAGACTCTGCGAAAACGAGCAATTGATTGCATAATTGCATCATCGCTAAAATAATGCAAATTCTGGAGAGATTACTGATGCGCAACATTTCCCATAAGCTCGCTTTTGACCATGACGGCAAGGCTACGCGGTACAGCGATGTGTTTGATCCCAATGATGGCACGGTGCAGGCGCGCGTCGCATTAGGGGACAAAGCGTTGCTGGATCGCGCGGTCGAGGCCGCCAAGGCTGCGCAGCCGGCGTGGGCAGCGGTAAACCCGCAGCGTCGCGCCCGCGTGATGTTCAACTTCAAGGCGCTGGTCGAAAAGAATATGGACGAGCTGGCGCATCTGCTCAGTTCCGAACATGGTAAGGTGATCGCCGACGCCAAGGGCGATATTCAGCGCGGGCTGGAGGTCATCGAATTCTGCTGCGGCATTCCCCATGTGCTGAAGGGCGAATATACGCAGGGCGCGGGTCCGGGCATCGACGTTTACAGCTTTCGCCAGCCGATCGGCATCGGCGCGGGAATCACCCCTTTCAACTTCCCCGGCATGATCCCGCTGTGGATGTCGGGCGTCGCGATCGCGACCGGCAATGCCTTCATCATGAAGCCGTCAGAGCGGGATCCCTCGGTCCCCGTTCGCCTCTGCGAACTGTTTCTGGAAGCGGGCCTGCCCGAAGGCATTCTTCAGGTCGTGCAGGGCGACAAGGAAATGGTCGATGCCATCCTTGATCATCCAGACATTGGCGCGATCAGCTTTGTCGGATCGTCGGATATCGCCCACTATGTCTACAGGCGCGGCGTCGACAACGGCAAGCGCGTGCAGGCCATGGGCGGCGCGAAGAACCACGGCATCGTCATGCCGGACGCGGACCTCGACCAGGTGGTGAATGACCTCTCCGGCGCCGCCTTCGGGTCGGCGGGTGAGCGCTGCATGGCGCTCCCCGTCGTGACCCCGGTGGGCGAGAAGACGGCGATTGCGCTGCGCGAAAAGCTGATCCCTGCGATCGAAGCTCTGCGCGTCGGCGTCTCCACCGATCCCGAAGCCCATTATGGCCCGGTCGTCACCGCCGCGCACAAGGCGAAAATCGAAAGCTATATCCAGATGGGCGTCGACGAAGGCGCGGAACTGGTGGTGGACGGTCGCGGCTTCACGCTTCAGGGGCATGAGGAAGGCTTCTTCGTCGGCCCGACGCTGTTCGACCATGTGAAGCCGACGATGCGGACATATCAGGAGGAAATTTTCGGTCCCGTGCTCCAGATGGTGCGCGCCGAAAGCTTCGAGGAAGCACTCGCGCTGCCGAGCCAGCATCAATATGGCAATGGCGTCGCCATCTTCACCCGCAACGGCCATGCGGCGCGTGAATTCGCTGCGCGCGTCAATGTCGGCATGGTCGGCATCAACGTGCCGATCCCGGTGCCGGTCGCCTATCACACGTTCGGCGGCTGGAAGCGCTCCGCCTTTGGCGACACCAACCAGCATGGCATGGAAGGCGTCAAGTTCTGGACCAAGGTCAAGACGATCACGCAGCGCTGGCCCGATGGCGGCGGTACCGGCGACAGCGCCTTCGTCATCCCCACCATGGGGTGATTTCCTGCGGGGATAATATCCTCCTCGCATGATGCCGGCGAAGCAGCGGAAGGTCGCTGGTAAACTCGGGCGCGCGCGACCTCTTCAACAGCGCGCGCGCCTCTTGGGATTAAACGATGACTCAATTCGACCTGACCGACGACCAGCGCACCATCCAGGACATGGCGCAACGCTTCACCGCCGACGCGATCACGCCCCTTGCGGCGGAATGGGACGAAAAGCATATCTTCCCGCGCGATACGATCCGCGCGGCGGCGGAACTGGGCTTTGGCGGCATCTATGTGTCGGAAGAAGCGGGCGGTATCGGCCTTGGGCGGCTGGAGGCGGCGCTCATCATGGAGGCGATGGCCTATGGCTGCCCGTCCACCAGCGCCTTCATTTCCATTCATAATATGGGCGCATGGATGATCGACCGGTTCGGGTCGCAGGCGGTGAAGGACAGATATCTGCCCGATCTGGTGCCGATGACCCGCATGGCCAGCTATTGCCTGACCGAAGCGGGCGCCGGGTCAGATGCGGCGGCGCTGAAGACCAAGGCGGTGCGCGACGGCGACCATTATGTTGTGACCGGATCGAAGCAGTTCATTTCGGGCGGCGGCGAAAACGACGTCTATGTCGTCATGGTGCGCACCGGAGAGGATGGCGCCAAGGGCATTTCCTGCCTCGTCATCGAAAAGGACATGCCCGGCGTCAGCTTCGGCGCGCAGGAACGCAAGCTGGGATGGCACAGCCAGCCTACCGCGCAGGTCAATTTCGATGGCGTGCGCGTGCCGGTGGACAATCTGGTCGGTGCGGAGGGCGAAGGGTTTCGCATCGCGATGATGGGGCTGGACGGCGGACGGCTGAACATCGGCGCCTGCTCGCTGGGCGGTGCGCAGCGCGCCATTGACGAGAGCGTCCAGTACACCAAGGACCGCAAACAATTCGGCCAGTCGATCGCCGATTTCCAGAATACGCAGTTCACGCTGGCCGACATGCAGACCGAATTGGAAGCTGCACGCACGCTGCTCTACGCCGCCGCGGTCAAGGTGACGGACAATGCGCCGGACAAGACGCGCTTTGCCGCCATGGCCAAGCGCTTTGCCACCGACACCGGTTCGTCCGTGGTGGATCGCGCGCTGCAACTCCACGGCGGTTACGGCTATCTGATGGACTATCCGATCGAACGCATCTGGCGCGACCTGCGCGTGCATTCGATTCTGGAGGGCACCAATCAGGTCATGCGCATGATCGTCGCCCGCGACATGCTGCGCCCGTGACGGAGATGACCGTGACCGATCAGCTTCTGACCTTTATCGACAATGGCATCGGCCGCATCCGGTTGAACCGCCCCAAGGCCATTCACGCCCTGACCCCCGCCATGTGCGAGGCGATCAACCAGGCGCTGCTGGCGTGGCGGGATGATCCGGCGGTGGTCGCCGTAATGATCGATCATCTGCCCGCCGCCGACGGCGACCCGAAATTGTCGCGGGGCTTCTGCGCGGGCGGCGACATCGCGCTGATCGCCAACAGCGCCAAGGCCGATTGCGTCGAAGCCGAGCGTTTCTTCCATGTCGAATATCGGATGAACCATCTGCTGTTCGTCTATGACAAACCGATCGTCGCCTTCATCGACGGCATCGTGATGGGCGGCGGCGTAGGGCTGTCCCTCCCCTGCCGCTATCGCGTGGCAACCGAGCGGACCACTTTCGCCATGCCCGAAACCGGCATCGGCCTGTTCCCCGATGTGGGTGGCGGCTGGTTCCTGCCGCGCTTGCCGGGCCGGATCGGCGTATGGCTTGCCACGACAGGATCGCGGATCGACGGCGCGGATTGCGCCGCCATCGGCATTGCGACCCATTATGTCGGGTCAGACAAGATTGATGCGCTCAAGGCGCAGATATTGGCCGATCCTTCCGCCTTGCCGGTGCTTCTCGACCTCGCAAATGAGGCGGCCCCCGCCTCCCGCCTGACGGAGCAGGCGGACCGGATAGATCATCTGTTCGCGTCGAACCGTTATGAGGATATATTGGTCGCGCTGAAGGCGGACGGGTCGGAATGGGCACAGAAGCAACTGGCCGTGCTCGCCACCAAATCGCCGCAGACGGTCAAGGTCGCCCTGCGCCAGCTGGCCGAAGGTGCGGCCTTAACCGACTTCGCCGACAATATGCGCAACGAATACCGCCTCGCCTGCCACATCATCCGCCGTCCCGACTTCGTGGAAGGCGTACGCGCGGTGATCTTCGATAAGGATAATGCGCCGCAATGGACGCCTGCCACGCCGGAAGCGGTGGACGGCGCCCTGATCGAAAGCCTTTTCGCGCCGCTGGCGCCGGAAAACGAATGGACCCCTCTGCCTCAGACGGAAACCTGTCATGACCTATGAAACCATCCTCGTCGAACAGCAGGGCGCAGTCACGCTGATCACGCTCAACCGACCGCAGGCGCTCAATGCGCTGAACAGTCAGGTGCTGCATGATCTGAGCGCCGCCTTCGCCGCCTATGATGCCGACCCGACCCAGCGTTGCGCCGTCCTGACCGGCAGCGGCGAAAAGGCGTTCGCGGCGGGTGCCGACATCAAGGAAATGGTGGAGAAGGATGCCGCCGACTTTTTCCTTCAGGATTTTTTCTCCGGCTGGCAAACCGGCGTGGTTGCTACCCGCAAGCCCTGGATCGCAGCGGTGCAGGGCTTTGCACTGGGCGGTGGCTGCGAACTGGCGATGATGGCGGACTTCATCATCGCGGGTGACACGGCGAAGTTCGGCCAGCCGGAAATCAAGCTGGGCGTGGCCCCCGGCATGGGTGGGTCGCAACGCCTGACCCGCGCAGTGGGCAAGGCAAAGGCGATGGAGATGTGTCTGACCGGCCGGATGATGGACGCCGCGGAAGCCGAACATTCAGGGCTGGTGAGCCGCATCGTGCCTGCCGCATCGATGCTGGACGAAGCGCTCAAGACCGCCGCGACAATCGCCGCGCTGCCGCCGATGGCCGCCATGGTGAACAAGGAAATGGTCAACATCGCCTTTGAAACCGGTCTGGCGCAGGGCCTTTTGACCGAGCGCCGCCTGTTCCAGATTCTGACCGCAACTGAAGACAAGAAGGAAGGCATGACAGCCTTCGTCGAAAAGCGCGCGGGCGTCTGGAAGGGGCGCTGACCATCTGACGTCAGCCTTGGGCGGTCTGAATGGATGATTAGCTAATAATCGAGCGCTCACGGGCGCTCGCTGGAAGGAGCAGGAAATGACTCACATTATTGCCTTTATCGGCCTCGGCAATATGGGGGGCGGCATGGCCGCCAATCTGGTCGGCAACGGCTTTGCCGTTCGTGCTTTCGACCTGTCGGACGAGGCACTGGCCAGGGCTGAGGCTGCTGGTGCCATTCGTGCCACCAGCGCTGCCGATGCGGCAACCGGGGCGGATGCAGTGGTGACCATGCTGCCCGCAGGAAAGCATGTCGAAGGCGTCTACACTGACGAGATATTCGGCGCAGCGAAGGCGGGTGCGCTGTTCCTGGACTGCTCGACGATCGACGTGGCTACCGCCCGCCGGGTCATCGCCGCTGCGGTGGCAAAGGGTTTTGAAATGGTCGATGCGCCGGTGTCCGGGGGCATTGCGGCCGCCAATGGCGGCACCCTGACCTTCATGGTCGGCGGGCTGGATGACGCTTTTGCCAAGGCAAAGCCGATCCTGTCGGCCATGGGCAAGGCTGTGATCCACGCCGGTGGCGCGGGCAATGGACAGGCAGCGAAAATCTGCAACAACATGCTGCTCGGCGCGACGATGGTCGCCACCTGCGAAGCCTTTGCCATGGCCCAGAAGATCGGCCTCGACCCGCAGACCTTTTACGATATTTCCAGCGTGTCGTCAGGGCAAAGCTGGTCGATGACCAGCTATTGCCCGCTGCCGGACGTCGGTCCGCAAACACCGGCTGACCTCGACTATCAGGGCGGCTTTGCCGTGGCGCTGATGCTCAAGGATCTGAAGCTGGCCATGGAAGCCGCGTCATCCGTCAACGCCAGTGTGCCTATGGGTGCGCAGGCGGAAAGCCTGTATCAATTGCTCGCCAACAAGGGTGAAGGTGGGCGTGATTTTTCGTCGATGATTCAATTGTTGCGTTAAGCAGAGTTGTCGATTGCGATTATGAAATCTTAAATGGGGGCGGAGGCTTCCAGATATAGCCTGCGGATCGTCCTCTGTGCCCCTTGCTATCATTTCAATAATCGCTGGTCCAATGTTGCCTTAGCTTTCTTGGCTACCTTTGGCTCCTCGCTTTGAGTTGCTTCTCGCCCATGCATCGGCAACGGCCATATCTTTGACGATGCGCAGAACGTTGATGCTCCGGTGGCTGCTCGCCGGCATGTGATAAGGATCTTTGCGGCGT
>NZ_QFOA01000042.1 GCF_003248505.1 Sphingobium sp.
TCGGCCGCCTGGAGCCTTTCGGTGCAGCGCTTCCGCAATTCCTCGCCCTGCGCATAGAGCGAGATCGACTCGTCGAGCGGCACGTCGCCGCTTTCGAGCCGGCGGACGATCTGTTCCAGCGCGCGCAACGCATCCTCGAAGGACAGGCTCGCCGGGTCGGGAAAGGATGGGGTTTCGGCCATATCGCCTGCATTGGCCGCGCACCCATGCCGGGTCAAGCCCGTATGGGCGCGAATCCCGCCGCGTCGGCGGTGCGGTCATCAAGGCGTCATGCCGTCATTGCAGGGCGCATGGCGGAAAAGCCACGTTTTTGCGTTGACGCACCATGTTGCACATGCACATAGAAGGATCGCTATGAAACATTATTTCCCCCTGATCGCCGTTGCTGGCCTTGCCATGCTGTCCGCCTGCAACAAGAATGACCAACCCGAAGTCGTCGGCGGCCCCGCCGATCCGATGGCCGAAAAGCTGGCCAACGCAGCGCCGGTGGAACTGCCCCCGTCGGTCAAGGCCACCAAGCAATATCGGTGCAAGGACAACAGCCTCTACTTCGTCGATTTCATGACCGACGACAAAACCGCCAATTTCCGCACCAAGAAGGGCGGCGAGCCGACGAAGCTGGTCGCACCCGAAGCCGGGCAGGCCTATGCCGGCGAAGGCGGATACGAAGTGTCTGGCCAGGGCGACGAGGTGAAGATCACCGTCCCGGGCAAGAGCGCGCAGAGCTGCCACGTCTGATCGCCCCGATCCTTCCCGATTATCGCAGGCCGGGTCTTTCGCTGGAAAGGCCCGGCCTTTTTGCTGGCCGGTGCCGCCTTCGCTCAGCGCCGCCCCTCGCCCACTTCGACCGGATCGGGACCGAAGCGATTGCTCCCTCTCGTACCGCCGACGATGAAAAGGACGAGAAGGACGAGGACGCCCAGGATCGGCAGGAACAGCAACAGCAACCACCAACCGCTGCGATCGGTGTCGTGCAACCGGCGCACCATGACCGCCAGGTGCGGGATCAGTATCGCAAGCGCGAACAGGCCGGTCAGCGGCCCGCCATGGGTGCGATAGCCCGCAGTCATCCACCAGGGGCCGGATCGGACCCATTGTTCGGTGACGCTGAGGCCCAGCATCCCCTCGACGACCGCAAGCAGGATGAAGCCCAGCCATATGAACAGCACGAACATCCAGAATTCGCGCGGTCGCGCCCGACCGCTGAACTGCGCATAGCGGCGCAATGGCAATGTCATCCAGTCGAACCCCGTCATTCCCGCGTCCTTTCGATACCTCCGCTTCCCCTAGCATGAATTGCCCGGCGCGCAGCCTTTCCATTGTGATTTGACGGTCGCCTCGCTAAAGGCGCGGGCATGTCCAGCACCGCACCCCAGATCACCCCGGAAGTCGTCGCCGAACATGGCCTTTCCCCGGACGAATATGACCGCGTTCTGAACGCCCTCGGGCGGGAGCCGAACCTGACCGAACTCGGCATCTTTTCTGTGATGTGGTCGGAGCATTGCAGCTACAAGTCGAGCCGCATCCACCTGAAGAAGCTGCCGACGACCGGCCCTCAGGTCATCTGCGGCCCCGGCGAAAATGCGGGCGTGGTGGACATCGGCGACGGGCAGGCGGCGATCTTCAAGATGGAAAGCCACAATCACCCGTCCTACATCGAACCCTATCAGGGCGCGGCGACGGGCGTGGGCGGCATTCTGCGCGACGTGTTCACCATGGGTGCCCGCCCGGTCGCGAACATGAATGCGCTGCGCTTTGGGCGGCCCGATCATCCCAAGATGAAACATCTCATCAGCGGCGTGGTGCATGGCATCGGCGGCTACGGCAATTGCGTGGGCGTGCCGACCGTGGGCGGCGAGGTGAATTTCCACCCCGCCTATGACGGCAATATCCTGGTGAACGCAATGACGGTGGGCGTCGCGGATACCGACAAGATATTCTATTCGGCGGCCAGCGGCATCGGCAACCCCATCGTCTATGTGGGGTCCAAGACCGGGCGCGACGGCATCCACGGCGCGACCATGGCGTCGGCGGACTTCGGCGAGGACAGCGAGGAAAAACGCCCGACCGTGCAGGTGGGCGATCCCTTCACCGAAAAGCTGCTGATCGAGGCGTGTCTCGAACTGATGGCGTCCGACGCCATCGTCGCGATCCAGGACATGGGCGCGGCGGGCCTTACCTCCTCCAGCGTCGAAATGGCGTCCAAGGGCGGCGTCGGCATCGAACTCAACATGGACGCCGTGCCACAGCGCGAAACCGGTATGACCGCTTATGAGATGATGCTGTCGGAAAGCCAGGAACGGATGCTGATGGTGCTCCAGCCGGGCAAGGAAGCGTTCGCCGAAGCGATCTTTCGCAAGTGGGAACTGGACTTCGCGGTCATCGGCCATGTCACCGACACGGGCCGCATGGTGCTGGTGCACAAGGGCGAGACGGTGTGCGACATCCCCCTCGCCCCGCTGGCCGACGACGCGCCGCTCTACGACCGCCCCTCGCTCTCGCGGGAAGATTACAATGCCTGGGCGAAGGTCGAACCCTTGGGCGACCTGCCCACCGGCGCCGAAGTGGGCGCCGATCTTCTGAAGCTCATGGCGTCGCCCGACATCGCCAGCCGCCGCTGGATCTGGGAGCAATATGACCACATGGTCGGTGCCGACACGGTCCAGCGCCCCGGCGGCGACGCGGCGGTCGTGCGCGTCCACGGATCGCGCAAGGGCATCGCCATCAGCACCGACTGCACCCCGCGCTATTGCTATGCCGATCCCTATGAAGGGGGCAAGCAGGCCATCGCCGAATGTTATCGCAACCTGTCGGCGGTGGGCTCTACCCCGCTCGCCGTTACCAACTGCCTGAACTTCGCGAACCCGCAACGGCCCGAGATCATGGCGCAGCTGACAGGCTGCCTCGACGGCATGGGGGACGCGTGCCGCGCGCTGGACTTCCCGATCGTGTCGGGCAATGTCAGCCTCTATAACGAAAGCAAGGCGACCGGTGGCGGATCGGCGATCCTGCCGACGCCCGCCATCGGCGGCATCGGGCTGCTTCGGGACATCGACGCGATGGCGACCGTCGCTTTCAAGGCGGAAGGCGACGCGATCTGGCTGATCGGCGGCGAAGGTTCGCATCTGGGGCAGTCGATCTGGCTGCGTGAAATCGCGGGTCGTGAGGCGGGCGACGCGCCCAAGGTCGATCTGGCCGCCGAGCGCGCCCATGCCGATCTCGTCCGGTCGCTGATCGCGCAGGGTCAGGCGACGGCAGTGCATGACGTGTCCGACGGCGGCCTGCTCGTTGCCATCGCAGAAATGGCGCTGGCGGGCGGCATCGGCGCGGAAATCACCACCGCTTTCACCCCGCAGAGCGCGTTCGGTGAGGATCAGGGCCGCTACGTCGTCACCACCGCGCAGGGCGTGGACGTGCCGGGCGCGGTGCGGATCGGCGCGGTGGGCGGCGACAGCGTCGCAGGCGTGCCGATCGCCGACCTGCGAACCGCGCATGAGGGCTTTTTCCCAGGCCTGATGGACAGCGAACTCTAAAAAAGCGCGTCAGGGTCGGCGCAGGATATATTCATGGTCGGTCCATGCGCCGACCGGAAAGCCATATTCGCCGACCTTGATAAAGCCGCGCCGGGCATAGACCGCCTGCGCCCGCGCGTTGCCCGACCAGACGCCCAGCCACACCGGCCCCGGCATCTCCGCCGCCAACCAGTCGAGCGCTGCGTCCATCAGCGCACGCCCTACCCCCATGCCCTGCGCCGCGTTGAGCGCGTAAAGCTGGTAAAGCTCCCCCTGTTCGGCGCTCGACTGCGGGTGGGGCAGCTTCGTCGGGCCGACGTGTGCGTAGGCGATCAGCCGTGCGCCGTCCTGCGCCACCCATGTCGCGTGAGACGGGTCGGACAGTTCCGACGTCACTTTGTCTTCGCCATAGCTTTCCGCCTCGAACAGCGCGAGGTCCGCCGGGGGATAGGGCACCGCGAACCCGTCCAGAAAGGTTTCGCGGAATGCCGCAAGCTTGAGAGCGGAAAGCGCGGCGGCGTCGCCGGCAACGGCGCGGCGGACTGTGAAGGAAGGTTCGGCCATGGCCGTGCCATGCCATTGCGTTGCGCCCGCCGCAATCAGGCCGGTCGCGTGATCCGCGCGAACAGCAGTTGGTAGGCATCGCGCCCGCCCGCCGCGTCATAGGCCGCCATCACGCGGCGCAGTTCCCCCGCCGATAGCGGCGTGCGACCGGCTTCGGGCACGACCGCCCCGATGCCCTTCAAATGCGTCAGCAGGTCCCGCGCGCCCTGCCCGTCCAAAGCCACCATCTCATCGAAGGCGAACGCGTCGGCATGGCGCGCCAGCATCGTGCGCAAATCGTCCAGCGACGGATAATCCGGCACGCCCGCGCGCAGTCCGCACGCGGCATGGGCCGAACGCCAGGCAGCGAAACTCTCCTGCCCCATCGTCGAGAAGAACAGGCTGCCCCCCGGCTTCAGCAAGCCCACGATCCGTTCCAGCGCGGCGGCCAGATCGTCGAACCACTGAAAGGCGAGACTGGAAAGGATGAGGTCGAACCAGGGCTCGTCAAAAGCGGGATGCTCGCCGTCCATCGCGACGAAGGTGCCGCCGAGCCAGCCGCCGCTCGCCGTCTTTTCGACCATGCGCGGCGACAGATCGGTCGCGACAAGTTCGGCGTCCGGCCAGCGCAGCGGCAACTCGCGCGTCAGGAAACCCGTGCCGCAGCCGATCTCCAGGATGTGCGGTCGTCCGCCCGGCTGCTGCCGCGCCGCAAGGTCCGCGACCAGCCGGGCGGCGAAGCGTTGCGGCCCGGCATGATCGTCATAGCGGTCCGCCGCCGCGCCGAAGGCATCGCTGATCCGTTGCTTGCGCGGGTCGCTCATGGGACGATGCCTTGCGTAATGCCGCAGCAAAGGACAAGAGCCTTTCCCACAAGGACATATCGCACGAAGGATCGCCTGCCCATGCCCCCCGCCCGCATTCCCGCCATGGACGTGCTGCGCGGCTGCGCCGTCATGGGCATCCTCTGGATGAACGTCACCGCCTTCGCCCTGCCCCAGAGCGCCTATTTCAACCCGGCCGTGTCGGGCGCGGTGTCGGGCGGCGACATCGCTTTCTGGGCGACGAGCCTCATTCTGGTCGACGGCAAGATGCGCGGCCTGTTCGCGCTGTTGTTCGGGGCGTCGATGCTGCTCCTCATCGACAAGGAGGAAATGGCGGGGCGCGACGGGCGGCGGACGCAGACGATCCGGTCGGGATGGCTGTTCGTCATCGGCTGCTTCCACTTCTTCCTGCTATGGTGGGGCGATATCCTGCGCGTCTATGCGCTGGTCAGCCTGTTTGCACTGCTGTTCGTGGGGCTCGAACCGCTGGCGCTGGTGAAGCGCGCTTTCCTCTGCTTCCTGCTTCAGTTCCTGACGGTCGGGGCTTTCATCGGCGGCCTTTACCTTTGGAGCCATGCCGCCGCCGCGCCCGACGCCACCGTGGCCACGCGCGAAGGGTTCGGGACGTTCATGGCGGCCCTGTCCGATCCGGCAAGCCCGACGACGACGGCAGAGATCACCGCCTATCGCGGCGGCTTTGCCTATATTCTGGCGATGAAGATCGCCGCATTTCCGGGTGAATGGGTCTGGGGCTTCCTGTTCAACGCGTTCGAAACGCTGGGCTTCATGCTGCTGGGCATGGCGATGCTCAAAGGCGGATTTCTGACCGGAAAGTGGGATGCCGATCAATATCGCCGCACCGCGCGCCACTGTTTCCTGATCGGTGCGCCGCCGATGATCGCCCTCGCCGCCTGGGTGTGGGCGAGCGGATTTGCGCCGCTGCCAAGCTATGGCGTGGCGCTGGCCTGGTCGCTGCCTTTCCGCATTCCGCTGACCGTCGGTTGGGCCGCCCTCATCCTGTGGTGGCTGGCCGGCGACCCGAACGCGCGCCTCGTGTCCCGGCTGGCGGCGGCGGGACGCATGACGCTCAGCAACTATCTGCTCACAAGCCTCATGATGACGGCGATCTTCTACGGGTGGGGCCTCGGCCTGTTCGCGCACGTGCGCCCCGCGATGCTGCCGCTGTTCGTGCTGGCAGGATGGGCCGTCATCCTGCTGTGGTCCAAACCGTGGGCCGACCGATTCGCATTCGGCCCGGTCGAGTGGCTATGGCGCAGCCTGTCGAGCGGCCAAACGCAAAAGATTCGCAGGAGCATCTGAATTACTATTGCGACCTATTATCATATCGATTATCTCTCCTCCATCAGGAGAACGATGTCGATGGTCGTCTGCGTCTGCAATGCCCTTCGTGAAAAGGATGTCCGGGAAGCCGCGCGCAATGGGGCCGATACCCCGTGCAGCGCCTACGCCCAATATGGCCGCCGCCCCAAATGCGGCCAGTGCGTTTCGTTCGCTCGCACTATCATCGCCGCAGAACGCGCGTCTGCCTGAAGGCCGGATTGCGACGCATCCGCATCGTTCCGGGCGCGATCCATTCGCGATAGCAGACTGAAAAACCCCTGATTTCCGGGCCTTTTTGGCTTAACAGCCGCCCATAGCCAAGCTATAGGGACAGCCTTTCCCAAGGTCAGCCGGAGTAACACGCCATGAAGGGCGACGCCAAGGTCATCGAATATCTGAACGAGGTGCTCAAGAACGAGCTGACCGCGATCAACCAGTATTTCCTTCACTACCGCATGCTCAATCATTGGGGCATCGAGAAGCTCGCCAAGTTCGAATATGAGGAGTCGATCGATGAGATGAAGCATGCCGACAAGGTGGCGGAACGCATTCTCTTCCTCGACGGTCTACCCAATTTCCAGCTGCTGGGCCGCCTCAAGATCGGCGAGACGGTGGAGGAAATCCTCAAGTCCGATCTCGAACTTGAATATGAGGCGCTGCCGGTTCTGCGCGACGCCATCGCCTATTGCGAGTCGGTGCGCGATTTCGTGAGCCGCGACCTGTTCCAATATATCCTCGAAAGCGAGGAGGAGCATGTCGACACGCTGGAAACCCAGTTCGAGATGATCGAACGCATGGGCATCCACAATTATGTCCAGCTTCAAAGCAAGGCGAAAGAGGACTGATACGTCCGCCATCGCGATGGTTTCTGCCAAGAGGGGCGTCCCGCCGGGGCGCCCCTTTCTTATTTACAGCATGGCGTCGAGCAGACCGATCAGCGGCAGATCGGCTGGCGGCATGGGCAGCGCATACATTTGCGCCGGACGCACCCAGTTGAGCGCCGTCGCGTGGCGCGCCTGCGGCACCCCCTCCCATTTGCGGCAGACATAGAGCAGCAGCAACAAATGCCGGTCACCCAGCGCCTCGCTGGCGAAGGTCGCGGGGGCAAGGCAGCTGCTGTGCGTGCGGATACCCAATTCCTCCTCCAGTTCGCGCACCAGCGCGGCTTCGGGGGTTTCGCCCGGCTCGATCTTTCCGCCGGGAAATTCCCATAGATCGGGCATCGGCTTGCCCGGCGGACGCCGTTGCAACAGCACGCGGCCGTCGCGATCCACCAGCGCCACCGCGACCACCAAGAGGGGGGAAAAACTCGTCATATCGGCTCCGGTCGGAGGGGTTTGTTAACCCTGCTTCCTTTACACGGCTTTAGGGGACTGTCTGTAGCCAGCAGGGGAATGACGATGCGCGCGCTGATCCAGGTCTTGAAAAACAATGGCCTGTCGCAGTGCGAGCGCGGAGCCACCGCAGTCGAATATGGCCTGATCCTCGCCATGATCTTCCTTGCCATCATAGTAGCGGTCAGCAACGTGGCTACTAAGACGGTCGGCATGTGGAATAATGTTTCCAATGAAGTTAGCGCGCATTAACCATCAAAAATTGACACATTGAAATCGTCATTAAGTTTTTTTCAACCGAACTGACCTAATCACCTCCTTGTCGACCACGAATTACCAAGCGGGGCGGCCGGGTAGTAAATGGCTTTATTTTGTTCAATAAGGAGACGTCACATGAAGTTCGTCCGTAAGATTTTCAAAGACAACAAGGGTGCCACCGCGATCGAATACGGCCTGATCGCCGCTCTGATCGCCGTCGCTGCGATCACCGCGATGACCAGCCTCGGTTCGAAGCTCCAGGGCACGTTCAACAACGTGAACGGCAACCTGCGCTGATCCTCGACTTTTCGTCGAAGAGGAAAAGGCGGCGGACTTCTTGTCCGTCGCCTTTTTCTTTTGATTAAGGGTCAATAGGTGACGATCTTCACTCGCGCGCCGGGCCGCAACGTAGCGCCTCGGTCCAGCGCGTTGATCGTGAGGAAGCGTTCCAGCGGATAGTCGGTGTAGGCCATCCGTTTGGCCATCGACTGCACCGTGTCACCCGCTTTCACCGTCACAACCTGCAGCCGGCGCGATCGGATTGCCGCCGCATCCTGCGCCGACAGACGCTGCATCGATTCGACCAGCGGCACGAACGGCCCCACGCCGCGCCCCGCCGGGGTCAGCAGCAGGAAATGATAATATTTGCCGCCGCCAAAATCGTAAGCGAACACCGTCGCGTCGACCTGCTGCGACTGGGTGGAAGCCTGGACAGTGCGCCAGCCGACCGGCAAGCCGTTAATCGTGGTACGTTCGACCGCCCCCTGCGGCACCGACCCGCGATTGCCGCCCAGACGCGCGAAAACCCCGTTTACATAAGCGTCGAGCGATCCTGCCGATGCGCCGCCGCTGAATTGCGCCTGCCCGCCCGATCCGGTGATCGACACGGCGTCGGTTCCGTTTTCCATACCGAAGCCCTCGGGCAGGGTGAAGGCAAGGCGCAGGCCGGGGTGACGGAAGCGGCTGCCGTCGATCACGCCCTGCTTGGGATCGTCGCCGTAAAGAACGCCGTCCACCGCCGTCAGGAACGCGTCGCGATTGCGCATCGTGCTGGTGGAACCGGTCGCCTGCGCACCGCGAAGCGCGCGGTCGACCCGGGACGCCGGATCCGGGTGCGTGCTGGCCCATTCGGGCATCGACCGGGCATTGCCCGACACCTGCGCATCGAGCGTGCTCTGCGCCGCGAGTGACGCCAACATGCTCGACAGCGCCGTCGGATCGTAGCCCGCAGACGCCAGATAGCGAATGCCAAGGTCGTCCGCTTCATATTCCTGACTGCGCGAAAATTTGAGCGTCAGCAGCTGGCTGCCCGTGCCGATCCCCTTTTGCACGATCCCTGCAAGACCCGAATCGCCGAGGAACGCGCCTGCAAGCATGCCCAGCAGCGCGCCGCCGATTGCGTTGCGCTGCGCCGCCTGCTGTCGCCGCTGGCCATGCTGGGCGGCGACGTGGCCGACCTCATGCCCCAGCACGCCCGCCAGTTCCGCCTCGTCGTTCATGAGCGCCATCAACTGCCGCGTGACATAGACATAGCCGCCGGGAATCGCGAAAGCGTTGTTGACCGGCGAATTGAGCAGCGTCACGGTAAAATCGCCCTGCGCATTCGACAGGCCCGATTGCACCGCGATCCGCCGCCCGACCGTTTCAACATAACGCGCCTGCGGCCCGGCGTAGGCGCCGCCGAATTCCTTGAGCAGTTCGGGATGCTGCTTCGCTCCGCTCGCCCTGTCCTGCGCGCTGATCGACGACACGGTGCGGATCGCCCGCTGTTGCCCGACCACCATGGGCGCGCTCAGCGCGACCGCCATGGCCGCACCGGTGCAAGCCAGCGTCACCTTCCAATTCATAGATGTCCACCCTTTCCCGTTACCGGGACGAAACGAACACCGCCGTTCCCCGTTCCCGGCCGGACGATCGGTCAGGCACCGATGGCAAGGAACTTGTCGGCCCGGTCGTTGCGCAACGCTTGCGGATCAAGGCTGCCGAGCGAATCGAGTTCCACCTCGATGGCGGCGCCCAGATTGGCAATGGCCTGCACCGGATCGCGGTGCGCGCCGCCGACCGGTTCAGTCACGATCCGGTCGATGACACCCAGCGATTTAAGATGCTGCGCAGTTATCTGCATCGCGGTTGCCGCGTCGCTCGCCTTTTCGGCGGTGCGCCACAGGATCGACGCACAACCTTCGGGGGAGATGACCGAATAGACCGCATGTTCGAACATTAGCACCCGGTTCGCCGCCGCCAGCGCGATCGCGCCGCCCGATCCGCCCTCACCCACGATGGCCGACACCATCGGTACGCCGAGTTTCAGGCAGGCCTCGGTCGAACGGGCAATCGCTTCGGCTTGACCCCGTTCTTCCGCCTGAACCCCGGGAAAAGCGCCCGACGTATCGACCAGCGTCACGACCGGCAGGTTGAAACGGTCGGCCAGCTCCATCAGGCGGATCGCCTTGCGATAACCTTCAGGCTTGGCCATGCCGAAATTGTGCCGCACCCGGCTGGCGGTGTCGTCGCCTTTCTCGTGGCCGATCACCATCACGCGCCGCTCGCCCAAAGTCGCAAAGCCGCCCAGGATCGCCTGGTCGTCGGCAAAGGCGCGGTCGCCCGCCAGCGGCATGAAATTGTCGAACAGGCCCGCGACATAATCCTTGAAATGCGGGCGGTCGGGGTGGCGCGCGACCTGCGTCTTCTGCCACGGCGTCAGCTTGGCATATGTGTCGCCCAGCATCTTGGCCGCGCGATTTTCCAGCGTCGCGATTTCGCCGTCGATGTTGATGTCGCCTACGCTCGCGGTGGCGCGCAATTCGACGATGCGCGCTTCCAGCTCAGCGATCGGCTTTTCGAATTCCAGAAAGCTTACCATGGCCCGTGCGTTAGGGCGCGGACGGCCCGGCGTCAACGTGCGCCTGCGGCGTGCGCACGGCCATGGCGGCCAGCGGATGGCGCTGGTTCACCAGTTCCACCAGACGGCGGCTGTCGACATGGGTGTAGATCTGCGTCGTCCCGATATCGGCATGGCCCAGCATGGTCTGGAGCGCGCGCAGATCCGCGCCACCTTCCAGCAGATGGGTGGCAAAAGCGTGGCGCAGGACATGCGGGCTGACCCGCTGCGGCGGGATGCCGGCGGCGGCGGCCAGCGCCTTCACCAGCTGATAGAGACGGATGCGGCTGAGATGGCTCTTGCCCGACGGGAACAGCCACGGGCTGTCCACCGGCACATGGTCGAGCCACGCGCTCACCGCCGCGCGCGCGCGGTCGGAAATCGGCACCATCCGCTCCCGCGCGCCCTTGCCCTTGAGGATCAGGAAGGGCCGGTCGGCGGCCAGCGCCCGGCGAGGCAACGACACCAGCTCGCTCGCCCGCAGGCCCGATCCGTAAAGCAGTTCGATGAGCGCGGAGAGCCGCCGATCAAGCGGCGCGGGATGCGCAATCGCCAGTTGCTCCTCGATCCGCGCGAAGAGGCTGTCGACCTCCGCCGTCGTCAGGATCTTGGGCAAGGGGCGCTGCGTCACCGGGCGGGGCAGCGCGCGGGCCGGATTGTCGGCGCGCAGCCCCTCCTCCTCCAGAAACGCGTAGAAGGCGCGCAGCGCAGATGCCTTGCGTGCGACGGAGGATGCGGCCAGCGCGGCCCAAGCGTCCGTCAATGTGGAAAGCGCCTGCCTGTCCGCCCGCGCCAACCCACCGACCAGCGCCGACGCGCCGTTCAGGTCAGTGCGATAGGCCAGCAGCGTATTGCGCGACGCCCCGCGCTCCGCCGCCATCATTTCGAGGAAGCGGTCGATCAGGGCGGCGTCTTCCTGCCCCATCTTCAGGTCCGGCTTATCGCCTCGGCCGCGATCATGCGCGCTTCGGGGTCGAGTCCCACGCGATGCAGCGCCGCGACGACATGATAGAGGTGGGCGGGCGGCAGCTTCGCCCATTCGGTGCCCTGCATTCCGACCGCCGCCAGCAGCGCCACGGTCGCTTTCTCTCCCCGCGCCGCCGCCGCCGCGATGGCGCGCGACCAGCGGCTGTTCGCGGCCAGCGGAATGCCATGTTCCTGCGCCAGCGATTGCGCGTCGTTCGCCGACAGGCGCGACAGGCCTGCAAGCGCGGCGATCAGCATCCGCCCCTTTTCCGCGCCCGCATCGTCGAGATATCCCGAAGCGCGGCTGCTGTTGATTTCCACCACCGGGCTGGGCGCGCCGACCGCGAGCAAGGCCCAGAGCTGCGAAGCGCCCGCGCCGTCCAGCTGCCCCACGGCCCGCGCCCAGCGGGCAGCGTTGCGGTCGTAGCCCGCCGTCAACATCGACGCGACGAGGTTGGCGGCATCCTGCGCATCGGTCTGCGCGACGGGAAGCCCAGCGGCGAACCGGGCCGTTGCGATGAGGCCGACATAATCGGGCTTCGCCTTGTCCTGCCACCATGTCCGCATACCGCCCAGCCGTTCGCCGACCGTCGCGCCCGACGCCGCGACGCGCAGCGCATCGACCCGGTCGGCTACATCGTCGGGCGCGTCGCCATCGGTCCCGATCTGGCCGTAGAAACCGACGAGCGCCGCGTTCGAAAGCACGCCCAGCCGCGCCGCGATATCGGCCCCCGCCCGCCGCTTGAGCGGGGTCAGCGCCGCCGCGCGCGCCTGCCACGCCTGGACATGCGGCCCCGCCGCCGCCATCAGTGCGTCGGGGATATCGACATTGAGGGCGGTCGCAAGGCCGTAGCGCCAGGAGGTCAGCCGGTCGACGCCGCCCCATTCGATCTTGACCGAACGGCGCGCGTTAAAGCCTGTGCCGACCACTTTCTCCGCAAGACGGTAATCGACGCCCCGCGCGACCCCGCGCCGCTGCACCTGGTTGAGCGCCCCGCTGGCGCTCCCCTGGTCCCCCGACAGCGCCGGGCAGATCGCCCGCGTCATGTCCCATCCCGGTGCCTTGCTGGTGCGCAAAGCGCCGTCCGACAACGGACACAGCCCCGCCGGATCGGACGTCGCCAGATAGGTTTCCATGGCCACGGCATAGAGGCGCGGGGTAAAACGATCCACGTCCACGCTCTGGACCATCAGCCGCGCATTGTCCGCTTCACCCATGCGAAGCAGCAGCCAGGCACGCTCGGCGGCCCAGTCCGCGCCGTCGATGTCGCGAGGCGTATCGACGCTGGACAGCAAGGCGCGACGCAGCAGGATGGATGCCCAGCGCGACACGATAGGGGCATGCGTCTGCCGCATCAGCGCGGCGAGATAGCGGCCCGATTCCTGACCGAACGCGTTGGCGTCGAACCCCTGCGTTTCCGGCGTCAGCGGCCCGATCCGGTCGAGCGAGCGCCGCGCACTGTCGGGCAGGTCGTATTTCGATTTCTCAGCCGCCAGTTCCTCCGGCGTCATTGCGTTGGCGGCGTCAACGACCTCCGCCAGCGATGGATCGACCGCTCCGGGCGGGACAAGCGGCTGCACCATCGGAACGCCGGCGGATGGCGCGGATGCACCGGGTGCGGGTTGGGCCGGGCGAGCGGGCTGCGGAGCGGGCGCTTCGGGTGCGTCGCCGAAGCCGGGCGGCAACAGCGATTCGGGCGCCTGTTGCGCGACCACGGGCAAAGCCAGGGCCAGCGCGAAGCTGCCCAGCGCCCACCTGGCATTCCCCCGCGACCGGCGCATCGGCCCTATTGGCCCAGCTTGTCTTGGGCGATGGTCTTTTCAACGCGCTGTTGCGGCTGCTCCCCGCCGCGCGACCAGAAGAAGGCAAGCAGCGCGATCACGATCGCCACCAGGGCAATCGGGATGATCGGCAGGCGGGTGCCCCGGCGGCGCTGGCCACCTTCGAAACTGCTAAAGCTGCTGCGATTATTCTTCATCGGTCCTTGGCTTGTTCTCTTAGGCCGGCAAACGGCCGGGGGACGCGCGGAAAGTTGCGATTTGCCTCCGCGAGCCGGGGCTGTATAGCCCGCAGCGCCATGCAGCGAAACAGCAAAATCCCCGACAGCCAGTCAGGCCGTGGCCCCATCGTGCTGGTGGGAATGATGGGCGTGGGCAAATCGACGGTCGGCCGCCGCCTCGCCGCTCGCATCGGGCTGTCCTTCGTCGATGCCGATGAAGAGATCGAAAAGGCCGCAGGCATGACCGTGTCGGAAATTTTCGACCGTTATGGCGAAGCGCATTTCCGCGACGGCGAACGCCGCGTCATCGCCCGTCTGATGGACGGCGCGCCCAAGGTGATCGCGACCGGCGGCGGCGCTTTCATGCAGGATGAGACCCGCCGCCTGATCCTCTCCAGCGCGACCGCGATCTGGCTCGACGCCGACATCGACATATTGGTCGACCGTGTCGGTCGCCGCGACAGTCGCCCCCTGCTCAAGGGGCGCGACGCCCGCGCCGTGCTCACCGAACTCGCCGCCGTGCGCAACCCGGTCTATGCGCTCGCACCCATCCACGTCAAAAGCATCGCCGCCCCGCATGAGGTCGCGGTCGAAAAGATCATGGAGCAGCTTCCCCAATGGCCCTAGTCCGCGTGGCGCTGGACGCGCGCAGCTACGATATCGCGATCGAGGATGGCGCGCTGGATCGCGCGGGCATCTTACTCGCGCCCTATGCGCGGCAGGGGCGGCTAGTTGTCGTCACCGATTCCCATGTCGCCGCCGCCCAGCTTCCCCGGCTCGAAACCGCGCTGGCGGCCAGCGGCGTAACCGTCGAACCGATCGTGCTGCCCGCAGGCGAACAGACCAAAAGCTGGCGACATCTGGAACAATTGCTCGACGCGCTCCTCGCGCTGGAGATCGAGCGCGGCGATCATGTGGTGGCGCTGGGCGGCGGCGTGATCGGCGACCTGGTGGGCTTTGCCGCCTCCATAATCAAACGCGGCTGCCATTTCGTTCAGGTGCCAACGACCCTGCTGGCGCAAGTGGATTCATCGGTCGGCGGCAAGACCGCGATCAACACGCGCGCAGGCAAGAATCTGGTGGGCAGTTTCTACCAGCCCGCGCTGGTGCTGATCGATCCCTCGACGCTCGACACCTTGCCCCCGCGCGAAACACGCGCAGGCTATGCCGAGGTGGTGAAATATGGCCTGATCGACGACCCCGCTTTCTTCGCCTGGTGCGAGAGCGACGGGCAGCGGCTGCTGGCGGGCGACCGGGGCGCCCGCGTTCACGCCATCGAAAAGAGCGTCCGCGCAAAAGCCGCCATCGTCGCCGATGACGAGCGCGAAACGACCGGTCGCCGCGCCCTCCTCAATCTGGGGCATACGTTCGGCCACGCACTCGAAGCGGACACCGGCTTTTCCGACACGCTGCTGCATGGCGAAGCCGTCGCGGCGGGCATGGCGCTCGCCTTCCGCTACTCTGCGCGGCTGGGACTATGCCCGCAGGCGGATGCGGACCGGGTCACGGCGCACCTGCGCAGTGTCGGGCTGCCCTACGATCTCGCTTCCGCGCGTGTGCAGGCCGATGGCGCGGCGCTGGTCGCGCACATGCTTCACGACAAGAAGATGGCGGCGGGCACCCTCCCCTTCCTGCTGGCGCGCGGCATCGGCCAGACCTTCCTGTCGAAGGATGTGGCACTGGAGGACGTGGCGGCGTTTCTGAACGGGGAGCGGGTTGCGGGATGACCGGATACCAGGCCGTCATTCTGAATGTCGTCACATCGAACTTGTGTCAGTTAATTTGATTGAGATAACGATATCTCGATGCAAATAGTTAAAAATTAGAGCCAAGCCAATCGCATAAGAGGCTGGAGGACGTTTTGCGTTTTTTAAACACCTTTGATCGCTGGCTCGGTCGACTTTCTGGATTGGCCACCTTCTGGCCTGCCCTTCCAGTGGCGGTAAGTGGTCTGGTAACAGCTAAGTTATCTGAAAGTGTGGTGTGGATAGCCCGCTTCGGCGCTTTTGGCTGGTGGTGTGCATTTGTAACAGGCGTTTTGGCGGGATTAGCATCCGCGACGCTATTTGCAGTCTTTAAAGAAAGAATGGCGCGGGCGCATGCCATAACAAAATGGTCGAAGGAGGTCGATAACATTAACCCACTCGACGACCAGTTCACACGAAAGCGAATAAGAATATCTGATTTAGAACATCCAACCACGCACAGAATCGCTGGAAAACGGTTTATCGACTGTCAGTTGGTAGGTCCTGCAACAATCGCGTTTTTAAACCAAACACATATCTCTGGCATAGGATTTATTAATTGCGATCTGATTCCCACAAAGGATGTATTTTTTGCTTTCAATCCCATTGGCGTAGAACGCACCCAAATTATTGGCGGCCAGATTTGTAACGCGACGATCTACCTTCACCCATCAATTCTTAAGTCTATGGAGGCGGATGGGATGCATCCTTATTATCCAGTACTGACGGGCAATACAGAAATTGACGCCCGCCTGCCAAGATCAAAAGCTGGGTGAGAACAGCAACTTTCTAAACCTCACCCCGCCGATCAACGAAAAAGGCGCCCCGTTCCCGGAGCGCCTTTTTCTCTCAAGCCTGTCAGGCCGATTATTTCTTCAGCGTCAGACCGCCGAAACGCTTGTTGAAGCGTGCCACCTGGCCGCCGGTGTCGAGCTGGCGGTTGCCGCCCGTCCAGGCCGGGTGCGACTTGGGATCGATGTCGAGCGCCAGCGTGTCGCCTTCCTTGCCCCAGGTCGAGCGGGTCTGGAAAGTGGTGCCGTCGGTCATCTGGACGGTGATCATGTGGTAGTCGGGGTGGGTATCGGCCTTCATGGCAGTCTTGCTCCTTCGATGGCCGGTTTCCGACCGGCCGGATGCGTCAAAATGGGCGAAGGCGCGCCGTTAGCCTGTTCGGCGCGTCAACGCAAGCATGGTGATGGCCGGTACGGTCAGTCCTTGGGCGGATCGGTGATCATGGCGACGAATTGCGCTTCCGATGCAATCTTGCCGTTCATCATCGCCTTGCCGCTGAACTTGCAGATCGCGCCGCGATTCTGCGTCACTTCCACATGCAGGTCGAGCAGGCAGCCCGGTTCGACGGGCGAACGGAACTTCGCGCCGTCGATGCTCATGAAATAGACGAGCTTGCCCGCTTCGGCGAGGTTCATCGATTCCACCGCCAGCACACCTGCCGCCTGCGCCATCGCCTCGACGATCAGCACGCCGGGCATGATCGGGCGAGTGGGGAAATGGCCCTGGAAAAAGGGCTCGTTCACCGACACCGCCTTGATCGCGTGGATCGACTGGTTGGGCACCAGCGATACCACGCGGTCGATCAGTAGCATCGGGTAACGGTGCGGCAGCGCGGCCATGACCCGACGGATATCCATCGGGCCACGCGCGGTCGTTTCAACCTCGTCACTCATGCGATCAACGCGACTTGGGTGCCTGCCCCGGGGTCGCGGGCGCGGTCGCTGCCGGAGCGGCACCGGCGGCCTGACCTTGACGGCCCGGCTGCCAGCCTGCGGGCGGGGTGATGCCCACGCTGGGGACCAGGGCGTTAAGTTCGGTGATCACCGCGTTGGTGATGTCCGCGCTGGCACCGAAGCTTTCGGTCGCAGCCTTCTTGAACACGACTTCCGACTTGGTCTTGGCGGTCGCCGCCTTCAGCGCGTCGTCCAGCTTGCCGACGATCTGCTCCTCGACATAGGCGCGGGCGACCGCGACCGGCTGGCTGAGGCGCTGAAGTTCGGCCTGGCCATTCTGCTGCGCCTGCTGAAGCTGCTGATACTGGGTTTCGATTGCGGGCGTGGGCTTGTTGCCCGCAGCTTTGTAGGCCGCCTGAAGCGCGTCGTTCTTGGCCTTGAGATCCGCCTCGATTGCGGCGCGGCGCGTGTTGATCTGGTCCAGCTGCGGCTTGTAGGTCGTCTGCATCTGGGTCATCGCGGTCGTGAAGGCGGCGCTGCGGGCGACGGCTTCCTCCAGATCGACGACGGCGATGCCCGACTTGGTCTGGGCAGCGGCCGGCACGGCAGTCAGCGCGATGGCAGTCATGGGCGCCAGCGCCAGAGCGGCGGCCTTTACAATCATCTTCATCAGAATTGAGTCCCTACGTTAAAGGTGATGAGCTTGGTATCGTCCCCTGGTTCCTTCAGCAGGGCCTTGGCGATGTCGATGCGGAACGGGCCGAAGGGCGAGTTCCAGTTGACGCCAAAGCCCACCGACACACGTGGCTTGAGCGTGTCGCCGAGATATTCTTCCTCGAAATTGCCGCCGGCGAACGTGTAGTTGGGCGCACAGACGGGATTGCGCGCCGTGCCACCGGCATTCTGGCGGGCCGAACCGGTCGGTGCGCCAGTGCCGGGGTCACAATAGCCCGCAAAGCTGCCGTTGCCGTTGATGAGGACCGGGTTCTTGAGGCCCGCGACCGCACCTGCGTCGACATAGATCGACGGACGCAGGCCCATTTCGCGCGCACCCGAACCCAGCGGCAGCTCCAGTTCCGCGCGGGTCATGTAATAGATCCGCCCGCCCAGCGCGTCGTCCTGCACATTCTGGCGACCGTTCACCCGCTCGTAGCCGGTGGTGTTGCCGTTCGCGTCGGTCGTCGCCTGGAGGAAGAAGCGCTTCACGCGTGGGCCAACGCCGCGGATATTGAAGCCGCGAATCTGCGGCTCACCCAGGAAGAAGCGGTCGACGAGACGGATGCGCTCAGTCGGGAAGCCGTCCTGATCGACGCGCTGCCCTTCGAGCGAGTGCATATAGCCGCCCTCGCCCGTCAGCGAGAAGACGAACCCGCCGCCCAGCGCGAAATATTTGCCGGCATTGATGCGCGTGCGCACATATTTGACGCTGCCGCCCAGACCCGCGAAATCCTGGCTCAGCACGACCTGCTGGCCGCGCGTCGGACGGATCCGGTTGTCGCGCGCGTCGTAGATCAGCGAATAGCCGACGCTCGACGTGGTGCGCTTGCCGATCGCATCGCACAGATAGCGGCCCGCCCGCAGCGAATCGCAGCTATCGTTCGGGCTGTTGCCGAGGATGCCGTCGCCGTTCCGGTCGGTGTAATAAACGTCCTTGGCCAGCGTCACATCGTCGAAGTTCAGGCTATACCGCAGCGCCAGCGAGATAAACTCGGTGATCGGCACGCCTGCGCGCAGCTGGAACCCGGTGGTCTGCTGCTTGTAGGTGGTGCTGCGGTCGTTGAGGCTGTTGCCGAGGAACCGGAAGCTGTTGAGGTCGCGGCGATAGATGTCGCCGCCCAGCGCGATATTCTTGTCCATGAAATAGGGCTCGGTAAAGCCCAGTTCGATCGACTTGGAATAGGCGGAATAATTGACCGACGTGCGCAGTTCCTGACCCTTGCCGCGGAAATTGCGCTGCGTGACCGATGCGGAAACGATGAAACGTTCGAGCGAGGAATAGCCCGCCGACAGCGACAATTCGCCGGTCGACTTTTCCTGCACGTTTGTTTCAAGCACGATACGGTCCGGCGCGGAGCCAGGCTTCTGCTCGACGTCCAGCTTTTCCTGGAAGAAACCGAGCGAATTGATGCGGTCCTTCGAACGCTTGACGAGGAAGCTGTTGAACGCGTCGCCTTCGGCCAGGCGGAATTCGCGGCGCACGACCTTGTCCTGCGTCAGCGTGTTGCCGTTGATGTCGACCCGCTCGACATAGACGCGGGGCGCGTTGCCGATGCGGAAATTAATCCCCATCGTCAGGTCTTCCTTGTTCCGGTTAAAGTCCGGCGACACGTCCGCAAAGGCATAGCCGAACAGGCCCGCCGTCTCGCTCAGCGTGTCGACCGTGTCCTCGACCTTCTTGGCATTGTACCAGTCGCCCTTCTTCATCGTCAGCGTCTTGGTAAGCGCATCGCCCGACAGGTCGCGAATGTCCGATTCGACCTTCACGTCGCCGAATTTGTAGCGGTCGCCTTCCTCGACGACATAGGTGATGATGAAGTCCTGCTTGTCGGGCGTCAGTTCCGCCACGGCGGAGATCACGCGGAAATCGGCATAGCCTTCGGTCAGGTAGAATTGCCGCAGCTTCTGCTGGTCATAGGCCAGGCGGTCGGGATCGTAGCTGGTGCCCGAGGAAAAGATGCGGAACCAGCGGGACTGCTTCGTCACCATCTGACTGCGCAGTTCGCCGTCCTTGAACTTCTCGTTGCCGATGATGTTGATCTGGCGGACCTTGGACTTGGGACCTTCGCTGATCTCGAACACGATGTCGACGCGGTTCTGGTCGAGCTGCACCATCTTGGGCTCGATCGTCGCGGCAAAGCGGCCCTGGCGGCGATAAAGCTCGATGATGCGGGCCACGTCCGCGCGCACCTTGGACCGGGTATAGATCTGGCGCGGGGCCAGCTTGATCTCGGGCCGGATCTTGTCTTCCTTCAACCGCTTGTTGCCTTCCAGCACGATGCGGTTGATGACCGGGTTCTCCTTCACCTGAAGGGTGATGGCGCCTTTGTCGTTCCGAATCTGGACGTCCGCGAACAATTCGGTTTCGTACAGGTCGCGCAGCGCCTGATCGAGGCTTTCCTGGCTGAACGACTGGCCCTGCCGCAGCTTGGTGTAGGACAGCACCGTGTCCGGCTCCAGCCGCTGCGTGCCGACGACCGTGATGGACGAGATCGTGCCCTCGGGCGCAGCGGCGCCGGTGGCGACGGGCGCTGCGGGTGACGCTGGCGTCGCGGCGGGTGCCGCACCGGTCTGCGCCATCGCGGGCATGCCGGCGATCATCGTGGTCGCCAGAAGGGCGGCCAGGACCGGGCGCTGCCTCATGCTGCTGTTCATCGCTCTCACCCGCTCCACCTTGAAAAGATTCCTAAACGACCCAGATAAATATGTCTGTCGCAACAGACGCCGCCGACCGGCGCTTCCCTGCCTCAAGCGCGTCAGCCGATCAAGCCGGTCAGGCTCTTCCAAAGACCGAAAGACGACAAATCGTTGAAGGTGACGAGCAGCATCATCGCCATCAGCACCGCCAGACCCGACCGGTAGGCCCATTCCTGCGCCGCCGGGCTGACCGGCCGCCGCCGCACCGCTTCGATCCCGTAGAAGAGCAGGTGACCCCCATCCAGCATGGGAATTGGCAACAGATTGATGAACCCCAAGTTAATCGAGATGAGCGCCACGAAGAAGATGAAGCTTTCCAGCCCCATGGTCGCGGCCTGACCCGAAACCTGTGCGATCTTGAGCGGGCCGCCCAGTTCCTTGACCGATCGGCCCCCGCCGACGATCTGCCCCAATGTTTCCACCATGGTGCGCACAATTTCGCCCGTGCGCTGCACCGCGACGACGGGCGCGCGCCAGATCGGGACCGGCTCGATCACAGGTTTGCCGGGGGCCAGCCCCAGCCGCCCGACCGCGAAGCTGTTGCCCAGGCCGTCGTCCTCGGTGACGCTGCCGATCCGGCCCTGCCGCACGATACGCTGCCCGCCGCGCTCGATCACCATCTCGACCGGTTCGCCGGGGCGGATCTGCGCGTAGAGGCGGATGTCGTCGAACGTGTCCATCGTCCGCCCACCGAGCGAGACGATGCGGTCGCCCGCCACGATGCCCGCCGCCGCCGCCGCGCTGCCCGGCTGGACCTGCCCCGCGACCGCAGGCGTGCGGCTTTCGCCGTGAATGAAGGCGAAAGCGGCCAGGATCAGAATGGCAAAGAGGAAATTGATCGCCGGTCCCGCCGCCACGATCGCCGCGCGTTGCCACAGCGGCTTGCCCGGAAAGCTTTCCGCCCGCTCTTTCGCTGGCAATTCGAGCCAGGCGGGATCGGTCATGCTCGCCGCGTTCATGTCGCCCTTGAAGCGGACATAGCCGCCCAGCGGCAGCGCCGCGACCCGCCAGCGTGTGCCACGCCCATCCACCCATGCGAACAGTTCCGGCCCGAAACCGATGGAGAAAGCCTCCGCCTTCACCCCGCACCAGCGGCCGACGAGATAATGGCCCAGCTCATGCACGAAGACGAGCGGGCCGATGACCGCGACGAAGGCAAGGACGGTCAGAAGGAAACCGGGACTATGGATCAAGCCGTCAATCTTTCCATCACATGGGCCGCATGGGCGCGGGCCTCTGCGTCCGCCGCCAGCACATCGTCGATGGAACCGGGCGTCGGCGCGCTATACCGGGCCAACACATCCTCCACAATCATGGCAATATCAAGGAAGCCGACACGCCCCGCCAGAAACGCGGCCACCGCAACTTCGTTGGCAGCGTTGAGGATCGCGGGCGCCGCGCCCCCTTGTGCCGCTGCCGCGCGGGCGAGCCGTAGCGCCGGAAACCGATCTAAATCAGGTGCTTCGAAGTCGAGCCTGCCGATCGTCGCAAGGTCCAGTTTCTGGCAGGGCGTCGCGATCCGGTCCGGCCAGGCGAGAGCATGGGCGATGGGAATGCGCATATCGGGCGACCCAAGCTGCGCCAGCGTGGAACAATCGCGATATTCGACCATCGAATGGATCACCGACTGCGGGTGAACAAGTATTTCGATCCGGTCGAGGCCAACCGGGAAGAGGTGGGCCGCCTCGATCAGTTCCAGCCCCTTGTTCATCATCGTCGCGCTGTCGACGCTGATCTTCGCACCCATCGACCAGTTGGGGTGCGCCACCGCCTGGGCAGGCGTGATATCCCGCATTTCGGCGCGGCCGCGCGTGCGAAAGGGGCCGCCGCTGGCCGTCAGGATAATTCTTCCGACATTATCGTAGGAACTGCCGGCAAGGCACTGAAAAATCGCGTTATGCTCACTATCGACCGGCAGGAGCGTCGTGCCTGACGCCTGCACGGCGTCCATCATGAGGCCGCCCGCAGACACCAGCGACTCCTTGTTGGCAAGAGCCACCGTCGCGCCCGATTCCAGAGCGGCCATGGTAGGTTTCAGCCCCGCACAGCCGACGATCGCCGCCATCGTCCAGTCCGCGTCCAGCCTTGCGGCATCGACCAGCGCATCCTCACCCGCCGCCGCCTCGACCCCCGAACCTGCCAACGCATCCCGCAGCGCGCCATAGAGATGCGCCTGCCCGATCACTGCGACCTGCGCACCGCTGGCGCGCGCGATGCTTGCCAAGCTGTCCACATCGCTGTTCGCCGTCAACGCCACGACACGATAGGCATCGGGTTGACGCTGCACGAGGTCGAGCGTGGACTGGCCGACCGATCCGGTGGCCCCGAAGACGGAAACGCGCTTCATTGGAATTGCACCGACAAAATATAGAAAAGGGCCGCGAGCGGTGCTGCGGCAACGACGCCGTCCAGCCGATCCATCACGCCGCCATGACCGGGCAGCAACATTCCGCTGTCCTTCACCCCCGCCCGCCGCTTCATCGCGCTTTCGAGCAGGTCGCCCAGTTGAGCCGCGACCGCCAGCACGCCGCTGGCTGCCGCAAGCTGGATGGGCAGGCCCGCAAACCGTTGCAGCAGGAAACCGAGCACCAGCGCCGCCAGCACGCCGCCAGCCAGACCAGCCCAGGTCTTGGACGGGCTGACCCGTGGCGCGAGCTTCGGTCCGCCGATGGATCGTCCGGCGAAATAGGCTCCGATATCGGTCGCCCACACCAGCCCCAGCGCCCAGAAGGCGAGCAACAGACCGTAGGCGTAGGGCGCCTGCCCCCGCAGGAACATGAGCGCCACCACCGGCACGCAGACATAGGGGATGCCCAGCGCCAGCTTGATGTTGCGGCTGGTGAAAGCGACGAAAAAGAACGCCCCCGCCCCTGCGATCAGCACGGGCCAGTCGATCCCGGCGGCCAGCGGGCATAGCAGCGCCAGCGGGATCGACACAGCGAACATCGCCGCCTTGCGCTGCTGCATGTCGGCGCCCGTCAGATCGCCCCACTCGCCCTGCATCAACACGCCCGCCACGACCAGCAGCGTCCAGAAGATGATCCCGCCCGCCAGCAAAGCGCCCAGCGCCACCGCGACCAAGGCCATGCCGACGACGGATCGGGTTCGCAATTCGCTGGTCATCCGCTCACAGGCCGCCGAAACGGCGGTCCCTCAGGCGAAAAGCGTCGAGCGCGCGCGACAGCGCCTTGGCATCGAAATCGGGCCAGAGCATGTCGGTAAAATAGAGTTCGGCATAGGCCGCCTGCCACAGAAGGAAATTGCTCAACCGCTGCTCGCCCGACGTGCGGATGAGCAGGTCGAGCGGCGGCAGGTCGGCGGTATAAAGCGCCGCATCGATCGCTTCCACGCCGATAGCGGCAGGATCGACCTCTCCCCGCGCCGCACGCTGGGCCAGGCCGCGCACCGCGCGCACCATCTCATCCTGCGCTCCGTAATTGAGCGCGATGGCGATCACCGGGCCGGTGTTCCCCGCCGTGCGCGCCATCGCCCCTTCGATAAGGTCCACCAGCGCGGGATCGAGCGCCGCATAATCGCCGATGATGCGCAGCCGCACGCCGTTGGCGTGAAATTCGTCGAGGTCGGACTGGATGAAATGCCGCAACAACCCCATAAGGTCCGACACCTCGCTCGCCGGTCGCTTCCAGTTCTCCGACGAAAAGGCGTAAAGCGTCAGGCATTCGAGGCCCAGTTCCCGCGCCGCGCGTGCCACCCGGCGCACCGCTTCCACGCCCGCGCGATGTCCGGCGATGCGCGGCAGCAGCCGCTTCTTGGCCCAGCGCCCGTTGCCGTCCATGATGATGGCGACGTGGCGCGCGCCATGGGCTGGCGCGGCGCTGGTCAGATCGGGCTTGGCTTGGCTGGCCATCAGAAGGACATGCGTGTTTTGGCCGCGAAAGAAAAGCCCCGGTTTATTGACCGAGGATTTCCTTCTCCTTGGAGGACGCAGCCGCATCGATATCGGCAATGGTGCTGTCGGTCAGCTTCTGGACTTCGATTTCCAGGCGCTTGCGCTCATCCTCGCTGATTTCGCCCTTCTTCTCGTCGGTCTTGAGACTGTCCATGCCGTCGCGACGGACGTTGCGGACGGCGACACGCGCGCCTTCGGCGTATTTGCTGGCGAGCTTGGCCAGTTCCTTGCGCCGTTCCTCGGTCAGGTCCGGGATCGGCAGACGCAGCGTCTGCCCGTCGACGATGGGGTTCAGTCCAAGACCCGCCGACCGGATCGCCTTGTCGACCGGCCCCACATTGGTCTTGTCCCACACCTGGACCGACAACATGCGCGGTTCGGGGGCGGACACCGTCGCGACCTGATTGAGCGGCATGTTCGCGCCATAGACCGTCACCATGACCGGATCGAGCAACTGCACATTGGCCCGCCCGGTGCGAAGGCCGGTCAGGTCGCCCTTCAGCGCTTCGATCGCCCCTGCCATGCGGCGTTCGAGGTCAGCCTTGTTATATTGCGGCATCGGGTTTCAACGCTCCTGATTTTGCACGATGGTCGCCACGCCATCCCCGGCGAGCACCTTGGCAAGGTTGCCCGTCTCGCGGATGTTGAAGACGACGATGGGAATATTATTCTCACGGCACAGCGCGATGGCGCTGGCGTCCATGACCTTGAGATTGTCGTTCAGTACCTGGTCGAAGCCGATCTGATCGTAGCGGACCGCGTCCGGCTGCTTCTTGGGGTCGGCATTGTAGATGCCATCGACGCTGGTGCCTTTGAACAGCGCGTCGCAGTTCATTTCCGCGGCCCGCAGCGCGGCGGTCGTGTCGGTCGTGAAAAAGGGGCTGCCGGTGCCCGCCGCGAAGATGACGATCCGGCCCTTTTCCATATGCCGTTCGGCCTTGCGACGGATATAGGGTTCGCACACGCTTGCCATCGGGATCGCCGATTGGACGCGCGTATCATAGCCGCGCTTTTCGAGCGCGTTCTGCACCGCCAGCGCGTTCATGACTGTCGCCAGCATCCCCATATAGTCGGCGCTCGCCCGGTCGAAGCCCTTCGCCGCCCCGGCAAGTCCCCGGAAGATGTTGCCGCCGCCGACGACGACGCACAGTTCGAAGCCGGCATCCTTCGCCGCCGCGATCTCGCCCGCGACACGGTTCACGGTTTCCGGCTCAATGCCGAACTGCCCCTGCCCCATCAGCACTTCGCCGGATAATTTGAGGAGAATGCGCTTGAAGGCGGGCCGTGTCATAGGCGGGCGTGATCCATCTGTTCGGGCAAGGAAATGGCGCGCACCTTAGCAGCGCGCGCCATTCTGTGAAGCGGCTTTTCCCTCCGTGCTGAAACGAGAGGGAAAAGAAAGGGATCAGACGCCGGCGGCTGCCGCGACTTCCGCCGCGAAATCGCTGACTTCCTTCTCGATGCCTTCGCCCAGCTGGAAGCGCACATAGCTCTTCAGGGCGATCGACTTGCCCGCATCCTTCGCCGCCTTGGCGACCACGTCGGCGACGGGGGTCTTGTTGTCCATCACGAACAGCTGCGACAGCAGCGCCTGCTCCTTGGCGAACTTGGCGACCGCGCCGTCGACCATCTTGGCGACGATCTCGGCCGGCTTGCCCGATTCGGCAGCCTTTTCGGCGGCGATGGCGCGCTCACGCTCCAGCAGCGCGGGGTCGATATCGGCCGCCGACAGCGCCAGCGGGAATGCGGCGGCGATGTGCATCGCGATCTGCTTGCCCAGCGGCTCCAGCACGTCGGCAGGCGCATCGCCTTCCAGCGCGACGAGCACGCCGATCTTGCCGAGGCCCGGCGCTGCGGCGTTGTGGACGTAGGGGACGACGACGCCCTGGCTGACTTCGACATGGCCGACGCGGCGGATCGTCTGGTTTTCGCCGATGGTCGCGATGTTCGACACCAGCTTTTCATTGACGGTGCCGCCAGCGGGGTAGCCAGCGTTCGAAAGCGCATCGGCATCGGCCGCGCCGGTTTCGAGCGCGATCTGCGCCACGGTGCGCACGAAGTCCTGGAACTGGTCGTTCTTGGCGACGAAGTCGGTTTCGCTGTTCACTTCGACGGCAACACCCTTGGTGCCCGCGACGGCGACGCCCACCAGACCTTCGGCGGCGGTGCGGCTCGACTTCTTCTGCGCAGCGGCCAGGCCCTTGGCGCGCAGCCAGTCGGTCGCGGCTTCGATGTCGCCATTGGCTTCGGTAAGCGCCTTCTTGCAATCCATCATGCCCGCGCCCGAACGGTCGCGCAGTTCCTTGACGGCGGCAGCGGTAATCTCGGCCATGTTTCGGCTCCTAAGTTGATGTGTTCAAATATGCGGTAGGGCGCGTCTCCGAAGAGCGCGCCCTACCCTGCCAATCTTGCAGTTGCGCGACGCCCGATCAGGCTTCGGCGGCGACCGCTTCGGCTTCGGGCTCGTCCAGCGCGCCCAGATCGACACCGGAAGCCTGCTGCGCACCGCGATTGCCCTTGGTGGCTGCGGCGGCGATGGCTTCGCAATAGAGGCGGATCGCACGGCTGGCGTCATCGTTCGCCGGGACCGGGAAAGCGATACCGTCGGGCGACACGTTCGAATCGAGAATGGCGACGACCGGGATGCCGAGCGTGTTGGCTTCCTTGATCGCCAGTTCTTCCTTGTTGGCGTCGATCACGAACATGACATCGGGGATGCCGTTCATGTCGCGGATGCCGCCCAGGGACAGTTCCAGCTTCTCGCGCTCGCGCGTCATCTGAAGCACTTCCTTCTTGGTGAAGCCGTGGGTGTCGCCCGACAGCTTTTCCTCAAGGGTCTTCAGGCGCTTGATCGAGCCCGAAATGGTCTTCCAGTTGGTGAGCATGCCGCCCAGCCAGCGATGGTTGACGAAGTGCTGGCCCGACTTGCGGGCGGCTTCGGCGATGGGGTCCTGCGCCTGACGCTTGGTGCCCACGAACAGCACCTTGCCGCCGGCGGCGACGGTACCCGACACGAAGTCGAGCGCGCGACCGAAGAGCGGCACGGTCTGCGACAGGTCAAGGATATGGATGCCATTGCGCTCGCCGAAGATATACGGCTTCATGCGCGGGTTCCAGCGGTGGGTCTGGTGGCCGAAGTGGGCGCCAGCCTCGATCAATTGGTGCATGCTGACGACAGGTGCCGCCATGGTCTTTCTCCTTCCGGTTGCTACCTCTGGGAATCGGGAACCGAAGGACACGCCTCAAAGACGGCATC
>NZ_QFOA01000144.1 GCF_003248505.1 Sphingobium sp.
AGCCAGAAGATGACGGTGGCAGCGAGAGCGATGGCCGAGAAGAAGGCGTGGGGGCACCGGTCGTAGCGCGTTGCGACCCGTCGCCAGTCCTTGAGGCGGCCGAACATGATCTCGATGCGGTTGCGCCGTTTGTAGCGGCGCTTGTCGTGTTTGACGGGCTTGTTGCGGGATTTGCGACCGGGGATACAGGGGGTGATGCCCTTTTCCTGCAAAGCATCGCGGAACCAGTCGGCATCATAGCCACGATCAGCGAGCAGCCATTGGGCTTTGAGAAGTTGGTCCAGCAGCACCTCGATCTGCTGGACGTCGATCAGGTCGGTCGCGGCCATTCCTGGGCGACCCAGATACACACCGTCGAGGAACAGACTGGCGCTGTTCTCCAGCCCGTCGCTGCCGGGGTTGTTGCCGAGGCCACGAATCGAGATGCTCGCCTGGTGGCCGTTGGTGACGACCACGTTGGCGCTGGGCACGAGTTGATTGAGGTCTTCGAGCCGGATGTGGTCGTTGCGGCGTAGGTCCGCCCCGCCGACCGCCGTGATCGCGAGCGGTACATCCATCATCCGCTCGCGCGTCTTGCGCGCGGTGACGACGATGTCGTCGGCGGATGCTTGGATTGAATCGACGGGGGCTTCCCCCGCCATGGCACGAACAGGCATTGCGGCCAGTAGAGCCACGCTGCACACTAGGTATTTCCGACGATTCACAACGCCCCCGTCAGGTTGTGCAAATTTGTGAACGCTGCTGTACCGTTATTAAATGACAAATTTGCGAAGGGATGAGGATGGCGGAGAATGTTATAATGCGTGGCCGGGGACGGCCGCGCGAGGCGGAGAAGGACGAGGCAATCCGGGAGGCCACGTGGGACCTGCTGGCGCAGGTCGGCTATGACGGTCTGACGTTCGAGGCGGTCGCCGAGGCGGCGGGGATCAGCCGCACTACGCTTTACCGGCGTTTCTCGGCCAAAAGCGCACTGGTAGCTAACGCGCTCTACGAGACTTCGCGCAGAATGGAACGGGAGATGGCAGTTAGCGGGGATCCTGCAACCGAACTGCTAACGCACGTGCGCAACGCACAAGCCTTCATGACCGGGGCGCGCGGCCGTGCGGTGGTAACAATCACCGAAAGTGCCTCCCGCACGCCCGAACTGGCGGACGCGACCCGAGCGGCGACGGGCGGGGACGAGCGACGCGTACTCGACTTGCTCAGCCGGCTGCGGCCGCATGCATCGCGTGACAAGTTGCAGCTCGCACTTAGCGTGATCGTCGGCACAGTCATGTTCCATCAGGCCATGCGTGGCGGTGCGATGCCAGCGAATGGCGCCCAGGCGCTGGCGGCTGCAGCGATGGCCGTGCTTGACGCCCCGGAGTAACGATGGCGCCGGAAATGCGCGACCCAGCCCGTCGCCGGATGCTGGCCGGCTCCGGATATCGATACTGACTGTCTGGATCGGAGGATGGCGGGGAGGGGTACCTGTGACGACAATATCCGCGCTGGCGTCGTCTGTGGGGGCGGCGCGAGCGGTGCCAGAGGCTTTCGGTCCGGCATCCCGTGCATAAGCGGCAGGCGTGCCGCCCAACATCAAGGCAGCAAGCAACATATGACGGATGACCATGATCGGTTCCCCCTATAGAATGTTATATGCATAGTATGCATTATGCATGACTAGAATATTACAATCCCGATCGATAGGGTCGCCCGATGCGCATTTCCCCACTCAATCACCTCAATGTTCCCGTGAGCGCCGGCGGCCGGCAACTGCTCGACTTGGTTTTCAAAACCGGCGGGATCAGCCAAGCCGCGCTGACCCGTCAACTCGGGTTGGCGCAGCCGACGGTCGCACGTCTCTTGCAGGGGTTCGTCGCTGCCGGACTGATCCGCCTCGACGCACGCAAAGTCGATCGCCCTGGCCATCCCAGCGCGACCGCCCGGATCGTGCCCGATTTCGCCTTCTCGCTGGGCGCGGCGGTGCTGAGCGATGCTGTGTCGCTTTCGCTGCTCGACTGCGCGGGCGGCTTGGTCGCCAGCCGACGTACCGCACTGCCAGAACCGTCACGCGCGGCGGTGATCGCGGCACTGACGCAGTTCCGCGACGAGTTGTTTACGCAAGCCGATGTCGATCCCGCGCGTGTACTGGGATTGGGCGTCGGCATCTCCGCCTTCTTCACAGGGGAGGGTGGGCAGATCGCTGGTCCCCCCACGCTCGATGACTGGACCGGCTGCGAGCCGGTCGCGGTTCTGAAAGAAGCGCTGGGGCTGCCGGTCATCATCGAGAACGATGGCGCAGCCGGGGCGGTCGGCGAGAGCCTGTTCGGCATCGGGCGGACGATCGACGACTTCGCTTATCTTCACCTGACCACCGGCTTCGGGGGCGGGATCATCAGCGACCGACGCCTGTTCCGCGGCGCGCGGGGCAATGCCGGAGAGTTCGGCGGCATCTGGACTATCGGCCGGATGGGCTATCCCAGTCTGCATCGATTGCTAGACCTCGTCAACGATGCCGGCGGCACCTTTACCACGGTTGAGGAGATGCTGCCGGCGACCACCGCTGTCACGGCGGGCGTTGATCGCTGGCTGGACGAGGCCGCCCCCGCCTTTTCCACGCTTTGCGCTATGCTTAGTTACACGATAGACCCGACCGCAATCGTGATCGGCGGGCGGCTGCCGGCCATGATCGTAGACCGGCTGATCGATCGGATCGCAATTCCGCGCGCACCAAATCGGCGCGATCTGGCGCCACCCGTTCCGCGGGTCGTGAGGTCGGATATTGTCGGTGATGCCGTCGCGCTCGGCGCCGCTGTCATGCCAATCCAGCGCGCCTTTCTCGCTTAAGGAAGGGACTATTTAGCGAGAAGTAAGTTTCGCTATGACGCCAAGGAGGATTGCTACAACTGTCCCTGCGACCAGCGCCTAGATCGTAGCTGTCTGGTCGCGACACTTCATCGGCATAGTATCGGATGCCGTCGACTTTGGCCCCAATGCGCGTCAGGCGTACGGCGAACCATTGATAGCGGGGAGGGTGAAGCCGTACTCGAGCCCATGATGGAACGGCTCGTCGCTTGTTCCCAAATCATGAACCGCTGCCATAAAGACTGTCGAACAATCATTCGGCACGATCAAGCAGTGGATGAACAAAGGCGCCTTCCTCATGCCGGGGGGCTCGATAGCGTCCACGCAAAGGTCAGCCTGACAGCGCTCGCCCACAATCTCAGGCCCAAGTTGAACAGTGCCGGCGGAACACGCAGGGAACGCGAGCTGGTAAGTATTTGATTTTGCTAGGCGTGGGTTTGGGGGCAAAACCGGATGTGC
>NZ_QFOA01000043.1 GCF_003248505.1 Sphingobium sp.
GCCGGAGCCGCGCGCCGTTATGGCCGGCCCATAGGAAAATTCCGCCGGTGCCGTCATTTTGGGAGCCACGTAGCGAGGCCCAACCGCGCAACCGCTTAATAAAAGGGCTGCGGTCGATACGAGAAAGATTGATCGCAGACTGCGCATGGAATCCCCCGAGGGCAGAAACTTCAGGTGACCGATGTATTGATTGGTCACAATTTGTCAATCCAAGCAAGCTTGCGTATGTTGAGCCCATGACCGAGACATTAGCAACCAGCGTCGGTCGCGGCCCGACAGAGCATGCCGTGCGCGACCAGATCATCGAAGCGGCGAACGATTGCTTCGCACGCTATGGCTACGGTAAGACGACGGTCGCCGACCTCGCGCGTGAGATTGGTTTTTCCAAGGCTTACATCTATCGCTTTTTCGAATCGAAGCAGGCGATTGGAGAAGCGATCTGCAGTGCCAGACTCGAAAGAATTCTCGACGCCGCCAAGGCCGCTGTCGACGAAGGAGAGAGCGCGCCAGAGAAGTTTCGTAGATTTTTCAAAGTCATAACGAATATGGGTGTTGAGCTATTCTTCGATGACAGGAAAATATACGAGATCGCGGCCTCTGCGGCTGCGGAGCATTGGGTATCGGCCAGGGCATATGCGGACGCGCTTCGCGGCATGATTTCCGATATCGTTTGGGATGGCAGGGAAAAGGGGGAGTTCGAACGGAAGACTCCGCTCGATGAAGCATGCCGCGCCATCTTCTACGCGATGACGCCGTTTGTCGACCCGCTCCACCTCGAACGCAATCTGGATCTGCTTCCCGATGCCCAGACCGAACTTACGGGCCTCATCTTGCGAAGCTTGGCACCCTGAGCCCTCTATGACCTATTGACAAAATGGTCACATGAAAACATCTACGCTCCAACCTTTGGAGGATTCGTAGGTGTCGGATCATTTTCTCGTCCGCAACGGGGCAGTCTCCTTATCGCTTTTGCTTGGACTGGCGGCATGCTCGCATGCCGACCCCGATCCGCGTACCGATCCGCCGCTGGTGAGGACCATGTCCCCGTACCAAGCCCAGGCTAGCGGTCGAGAATTCACCGGGGTCGTCGCCGCACGGATGCAGAGCGACATCGGCTTCCGCGTCGCTGGCAAGATTACCGAGCGTTTGGTGAATGCAGGCGACGTCGTTCGCCGTGGGCAGCCGCTCATGCGCCTCGACATCGCCGATCTCGCGCTCGCCACTCAGGCTGCGGGCAGAAACGTCGATGCAGCACGCGCCGCCACCCGACAGACCGCCGCCGACGAACGCCGGCTGCGCGACCTGGTCGCAGCGGGCGCGATTTCCGCCTCCACCTATGACAAGGCGAAGGCCGCCGCCGATGCCGCCGCCGCTCAACTCAGCGCGGCACAGGCGCAGGCGGGCATCGCCCGCAATAGCGCCTCCTACGGCGTATTGTTGGCCGACGCCGACGGCACGGTCGTGGAAACGCTGGCAGAGCCGGGACAGGTGGTCTCCGCCGGGCAGGCCGTGGTTCGCGTCGCTCGTTCCGGCCCTCGCGAGGCATCGGTACAGTTGCCGGAGAATCTGCGACCGGCGATCGGTTCGACCGCCACGGCCCGCACCTATGACGGCGGAAGCGGTGCGGCGACGCTGCGGCAATTATCGGACGCGGCAAATCCGGCGTCGCGCACCTTCGAGGCCCGCTATGTCCTGGGCGGCAGCGCGGCGCGCGCCCCGCTTGGTGCCACCGTCACGATCACCCTCGCCACCGGCGGCGAAAGTGCCGCCGTCGAAGTGCCGCTCGGCGCGATCCGCGATACCGGTCACGGCGCTGGGGTGTGGGTCGTTCGCCCTGGCAACCAGCCAACCGTCACCTGGAGGCCGGTGCGCATCGTCGGGCTTGGCGAGGAAACCGCTCGGGTCGCTGCCGTATTCCGGCCTTCTGAACGGGTTATCGCGATGGGAGCGCATATGTTGCACGAGGGGCAGCCCGTCCGCATCGAACGGTCTGCCAAGTGAGCGGCAGCGAACCCGGCGAGCGCGGCTTCAATCTCTCCGCGCTCGCCGTGCGCGAGCGCTCAGTAACCTTGTTCTTCCTGATCGCGATCATCGCGGCGGGCACCGTTGCATTTCTCAAGCTCGGTCGCGCCGAAGATCCCGGCTTCACCATCAAGGTTATGACCGTGGTGACCGCTTGGCCCGGCGCCACCGCGGAAGAAATGCAGGATCAGGTTGCCGAGCCGCTGGAAAAGCGGCTGCAGGAACTGCGCTATTATGATCGCAGCGAAACCTTCACTCGCCCCGGCCTTGCCTTCACCACGCTGACGCTGCGCGACAATACGCCTCCGGCTGACGTTCCCGACCAATTTTACCAAGCCCGCAAGAAGATGGGCGACGAGATGGCGAAGCTGCCGCGCGGCGTCGTCGGCCCATTCGTAAACGACGAATATGGTGACGTGACCTTTGCGCTGTACGCGCTCAAGGCAAAGGGCGAACCCCAGCGGAACCTCGTTCGCGAGGCGGAAACGCTGCGTCAGCGATTGTTGCACGTCCCCGGCGTCAACAAGATCAACATCGTGGGCGAACGACCGCAGCGCATCTATGTCGAATTTTCCGAGCAGCGCCTGGCGACGCTCGGCGTGTCCGCGCGCGATATTTTCGAAGCCTTGGCGAAGCAGAACCTCGTTACGCCCGCAGGCTCTATTGAAACCAACGGCCAGCAGGTCGCGATCCGCCTCGACGGCGCTTTCGACGACCTGTCGAAGATTCGCGAGATGCCGATCGCGGCCGACGGTAACAGCCTGCGTCTGTCGGACATCGCCACGGTCGAGCGCGGCTATGAAGACCCTGCCACTTTCCTGGTCCGCAACGGCGGGGAGCCCGCGCTGCTGCTCGGGGTCGTGATGCGCGATGGCTGGAACGGTCTGGAACTGGGCAAGGCACTGAATGCCGAAGTGGTCAAGGTGCAGAAGGAACTGCCGCTCGGCATGACCTTGACGCCTGTGACCGACCAGTCGGTGAACATCAGCGACGCCGTCGACCAGTTCATGCACACCTTTCTCGAAGCACTGGCCATCGTGATGATCGTCAGCCTGATCAGCCTGGGCTGGCGCGTGGGCCTCGTCGTTGCCGCCGCCGTGCCGCTGACGCTTGCGATTGCGCTCGTCGTGATGTGGGCGACGGGCCGGATGCTCGACCGGATCACCCTGGGTGCGCTGATCCTCGCGCTCGGCCTGCTGGTCGACGATGCGATCATCGCGATCGAGATGATGGTGGTTAAGATGGAGGAGGGGTACGACCGTATCCGCGCCTCCGCCTATGCATGGAGCCATACCGCCGCGCCGATGCTGGCGGGCACGCTGGTCACGGTGATCGGGCTGATGCCGGTCGGCTTCGCGCAATCGACCGCGGGCGAATATGCCGGCAACATTTTCTGGGTGGTCGGCTTCGCGCTGATAGCGTCGTGGTTCGTCGCGGTGATCTTTACCCCATATATGGGCGTGAAAATGCTGCCCCATATCGAGCCGGTCGACGGTGGCCATCACGCCATCTACCAGACGCCACGCTATCAGCGGGTTCGCAGCGTCATCGCCTGGGCGGTGTTGCGCAAGAAATATGTCGCGCTGATCACGCTCGGCGCGTTCTTCGTAGCCGGGGCGGGCATGGCGCTGGTCAAGAAGCAGTTCTTTCCCACATCGGATCGCCCCGAACTGCTCGTCGAAGTGCAGATGCCAAAGGGCACCGCGCTCGCCCGGACCAGCGCAGCGACCGAGCAGGTGGAGGCATGGCTCCAGCAGCAGCCGGAGGCGAAGATCGTCACATCCTATATCGGCCAAGGCGCGCCGCGCTTCTTCATGGCGCTTTCGCCCGAACTACCCGATCCGTCCTTCGCCAAGGTCGTCGTGCGCACGCCCGACGAGGCGGCGCGCGACCGGCTGAAATTGAAGCTGCGGCAGGCCGTTGCCGATGGGCTGGCCCCGGCGGCGCGCGTCCGCGCCACCCAGTTGGTGTTCGGTCCGCCTTCGCCCTTTCCCGTCGCCTTCCGGGTCACCGGTCCCGACCTCGCGATTATACGCAGCATAGCCGAGCGTGTGCAGGGCGTGATGCAGGCCGATCCGATGCTCCGCACGGTCAACAGCGACTGGGGCGACCGTGCGCCGGCGCTCCACTTCGTCCTCGACCAGGAGCGGCTCCGCGCCTTCGGCCTCACCTCCAGCGACGTCGCCGACCAGCTCCAGTTCCTGTTGAGCGGGGCGCCGGTCAGCCAGGTGCGCGAAGATATCCGCTCTGTCGAGGTCGTGGCCCGCTCGGCCGGCACCGACCGGCTCGATCCCGCCCGGATCGGCGATTACCAGCTGATGGGCGCGAACGGCCAGCGCGTACCTGTCAGCCAGATCGGCAAGGTCGAGGTGCGGATGGAAGATCCCATCCTTCAGCGCCGCGACCGCTTGCCGACCATCACCGTGCGTGGCGACATCGCCAATGGGTTGCAGCCGCCCGACGTGTCGACAGCGGTGCTCGCCAAACTCCAGCCAATCGTTGAGAGCCTGCCGAGCGGATATCGCATCGAAACGGCGGGCTCGATCGAGGAAGCGGCCAAGGCGAACAGCGCGTTGGCCCCGATCTTCCCGATCATGATCTTCCTGATGATGATCGTGATCATTCTACAGGTGCGCAGCCTGTCGGCGATGGGCATCGTGCTGGCGACCGCGCCGCTCGGCCTGATTGGGGTGGTGCCCACGTTGATCGTGACCGGCCAGCCCTTCGGCTTCAACGCCATCCTCGGGTTGATCGCGCTGGCGGGCATCCTGATGCGCAACACGCTCATTCTGATCGGCCAGATTCACGATAACGAGAAGCTGGGGATGACGCCCTATGACGCGGTGGTGGAGGCGACCGTGCAGCGCTCGCGACCGGTGATCCTGACTGCGCTGGCCGCGGTGCTCGCCTTCGTGCCGCTGATCAAGTCGGTGTTCTGGGGATCGATGGCGGTCACGCTGATCGGCGGCACCCTGGGCGGCACGATCCTGACCCTGTTGTTTTTACCCGCGCTCTACGCATTGTGCTTTCGGATCAAGCCTCCAAATCCGGCGCCCACTAGCAGCAATCCGAAGACGGAGGCGGCGTTCGGCTCAGGCCCAGATGCGACGAAAAGCGTGCTTTGACCGCCCCTGCGCCGATGAAAGGTGAGTGACAGGTAGATCGCATAGCCACCGGCGGACATACTGGCTTGGAGGTTCTATGAACGATATCTGGACACACATCGCCTCCGATTTCACTGACTTCGGTTCGGCTTCCGCGCTTGCGGCATTCGGACAGGTCGTGCTGATTGACATAATGCTGGCGGCGGACAACGCCATCGTGGTCGGCGCACTGGCTGCGGGCTTGCCGCCCGCGTCGAGGCGTAAGGTGATCGCGATCGGCGTGATCGCGGCGCTGATGTTGCGCATCGCCTTTGCGCTGATGGTGACGCAACTGATGCAATTGGTCGGCCTCGTGTTCGCAGGCGGGCTGCTGCTGATATGGGTTGCGTGGAAGATGTGGCGCGAACTGCGATCCGGCGGCGAAGCTGAGGATGGCGAGAATATCGCCGGCACGGCCGCGCCCAAAGGGTTCGCGCAAGCGGCCTGGGCTGTCGCTGTCGCTGACGTGTCGATGAGTCTCGACAATGTGCTCGCCGTCGCGGGTGCCGCGCGAGAGCATCCCGGCATATTGGTCGTTGGCCTCGTCCTCTCGGTCGCATTGATGGGCGTCGCGGCAAACCTGCTGGCCCGCGTCATCGAGCGCTATCGGGCAATCGCCTATGTCGGTTTGCTGGTGATCCTCTATGTCGCGGGCAAGATGATCTACGAAGGTGCCATCGATCCCGCGACGGGTCTCGTGACCCTTCTCTAGGTGTCGCCGGGGCGGTGCGCTGGCGGGAGCCAGCGGAGCGCTCGCAGCAGGGTATCGAACCGCGACCCGATCGGGACAGGCGGATCGCGGTTCGATACGGAAAACTCAGGCTACAAGCGGAAACGCCAGTGCAACGATGCCGACGAGCGTCATGACGATGCACACCGCGGCGGCGGGTAGCAACGTAAAGCGCTGGTGATCGGCAAGATCGACGCCCGCCAGGCTGACCAGCAGATAGGTGGAGGGCACCAGCGGGCTGAGCAGGTGCACCGGTTGCCCCATCAGCGACGCGCGGGCGATTGCCATCGGCTCCACACCGTAATGCGCGCCCGCCTCCGCGAGGATCGGCAACATGCCGAAATAGAAGGCGTCGTTGGAAATGAAGAAAGTGAAGGGCATGGACAGCAAGGCGGTGATCGGGGCCATATAGGGGCCAAGCGCCGGTGGAATGACGCCGACCACTTCCTTGCTCATCGCCTCGACCATGCCGGTGCCGCCAAGGATGCCGGTAAAGATGCCGGCGGCAAAGATCAGCGACACGACAGACAGGACGTTGCCGGCATGGGCGGCGATCCGCTCCTTCTGTTCGGCGACATGCGGATAGTTGACGATCATCGCAATGGCAAAGGCGATCATCATGAGCACGGATAGCGGGAGGATGCCCCATACCAACAGGCTGAGCAGCGTGACGACCAGCACGGCATTGACCCAGCGTAGATGCGGCCGACGGGCTTCGGGATATTGCGACACGCCAAGGTCGGCGATATCGATGGGTTCTCGCTGGCGCATTTGGACGTGGCCCAGGCGGCGGCGCTCCTTGATCCCGAACCAGAAGGCAAGGCCGAGCAGGAAGGCGAGACCCGCGATCATGCCCGGGATCAGCGGCAGGAACAGAGTGGCGGGGTCGAGTTTCAGCGCGCTGGCGGCGCGCGCGGTCGGCCCGCCCCAGGGTGTCAGGTTCATGATCCCGCTCGTCACCATCAACAGGCAGACGAGATAGATGCGCTTCATCTCGAACCGCTTGTAGAGCGGCAGCAGCGCGGCGATCGTGATGATGTAGGTGGTCGACCCGTCACCATCGAGGCTGACGAGAGCGCACAGCACGACGCTGCCCAGCAGGATCAGCAGGGGATCGCCATGCACCAGGTTGACCAGCCGTCCGACGAGCGGATCGAATAGCCCGGTGTCGGTCATGGTGGAAAAGAACAGGATGGCAAACAGCAGCATGACGCCGGTGGGTGCCAGATTCTTGATGCCCTCGATCATCATGTCGCCAAGACCGGCGGATTGTCCGGCCAGCAGGCCGAATAGCGAAGGAATGACGATCAACGCGACCAGCGGCGTCATTTTCTTGGTCATGATCAGCGTCATGAAGGTGGCGACCATCAGGAAGCCAAGCAGGGCAAGGTTCATCGCTGCGTCCTCGAAGGGTGCGGGAAAGGGAAAGGGATCAGAAGGTCACGCCGACGCGTGCGCTCACGGTCTGGCCGTCGTCGCTGCCCGTAAAGCTGCCGGCCCGATTGTCCGTACGCCAATGGATCGCGTTCAGCTGAAGGCGGGTGAAGCTGTTGAGATACCAGTTCACGCCGAGCGTTGCGGCCCACCCGTCACCGCCCAACACCAGATCGGTATAGTCGAGATTTTCATAGCGGGCGGTCAACTCGATCGCGCCCGGGCCCCCGTCGAAGGTCGGGCGCAGCACATTGGGCTGGCCGAAGCTGCCGAGGCGCGGATTATAAGGCGGAAGTTCGCCTGTCAGGAAAAACCCGGTAGACAGGCTCCACGCCTTGCTGGTGAAATTCGGGCGGTCGCCGGTCAGGCGCGCGATGCGGCGGCCCGCTTCCCCCATGATCCAGAGGCTGCCGGTATATCCGCCAAGCTCGATGCCATAGCCGGTGGTCGAACGCCCGCCCAGCAATTCGCCGGTCGCCACTCTCACCGTGCCGTTGAAGCGCCCGCCAATGACCGTGCTGCGCGTCAGCGTGGTCGCGGCGTCGGACAGCGCTTCGTCAAAGCCCCACGCGCCAAGGTGAAGGAGCGCGCGGTCGGTCTTGATCGGGTTCCAATGCGCACGCGCGCTGACTGTACGGCTGTCGTTGGTTGCCTGTTGTCCGTCGATCCGGTCACCCGTCACGCTGGCCGACGCATGCCAGTTGGGGCCGAACAAACGCGCCATGATGCCGATGCCGTAGAACCCGCGCTGAGGGATAATCGCCGTCGAAACAGTGCTGCGTTCCAGGAAGGGGGTGGAATCGGACCCGGTGCTCCCTTCGAATGCGCGGTCGTTGAACAGATGGCCTGCACGCACGTCATAATCGACCTTGCTGCTCAATCGATTGCGCCATCCGAGGAATGCCGTGACGATATCGACCTCGTTTTCCGAAAAATCGCTCTCGAACTGGTAGAAGAAGTGAGGGCCGACCCCGCCCTCCAGGCCGAGCCGCAACGCGCGCATCCCGGTGGTGGTGGTGTTGCGATCGTCGAAGCGCGAACCGAAGGTCGAACTGACATCGACCAGGATACGACCGCGCGGCTTGTAGGTAAAAACGCCGTCGGCGGAGCGGAAGACCGGGAGGCCCGCGCCCCATTCGGTCGTGACGCCAGCCGGATTGGCGGCAACGGCGCGCGCCTGCGCAACGTCGAGGTCTGCGGGGCCGGGGGGCACGATCTGCGGCGCGAACGGCGCGATGACCAGTGTCGGGGCGGCTTGCTTCTGGGCTAGTTGGGGCGCGGGTTGAAGATCCGGTGCGGCGTCCGGGGCGGGGGCAGCGGATTGCTGCGCCACGCCTTGCGCTTCCAGCTTGTCGAGGCGCGCTTTCAACGATGCGATTTCGGCCGCCTGCGCCTTCACGAGCGCAGCCAGTTCTTCTGCGGTCGGCGCTTGCGCCAGCGCGGGCGTGGCGGCGATCAGCGCCAGCGCGGCGCACCCCGCGCGCAAAAACGGGATATTCATGGTCACTTGGCTCCGGTGGCGAGGATCGCGTTCCACTCACGCAGGAAGCGCTGTCGTTTCAGGCGATCGAGATTGGCGAGAAGTTGCGGACCGACCCGCACCGGGCGCGCTTGCGCCGCAGGGAGGCGGCGACCGCGAATGTCGGTGCGGACCGGCCAGAGGCTATGCTGGGCAAGCAGCGACTGGCCTTGGCGTGACAGCAGGAAGTCGAGAAACAGCTTGGCGGCGGCGGGATGCCGGGCTTCGCGCGCGATGAAGGCGATGCGCGACATGATGATCGTGTAATCCTGCGGGAAAACGACGCCGATGCGCGGGTCGCGGCGGGCCCTTTCCAGGGCGTAGGAGCCGATGACATTATAGGCGATGGAGAGCCGACCTTCGGCCACGCCGCGCAGCATCGGTTCCGTGGTGATCGACAGGGCGGGGCGGGTTGCAGCCATCGCCTGCACCAGCGATCGTGTGTCAGCCGTTATCGCGTAATCCTGCGTCAGATAGAGATAGCCCGTGTTCGACCGGGCCGGGTCGAAGGTCGCGACCTTGCCCATAAGGGTCCGGCGATCCTTGCGCAGCATTGCCTCCAGCGCGGCGTGGCTGCGCGGCGGGTTGGGGATCGCCTTCTTGTTGTAGACATAGGCGATCGGCTCTGCCGTGACGCCGAATCCCATATTCTTCCATACGGCGGAAGGCGGCAGCGCGGGCTTTTCCGGGCTGGCATAGGCTTGTGCAAAGCCGTCGTTGATCAATTTGACCTGTTGGTCCATCGCCGAGGACCAGACGAGATCGGCGGACGGCTTGTGCGTTCGCGCTTCCGTGACGAAGCGGCGGAACATCTCGTTCGAACCCAAATCCGTATAACGGACGATGACGCCGGGATAGCGACGCTGAAAGGCCAGGATCAGCGGCGCCATTTCGGCAGTGTCGGCGTTCGCATAGACGACGACTTGCCGCTCCGTGCGGGCGTCGGCGATCAATTGTTCGTAGGATCGCGGATAGCCCGCCGGTCGGTCCGCAATTGCTGCGGTGGCCGGCACAGCCAGACTTGCCAAGACCGCCACTATCCGAATAACCCGTTTCAAACGCCTGCTCCTCGCTTTTCCGTTTCTGTCGCCGGATAAAATGTGATGGTCGGGTACGAAGCCAAGCTGTCATCAACCTTTCAGCATCGGGTGCCCCATTCGGATTTTGATGATCGAGGATGACGCTGCATTGGCGCGCAGCATTTCCGCCTTGCTGAGGGCAGGGGGGCACGCGGTGGACCATGTCGCCAGCGGCGAGGACGCATTGGCGGTCGTCGGCAGCGAGCCCTATGCGCTTGTGATCCTGGACGTGGGCCTGCCCGATATCGACGGTTTTGCGGTGCTGGCGGAGTTGCGGCGGCGGGGCGACAAGGTGGCGGTGCTCATGCTCACCGCGCGCGACGCGCTGGACGACCGCGTGCGCGGCCTTGACCTGGGGGCGGACGATTATCTGCGAAAGCCCTTCGACCCGGAAGAACTCGAAGCACGGGTCCGGGCGCTCGGGCGGCGACGCGGGGGCGATCCGACGCCGGAATTGAGCGTCGGAACACTGACCATCCACCGCTCATCCGGTGCAGCGGAGGTGGCGGGCCGTCCTCTCGATCTGCGTCGGCGGGAGCTTGCCGTTCTGGAAGCCCTCGCGACCAGAGCCGGACAGGTTGTGCCACGCGAATTGCTCATCGGCGAGGTGTTCGGCTTCGACGAGCCGGTCGGCGGCAACGCCATCGAAGTGCATGTGACGCGATTGCGCGGCAAACTGGCCCCCGACGGTCCCGGCATCCGCACAGTGCGCGGCGTGGGCTATATGCTCGATGCCGGGTAGCAGGGGTGCCATCGCGCTGCGTACCCGGCTGTTGGCGGCCATGCTGGGGCCGTTGCTCGGCGCGGCGGCCATTATCGGCATAGGCGGCGCCACGCTGATCGCAGACGTCGTGCGCCGGACCAACGACCGCGTGCTGGGTGGCGCGCTGGGTGCAATCGCGGAAACGGTGCAGGTCGAACGGGGCGAAGTCACGCTCGATCTGCCGCCTGCGGCATTTGGCATGCTGGAAAATAGCGAGCGCGACAACGTCTACTACCGCATCGCTGTCGGGCCAACATTGTTGACCGGCTATGCCGACCTGCCCGCGCCCGATCCCGCGACGATGACGGTCGATCAGCCCCGCTATCGCTTTTCGACCTATCGTGACCAGGGCATCCGCATAGCCGAAGTGAAGCGGATGTTGCCGCGTGTCGCTCAGCCGGTGGTCATACAGGTGGCGGAGACGCTTGAAAACCGGCGAACGCTGGCCTGGCATTTGACGGTGGCATTGCTGGTCGGAGAGGTGGCGCTGGTCGGGGTGGCGGTGCTTCTGCTGCGGCCCGCATTGGGATGGAGCTTGCGGCCGCTGGCGCGACTGCGAGGATCGGTCGAGGCGCGCGACGCGACGGTCAGGCCGGATTTCTCGCCGCTCGATACCGGGCCGCTCCCCTATGAGATTCAGCCGCTTGCGAGCGCATTCGATGGCCTGCTCGCGCAATTGGACCGGGCAACGGGCGGCGTCCGCCGTTTTACGGCCGATGCCTCTCACCAGATGCGCACGCCGCTGTCCGTGCTCAAGGTGCAGATCGAACTGGCGCGCCGCGGGTCTGCGGCCGCGATGGACGAAATCGCAGAGGCCGTGCAACGACTTGAGCGGCTTGTGACACAGTTGCTGGCCCTGGCCCGGGCCGAAGAAGCAGGAACGGCACCGCCTTTGGAGCAGGTCGACCTTAGGGAGGTCAGCAAGGCAGTCATCGGACGCCTCATCAACCAAGCTATTCAAGCCGGCGTTGAGATCGATCTGGCAGCGCCGGATCGGCAGGCCTATCTGGTGCAGGCGCATCGAACGCTGGTGTTCGAAATCATCGCCAACCTCATCGACAATGGCATTCGTTATAACCGTCCAGGCGGCACCGTCACGGTGGCGCTGTCGCAGAGGCATGAGGGAGTGCTGCTGTCGGTCAGCGACGACGGTCCAGGGATTCCGAAAGAATATCACGAGCGGATATTCGAGCGTTTCTTTCGCTTGCCCGGCAAGTGCGGACCCGACGGCACCGGCCTTGGGCTTGCGATCGTCCAGTCCGCTGCCTCCAGAATGGGCGCGCGGGTGATGATCGCCGAGACGTCGGTGGGAGCATGCGTGAACGTCTGCTTCGTAAAGTCCGGATCGAGCGATCGTCCGGCCGCCGCACTGCAGCATGATCCGTAACCCGATATCCTCTGTCCCCAAACGGACGGGCGGATAGTTGCAAAGAAGCGCTGCGTCGGCAACGAATGTTGCCTTCAGGCAACATAATGGCAAAATCTTCGGCGCTGGTGACATCGTCGATTGCCAGATGGGTGCGTGAAAGAAACATTACACTCACGGTTCGACCGATAAAGGGGTGTATCATGCGAATTAAAACTGCTTTGCAGTGCAGCGTCATGCTTGTGGCTGTTGCCTCGACGCTGCCGGCCTTTGCTCAATCCGCGCCGCAGAGCGACGACGGCGCGGCGATCATCGTGACAGGTTCGCGTATTCGCCAGAACCCACTGGAGCAGGATTCGCCCGTCATCACCGTCGATCAGCAGGCGCTTGCCCGCACCGGTCTTTCCGCGGTCGCCGATGTGTTGCAACGCTTGCCCAGCGCCAGCGGCGGCCTCAACAGCAAGGCGAACAACAGCGGCAATATCGGCAATCCGCCCGACGGCGGCGGCGTGGGCGCAGGATCGGCGGAAATCGACCTTCGCTATCTGGGATCGAAGCGTACGCTCGTACTGGTAGACGGCATGCGGTACGTCAACGGTTCGTCGGCGAGCGGCATTCCTGCGACGGTCGACCTCAACACCATTCCTGCGAACATGATTGAGCGGATCGAGGTGCTGCAATCGGGCCAGTCACCGCTCTATGGTTCCGACGCCCTTGCAGGCGTTGTCAACATCATCACCAAGGCAAGCCAGGAAGGGCTTCAGGCGTCGGCCCAGTTCGGTACCTATCGTCAGGGCGATGGCCACACCCAGGATTATCAGCTCAGCTACGGCATAAAGGCGCCGACGACCAATATCGTGTTCGGGGTCAGTTACGTGAAGCAGGATGCGGTGTCGACGCGCGACCGCCGCATCTCGCAATTTCCCAATCCGGGCCAGACAAGTTGCTCCGATTCCATCGGCGGCTGTTCGAGCGCGCCGGTCAACGGCTTCATCGATCTGGGTAACGGAACCCCGGTGCTGACGCCCAAAAATCCGCCATTGTCCGGTCGAGGCCGTTACGATCCGCTCAACCCCACCGGGCCGAACAGCGACTTCCGCGCTTTCACGACCGACGACCGTTTCAACTTCTCGCCCTATAATTACTTCCTGACGCCTTCCGAACGTTACGGCGGCTTCATCAGCGCCAAGCAGGAACTAAGCGATAATATCAACTTCCGCGCAAAGCTGGTCTACAATCGTCGCAATTCGCAGAATCAGGCTGCGTTCCTGCCCTTGTTTGTCGGGCCTGACGCAGGCAACGGCAATCTGCTCGACACCATCTCGATCGACGCGACCAACCCCTATAATCCGTTCGGCTATACGCTGTCGGCAGGTGGCAACGGGCAGGCTCCGACCTACTCCACGGTGCGCCGCCGCCTGGTGGAAGCGGGGCAGCGCACCTATTCGCAAAAGGTCGATACGATGACCATGTCGGGCGGCTTCGACGGGTCGTTCGATATCGGCAGCCATAAATGGTATTGGGACGCAACCGCCTTTTTCGGTTTCAACGACGCCAAACAGTTGTTCACGGGCAATATCAACGCGGCAAAACTTGCGCAGGCGCTCGGTCCGGTCGCCAACTGCACCGCACCTTGCGTGCCGTTCAACATCTTCGGCGGTGCAGGATCGGTGACGCCGGACATGCTGGCTTTCATCGCCTTCGATGAGCGTGCGAAGTCGCGCCAGGAAATCCGCGATTATACCGCGAACCTGTCGGGCGACCTGTTCGACCTGCCTGCCGGTCCGGTGGGTGTCGCCATCGGGTACGAGCATCGTTATCAGTTCGGCAGCTACAGTCCCGATCCGATCATCGCGGCAGGTCTGGGCGCGGACATCCCGTCGCTGCCCGCCAAGGGCAGCTATAATTCGGATGAAATCTACGCCGAGTTACGCGTGCCGGTGCTCAAGGATACGCCTTTCTTCCACTCGCTCGACCTCGATGGCGCGGTGCGTCACGCCAATTATTCGACGAGCGGCAGCAGCACGACCTTTACCGGGTCGGTTTTGTGGAAGCCGGTAGCGGACCTGCTGTTGCGCGGTTCCTATGCCGAAGGCTTCCGTGCGCCCAGCATCGGCGAGCTGTTCGGCGCAGCGTCGCGGTCCGACGCACCGATCGACGATCCGTGCACCAGCGCTGCGGGTGGTTTGTTCAACTCGAACGCCACCGTGCGGGCAAACTGCATCGCGAACGGCGTGCCCGCCAGCGGGAGCTATAACGAGCCGACCGGCGGCCAGCTCAGCGTTCTGACGGGCGGCAACCAGGCGCTGAAGCCCGAAACATCCAAGACCTGGTTGTTCGGCGGGGTGTACAGCCCGGCCTGGGTGCGCGACAGCGGTATCGGCAGCGCGCTCAGCCTGGAGGTCAACTATTACGATATCGAGGTGAACGACGCGATTTCCAACATCGCGCCCCAGGCTACGCTGTCGCGCTGCGCGCTTTTGGGCGATCCGCTTGCCTGCGGGTCGGTCGTCCGGACCGGTAGCGGCCTCATATCGCGTATCAACGGCGTGCTTCAGAATATCGGCAGCATCAAGACGCGCGGGATCGACGTCACCTTCAACTATCGATCGCCCAACACCGGTGCAGGCACGATAGGCCTGTCGGCCACCGGCAATTTCCTGCTGAAATATGATGAGACATTTCCGTCCGCCGATGGATTCACCACCACCAGCTACCGTGGCACGACACGCGGCTTTCCCGATCAGTCCTATCCCAGGTTCAAGGGCAATGCGGTCATCGACTGGACCATGGAAAGCCTGACCGCATCCTTCACCGGTCGCTACATTCGCGGCGTGACGGAAGCGGACGGCAAGCGGCTTGGCAACACTTTCTACGGCGATGTGCAGATATCCTTCACCCCGGCCTTTCTCGACCGGCGGACGAGCTTCACGATCGGTGTGAACAATGTGTTCAACCAGGACCCGCCCGCCTGCTTCAGCTGCACCGGGCCGAACTACGATCCCACCACCTATGACGTGCCGGGCCAGTTCGGCTATGCGCGTATCAGCTACAAGATGTAGCCGAAAAGACCTAGGGGGGGGCGGCGGCCCGGTTCGGGGCCGCCCCCTCATCCGTTGCCAGGAGGGATATCGAAGTCGGCCGATATCCCTCCTGCTTTGCGTCGCCCTATGCCGGATCGCTAGGGTCGACTGCCATTCCGCGGCGCGCCAGCATGGCGTCCAGCTCCGCATCGCGACCGCGGAACGCGCGGAAACTTTCCGCCGCCGGCCGGGTCGCGCCCCTGGCCAGCACTTCGTGGCGAAGCGAATCGCCGGTTGCGCGGTCGAGAAGCCCGGCATCGACAAAGCGCCGGAAGCCATCGGCGGCTAGCACCTCGGCCCATAAATAGCTGTAATAGCCCGCCGCATAGCCGCCCGCGAAGATATGGCTGAACGCATGGGGGAAGCGGTGCCAGGCAGGTGGATGAATGACCGCCACCTCTTCGCGTACGGCGTCGATGACCTCGACAGGATCGGACCCCATCGTGCCCAGATGCAGCAGCAGATCGAACAACGCGAATTCGACCTGTCGCACGATGAACATGCCCGACTGGAAATGGCGCGCGGCCTGCATCTTTTCGAACAGGTCGGCGGGCAACGCCTCACCTGTCCGATGATGGCGGGACATGACGGTCAACACCCTCGCATCCCAGGCAAAATCTTCCATCAACTGGCTGGGAAGCTCGACCGCGTCCCATTCGAATCCATTGGTCCCGGCAATGCTCGGACGGTTCACCTCGGTGAACAGCAAGTGCAGGCAGTGACCGGTTTCATGCAGCAGCGTTTCGACATCGCTGTGCGACAGGAGCGAGGGCGTATCGACGCCGTGCGGCGCAAAATTGCAGGTGAGGTAGGCTACGGGATGGCTGAGCGCGTTGCCGTCACGAAGGCGAGGCCGCGCCTGCGCCATCCATGCGCCGCCCTGCTTGCCGGGGCGCGCGTGCAGGTCGAGATAGAGACCGGCGATTACGTCGCCATCCTCCTGCGTAACATCGTAATAGCGTGCATCGGGATGCCACAGTTCGACATCGTCGCGCAGGCGAAGCTGGATGCCGAACAACTGCTCCAGCAGGGAGCGCCATCCCACCATCACCTGGTCGACCGGGAAATAGGCGCGCACAGCCTGCTCATCGACGGCATAGCGCTCCATGCGCAGGCGGTTGGATACGAAGCCGATGTCCCATGGCGAGAGATCGTCGATGCCCAGCCGGGATGCGGCGAAGTCTGCGAGCAGGTCCAGGTCCCGCAGGGCGGAGGGGCGGGCGCGTGCGGCCAGATCGCGCAGGAAGTGCATCACTTCGTCCGCGTTAGGCGCCATCTTTGTCGCGAGCGACCATTCGACCGGATCGGCAAAGCCCAGCAGACCTGCCGCTTCACGCCGCAATTCCAGGATGCGGGCGATGCGTTCGCTATTGTCGAAGCGTCCGGAATGCGGCCCCTGATCCGATGCGCGCGTCCCGAACGCGGTATAGACGCGCTCGCGCAAGGGGCGATCCTGGGCGAAGGTGAGCACCGCGTTGACGCTGGGCGCATGGAGCGTCACCAGCCAACCGGTGTCGTGACCGGCGGAGCGGGCGGCGGCGGCGAACATTTCCATCGCCGCTTCGGGCAAGCCGACGAGAATGGCCGCATCGGTCACATGCTCATGCCACGCGTCGGTCGCATCGAGCACCGCGCTGGAAAAGGCGGTCGACAGGCGCGACAGTTCGATGGAAATTGCGGCGAAGCGCGCCCGCGCATCGTCGTCCAGCGCGACACCGGCCAAGCGGAAATCGCGGATCGCATGCTCGACCGCGACGCGATCGGCATCGGACAATTGGGCGAAGGCGGGGCTCTGTTCGAACGCGATGAAGAGGTCGTAGAGCGCGCGGTTCTGGCGTACCCGCGTCATCACGGAAACCAGCTTTTCCTCGCCTTCCGCATGGGTAGCGCGCAGGGTCGGGCTGTCTGCCACTGCCTTGAGCTGCGACACGGCCGACCATAGCGCGTCGATCGCATTTTCCGCGCGCTCTAGGGGCAGCCATAGCGTTTCGAACGTCATGGGGGCCGACCCGATCAGGTGATCGACCGTTTTTTCGTAGTCGGCCAGGGCCTTGTCCAACGCCGGCCCGATGGCTTCTGCGGTCAGCGATGAAAAGGGGGGGAGGGTGAGGGGGTTGAGCAGATCGGTCATACCGTCCCTATCCCGGAAAAATTCTTCGCGCGAAAGAGGCTATGCGTGTCGACGATGGCATGTCGGCCCGGCGCAGGCGCTCATGCCGCGGCGGCCCTGTGTGCTTTGGCGCACACCCCCTCGTACAAGGCCTCGCATCGCGCCAGCCAGAGGTCCTGCGAGAACATATCGACGACCCGCCGCCGGGGAATGTCGCGGGGGATACCGACAGCGTCGCGGATCGCAGCAGCGAGGCCGTCTACGTCGCCGGGCTGCGCCAACACGCCCGCGTTTCCGATGACCTCGCCTGCGGCCCCCATGTCGAAGGCAGCGACCGGAAGGCCGCAGGCCATGGCCTCCGCGGCTACCAGCCCGAAGGGTTCGTCCCAGCAGGGCGTGAAGACGAACAGCGAGGCCCGCTTCATCTCCGCCGCGAGCGAGACTGTGTCGAGATGCCCCCCATAGCGGATGTCCCCACCGATCAGCGGAGCGACAGACCCCTCCCAATACTCCGGGTCCTCGATCGCGCCGAAGATCGTCAGCGGCATCCCGGCCCTTATCGCCGCCTGTGCGGCAAGATGCGTCCCCTTGTTCGGCGTAATCCGCCCGCACCATATGGCAAAGCCGTTCCCCGTCGGGCCATAGGGCCATCGGTCGATATCTATTCCGTTATGCAGGACCGATACGGTCTCGGGTGCGCCGGCCGGCCACCAGGCGTCGAGCTGTCGCCGCGACGTGACCGTGATGCGATGCCGGAGCGATGGGCTTTGATGCACGAAGCCGTGGATCGCGTCATAGGGTGGCACATGCAGCGACGTGACGGTGGGCGTCCGACCGGTTCGACGATGCTCCAGCGGGAAGCGATGGAGACTGTTGTTATGAACCACATCGAACCCGCCCGCCTCGATCCGGTCGCACGCCGCTGCATAGGCCGTGTCGAGATGGTGGATCAGCGGTGCCGACCCGCGATGTTCCGCCCACGGGAAGACCCGCTCATGATGGACGTCCACGACAGGATCGATCCTGAAGGCCGGGTCGCTGTCCCCGGAAGCGAACAGCGTCACATCATGCCCACGCCTTTGTAGCCCATCGGCCAGGTGCCAGGCATGGGCTTCCATGCCACCGCAGAACGGTTGCCGTATACGCTGGCGAACATGCGCCAATATGGCGATCTTCATGCAGCGGCGGCGGCGGTGGCGGGCAGGGCGGACAGCGTTTCGGCGTGTCGCGCTTCCAGAAGCCGCAGGACGCTGGCCGTGTTCGCATAGGGCTGATGGCTCTGCTGGCCGGTCAGCGCCAGATCCTCTTCGTCGGGCGCGCGCAGGATGCGGATCGGGCGGCCCGGCGTATCGTCCACCAGACCCATCAGCCGGAACGCATGAAGCCAGTGTCCCATCGTTCGATAGCCCCACTTCGCCTCGAACAGTTCCGCATTTCGGACCACGCTTTCGACATGATGGACCGGCGGCATGTGGTGCGGGTGATATTGGTGGTAGGCAAGCGCGCCTTTTACCCACGCGATGGCGATGCCCGCGCAGTGGAGCGTTTTGCCGAAATCGGTATCCTCGCCGCCATATCCCGCATAGCGCTCGTCAAAGCCGCCCGAGCGGAGGAACGTTTCGGCCCGCATGGCAAAATTCAGCGACCAGAAGCAGCGATAATCCTCGCACAATTCGATCCCTTCGGCAGGCGGCCCCCGGCGATCCGAATGTTTCTCCGCCACCGACGCGAATCCCTCGAACGACCAATTGCCGCGCGTCGCCATGCTGGGAAGGTAAAGCACTTCCCCCATCATCAGCCCGTCGAAGGCGGCGGCATGGCCTGCATAGTCGGCGACGAGATCGGGCGTCGGGATGCAGTCGGTGTCCAGGAATATGAGCACATCCCCTACCGCCATCGCACCTGCCAGATTGCGCGCGGCGGCGAGTGGGAGATCGACCCCTGGCACATGAACCTGCCGCACGGGAAACCTGGTTTCAGGCAGGGCGTAGGGTGCGTCCTGCATCACGCCCACGATCAGTTCGCAAGGCATCGTCGTCTGGCGATTGAGGCCACGGACAAGGTTTGTGAGATGATCGGGTCGTCCCCTCGCCAGCGTGATGACGGAAACCTTGGTCATGATTTGCGGAACTCCTCACTGGATGCATGGGAAAGGATGGGTGCGGGCGACCACAGGCGATCGATCAGCGCTTCCAGCCATTGTGCGGTTCTTTGGGCAGGCGCTTCGTCGATCATGGCGCGCTGCCGGGCCGGGCGGTGCGATGCGGCGGCTTGGGCCAACGCGTCCACCCAGGCGTGAGCGGACGAGGGGAGGTGGGAGCGAACCGTCGCGACTTCCGCTGTCGCCAGCGCTTCCGCTTTGCGGCGCTGCTCGTCGAAATAGCGCCATTCGGGTATGGCGAGCCACGGCTTGGCAGCGGCCAAAACCTGCTGGCAAACAGTGTTGCCGGTCGAGGAAATGACGATATCGGCGGCGGAAACATAGTCCGCAGCATTATCCACCCATCCCCTATGTTCGATATTGGCGGGCTCCGTAGCGTGCCAGTCCCTTTGTACCTTGCCGATCGTGATCCATCTGGACGACGGTCTCGACCGCGCGCCGACCCCGAGCGGAGCCTGCCCGAAGCCGTCGCCGCCCCCGCCTGAAAGCACGACGATCAATTCCTCGCCGGGATCGACGCCGATGCGTTGGCGTGCCACCTCATATTCGGGCACGCGCAGATCGACGCCCAACCCTCCGGCAAAGCAAGTCTTGCGCAGCATCGCGTCGTCCCATTCGGCCTGCGCCAGGTCGCGATGAAAGGGTGCGATCAGGCCCGCCGCCCCCTCATAGGCGGCACGGTGCCCCGGATCGCTCCTGTCGCCATGCTGGACGATCTTGACATGCGGGACGGAGCATATGCGCGCCAGTTGCGCCACCTCCGCCGATACGTCGCAGATTATCAATGCCGGGTCAGCCCGCTCGAACCATTCGGTCAGCGTCGCCATCGCCGCACGAATGCCGGGCCAGCCGAGCGGTGCGCAATGGAGCGTCGAGGGCGTCGCCACCCAATCCATCGATCCCGCCTCACCGCCAGTCGGTTCGAAAAGGGACGGGATCCTGACGATCTCGGCATGGGCAGGCAAATCCGGAAATATGTAGTCCCGGGCGCAGAAGAGGGTCAGCGGGCGCGACGAAGGGAGGGCGTGGGCGATGGCAGCGCTGCGTTCCGCGTGGCCACGCCCCTGGTGATGAACGAAATATCCGATCGGGCGCGTCATGCCGCGGCAGCCACGACATCGGTTTCGCTATCGTACAAGCCCAGCAGCGCCAAACCTTCCAGCACGCCCGCCGCATAGGGAAGCGTCACGCGCATCGACCCGTTCCGCTCGGCAAGCCCGTCCAATTCCTCTGTGGCGTTACCGACGACGATTGCATGACCGCAGGCCGACAGCATATCGGCGTCATTGCCGCTGTCGCCAGCGGCGATACAATGCGAGAGGGAAAGGCCCGACCTCCGCGCATAGGCAGCGATGGCCTCAGCCTTGCCGCCCCGCGGCGCCAGCACGTCGATGAGGCGGCCATGCGAAAAGACTATCTTTGCGGAAAGGCCGTGGTCGTCCAGCGCGTCCCTGATGCGGGCCGCATCGGCCTCATTGCCGAAAAAGCTGATCTTGTAGGGGCCTTCGGTGGCACGCGGCTGCGGCTGGAGCTTGAGCGCTCGAAGCGCCCGGACCACGCCTTCGCGGTTCCAGCCACCGTTCAGGTATCGCGAAAATTCCCAACATTCCTGCCAGCCACCTTGCCCGTCCGGCAGCATCAGCCGCGTCCCCACATCGACGATAAAGGCGTCGGGTTCCGGCAGGCCCCAGCGGCCCAGGATCGTCCGCGCTGCGTCGAAGTCCCGCCCTGTGGCGACGATGAAGGGAAACGCCGATTGCCGATGCCAGACGAAAAAGTCGGCTGCGGCTTCGAGGCTGCCGGTCAGGGTATTGTCGATGTCGCAAGCCAAAAGGCGCGGCCGCGTGACGGATCGGTAAATATCGATGGACCGCCTTGCATAGCGATCCCAGCAATAGCGGCCCGCGCCCGTCCTTGCTGCGTCCGACAGGGCGGCCTGCCGCTCGGGATGCAGAATGATACCACCAATGGCGGCGGCGATGGCATCCTCATCGCGCGGGCAGACCAGTTCGCCATGCCCGATCTCCGCCACGATCTCGCGGGGGCCGCCATTCTCGGTGGCGACGACAGGGGTTCCGGCAGCGGCGGCTTCGATCAGGGTCAAGCCAAAGGGCTCGTGCAGGGCGGGATTGACGAACACGCCGCCCTGCGCGGCATAGGCGTAAAGCGCCGCCACATCCTGCGCGTCATGTGCCGGGGGGATCGCGACACGGCCGTCCAACCCATGCCTCGCAGCAACGCGCAGCAGGTCGTCCAGATTGTCGCGTTCCTCGCCCGCTGCGTGGACATGCTGTCCCGCGAGGATCACCAGATTGGCGCTCGCCTGCAAAGCGGGATCGCCCGCATACGCAGCTAGTAACGCGGCAAGATTCTTTTTTCGCACGGGCCGGGACACAGCCAGAATGATGGGAAGGTGAGGCCGGTCGAACCACTCCGCCAATAGCGCTTCGGCATGACCCTCACTAACCGGCAGGTCTCTCCGGGGAACGCCGGGAGCGACGACATGCACGCGCTGCCCCATTGTCTGTCCGTAGGCACCCACCTGGCGTTCGCCCTCGTCCCGCGTCGATACAATCAGCGCGCCAGCCGCCGCGATGGCCGTCCGCTCCGCCTCGATCCGCCGGTCGAGGCCGGGGCAGGACAGGCCTTGAAGCTGCTTGTCGACGCCCAGCGCGTGCGGCGTGAAGACGAAGGCAATACCGAACCGCTTCTGAACAGCGATGGCGACAGCTGCGGCATCCGCGAAATGCGCGTGGATAACATCGGGAAGATTCGGCAGCCGAGCCAGATATTCGATCAGTCCCGCGGTAAACGACGCCGTTTCCGCTTCCAGATCCTCCTTTTCGCAATAGGCGGATCGATCGGTCGCAATGCGGTGAATGGCGATTTTCGGGCCCATGCTTTCATGCGTCGTTCCATGGACGGGATCGAACCGTGGATCGCTAAAACATCGCGTGACGATCAGCACTTCCGTCACATCGTCGAGCCGAGCCTGATGGCTCGCGGCCTCCAGCACATAAGCGATGTGCCCCCCGGTATCTGCCGTAATGCCATAATTGACGGGGGGAGATTTCAGGCAACCTCCGAGCGCAAGATGCAAGATAATCAATCGGCCCCCCTTTGTAGAAGAGAGATAACGACCGGATTTTTACTAGGTTCCTGTGGCCGAAGGGGAAGGAAATGATCCAGTATTTTAGACCGGATATATTTCCTGATCCAGATCAATAAATAATCTATGTTATGACTTCTTAGAGGATCGTCCTTGGTTCAATATGCAAGGACTTTATCCAGTTTCATGCGTGCCCTGTAAAGCCGCGTTTCGATTGCCTTGGGCGTGACGCCCAATATCTGCGCGGCTTCCGCATGGCTCATTCCTTCGATGGCGCACAGTAGCAGAGGGTCCTTGAGCGCGGCTGGAAGCGCCGAGACGGCCCTGTGGATTCGGTCGATCTCGCCGTAGGACCGCAACGCCTCCTCCGGCGTTGCGCTGTCGTCGCGGACCTGTAGCGCTTCGTCGAGCGGTCGCGCGCCGGTGAAGAAACGGCGCACCGCGCGCCGCCGCCCCCAGTCACGACATTTGTTGAGCGCGATCCGCGCGATCCAGGCCCGGAATGGGCGGGCGGGGTCGTATCTTTCGAGCGCGGCGAAGGCGGCGATGAAGCTTTCCTGCGTGATGTCCAGCGCTTCGTCCGCATCGCCCACATGGCCGCGCGCCAGCCGGTAGACCGCGTCCCGGTGCCGTTGCATAAGGCTACCATAGGCCCCCTGATCCCCCGCCAGCGCGCGCGCCGCCAGCATGGCATCCTCTGGATCGGAGAAAGTCACCGCGCCGGTTGGGTCAGCGCCTTGACCACGGCAGCGTCGAACTGCGCCGCCTGATCGGGGCGCAACACGCCGCGCATCGCGAAGATGTGCTGGAGCGTCTCTTTCTGAAGCTGACCCATGGCCCGGTGCGACCGATCCACCGCCGCAGCGACCTTAGGCCCATAGCCATGTTCGGCGACAATGGCGCTTGCCAGTCGCTCATTGTCCGCGCGCATGTCCGCTTCCAGTGCTTCCCGACGCCTTGCAAAGCCGTTTTCGAGCGCATGGATGCGCGCCTCCTGCCCGGCATTGAGCGTCAGCCGCTGGTGCAGCAGGGCATGAACTTCGCTTTCCACGCGCGGCGGGGAAGCGAACCAGAAACGCCCTATGAAAACCGCGGCCAGCGCGGCAGCGAACGCCACCAGCGCGACCAGCAGATAGCGTCGCCCCGTCATTGGCCGAGCAGGCGGGAAGGGGCGTAGTCCGACATGCCGATCGCCAGGGGCGAAGCCTGCGCCGGGGCGCTCGGCATCGTACTTCCCGCCCAGCCGATCCCCACCGCCAGCAATCCGGCCAGTGCCATGCTGCGCCGCGCCACCGTCCGCTCGCGCCGTCGCGCCGCACCGGCGATCACGGCGCTGTCCATCTGCGCCAGCCGCCCGTCGGTCGTCGCATCCCGCATCTGCTCCAGCATCCGGTCAAGATCGCTCATGTCTCTAATCCATCCTTTCGATCCATACGCGCGCATGCTGCCTTGCCCTCATGACATTTCGTCAAAATCTATGCGCCGTGACCGAGGGATCGGGCAAGGCCGTGCGTAACACCCTCGTATCCGATGGAGATCCTGCCGTGAAACCAATGTTCTTTGCCTTCTTCGCCGCCGCCCTTTCCCTGCCGGGCATTGCCGCCGCGCAAAGCAAATTGCTGTCGTCCAGCCCCGCTGCGGATACAACCGTCGCGAAACCTGTGAAGTTGACGCTCCGTTTTTCGGACGCGATCGTCCCGCAAATGTCCGGCGTCGATATCGTGATGACCGGGATGCCCGGCATGGCCGATCATCCGCCGATGCTGATCAAGGGCTTTGCAACCGGCGTCGCGCCCGACGGGCAGACCTTGATCGTCACTTTGCCGCGTCCGCTCCCAGTGGGCAGCTACGATCTCAAATGGCATGTCGTGGGCACGGACAGGCAGCGTGTCGATGGCGGGTACAGCTTCAAGGTCCGTTGAGCGCAACGGCAAAAGAAACCCCGCCGGAGCGATGCTCACGGCGGGGCCGAGGTTCAGGGGTCACTCCGGGGGGGAGAGTGACATGGTAAGGACGCCGCCTGCGCCCCGAACCCGTCGCGAAAAATCACGTCATCAGCGACAACATGTCCGAAATGCCGACGAAGGCGAAAGCGACGCTGCTGTCCGCAACGCCGTAAGGCATGAAAATCTGGTCGCCGATGCGCGTTGCGCCACATGTGTAGACGACGTTGGGCACATAGCCTTCGCGCTCATCCTCCGACGCTGCCAGGATCGGCTTGCTCGACCGGGCCAGGACCTTGCTCGGGTCCGCCTTGTCCAGCAGCACCGCGCCGATCGAATATTCTCGCATCGCGCCGACGCCATGCGTCAGCAGCAGCCAGCCTTCGTCCAGTTCGATGGGCGCGCCGCAATTGCCGATCTGCACCAGTTCCCACGAATGCAGCGGGGTCAGGATGCGCTGTCCCTCGCCCCAGTCCAGCAGATTGTCCGATTGGATAAGGTAGAGATTTTCCCCGTCCTGCCGCCCGATCATCATGTAACGGCCATTTACCTTGCGCGGGAAAAGCGCCATGCCCTTGTTCCGCGCGGCGCTCCCCGACAGGGGGCAGAGAGAGAAGCTGCGAAAGTCGCTGGTCCGCATCATTTCCGACTGGATTTCGCGCCCGTTATAGGCGGTGTAGGTGCCCAGCCATTCGCGCGTCCCATCGTCATGCGTGAAGGCGACGAGCCTCAAATCCTCCAGCCCATTGGCCTGCGCCGCCGTGATCGGAAAGATCACGGTGCCCGAAAGGTTGCTGTCGGCATGGCGGTGGATCTTGACCGGACCGACCGTGTCCTGTTCCTCGTCACCATGGAAGTCGGCGGCGGTGGCGAACGGGGGTTCCGGCGCCAGATGGAGTTCGCCTTCTTCCGATATGATGCCCTCGCGAAAAGCGATGGAACTGATATGCCCTTCGCCGACCGCGCGTAACGACATGACGATGCGCATACTGCCCCGCGAAAGGCCGCTCTGGTCGGGGTGGGGCACGACGCTGGGGTTCATCAGCGCAGCGGCGGCATAGCTGTATTCGTGGCAAAAATAGGCGCCTAGCAACTGCGACCGTTCATCACCGACGCTGTCGGGGTCGAGCATCAGCCGGTGCGCGATATCGTCGAAGCGTGTCCTGAACACGCGTCGCATCTGCCAGTGGCGTGCCTCGAACCCGGCCAGAACATGGTTCAGCCCTTCCATGACTTCGGCGTCGGACAGGGCAAGCACGGCATCGGCCAGCCGCTGCGTCCGACTAGGCGCACCGCGCGCGCCCTGTAAGGCAAGGTGAAAGGGCCTGACGACGACACGTGTGGGGTCGGCAGTCAGGCGAAGGGGAAGCGCGTTGATTTTTTGCGGCATGCAGTCCTGTACCCCTCCGCTTCAGGCAGAAACGGAGGGTTTGTCCGAATTGTGCGTCATTGCGCCGCCTGATAGCAGCCCCATGGCGCGCTTCATAGCGCAGGATGCAAGTTGCAATGCCAAAAGCGATTCCGCACCCTGGTTCAGGTTCGGACCGCCCGGCGTCAGCCCGTCATAGCAACCCTGATTGAACGGTGTCGTCAACGGCGTGTCGAGGTCGTTTTGACCCAGAAACCATCGATAGGCGGCTTCCGCCTTTTCAAGCCATCCGCCATCGCGATCGACGGCATGGGCGGCGAGAGCCGCCTCCACCGTCGCCAGCGCCTCCAGCGGTTGCTGATCGTAGGGAAGAGGCGGCTTTCCGGGGCGCCCGAAACTTTCCGATCCCACCGCGCGGAAATAGCCCTCGGGCGATGTCTGCTGCTGGCAGAGCCATCGGAAGGTTTCGAGCCCGCGCTGCACGATATCGTCCCGCTCCAGCATCCGCCCGGCGCGCAGCAGCGCTTCGGGCAAGCGCGCATTGTCGTAGGCAAGCACGTCCTCGAACCATAGCCATGACGAAGGCAACGGTCCTGCCGGCAAAGCCATCAATCCATCGGCAAACTCGGCCAGAAGCGCGTGCGCCGCACGATGGTCCGGCACGACTTCGAGCGCGGCCACCGATCCCAGTATCGCAAAGGCGCGGGCGCGCGGAGACTTGAGTTCCGATAGCGGCTCCACCGCCGTGTCGAACAGCCTGCGGGCCCATTCGCCGATTGCCTTCTGCGCGGCATCGCGCATGGTGACGCCCAGCGCCCAGAGCGTGCGCCCGTTGCTGTCTTCCGACCCTTCCGCCTCCAGCCAGCGCCGGTCGAAGCTCATGAAATTGCGGAAGCGGCGGATATCCGGGTTCCAGCCATGCTGGATGAAACTGGCGTAGACGCCCGACCATCGCTCCCGCTCCTCTGCCGGAACGTCGGTCGCCTGCACCATCAACATCAGCGCGCGGGCGTTATCGTCGATGCAATAGCCATGGTCGCGGTCAGGGATCGACAGGATGCCATGCTGGAACATGCCCGTGGAATCGCTCATGCGCACGATGGATCGAATGTCGGGCTTGAGCAGCGCATAGCTGCGGCGCGGGCTGAACCGGGCGGGCGCACCGGCACAGGCCGCCGTCACCAACTGGCCGACATTGCGCGCCATCTCGCTCCAGATCATCGCCCGGCCATAGGCATAGGCGCGCTGCGCATAACCGTTGAGGACATAGCTGTCCGACAGCAGTCGTACGATTTCCCGTCCTAGCGCCTGCGGATCGCGGAAGGGCACCAGCACGCCCCGTTCGTCCGCTAGCACCTCTGTCGCCTGCACATAGGGCGTGGAGATCACTGGCTTCCCCATGCCCAGCGCGTAGCTGAGCGTACCCGAAACGACCTGTGCGGGGTTGATGTAGGGCGTCACATAGATGTCTGCGGCCTGCAGGAAATCGAGCAGTTCCTCCTGCTCGATATAGGTGTCGACGAAGTGGATGTTGTCGGCGACGCCCAATTCGCCTGCCAGCGCCTTCAACCCCTCGCGCAGGCTTTCGCCCTGTTCGCGCACCAGATTGGGGTGCGTGGCGCCCATGATCACATAGAGAGCGTCTGGATGCGCTTCCGCGAC
>NZ_QFOA01000044.1 GCF_003248505.1 Sphingobium sp.
GCCGCCTATGGCAAGGGGTGGCTGGCGCGCGCCAATCGCCTGATCCCGCCCAACGTCTTCCCGTTCGAACATCGGGGTTTGATCGCCAAATATGCAGTCCTGTCGGAAGCCGACTTCGCGCGATTGAACAGCCCGGCGGCGGACAATGTCTCCGTCTGGGCGCGCTTTGCTCAGCCATCGCGGCTGCTGTGGGCTTCCGATGACCTGGCAAGGCATCGCGCGGTCGCCGCCGTTGCGCAGGCCGCGCCGACGCTGCTGTCGCTCGCCCGCCCGCTGGCGAGGGGGGAGGGCGACGTGATGCAGCTTTGGAAGGCAGGTTTCGCGCAGACCTACAATGCGGAACTGCGCGCCGAAAAGGCGGGACGGTCGCTCTCCATCGTGGATGCCGATCCCGCGCGTTACCGCCGCTTTGGGGAGGCCGCGCTGGCCGATGGGCTGCCGCCGTCGCCGGTGGACGCCGCCGCGCGCTGGCAACGGCTTCAGCGCCGGGGCAAATGGCTTTCCGTCGTCCGGCTGGCGAAGGCCAGCTTCACCTATGCGGGCGGGATCGACTATCTCGCGTGGAAGATCAATCGGCACGCCGGGACGCAGATCGCGATCCGCCCATGGCAGCGCCGCTGGCCGTTGCTGGGCGCGCTCACTCTGCTGCCGCGGCTGTTTCGGGGTGGGGCGATCCGCTGAGCGCGGTCGAGAGCGCCTGCCCGAGCGCGGCGAGCGTATAGGGCTTGCGCAAAACCATATGCCCCTCGAAATCCGCGCCCTGGCTCACGTCCCCGGCATAGCCGGTCACGAACAGCACCGGCAGATGGCGGAAATGCGGTGGCAGCGCCTTGACCATTTCCGGGCCGGTCATGTCGGGCATCAACACGTCGCTGATTATAAGGCCGATGTCGGCATTGTTCGACAGCAGCCGCGCCGCCTTGGACGGATGATCGCAGGCAAGGGGAAGGTGCCCCAGTTCGCGCAGCGCCGCCATCGTCTGGTTGAGCACGCGGGCGTCGTCCTCCACCACCAGGATGCGCGTGGGCGGCTGCTCCACCGGGCCCCCGCCCTGCATCGCCGCGTCGGTATCGCATTCCGGTTCGCTGAGGCATCGGGGCAGGTAGATGCGCACGCAACTGCCTTCGCCGACCTGCGATTCGATGCGGATTTCGCCTTCGCACTGGCGCACCAGCCCGAAAATCTGACTAAGGCCTAGGCCGGTGCCCTTGCCGACCGGCTTGGTGGTAAAGAAGGGCTCGAACACCCGCGCCAGCACGTCCGCACTCATGCCGCAGCCATCGTCTGTGACGCTGAGTTCGACATAATCGCCCGCCGCGCAATCGCCGACTTCCCCGGCTTTCAGCTGCACCTGCGCGGTGGATAGCGCCAGATGCCCGCGTCCTTCCATGGCATCGCGGGCATTGACGCACAGGTTGAGGATCGCGTTCTCCATCTGATGCTGGTCGACGAAGATGCGCCATCCGCTGGCCTGGCCGGTCAGCGTGACGATGATCTGGTCGCCGATCGTGCGGTCGATGAGGTCGGCCATGCCCGACAGCAGGGCATCGGGGTCGATCGCGGTGGGCAGCAGCGGCTCCGACCGCGCAAAGGCGAGCAGCCGCCGCGTCAGCGCCGACGCGCGATTGGCTCCGTCGAGCGCATTGTCCAGATGCCGCGCCGCTTCGAGGGGCTTCAGTCGAAGGTTGCGCTTGGCCAGTTCCAGCCCGCCGACGACCACCGCCAGCATATTGTTGAAATCATGCGCGATACCGCCGGTCAGCTGGCCCACGGCGTCCATCTTCTGCATCTGCCGCAGATTGTCCTCCGCCGCCGCGCGCTCCGCCGACTCGCGTTTCAACTGCTCATATGCGTCGGAAAGTTCGGCGGTCCGGGCGCGCACCGCCGCTTCCAGCCGGTCGGCGCGTTCGGTTTCCTGCTCGGCCTGCCGCCGCGCCCTGCGCCGGTCGTCATAAGCGGCATGGGCGAACCATGCGGTGAAGAGCACGCACACCAGCAGCGCCAGACCCAGCAGGCGCGAAGTCTTGCCAACCCATTCGGTCCGGTCGCCCGCCAGAGTGACCGCCAGGCTGCGTTCGCGCAGCCGCGCATTTTCCGCTTCGATGACGATGTTGAGCAAAGCGGTGATGCGTTTAAGATCCTGGCTCTTGCCCGCCTGGTGGAAGCTTGCGAGCGCGGCCATCTTCTGGTCGTAAGTGGTGCGCAGCCCGATCGCGTTCAGCGTGCGGCCCCGCTGTGCGAAGGCATAGCCCAGCGCTTCGACATTGCCTCTTTGCCAGGCGGATTTGCGGGTGGCGAAGGCCAGCGCCTTCAACTGGCTGGCGGCGGCGCGCCACTGATCCTGGAACAGCCGCCCGGTGTCGGGATCGAGGCTGATGACGTAGCGTGCCAGGGTCACTTCGGATCGCGCCACCTGCGCCTCGAACCGGCGGGCGAGCGTGATCGCTTCGAAACTGCGCTGTTGTTCGGCGAGCGCGCGCTGATGGTCGTTCGACGCATTGCTCGCGGTGTAGAGCAGTGCGCCCAGCGATCCTACCAGCAGGACCACGAGGAGAAATGGGAGAAGGCGCCGCACCAACGCGCGAAAGCTTCCCCCATGCTCCATCTGAGTGTCGGCTTCGGCCATTACGGACCAATCCTTACCCTAACCTGTGGCAAGGCGAAACAGTCCATATGATGTTCCGAGCGCTTCACCGCTACGGACTTGACCTATTTTGCGGCCTGACCGGTCAGCCGATGGCGCCGGTCGCCCTGCCTGCGGCTTCGAACATGCCGACGATCTGCCCGACCTGATCGTCGCTATGTTCGGCACATAGCGAACAGCGCAGCAGGAAGGTGCCGGCAGGGGTCGCGGGCGGGCGGGCCATGTTAACGTAAAGGCCCAGTTCCAGCAGCGCCTGCCACATCGCCACCGCTTGTGCCTGATCGTTCAGGATCACCGCGATGATCGCCGACTGCGGCGTCTTGGTTCCCAGCGTGAAGCCAAGGTCGGTAAGCCCTTTGTGCAGCCGCTGGCTGTTCTTCCACAGATGTGCGCGCTTTTCGCCTGCGTGCATCAGCTTGCGGATGCTGGTCGCGGCGGTCGCGACGACGCTGGGCGGCAGCGATGCGGTAAAGACATAGGGGCGGCAGACGAGGCGCATCACTTCGAACTTCGGATGGTTCGACACGCAAAAGCCGCCGACCGTTCCTACCGATTTGGAAAAGGTGCCTACGACGAAGTCCACGTCCTTCTCGACGCCCTGCTCTTCGTAAACGCCCCGGCCGTGCTCGCCGAAAAAGCCCATCCCATGGGCTTCGTCCACCAGGATCATGCAATTGTCATGCTTGCGCACTGCCGCCACCATCTCGGGCAGGGGAGCGACATCGCCCAGCATCGAATAGACGCCTTCCAGCACGACGAGCTTCAGCGCGTCGGCAGGCAGGCGCCCGAGGCGCTTGTCCAGATCCTCGACGCTATTGTGGCGGAAGCGCACGATCTCCGCATCGCCCAGGAAGCAGCCGTCATAGATGGACGCGTGGCTGTCGGCATCGAGCACGACATAGTCGCCCTTGCCCGCCAGCGTCGAAATGATGCCCAAATTCGCCTGATATCCGGTGGAAAACACCATCGCCGAGGCGGTGCCGTAAAATTCGCGAAGCGCGTCCTCGACTTCGCGATGGCCCTGATAGGTGCCGTTGAGCACGCGGCTGCCGGTCGTGCCCGCGCCGAATTCGTCCAGTGCCTTCTTGCCCGCCGCCACCACGTCCGGGTCGAAGGTCATGCCCATATAGTTATAGGTGCCGAGCAGGATCGTGTCCTTGCCCTTGATGACCGCCTGCGTCGGTGAAAGCACCTTGTCCATCACAATGGCGAAGGGGTCGCGCACGCCGGTCGCCAACAGCGCCTCGCGCTCGGCGATCAGGCTGTCGAACTTGGAAAAAAGATCGCGCGCCGCCGGGATTTCGGCGGGGGTGCGCGCGTCATGGGCGGTGGCGGCTGCTTCGGTCATGATGTCGGGTCCGTCCGGGAATACAGGGGCTTGCCGCTCAGGCGGCCTTGAGCTTCGCGACCGCGTCGACCAGCTGGCCCACGGTTTCGATCTCGGCCTGCATGTTCATTGTGATGATGATGTCGAATTCGTCCTCGATCGCCGCGACGAAGTCCATCACGGTCAGGCTGTCCCATTCGAGGTCGCCTGCAAAGCTGGTGCTTTCGGTCAGGTCGATGCTCTTCTTGTTGAAGGGTTCGATCTGCGCGGCGACGCTGTCGAAAATTGCGCTGCGATCCGTCATTATCTCAAGGTCTTTCCGTCAAAGCGCGGCTTTTGCCGCCTCATCCCGCTCTTTGGCAAGGGAATAAGGCGTCAATCGGGCAGCAACGCGCCCGAATATGTGATGGCGGCCGTCCGGCTTACCGGAAATTGTCGGCGTAGGCCTGGATTTTGAGCGTCTTGGGCGGGGTGGGAATCACGGTGTAGGCAAGGCCGTGCTTTTGGGCATAAGCGACCGCTGCATCCTGGGAAGGGAAGGTCAGCTTCACCTGGCTCTGCGTGTCGCCCGACCCGGCCCAGCCGGTCAGCGGGTCGGCCTTTTTCGCCTCGCTTTGCTCGAAATCCAGCACCCATTTGTGGGTCAGCGCCTTGCCCGACTGCATGGCGTTTTTCTGGATCTGATAGATGCGCGCGCTCATCGCGAAGGACTCCGGTAAAATCGTCCTGCTGCGTTGCACCAGCGCGCGCGTTCAAGTCAAGGCTTGCCCCGCGCATCGGCGCGTTTGGTACGCAACGTGGCACTGGCCGATGCAGGATCGTCGGGCCAGGGGTGGCGGGGGTAACGACCCCGCATTTCCTTGGCGACATCGCGCCAGTTGCCCGCCCAGAAGCCCGGCAGGTCGCGCGTCGTCTGGATCGGCCGCCCGGCAGGGGATGTCAGGGACAGCACTAACGGAATGTGCTGGCTCCCGACGGTCGGATGCACCGACAGGCCGAACAGCGCCTGCACCCGCAACTCCACGCGCGGCCCGCCCTCGGCGGCATAGTCGATGGCATGGTGGCTTCCTGCGGGCGACCGGAAGTCGGGCGGGGCGAGGCGGTCGAGCTGGCTCTTGCCCTCCCACCCGATCAGCCCTTCAAGCACGCCCGACAAGGCCGAACGATCCAAGTCGCCCAGCCGCCGCCTGCCCAGGAGCAGCGGCGGCAACCAGTCGTCGAGCGTCGCCATCAGCGCGTCGTCGGATAGCGTTTCCAACCCTGCGAAACCCGCCCGCATCCGGAGCGAAAGCGCCGCGTCCGACCAGGGCAGCAGCGAAAGGCCGCCCGCTCGCACGCCGTCCGTCAGCGCGGCGACGACCGCATCGGGGTCGGGCCGGTCATCCGACCCGCTCGACAACCGCACCGCGCCCAGCCGCCGTTCGCGCAGCGCCTCGACCCCACCGTTGGCGGGGCGAAAGCGCACTGTCCGATGCTCTGCGATCCGATCGCCGAAAAGGGCGATCACGTCCGCCTCGCCGATGGCCGCTGCCGACAGGATGCGCGCGCCCGCCGCGCTGCCCTGCACCTCGCCCACCGCGAGCCACTCTTCGCGCGCGAGCGGGGACAGCGGATCGAGCCGAAATCCGCGCCCGCCCACGCTCGCCCAGTCTGCGCCGTCCGCCGACCGCCGCTTCGCCACCCGGTCGGGAAAGGCGAGCGCGAGGCAAAGAGCGACCTGATGCTCGGCGAAGGCTGCGGCGGGGACGCGGGGGGTGAGCGTCGCCCAACGCTTGGCAAGGCCGCGCGCCGCGTCCGCCCGCTTGCCGCTCTCCCGCCGCCAACGCTGCCGCCGCAGGCCAAGGTCGATGTCCTGCCCGCCCACGCCGCGCTCGCCCAGCAGCACCGCGACCTCTGCCGCCACTTCCGCCAGTCCCATCGCGCCTGCGCGCACCAGCATGTGGGACAGGCGCGGGGACAAGGGCAGCTTCGCCAGCGCCTTGCCATGCGGGGTAATCCGTCCGTCCTCGTCCAGCGCGTCGAGCAGGCGGAGCCGCCGCCGCGCTTCCTCGACCGCGGCGGCGGGCGGTGGATCGAGCCAGCGCAGGCTGGCCGGATCGCCGACGCCCCAGAGCGCGCAGTCGAGCAGCAGGCTGGAAAGGTCGCTTTCCAGGATTTCGGGCGGGTCGAAGGGGGGCATCCCTGCCGTCGCCGCCGCTTCCCACAGCCTGTATGCGACCCCGGGTCGCTGCCGCGCCGCGCGTCCGGCGCGCTGCGTCGCCGCCGCTTGGCTCGCCCGCTCCGTCACCAGCCGGGTGACGCCCGCCGCCCGGTCGTATCTAGGCCTGCGCGCCAGCCCTGAATCCACCACGATCCGCACGCCCTCGATGGTCAGGCTGGTTTCGGCGATCGCGGTTGCCAGGATCACCTTGCGCCGCCCTTCGCGCGACGGGCGAATCGCCGCGCGCTGCGCCGCCGGGTCGAGCGAGCCGTGCAGCCGGTGCACCTCCGCCGCGCCCTCGATCCGTTCTGCCGTCCGCTCGATCTCCGCCACGCCGGGCAGGAAGGCGAGCACGTCGCCTTCCGCCTCTTCGCTGAGCGCGCGCCGGATCGCGGCTGCCATCTCGTCCTCGATCCGTTTTTCCGTCGCGCGCCCGATGGAACGCAGTTCCAGCGGCTGGATGCGTCCCTCGCTTTCGATCACCGGCGCGCCGCCCAGCAGCGAGGCGAAGCGCGCGCCGTCGAGCGTCGCCGACATCGGCACGATCCGCAGGTCCGGCCTCAACGCCTCCTGCGCGTCGAGCGCCAGAGCGAGGCCGAAGTCGCTGTCGAGGCTGCGTTCATGCACCTCGTCGAAAAGCACGGCGGACACGCCGGTCAATTCCGGGTCGTCCTGGATCCGCCGCACGAAAATACCTTCGGTCAGGACGAGGAGGCGCGTGCGGGCGCTCACCCTGCTGTCCATCCGCGTGGCATAGCCCACGGTTCCGCCGGGCTGTTCGCCTATCAGTTCGGCGATCCGCTCCGCTGCCGCTCGCGCGGCCAGCCGCCGTGGCGACAAAAGCAGTACCTGCCCCGTGCACCATGGTTCGTCCAGCAACGCAGGCGCCACCGCCGTCGTCTTCCCCGCGCCCGGCGGAGCGACCAGCACCGCATTGCTCCCCTCGCGCAGGGCGGCAAGCAAGTCGGGCAGCACCGCATGGATCGGCAGGTCGGTCATGGCCGCCCTCTTGCGCCAAATGCCCTTTCGGGCAAGGGGGGCGACGCGCTGCGGATGGAAACAGTTGGCATCTCGAACGTTGCGCGCCCATAATAACCTGCATCAAGCGTGCGGGCAGCCGGCAACGCAGCAAGGGGCACGACGAGAATGGCGATCCTGCCGGGGGATGCGGAACGATACCGCACCCTGTTCGAAACCATGGACGACGGCTTTTGCATCATCGAATTCTTCGATGGCCCGCACGGACCGCTCAGCGACTATATCCATGTCGAAGCCAACGCCGCCTATGAACGCCATGCCGGCATCTCCGATGTCGTGGGGCGCAAGTTGCGCGAAATGGTGCCGGACGAAGCCGATGGCTGGGTCGAACTTTATGGGTCGGTGCTGCACACCGGAAAGCCGATCCGTTTCGAGCGGGAACTCGTCGCGACCGGGCATCATCTCGAAGTGCATAGTTTTCGCGTCGGCCCGTTCGAAAACCGGCAAGTCGCGGTCTTGTTCAAGGACATCACCGACCGGGTGGGCGCACAGCGCGCGCAGCAGGAACTGCACCAGACGCTCGAAGCGCGCGTCGCCGCTGCGCTCGCCGAACGCGAGGAGGTCGAAAGCGCGCTGCGACAGGCGCAGAAGATGGAGGCGGTGGGGCAGTTGACCGGCGGCCTCGCCCACGATTTCAACAATCTCCTCGCCGGTATTTCCGGCGCGTTCGAAATGATCGGCGTCCGCCTGGCGCAGGGGCGGGTGGAGGATGTCGAACGCTATCTGTCGGCGGGGCAGGGGGCGACCCGTCGGGCCGCAGCGCTCACCCACCGCCTGCTTGCGTTTTCCCGCCGCCAGACGCTCTCGCCCAAGCCCATCGTCATCAACCGGTTGCTGGGCGAGCTGTCCGAACTGGTGTGCCGCACCGTGGGACCGCAGATCGAAGTGCAGACCATCGCCGCCAGCGGCCTGTGGCCCGCGCTGGTGGACGCCAACCAGCTTGAAAACGCGCTGCTGAACCTGTGCATCAATGCACGCGATGCGATGCCGGGCGGTGGCAAGATCACCATCGAAACCGCCAATCGCTGGCTCGACGATCGGACTGCGCGCGAACATGGGCTGACGGCGGGACAATATGTCACGGTCTGCACCAGCGACACCGGCACCGGCATCGACAAGGCGACGCTGGAAAGAGTGTTCGACCCCTTCTTCACCACCAAGCCCATCGGGCAGGGTACGGGCCTAGGCCTCTCGATGGTCTATGGTTTTGCGAGGCAGAGCAACGGCCATGTCCGCATCTATTCCGAAGTTGGGCACGGCACGATGGTATGCATCTATCTTCCGCGCCATCGCGGCGATGAGGAGGAGGATGTGCCCGTCTATGTCGAAAGCGCGCTTGCGGCGGAATCGGACCAGACCGTGCTCGTCATCGACGACGAACCGTCGGTGCGGATGCTGGTCTGCGACGCGCTAAGCGACCTTGGCTTTCATTGTCTTGAGGCGGGCGACGGCCCCGCCGGTCTTCGCATCCTCGAATCGCGGACGCGGATCGACCTGCTCGTGACCGATGTCGGCTTGCCCGGCGGGCTCAACGGGCGGCAGGTCGCGGATGCCGCGCGCGAACTGCGTCCGGACCTGCGTGTGCTCTTCATCACCGGCTATGCCGAAAATGCCGTCCTCAACCACGGCCATATCGAACCGGGCATGGAGGTGCTGACCAAGCCCTTTGCCGTCGACGAACTGCGCCGCCGCGTCGCCATCCTGTCGCGGCCCGAATAGAAGGGGGCTCAGCCGAACAGGTAGAGGTGAATGGGGTTTTTGGAATCGATCAGCATCTTGGCGGTCAGTGCCAGCGACATGAGGATCAGCAGCGGCTTGATGAGCCGCGATCCGAACCGCATCGCAAGGTGCGACCCGATCTGCCCGCCCGCAATGCTCCCCACCGCCATGGCAAGGCCCGCGACCCAGATGACGTGACCGCCCGCCAGCATCGTCAGCAGCCCGGCGACGTTGCTGGCGAAATTGGCCGCCTTGGTCTGGGCGGTCGCCCGCAGCAGCGACAGTCCGCCGAGGGCCAGGAAGATGGTGGTATAGAAAGCGCCCGCGCCCGGGCCGAAGAAACCGTCGTAGAACCCGATGACCCCGACCAGCCCCGAAAGTGCGCCGATCCCGACCCGTGCATGGCGATCCGCTTCGCCCAACTTGGGCGACAAGGTGAAATAGCCCGCGATCAGGATCAGCAGCGCGGGCATCAGTCCCGCCAGGATCGACGGGTCGACTCGCTGCAAAAGCCACGCCCCGCCCACCGATCCTGCGAAGGCGGCGATCACCGGCCATTTGTAGGTGGCAAGGTCCATATGCCCCTTGCGCGCATAGGCGACGCATGCGCCGAACGTACCGAAGCAGCTTTGCAGCTTGTTGGTCGCCACCGCCTGCACCGGCGGAATGCCTGCCGCCATCAGCGCGGGCAGGGTGATGAGCCCGCCGCCGCCCGCCATCGCGTCGATGCACCCCGCCATTAGCGCGGCGGTCATCAGGAAGGCAATCGTTTCGGGCGACAGGATCATCGGCGTTGCGGCTCGCTCGTCAGACCCTGGCGGGCGCGGAATGGACGAAAGGCTGAACGGGCGGTGCGGCCCGTTTCCTCAATAGGCGCGCGCGATGGCGAATTCGACCGCTTCGGTAAGGGCCGCTTTCGCCCGGCCCGCATCGAACATGCCGAGCGCATCGATGGCACGCTGCCCGTAATGCCGCGCCCGTGCGAGCGTATCGGCAATAGCCCCGGTACGGCGCAGCAGGCCCGTGGCATGGGCCAGGTCTTCCTCGCCGATCCGGTGTCCCGCAATGGCGGACTTCCAGAAGGCGCGATCCTCGTCGTTGCCGCGCGCGTAAGCCAGGATCACCGGCAACGTCACCTTGCCGTCGCGGAAATCGTCGCCCGCATCCTTGCCCATCGTCGCGCCGTCCGATTCGTAATCGATGGCGTCGTCGATCAACTGGAACGCGATGCCGAGGTTGCGGCCATAGACGTCGAGCGCCTGTTCCTCCGCCTCGCTGCGTCCGGCGACGACGGCGGAAATGCGGCAGGCGGCAGCGAAGAGCGCGGCGGTCTTCGCCCCGATGATGTCGAGATACTGCTCCTCGCTCGTGTCGATCTTGCGCTGGGCGGTCAGTTGGTTGACCTCGCCTTCCGCGATGATCGCCGAAGCGCCGGACAGGATTTTGAGCACCTTGAGCGACTCTGCCTCGACCATCAGCTCGAAGGAGCGGGAGAAGAGGAAGTCGCCCACCAGCACGCTGGCGCTGTTGCCCCAGATGATGTTGGCGGTTTTGCGACCCCGGCGCAGGCCCGACCCGTCGACCACATCGTCGTGCAGCAGGGTTGCAGTGTGAATGAATTCGACCGCAGCGGCGAGCTTGTAGTGGCGGCTCCCCGCATAGCCCACAAGGTCGGCGCAGGCGAGTGTCAGCATGGGGCGCAACCGCTTGCCGCCGCCTGCGATCAGGTGTCCGGCCAGTTCGGGGATCAGCGGTATGCGCGACTGCATCCGATCCAGAATCACCGCGTTCACCTGGTTCATGCCATCTGCGACGAGGCTCATGATCGGGGTGAGCGATGGTTCCGCTTTCGCGCGGCCGATGGGGTGGACGTTGCCGGGGGCGGGTGCGGTCATGACCCGGCCCATGTGGCGGCGCATCCTGCGAAAGGCAAGCCTAATAGCTTGCGCCCGGCGTCGGAAGCGGCAAAAAGCGCGCTATCTGGAACCGGAGGCTCCTTCATGGACGATACACTCAAGCGCTATCGCGAAAGCATCGACAATATCGACGCGGCGCTGGTGTTCATGCTCGCCGAACGGTTCAAGATTACCCAGGCCGTGGGCGAACATAAGGCGACGCACGACCTGCCGCCCGCCGATCCGGGCCGCGAGGAACGGCAGGTCGCCCGCTTGCGGCAGCTGGCCGCCGACGCGAAGCTCGACCCCGATTTTACCGAAAAATTCCTGCGCTTCATCATCGACGAGGTGATCCGTCACCACGAACGCCTGCGCGAAGGCTGACGCGTCAGGCCCCTTCCGCCGCTTCGAGCGGCTGGGGCTTGCGCCCTCCCGACCGGCCCAGCAGCACGCCGCCCAGCGCCAAAGCGAAGCCGACGATCTGCACAGGCCCCAGCCGCTCGCCGAACAGCGCCCACGCCTCGACCGCGGCCAGCGGCGGCACGAGCAGAAGCAGCATCGACATGCGCGTCGGCCCCTGGTGCCGCACCATCCATACGAGCAGGCTGAGCGCGCCGATGGACAGGCCGAACACCGACCAGCCAAGGCTCAGCCACAGAACCGGATCATTGTCCCACCGCCATTCGCCCGCGATCAGCGTCGCGGCGATGGCGACAATCGCGCCGCCCAGATTTTGCGCCGCGCCAGACATCAGGATGGGATCGCCCGCTATCGCGCCGCGCTGGATCAACGTGCCGCCGGTCATGGCGACGATCGCGCACAGCCCCGCGACGGCGGGAACGATGGGCACGCCGCTCGCCCCGCTTCGCTCGATGGCGGGCAACAGCACGCAGGTGACCCCGGCGATCGCGATAGCCAGGCCCGCCCACGCCCGCCCCGGCAGGCGTTCGTTCAGCAGGGCGACGCTCGCCACCGCGACCATCAGCGGTTGGGTCGCGCCCAGCAGGGACATGATCCCCGCCGGCATCCCGGCGCTGACGGCCCACCATCCGATGGTGAGGTACAGCCCGTGCAACATCGCGCCTGCGGCCAGATGCTGGCCCAGTCGCCGCCCGCGCGGCCAGCGCTGCCCCGCCACCGCCGCCGCGCCCGCCAGCAGGGCTGTCGTCAGGACGAGGCGCAGCGCCAGGACCATTTCCGGCGCGGCATGGGGCGCGACCGCGCGCGCAACGATGAACCCGGTCGACCAGATGAGGACGAAAAGGACAGAAGCGATCAGGCCGAACATGCCCGGCTAGTGGCGCAAGTGCAGGCCGATGTCGAGCGGGGCGATGGCGGCGGGGGAGGGGCGATTCAGGCCGCGAGGCGCAGGAACGGCACCGGCTGCGTGGAGCGCAGGACGATGGGCTTGCCCTCCGACGCTTCGAACAGTTCGCCGTCCAGGATGACGCTGCTCCTGTCCCCCTCGATACGGATCATGTCGCCCTGTTCCAGATGGATGCCCTCCATCCGCGCTTTGCCGATGCGGCGAAACAGGCTGCCCCAGACGAGGCGCATCAGGGCGGCGACGCTCTGGTCCACCGCCATCAGCTTCATCGTCCCGCGCCCGCCGCCGCCCGTCTGCACGCCCAGCAGCAGCTTTTCCAGCGTGGTGACGATGAGGACGGAAAAGCGCCCGGCCAGTTGCCCGTCGCGGATGAGGCTGATGCGCACCGGCTTGCTCGACGGCGGCAGGAAGCGCGCGCGGACGCCGAACAGCAGGGAAAAGACCACCGCCAGCGCGGTGATGAAGTGGCTAAGGCCGTTCGACAGGCCCAGCGGATAAATCTGGTTGCGGCAATAGAGCATCGTGTCGGCAAGGCCCGCTCCCCCTAAGAACATGCCCAGCACCGGCCGCGTCTCGGCCTCGCCGTCCGACAGCGCGATCAGTTCGCGCGCGACGACATGGTCCTCGACACCCGACTTGGCGATGTCGAGAATACGCTCCAGCGCCTTGATCGGATCGCCATGGATGCCGAGGTCGAGGGCAATGAGGTTGGTCTTGCCGTTGGGCAGCACAGCGATCGGCGGTGCCCGGCCCTTAAAATGCTCGCCCTGATACAGCTCGGTCAGCGAGGCCTGCACCGTGCCGTCGCCGCCGTTGATGACGATGACGGCGGGGTTCACGCGCGCGATGGTCTGGAATGCGCGCCCGATCTGGTCGACATGCTCCACTTCGTAATGGAAGATGTCGGGATTGTTCGCGCAATAGCTGCGCACGCGCGGCAGCGTCTGCCGGTTGCCCGTGGACTTGGGATTGGACAGGAGCGCGACGCAGACCATCTATACGCTCACATATATTGCAGGGTTATGGTGATCTTCGTCACGCCAGCCCCCGCTTCGAATGCCGCCTTCTCAACGCCCGGCTTGCCGAGGTTGAAGATGGAGAGCCTGGGATTGTTCGAAAATCCGCCGCCGTCGCGGGATATGTCGGTCTTGCCGTTGCCGTCGCGGTCGTGACGCACGGCGATGGCATAGCGGCCCTGATGCGGCACCGGCACGCAAAAGCGCATCGCGCCGTCGCGCGGCCTGACGTCGGTTTCGATTCGCGTCAGCCATTCGCCCTTCGTCAGCCATGCGGCCTTGGTGGCGGGATAGGATTGCACGCGCACCTTGCCGGTGGGAGCGGCAAAGCCGCGCACGTCGACCAGCACCGCCGGCCCCTTTGCATTGGGGCCGCAGCGTTCGAGATCGTTGGGGATTTCCTGCCCATGGGCCATCGCCGGAACGGACGAAAACGCCGCAACCGCCGACATCAGACCCAGTGCAACTTTCAACATGACCATCAGACTCCTGGAAGCTATAGCCGACCGGATATGACCGGACGGCGAACCCCTGTTCGGCCCCGCAGACTTAACTCATTGGCATATGGGATCGGTTTGCGGCCAAATCATGGTGATGGGACGACGACTTAGAGAATGCTGACCGCCACCGACCGCTACCTCGCCCGGCTGATCGCGCTGCCCATGCTGGGCTCCCTCGTGATCGCAGCGATGCTGTTCCTGCTCGACAAGATGCTGAGCCTGTTCGACTTCGTCGCCGCGCAGGGCGGACCGGTCAGCGTGGTGTGGCGAATGCTTGCCAGCATGCTGCCCGAATATATGTCGCTGGCGATTCCCATCGGCCTGATGCTCGGCATCCTGCTCGCCTTCCGTAAGCTCGCGACCACATCGGAACTCGATGTGATGCGCGCGGTGGGCCTTTCCTACGGTCGCCTGCTGCGCGTTCCCTATATGTATGCCATCGCGCTCGCGCTCATCAATTTCGGCATCGTCGGCTTCGTCCAGCCGCTCTCGCGCCACGCCTATGAGGCGCTCCGTTTCGAACTGCGGTCGGGCGCTCTGGGCGCGTCGATCAAGGTCGGGGAATTCACGACGCTGGGCAAGCGGATGACATTGCGCATCGAACGCAGCAAGGAAGAGGGGCGCAATCTTCAGGGCATCTTCGTACGCGCGGTCAGCCGCAACGGTCAGTCGGTCGCGGTGACGGCGGAGCAGGGCACCTTCCTCGCCACCGACGACCCCGACGTCATCATCTTTCGCCTGCGCAACGGCGTGCTGGTCAACGACGGCCCCAAATACAAGACGCCGCGAATCCTCTCCTTCTCCAGCCACGACCTGCCCATCGACCTGCCGCAGATCGAGCGTTTCCGGGGCCGCGACAACGACCGGGAAAAGACGATTCCGGAACTGATGGTGATCGGCAAGAGCCAGGAAACGCCGCCCAAGCTCAAGGACGAGGTGCGCGCCAACTTCCACTTCCGCATGGTGGAGGTCGTGTTCATGCTGCTGTTGCCGCTCGCCGCGCTCGCCTTCGCGATCCCGCCGAAGCGATCGACCTCCGCGCTCGGCGTTTTCCTGTCGATCATCTTCATCGTCACTTATCACAAGATCAACCAATATGGCGAAAGCGTGGGCGCGCTGGGCCGGATCGATCCGATCGTCGCGCTATGGGGGCCGTTCCTGCTCGCCTCCGCGCTGGTGTTGTGGATGTATCATGTGCTTGCCCACCGACCCGGCGGGCAACCGACCGCCGCGCTCGAATATGCGTTCGGCAAACTCGGCAAGCAGGTGGTGCGCCTGATGCGCCTGGGTCGCCGCCGCAGCGGCGCCGAACCGCCAGCCGCGGAAGGAGCGGCCTGACCTCATGAACCTCGATTTCTTCCCCTCGCGCCAGATCGCCTTTTACATGGTGAAGCTGTTCTTCACCCGCAGCTTCGCCGTGCTGGCGATGCTGGTGGCGATCCTCCTGACGCTCGATCTGCTGGGCGAATCGGGCGATGTGCTCGCCTATGCCGGCAATGGCGACGCGGAATTGTGGCATTATGCGGCGCTGCGCGCGCCGCAGATCGCCGCCACATTCCTGCCTTTCTCGGTGCTGCTCGGCACGCTCATCATGCTGGCGACGCTGAACCAGAACAGCGAGATCGTCTCGATGAAGGCGGCGGGCCTGTCCGCGCACCAGATCCTCGCCCCGCTGATCGTCGCGGCGTTCGGCATGTCGATCCTCAGCTTCGTATTCAACGAACGCGTCGTCGTGCGCGCCACAGCGTCGCTCAGCGCGTGGCAGGCGGTGGAATACGGGCCCATTCCGCGCGACAGCGGGGTGAAGTCGAACCCCTGGGTGCTCGACGGCAACAACCTCGTCAACGTGGCGATCGTCGCGGGGCGCGGGACCGAAGTGCAACTGCGCAAGATCGAAATCTACAATCGCGTCAACAATAGCCTGACCACCATCATCCAGGCGCCGCGCGGCCATTACGATGCGGCAAGCCGCAGTTGGGTGCTGGAAAACGCTCGCCAGTTCGACGTGGCGCGCGGCACGATGCGCGACGTGGGCACGGTGCGATTCGGGCGCGACATCCGCCCCGACCAGTTCACCCTGGCCAAGGTGGATCCCAACGCACTGACCTTCGACGAACTGCACGCGGCGATTTCCGACCTGCACGATGCGGGCCGCCCGACCGCCGAGTTGGAAGGCAATCTCTGGCACAAGATTTCCGGCCCGCTGTCCGCGCTGCTGATGCCGATCCTGGGGTCGGTCGCCGCCTTCGGTCTTGCCCGTTCCGGGCAGCTTTTCCTGCGCGCCGTCACCGGCATGGCGCTGGGCTTTGCCTATTTCGTCGCGGACAATTTCTCGCTCGCGATGGGCAGCCTGGGTGCCTATCCCCCGATCCTTGCCGCCTGGGCGCCGTTCTTCCTGTTCCTGCTGGTGGGCGAAACCGTGCTGTTCCGCACGGAGGAATGACCCGAAAATAGGAAGACCCCGGCGACCAAGGGGTGTCGCGCGGGGCCTTCCACAGGGGGCGTTCCGATCCCTAGAGGGGGGAGAATGGATCGGAACTCCGCCTAAATAGGCAGCGGCAATCCCGTTTCAAGGCGAAACCGAAAAAACTGAACGTGCTGGATCAACGGTTCATCGTGCTGCGCGCGATCTTGCCGACCAGCGGCATCATTCCGGCATAATTGCCCTTGCGGTAGGGCGAACCCGGCTCCAGCGTTTCCATCAGCCGCGCATGGGCCTTGCCCAGCGCGTGGTAGGGTACGCTCGGCAGCAGGTGATGCAGCGCATGGTAACGAAGCCCCACCGGCGCCCACAGCGCGGGCAGAGTGGCGGGCGGCGGCACGTTCACCGAATCGAGATATTGCGCCGTGACTGTCATCGCCTCGCCCTCATTTTCCCACAGATGGGCAACGAGCGTGCGCAACTGATTGACGACCGTCATCGCCGCATGAATAGCCATATAGACGAGCAGCGGCTTCCATCCGAAGGCAAATACGCTCCCGATCAGACCCAGCGCGACCAGCGATGCGCCGGCCTCCTGCCATGCCCACATGCGCGCGAAGTCGCCCTCCGGCGCGCGGCGGCGGTAGGCCGGATTGATCGACAGCGCCGAAAATTCCGCCACGACCTTCCGCCGCAGAGGCGGGATCAGCAGGCTGAGTGGCGCCAGCACGCCAAAGCGCAGGATCAGGCCCACCGGTGCGAGCGCCGCGACCAGGATGAACAGCGGCAACGACCACGGCTTCATCAGCGCGAGCGGCAGATATTCCGGATCCTCGCTGGTCCCGTAGCGCGTACGGGCGTGGTGCTGCGTATGCACGCCCTCGTACATGAAGGACGGGATCATCAGCGGCAGCCCGACGATCAGGTTCCACCCCGCGCGAAAGCCCGGCAGCGCGCCCTTGCGATAATGCGTCAGCTCATGGATGAAGCTCGCCGCGCGATAGAGCGCCAGCATCGACACGATGGCGCACCCGATCGCGATCGCCACATTGTCGATCAAGATCGCCCCTGCCATCGCGCCCCATCCGACCAGCGCGGACGCCAGCATGTCGCTCCAGAAAATACGCGGGTCGGCCACGGAAAATTCGCGCGCCAGATCGGCTGCGGCACGCAGCATCGCGCTGTCGTCGGGGATCGCCGCGCGCGCCCGTTGCGCGGCGGCGAGGATGGGATCATGCTTCGTCATGCGCGCCGATCTAGCCTCCAAATGCGCTGATATCATGGCAGCACCATGACATGTTCACCATGGTGCCCGCCTGCCGCCTGCCCGCATTGACATTGCGCAAACAAGAGTGAACTGCACCACAGTTTCGATTTTCAAAGGCGGCAACCGTGGCGCAGACTGATCTGGTGATTACTCCCGTTTCCGGCAAGGCCGACATGAAGGCCTTCATCGATCTGCCGTGGCGGCTCTATGCCAACGATCCCTGCTGGGTCCCGCCGCTCAAGGCCGAAGTGCGGGAATTGCTGACGCCGGGGAAGAATCCCTTTTTCGGCCATGCGACGGCACAATATTTCCTCGCCAGGCGCGGCGGGCAGGCGGTCGGGCGCATTTCCGCTCACATCGACCATCTCGCCACCCAGCAACCGGTCGAGCAGGGGATGGGGCCGGGCACCGGTAATTTCGGCATGTTCGAGGCGGAAGACGACGTCACGGCAAAAGCGCTGATCGCCGCGGCTGAGGACTGGTTGCGCGCCCAGGGTATGACCCGCGCGCTCGGCCCGCTGTCGCTGTCCGTCTGGGAAGAGCCGGGGCTGCTGGTCGCGGGCCACGATCATCCGCCCACGGTCATGATGGGCCATAACAGCCCCCGCTATCAAGGCATGATCGAAGGCGCAGGCTACGCGCCTGTCAAGCAACTCAAGACCTACGAACTCGACATTACGAAGACGTTCCCGCCGCTGATCGAACGGATCGTCCAGTCGGGCGAGAAAAATCCTCGCATCCGCGTGCGGCAGGTCGACAAATCGCAGTTCGAAAAGGACGCTGCCATCATTCTCGGCATCCTCAACGACGCATGGGGCAACAATTGGGGCTTCGTGCCCATCACCGACGATGAAGTCGCGCACACGGGCAAGAAGCTCAAGCCCATAGTGTTCGAGGATCTCATCATGATCGCGGAACTGGACGGCGAACCAGTCGCCTTCATGATGACGCTCCCCGACCTTAACGAAGCGCTCAAGCCGCTGAACGGCGCGCTCTTTCCCTTCGGCTGGATCAGGCTGCTGTCCTGGTTGCGCAAGCCGCAATGCCGCACCATGCGGGTGCCGCTGATGGGTGTGGTGCAACGGTTGCAGGCGTCGCGCATGGCAAGCCAGCTTGCCTTCATGATGATCGAATATATCCGCCGCAACGCCGTTGCCCATTACGGATCGACACGGGGCGAAATCGGCTGGGTGCTCGACGACAATCAGGGCATGAACGCCATCGCCGACGCCATCGACAGCAAAGTGAACAAGATTTACCAGATCTACGAAAAGGCGCTCTGATCTAACCTGTCCAAAGTTTAATGATTACGGAGCCGCAACGTCTGCAACTCCGCCGCACCCGCTTCGTTTGGTTATTCAAGCTAACGACGAAAGGAGTGCTTATTATGGGCGAAACCACCGACAAGCTGAAGGCTGCTGGCAACAAGGCCGCTGGTGCGGTCAAGGAATCCATCGGCAAGGCAACCGACAATGAGCGTCTGGAAGCCGAAGGCAAGGCGCAGAAGGCCAAGGGCACGACACAGGATGTGTCCGGCTCGGTCAAGGGCGCGCTCGGCGACAAGATCTGATCGCCTGACGCCTGAACTTTTTGAAGAGGCCCCGTTCCGGCAAGGATCGGGGCCTTTTTCATGAAACATTGCTCATGGACCAGCCTGCGACTTGCGAGCGGCCCCCCGATCGTTGCATGGAAGGGGCATGAGCAGGCAATATTTCGGCACCGACGGCATTCGCGGTCGCACCAACCAATGGCCCATGACCGCGGAACTCGCGATGAAGGTCGGCATGGCGGCGGGCACGCACTTCCTGCGCGGCAGCCACCGGCATCGCGTCGTCATCGGCAAGGATACCCGGCTGTCGGGCTATATGGTCGAAAATGCGCTGGTCGCGGGCTTCACCGCCGTTGGCATGGACGTGGTGCAATTCGGTCCCATCCCGACACCCGCCGTCGCGCTTCTCGCCCATTCGATGCGCGCGGATCTGGGCGTCATGATCTCTGCCAGCCATAACCCCTATTTCGACAACGGCATCAAGCTGTTCGGGCCGGACGGCTACAAGCTGTCGGACGAGGATGAATTGAAGATCGAGGGGCTGCTGGCGCAGGATATCCCGCTTGCCGCGTCGAAGGACATCGGTCGCGCCCGCCGGGTGGAGGATGCGCGCGGTCGCTATATCCATGCGGTCAAGTCCAGCTTCCCCGCCGACCTGCGGCTCGACGGCCTCAAGATCGTCGTCGATTGCGCCAACGGGGCCGCCTATCAGGTCGCGCCGTCCGCGCTGTGGGAACTGGGGGCGACCGTCGTTGCCATCGGCGTCGATCCCAACGGCACCAACATCAATGACGGCTGCGGGTCGACCGCGCCGCTGCTGCTCCAGGAAACTGTCGTGTCGGCGGGCGCGGATATCGGCATCGCGCTCGACGGCGACGCCGACCGCCTGATCGTGGTCGATGAAAAGGGCCAGATCGTCGACGGCGATCAGATCATGGCGCTGATCGCCGCCAATTTCGCGCGCGACGGTACGCTGCGCGGCGGCGGCCTCGTCGCGACGGTCATGTCCAACCTTGGCCTCGAACGCTTTCTGTCGGGCCGGGGCATCGCACTCGAGCGGACCAAGGTCGGGGACCGTTATGTCCTGGAAAGGATGCGAGAAGGTGGCTTCAACGTCGGGGGCGAACAATCGGGTCACATGATCCTGTCGGATTATGCCACCACCGGCGACGGCACGGTTGCCGCGCTTCAGGTGCTTGCCGCGCTCGTGCGCTCGGGCAAGCCTGCCAGCGAAACGCTGCACCAGTTCGATCCCGTGCCGCAACTGCTCAAGAATGTCCGTTTCGCAGGCGGCAAGCCGCTGGAGCATGACGATGTGAAGCGGGTTATCGCGCAGGCGGAAACCGAACTCAACGGATCGGGTCGCCTCGTCATCCGTCCTTCCGGCACCGAACCTGTCATCCGCGTCATGGCGGAGGGCGACCGGGAAGATCAGGTGCGCGACGTCGTCGACCGTATCTGCGCCGCCGTGGAGAAGGCCGCCGCCTGATGCTGGACATGCGGCCCGATTGCGAACGCTGCGGCACCGACCTGCCTGCCAATCAGCCCGGCGCGTTCATCTGCTCGTTCGAATGCAGCTTCTGCGCGCCCTGCGCTGAAGCGCTCGACGACCGCTGCCCCAATTGCGGCGGCGAGCTGATGGACCGCCCGACCCGCACGGGCAAGGCGCTCGCCGCGAACCCCGCTTCGACGCAGCGCCGTTTTACGGCATGAGCATTGCGCGCATTCTTGTCATCGCCGGGTCCGACAGCGGCGGCGGCGCGGGTATCCAGGCGGATATCAGGACCGTGACGCTGCTCGGCGGCCACGCCATGACCGCGATCGCCGCGATCACGGCGCAGAATACGCTCGGCGTGCAGGCCGTTCATCCGGTCCCGGCGGACATGGTGCTGGCGCAGATGGACAGCTGCATCGCCGATATCGGCGTCGATGCGGTAAAGATCGGCATGATCGGCAGCGCCGCCACCGCCGCTGCCGTCGCGGACCGGCTGGCGCACCTTGCGGTGCCCATCGTGTTCGATCCGGTGATGGTAGCCACCAGCGGATCGACGCTGGCGGACGACGCCACGATTGCCGCGTTCGAGAGGCTGATGGCCATCGCCACGCTCGTTACGCCCAACCTGCCCGAACTTGCAGCATTGGGTGGCGACGCCATTGCGGCGCGTTTCGGCACGCATGTGCTCGCCAAGGGTGGCCATGCCGAAGGCCCGATGCTGACCGACCGCCTGATCTCGCCGCAGGGCGTGCTCAAGGCATGGAGCAATGCGCGTATCGATACGCCGCACACGCATGGGACCGGCTGCACGCTCGCCAGCGCGATCGCGACGGGCCTGGGGCAGGGGATGGACATCGCTGACGCCATTGAGCGCGCCCGCAAATATGTTCGCGAATCGCTTCGCCTCGCGCCGGGCCTCGGCGCGGGGCACGGTCCCATGGGCGCGCCGCTCGGCTTCCACGCCCATGCCTGACTTTGCGCACGAACTGCGTCATCACCCCGGCCTCGTCGCGGGCGTCGACGAGGCGGGCAGGGGCCCGCTCGCCGGGCCGGTGGTCGCTGCCGCCGTCATCCTGCGGCAGGAGGATTGCCCGGACGGCCTCAACGACAGCAAGCAATTGACCGCCGCCCGTCGCGCCGTGCTCGAAACGCAGATCAAGGCGCGCGCCCTGTGCTGGGGCATCGGCATCGCCAGCGTGGAGGAGATCGACGAGATCAACATCCTGTGGGCGACGATGCTGGCGATGACGCGCGCGGTGGAATCGCTGACGCACGATTGCGCGCATGTGCTGGTCGACGGTAACCGCTGCCCCCGGTGGCGTTGGGCCTCGACCCCGGTGGTGGAGGGCGACGCCAAATGCCTGTCCATCGCCGCTGCGTCGATCCTCGCGAAGGAGGAACGCGACCGGATGATGATCGCCGCCGCCGCCGACCATCCGCATTATGGCTGGGAAACCAACAAGGGCTATGGAAGCGCCCGTCATCTCGCCGCGCTTCGGGAACATGGGCCAACGCCGCTTCACCGCCGCAGTTTCGCACCGGTCGCGCAGCTCGTACTGCTATAAGCAAGGTTCTAATCTAGCGTGCGATCAGCGTGTCCATCGCGTCGCTGACCATCGCCTGCGCCTCTTCCGGCGAAAAGGCGCTGCGGTCGAGGCAGAGTTCCAGCCACAGTCCGTCCACCAGCGCGATGAGGCTGATCGCCGCGATCCGCACCCCCGCCAGTTGAAGATGGGGCGCCGCCGCCCGCAGCAGTTCTTCGAGTTGCACGCGCGAAGACCGATAGACCTCGGCATGGGCGCTCGCCATGCGGGGGTCAGACTTGACCAGACTCCAGAAGGCGATCCAGGTCGCAAGCAGGTTGGGGTCCAGCACGGGCATGATGAAATTGGCCTGAAGGCAGGCGCGCAGCCGGTCGCGGGGATCGTCGCCCGCCGCGTCCACCGCCGCGTCCAGCGCGGCTGCCACCTTGCCGCCGACATCGCGGTAGGTGGCGAGGATCAGCGCATCGACCCCTTCGAAATAATGCGTCAGCAGCCCCGACGACACGCCCGCCCGTGCGCAGATACTGCGCACAGACGTTCCGCCCGCGCCCTTTTCGGCAAGGCAGGCTGCCGTCGCGTCGATCAGGGCCTGTCGCCGCACGTCTGCGGTTTCCCGCACGAACCTCGCTCGTTCCCGCATCGGTGGCAACCTGTCCCGCTCATGACTCGCATTCTCTTCGCGTGGCGCTTTGCGCGCTCAGGAAGTTGCTGGCAAGCACGATATGGCGATGGAAAATCGCGAAAGAGGCGTGGGGCGCGTAATCAAATTACGCCTATCGCTCGCCCAGGCCCTCCAGCGCGGCGAATCGCTGGGACCAGAGCGCGCCGTGGACCGCCATCCACTGGATCACCGGTCCCAGTCCCTTGACGCGTGCGGCATAGTGAGTCTCACGCCCGGCGCGCCGCGCGGTCACAAGACCGGCCTGTCGCAGTTTGGCCAGGTGCCGCGATACCATGGGTTGAGACACGCCCGCGCTCTGTGTCAGCATCTGGACATTCTGCTCCCCGTCCCGCACCAGCGCCTCCAGCAACGCGCGACGTGTCCCGTCCGACAGAGCTTTGAACAGGGCGTCGGCGGCGGCGGGCCGGGATGAGGGATGCGATAGGGCAGTCATGGTTAACGCATAACCCCATGGTTATGATTTGGTCAATATCCATGCGTCGAAATGCCTCATCGACCTCGTTAACCAAAAAAACTGAGGGGCAGCGCGGTTCTGAGTCTTTCATGTCACACCGCCCCATCTTGAGTCCTCGCGCCCCGCATCGACTCAATATCTTGTGTCGCCGCCCAACCCAGCGCCCGCGTTAACGATTTTTCGAGCAACCGCTGTCAAGCTGCTGATCTTGACGCCGGACTCCCGAGGACTCATCGCATGGTCCTCAAGACGAACGGGGGCGAAAGAGCATATGGGTGTGATGGAGCGGGTCGCGGCGCCGCGACGCAGGAAAGCGGCGGCGCAGGTTGACAATAGCGCGGAGATCGCCACCGATTGCCTGCTGCGGGGCGACTGCATCGCCGAAATGGCCAAGCTGCCCGACGCCTGCGTCGACATGATCTTCGCCGATCCGCCCTACAATCTCCAACTGGGCGGCGACCTTTTCCGCCCGGAGGGCAGCCGGGTCGATGCCGTCGACAACGATTGGGACAAGTTCGATACGCTGTGCAGCTACGACCGTTTCACCAAGGCGTGGCTGGCGCAGGCGCGCCGTATCCTCAAGCCCAACGGCACCATCTGGGTGATCGGCAGCTACCACAACATCTTTCGCGTCGGCACCGCGCTCCAGGACGAGGGGTTCTGGATTCTCAACGACATCATCTGGCGCAAGTCCAACCCCATGCCCAATTTCAAGGGCACGCGTTTCACCAATGCGCATGAAACGCTGATCTGGGCGAGCCAGGGCGAGGATGCGCGCTACACCTTCAATTACAAGGCGATGAAGACGCTCAATGACGAGCTTCAGATGCGCTCCGACTGGGTGTTGCCAATCTGCGCCGGTCCCGAACGGCTAAAGCGCAACGGGACCAAGGCGCACCCGACGCAAAAGCCCGAATCGCTGCTCTATCGCGTGCTTCTGGCCTGCACGAAGCCCGGCGACGTGGTGCTCGATCCCTTCTTCGGCACCGGCACCACCGGCGCTGTCGCCAAGCGGCTGGGGCGCAAGTGGATCGGGATCGAGCGGGAAGACGATTATATTGAGGTCGCGCTGGAACGGATCGAGGCGGCGCTGCCCCTGGACGAAAGTGCGCTCACCATTATGCAAACGGCGCGTCAGCAGCCCAAGGTCGCGTTCGGCACGCTGGTGGAAACCGGCTATCTGCACCCCGGCGCCATCCTGACCGACACCAAGCGCCGCTGGCAGGCCGTCGTGCGCGCCGACGGATCGCTCAGCGTGGGAGCGGATTCAGGCTCGATCCACAAGCTGGGCGCGACGCTTCAGGGCGCGCCCAGTTGCAACGGCTGGACCTTCTGGCATCATGAAGCGGGGGGCAAGCTGTTGCCCATCGACACGCTGCGCCAGACCTATTTGTTGGCGAACGAGCCTTGATCCTTCCCGCCGATGCGCGCCTCTATCTGAAACCCGTCTGGTTCGTGCCGTCGCCCATCGGCCTGCCCGACGGCAGCGCGGCACGCATGGGCAACGGCCTTCTCTGGTTCCAGGGTTATGAACTGACCGCCTATGAAGGCCCGCGCCGTATCGTGCGTCAGGTCGTGCCCGTGGCGGAGTTCGCCGACACCGTCGCGGCCTTTCCCGATTCGCTGGCGGATCGTGCCGCGCGGATCGCCGCGGCGATCTCGGCTCCGCGCGCGGCGCTTGCGCTTGAGGGTCGCACCGTTCGCTTCGACGCGCCGCAGGTCATGGCGATCCTGAACGTGACGCCCGACAGCTTTTCGGATGGCGGGCGGCATAGCGGCGATCCTCAGGCGGCGGCTGACGCCGGCTTCGCGATGGCGGCGGCAGGCGCCGCGCTGATCGACGTGGGGGGCGAATCGACTCGCCCCCGCGCCGAAAAGATATGGGAAGGCGATGAGATCGCGCGCGTCGTGCCCGTCATCGAAAGGCTCGTCGCAGCGGGCGTTCCTGTCTCCATCGACACGCGCAAGGCCGCGGTGATGGAAGCGGCGCTCGCGGCGGGCGCGGCCATCGTCAACGACGTATCGGCGCTCGCGCACGATCCCCGCAGCATGGATGTCGTCGCGCAAGCGGGCTGCCCCGTGGTCCTGATGCACGCGCCGTCCGCAGGGGACGATCCACATGATCGCTCCGGCCTCGGGCCGGATGGCTATGGCGATGTGGTCGCCGCCGTGTTCGATCATCTCGAATCGCGCATCGCCGCCTGCCTTGCCGCAGGGATCGCGCGCGACCGGATCGTCGTCGATCCCGGCCTTGGCTTCGGTAAGACGCTGGCCGACAATCTCGCCCTCGTGAACGGCCTTGCCACATTTCAGGGGCTGGGCGTGCCGGTGCTGTTCGCGGGCAGTCGCAAGCGTCTTATCGGCGCGCTCTCCAACGAAGCGCCCGCCGCCGACCGGCTCGGTGGCTCGATCGCGCTTGCCTTCCGCGCGGCGCAGCAAGGCGCGCAGATGGTGCGCGTCCACGATGTGAAGGAAAGCGTGCAGGCGCTCCACCTCTGGCGCGGGCTTGCCGACGCGGGGCTGAGCGCTTTCTGACGCAATCTATCGCTTGGGTGCGGCCTCTGCCTCTGTCGCATTGGCGGCTGGCGCCTCAGGCGTCGCCGCCTTGGGCGCGAAGGCGCGCAGGCTGGTCAGCGTCCGGTCGGCGATGCCCTGATATTGTTCGCTCAACATCTCGGGATAGACGAAGGTCGCGGTGACGATCGCGCCGTCTGCCTGCCGCAACAGCCGCACCGCCACATTATTGCCTTCGCCGTCATTGGCGGTGCCGCGATATTCATTCTCGCCGATATAGTCGCCATCGACCCCTTCGGCGCCGTTGCTCATCGCTTCCACGATCTGCTGGAGCGTCTGGTCGCCGCTGTTCTTCTGCCAGAACACGCGCACGTCCGCACCGGCGCCCGGGTCCTGATAGACGACACCGTCCGCGTTGCTCGCGCCCTTGTCCTTCGTCCACCCCTCGGGCAGCGTGATGGAAAAGCCGCGATCCAGATTGACGTAGTTGCGGCTTTCCGCCTCGTCCGCGCCGTCCTGCTGGTTGGCGACCGCGTTGGCGGCGGCGGCATTGGCGGCGGCGGCCAGCTGTTCCTGCGTCGGCATGTCGCCCACCGGCTCGGTACGGCCGCACGCGGCCAGCATCAGAAGGGCGGGGACGGCGGCGAGGGCGGCGGAGGCGGCGTGTTTCATAAGCCGTTCCAAAGCATAGCCGCCTGCTAATTACAACGATACATGGCCTTGAAACGACGGCCCGTTCATGCCGCGCTGTCGATTCCCAGTTCCGCCAGCTTGCGATAGAGCGTCGACCGGCCGATCCCCAGCCGCCGCGCGACTTCGGTCATGCGCCCGCGATAATGGCCGATGGCCAGGCGGATGACATCGGCCTCGATGTCGGCGAGCTGGCGCACATGGCCGTCCCCTTCGAACAGGGTGATGCCCGCGCCCTCGCGATGTGTCGGCGGGGCGGGGCGGGGGTGGATAAGGTGGATGTCGGCCCCCGACCGCGCGCTGATATGCGCGGCGATCTGCGGGAAGTCCTGGGGCGTCAGCGCGTCGCCATCGCACAGGACGGCGGCGCGGAACAGCGCGTTCTGAAGCTGGCGGACATTGCCCGGCCAGCCATGCTGCATCAGCATCGCCAGCGCGTCGTCGGTGAGGCCCAGGCTCCGCATCCCCGGCTGCGTCGCGATGCGGGCGAGCAGGTGGCGGCACAGCGCCGGCACGTCTCCTATCCGCTCGCGCAGCGGCGGGACGGTCAACTGCACGACGTTGAGCCGGTAATAGAGGTCCTCACGAAACCGCCCGGCGTCGATCTCGTCCAGCAGCTTCCGGTTGGTCGCCGCGATCACGCGCACGTCGACATGGATCGGGCGGCGCGCGCCGATGGGCTGCACCTCGCCGTCCTGCAACACGCGCAGCAGCTTGACCTGCGCATCGAGCGGCATCTCGCTCACCTCGTCGAGGAAGATCGTGCCCATGTCGGCACTCGCGAACTTGCCGACATGCCGGTCGAACGCGCCGGTGAAGGCGCCGCGCTCATGCCCGAACAGTTCCGATTCGACGAGGTTGGCGGGGATCGCGCCGCAATTGACCGTCACCATCGCCTGTTTGTGGCGCGGGGAGGCGGCGTGGATCGCGCGCGCGATCACGTCCTTGCCGACACCGCTCTCCCCCTCGATCAGCACCGGCACCCTGGCCCGCGCTGCCTTGGCCGCGATGGCGAGCGCGGCGCGGAACTGGGGCGCTGCGCCCACCACATCCTCGAACGACAGGGGCGCGGTGATCTTTTCGGTCAGCGGGCGAAGCTCGCCGCGTCCTCCGCTTTCGGCCAGCGTGGCGTTGAGTGCGGCCAGCAGACGTTCGGGGGCAATGGGTTTGGACAGATAGTCGGTCGCGCCGGCGCGCATGGCGT
>NZ_QFOA01000145.1 GCF_003248505.1 Sphingobium sp.
GGGGGGGGGGGGGGGGGGGGGGGCGGCGGGGGCGGCGGAGGAGCCGCTTCAGCCGGTGCGCCGAAGTTGTAGGTCAGGCCGAGCAGAACGCTGTGCGTACGCAGCTTCGTGTCGACATCGGCACCGGCCGGACCACCGCGGGTGGTGTAGGCAGGGATAAGACCGATATCGTCCTGGTTGAAGAAGCGATACTTCAGCGACACGTCGACGTTCGAGCCGAGCGGGTAGCGAACGCCAGCGATCGCCTGCCAGGCGAAGCCGGTGTCGCTGTCGTTGACGAGGTCGTTGGCAAGCTTGCCGCGCGACACGCCGACGCCGCCGCCGACGAAGCCCTGCAGGCCGTCATCGGGACCGAAGTCGAGCAGGCCGTTCAGCATGAACGACAGAGCCGAGGCTGCGCCGCCGAAGCCGCTCTGGTCGAGATCGACCTTCGCGCGCTTGTAGGCCGCTTCGGCTTCCAGACGGAAACCGCCGAAATCGTAGCCGATGTTGGCGTCGAAATCGTAGCCCTTGTGGTAGTCAACACCCGAGATGGTGTTGCTGGCCGCACCGGCGTTGCCGGGGGTGAAGGTGATGTCCTGATCTTCAACGATCATACCGCCGGCATCGACGCCGACATACCAGCTATTGTCGCGTGCCATGGCCGGGGTGGCCAAAACACTGGTCGCAAGCGCAGCCGCGAGGGCAAGCTTCCGCATCTGAATTCCCCTTTCAAGAGTGTCACGAAGGACTGCTGAAACCCTCTATCGGGAAGAAAGTTTCATGGCAAGTCCACAATTGGTGAAACCGTTGCAAAAATAACGCACTAAGCCGGTGGCCCAGTCGTTGCCACACTATATCGACACAGTTCGGTAATATTCAACTAACAGATCAAACAAATACAAAGTGATGCTCAAATATCACGACATGACTAACCCGTGCGTTCGCAACGCCTGCAAAATGGCCGCGATGGTGGCGCGCGCCTGCGCGTCGATCACGCCGCCGCCTGTGGGATCGTCGATCGCCGCCTGCCGCACGCCCACCACGCGGTCGCCACCGAGAAACAATGCGTCCGCCCCCAACTGGCCGTCCCGCCACTGTGCACCATCATGAAAAAGCGGCACATTCCGATTCGCGATCCGCAGTTCCAGACCCGCGCGCGGCGTGACGAAACGCCATCCACCCTCGCTCGCGATGGCGACATCACCGTCCTTTCCGGCCCAGTCCCCGCTCCCACCCGTTGCCACGATCCAGCAGCGTCCCGGTTCCGGGTCTGCGGGCGGGGCCGAAAGGTCGGCACTTTCCGCTTCCCCGTGCACCAGCGCATCCAGCAGCGTCAGCGCTTCGTTATGGAAGATTTCCTTTTGCGCCTGCCCTGCAAACAGCAGCGGCAGCGCCCAGCGCGATGTCCTGTCCATCGGTTCGTCCTTTCCCGTCACACCATGATCGCGATCCGGGCCGCGCGCCCGGTCGCATGCGTTCCCAACTGCGCGACCTCGACCGTCAGCGCGGACCCCGCGCTGCCGTCAGCCGCAATCGCCGCCGCGTCGTATGTCCATGTCGGAACCGATGTTTCGACGTCCCGCACCGCCTGTTCCCCTTGCATCAGCCGCACAACGTAGCGCTCGCTCTCTTCGGCCAGCGGCACGTCGCTTCCGCTGCTCCAGCGCCAGCCCGCCCGGCTGCGCCGCACCCAGCGCAGCGTCACGCCGCCCGTGACCGCCTGTGCCGTCAGATGCACTGGCGCGGGCGGGATCAGCGCTTCGCCGGTCACCGCCATCATCGCCTCGACCGGTTCGACATCGCCCAGCCCCAGCGCCGCCACGCGCAGCGTCGCGCCCAGATCCGCGGCCTGCCCCACGGCATGCAATGGGTCCGCCAGCCGATCCTCCTCGATCAGCAGGAAAGACTCCCCGGTCCGGTGATCGCCCGCCGCCCATTCGGTGCCGCGCAGCCCGCGCCGCAAGCCCGTAAGCCGCCACCGGCGCGCGCCCGTCTTCGCCGCCGCCTCGAACTGGATCAGTTCGCGCCCCACCAGGCACAGGTTCCGCCCCTGTCCCAACATCGCCTCGTCGGCGGGGGCCAGCATCATGTCGTCGGCCAACAGCATCACGTCCAGTGTCGCCCGCCGGTCCACCAACGTCGCACTGCCCGGTGCCAATAGGGTTTCGACCCTGCCCATCACCCCGCGTCCCGCGCTGCGTCCCGCCGGCACCGCTTCGCCGCTCGCCCCCGTCACGAACAATGCCGCACTGCGCCAGCCCGGCCCGCCGCTCGCCGCCACGGCGATCGACGGCGCGCTCGCAACCCCGTCGCGCAGCGGCGGCAGGTCGACCAGCATCAGGCTGGTCGGCCCATGCGGCGCATCCTCCTGCCGCACGATCGCCCCCGGCGAAGCCCCCGCCGGCAGCGTCCCACCCGCCCCCGGCACCCGCCGTAGAGCGAGCCGCACCGCCATCGCTTCCCATTCGCGCTCCTCGATCCGCCAGAGCCCCGGCGCCCGGTCCACACGCACCACATCGCCAGCGTTCCACGCCAGCGCATCCCAGCCGCAGCGCAGGTCCATCCGCGCCCGCCCGCTCCACGCCGCATTCAGCCGTGCGGCAGTAAGCGCGCGCGCCCGGTCCGCGCTCATTGCCTCGGGCAGGTCGATGCCCTGTTCCTGCCGCCCCGCGCCCGGCCGTACCACGCGCTGCACGCCTGTCTGACAGTCGCGCGCGGCGTCATAATGACGCAGGCTCAGCGCCACCGGCACCGCATCCACCGCTCCGCTCGACCTTTGCTCGGGATCGACGCTGCGCCCGTTGACGCGCGCCGTCAGCGCCTCAGCCCGGATCGTGCCACTTGCGCCGTCCGCCGCCGCGCGCAGCCGCAACCCCGCTTCCCCGCTCGTAAGAGCCAGCCCCCGCGCCTCGATCAGCGGAGCCAGCGCCTCGACCATGTCCGCCCCGCTTGCGGCATAGCCCTCCACCAGGCCCAACCCCACGCCGCTCACGCGCCCGCCGCTGGCCTGCGCCGCCACCTGCGCCAGCGCAACCGGGGCGTCGTCCGCCTCCACCTCGAAAGTGAGGGAGGGGATGCGATTGCCATAGTCCGCCAGCGCCAGATCCTCGAACAGCGCATAGGCGATGCCGCGATGCGCGGGTGCGTGCGCCTCGCCCACCGCCGACGCGATCAGCGGATCGACCGCCTGCCCTTCGCCGCCACGATGCACGCGGAAAGCGGATAGGGTGGATGGCTCCCGCTCACGGCATCTAGGTGCCAAGATGGTTTGCTGTCAGGCAAACCCGAGCAAAGGAACCATCCGCCATGGAG
>NZ_QFOA01000146.1 GCF_003248505.1 Sphingobium sp.
CCCCCGCTCGGGCTACGCCCTCCCGGCGCTCGCCAACACCCGGATCAAGTGGCCTGGTTTTGCTCCGCCCAATGGACGACTTTTACGCCGCCGTTGACAATACAACCGAGCTACCCCCGGCCTCCCATCGGCTTGGGGCCGCGCGCGGACCGCGGCGTTGCCTTGATCTCTTCGGGATCGATCTCGACACCCTCCATCAGCTGAGCAAGTGAGAGGTCCAGAGCAACCGCGATACGCGCCAGAGTAAGCAGCGAGGGGTTGATCAGCCCGCGCTCGAGCTTTCCAAAGGTGGCACGGTCGATGTTCGCCATCGCGGCGAAATCCTCCTGTGACTTCTCCGCAGAAAGGCGGAGCGAGCGGACACGGTCTGCGAATGCTGTCTGATATTGGGACGTCATGCCGACCTCCATGGCAACAAAAATCGGATTAGTCCACGGTATATATATCCCCGTTATATTGACATCATGACATATATCAGTCATAAGGGGGTCATGGAACAAACACTCATCACCGGGTCGTTACTCCACGACCTCCTCCGCTGCGATCACCGTGTCGCCCTCGACCTCCATTCCGAAGGTTGGGGGATCGGTGAGACCGACCTTGCTGATCATCCGCTTTGGGCCGGACCTGTCCAAGACCATGAGCACATCATCCAGGGACTGATTGCTGAGAACCCCGGCTCGGTTGACCTGCGTTTCGTCGAGCCAGGCTCTCGGCAGGCGAGGACTCTGCTCGCGATGGATGCACAGGCTCCCGTCATCGTCGGCGGAGAAATCGCCGCTGATGACCTCCTCGGTCAACCGATCCTGCTGTTGCAGGAAAACGATGGATACGTTCCTGGAAAGGTGAGCGGCAGCGATCCCGTCTGCGGTAAACAGGGCAAATTCGAGCGCGTCACCCTGGCGCTTCATTGCGACATCCTTGAGAGGAACGACCTCCTTGCCTGGCCGGGCGGCTACGTGGTTGGCGAGCAGACCATAAGGCGGGTGGACCTCCATAGAACCATCGACGAGGACGGCACCACGCTGCTCGACGAGTATGCGGACGCGCTTGAGAATGCGCGGGACATCATTGACGACGTCGTCATCACCAGGTCTGCGCAAGCGCCGGAATGCTGGATGTGCCACTGGCGGGGCCTGTGCGGCCCGGACGTCGAACGGCGGGACGATCTGACGCAACTCAATACGGTCGACCGCGCCACTCGCGATGCACTCGTCGGAACCTTCCCAACCGTAGCCTCCCTTGCGGCGGCCACGATCGGAGGCTTCGTGCGCGGCACCGCAACCGACTTTCGCGGGATCGGGGCAGCACGCCTGCGCGAGATCCACGGAATTGCAGTCCGCTTCGTCGAGAGTAATTCGCGCATCGTTGGCGGCCGCGACACCCTACAGAGGATGCCGCAGGGCCCATAGTTTCAATGATCGTATCGCGATCACGACGACACAACTCAACGAGCGGGTGAAAGCCCAAAAGACAAATGGCGTGACATATGTCACCACTACGCATAAGCGATGACCGATCCAGCTGGCATCTCTTGAGCCGGAAGCTGGCTACGCTTTTTTCGTCGTTCTGAGGTCCACCTTGCCGCTCACCAGCACTTTCACCGCATACCTAAGGGACGGCCTTCCGGTTCCTCTGGCGGTGTTTTACCGCCCTGAATGCAAGAAGCCCTCATCGGTTGGACCCGCTTGACATGACGCCGCTGCCTCAAACTACCGTCAACCTCACGAACTGCGATCGCGAGCCGATCCAGATCCCTGGTAGCATCCAGCCTCACGGGGCGATGCTGGTGGTCCACCCGGACACCTTCGATATCCTCTACGCCTCGGCGAACGCCGGGGAAGTGACAGGCTTTGAAGAGCCGATCGTCAGAGGCATGCCGCTCACTCCCGTCATCGGCGAGCGTGCCGCCCACGACATCCGAAATGCCTGCGCGAAATCCGGCGGCGGTGAGATCGCGGGCATCGAACTTGGTCTGACGCTCGGGCATTCGACACGTCCCGTCGACGTGATCGTCCATCGCTACAAGGACCGCGTGATCATCGAATTCGAGCCGTCGATCGAAGGCGGCAAGACGGCGAAGGATGCGTTGGACCTGACACAGACGCTGGTGCGCCGGATCGGTATGGAGACCGAGCTTGCGAGCCTAGCCAAGGCGGGTGCACGCCTCGTGCGGACCATGCTCGGCTACGATCGCGTCATGATCTACCAGTTCCTCCACAACGGAGCCGGACGGGTGATCGCCGAGGCCAAGCGAGCTGGCCTGCAGAGCTTCATGGGTCAGCACTTTCCCGCATCTGACATCCCGGTCCAGGCGCGCCGCCTCTATCAGCTCAATGCCATCCGCATGATCGGCGATTCCAGCTACACCCCGGTGCCCCTGCTCCCGGCGATCGCAGCCGGCGAGCAGCCTATCGACATGTCCTTCGCGCAGTTGCGATCGGTTTCGCCGATTCATTGCGAGTATCTCCAGAATATGGGCGTCCACGCCTCAATGTCGATCTCGATCCTAGTCGACGGCGAACTGTGGGGTCTTATTTCCTGCCACCACGACAGCCCGCGGATCGTGCCCCTACCTCTCCGGATCGGAGCAGAGCTGTTCGGAAACTACTTCTCGCTACAGGTTTCCGTCGCCCAACGGCGCGCGCACATCGTGGCGTCAGGTCTCGCGCGCGAGCGGCTCGATCGGATGCTGTCCGGACTGTCGGTCGATGATTCCTTACTCGATGGACTTCGCGACCACCTCGACCAGTTCGTCGAGCTCTTCGACTGTGACGGCGTTGGCCTATGGGCTGAGGATCGTTGGGCGGCCAGTGGCCTGGCGCCATCTGACGATGAGGCCCTCCAACTCGTCCGTTATCTGGCGGGCGAGGAGCAGGAGCATCCGCGGACAGAGGCCTCGCGAAATAACCTCTGGCACACATCTGACCTGACCAGCGCGACGAAGCTCGGCGGCTTTGGCGCACGCGTTGCAGGCGTGATGGCCATTCCCTTGACATCGACACCGCGCGATTATCTTCTCATCTTTCGCAGCGAGGAGGCCCACAAGATCGAGTGGGCTGGCGAACCGGTCAAGCAGGTCCTTTCGACGCCGAACGGCAACCGGCTGACCCCGCGCGGTAGCTTCGACACCTGGCGGGAAGATGTTCGTGGGCAATCGAGGCCGTGGGTCGAGTGTCCGTCGTCAGAACATTCGGCACAACTCGCGGCGTAGATTAGCGGAGTGCGGACCTCGTCAGGGGGTTGATGTTAGGCGGCGAACTTGCGGTGCTGC
>NZ_QFOA01000006.1 GCF_003248505.1 Sphingobium sp.
GCGAAAAGATCGACATGCCTTATCCTGTTTCGCCCGCCGTCCCCTCGCGCGCGTGCCGGGGCGAGGCGGTATCCTGGTTCGCTGGTCCGTGGCCCCCGCTTCCTTGCCCCTTGCAGCGCAAAAAATATGAGGTTCGCGGCTCGCGGAAAGCGCTCGCTTGGGCTAGTCCCTAATCAATGTCAATACGCCGCCTGCCCGAACATCTGGTCAATCGTATCGCTGCCGGTGAAGTGGTCGAAAGACCCGCCAGCGCGCTCAAGGAAATCGTTGAAAACGCGCTCGATGCGGGTGCGACTCGGATAGCGGTGCGCTTGTCGAACGGGGGGCTCGACCGGATCGAGGTGAGCGACGACGGCTGCGGCATGGATTCCGCCGAGATGGTGCTGGCCCTGGAACGACATGCCACCTCCAAGCTGCCCGACGACGCGATAGAGAATGTCGCGACGCTCGGATTCCGGGGAGAAGCGCTACCGTCCATCGCCAGCGTCGCGCGCCTTTCGATCGACAGCCGTCCGCGTGGAGGCGAGGGGTGGAACCGCACCGTCGACAACGGCCAGCTGGTCGCCGAGGGGCCTGCCGCCTTGCCGCCCGGCACCCGTATCGCCGTGGAACAGTTGTTCGCAAGAGTCCCCGCGCGGCGCAAATTCCTGCGGTCGCCCAAGGCCGAATATGCCGCCTGCCTCGACGTGATGCGTCGTCTCGCCATGGCGCATCCGGCGGTCGCGGTATCGGTCGAGCATGACGGACGGCGCGTGCTGGGCGTGCAGGCCGGGGAGGCGCGGGAGGATCGGGTCGCGGCGCTCACCGACCGCCAACTGGCCGACAATCATGTCATCGTGTCGCTTGAGCGGGAGGGGATTCGCCTGTCGGGCGTGGCGTCGCTGCCGACATACAACAGGGGCGTGGGCGATCATCAATATCTGTTCGTAAATGGCCGTCCGGTGCGAGACCGCCTTTTGATCGGCGCGGTGCGGGGGGCCTATGCCGATATGTTGGCGCGTGACCGGCACCCGGTGGTCGCACTGTTCCTCGACGTGCCGGCGCAGGAGGTGGACGTCAACGTCCACCCCGCTAAGACCGAAGTGCGCTTTCGCGATCCCGCGCTGGTGCGCGGCATGATCGTATCGGGCGTGCGGCGCGCGCTCGACGCCGAGGGATTCCGCGCTGTTCAGATGGCGGACCCGGCGGCGCTGGCGGCGTGGCGGCCCGAGCCGGTGTCGCCCACGCCCATCGGCGCGATGCCGATCTTCGAGGCGGCGGCCCAGCCCGTCAGCTACAATCCGCTGTTCCCATCCGTCGTGGCGGATCGCAGGCCCTCCTTCATGGCGCCCCCTCCGCAGGCGCGCGCGGAACCCGCCGCCGCGCCCGCGCCCGAGGGCAACAGCTTCCCCTTGGGCGTGGCGCGAGGGCAGGTTGCGCGCACCTATATCGTGGCGGAGGCGGAAGACGGCCTCGTCATCGTCGATCAGCACGCCGCGCACGAGCGGCTGACGCTGGAGCGTATGCGACGCGCGATGGAGGGGCAGGGCGTCGCGAGCCAGGCGCTGCTGCTCCCCGAAGTGGTCGAATTGGACGAAACCGCTTGCGACCGGTTGGAAGCCCGCATTGCCGAACTGCGCGATTTCGGGCTGGAGCTGGAGCGGTTCGGGCCGTCCGCCATGCTGGTGCGCGCCGTGCCCGCGATGCTGGGGCAGTCGGATGTGCAGGGGATGGTGTCGGACTTGGCGGACGATCTGGCAGCTTACGATACCGCGCTTTCGCTGAAAGAGCGGCTCGACCTCGTCGCCGCCACCATGGCCTGCCACGGGTCGGTACGCGCGGGGCGAATACTGAGCGTGGCGGAGATGAACGCTCTGCTGCGCGAGATGGAAGTGACGCCACGGTCGGGCCAATGCAATCATGGCCGTCCGACCTGGGTCAAGTTGGGCCATGGCGATATCGAAAAGCTGTTCGGGAGGAAGTAGAATGATGGGTCCGCTCCTGATGCTAGCCGCTGCGTCCGGCGCGGTCGATTGTGCGGCGGCGCCGCCACTTGCCGAACCGTGGACGAGCTGGACGCAAAGCTGGACAGCCATGGCGGGAACGCAGCAAAGCGGCGCGCCGCCGCTGCTGCTGGGAAAGCCGGTGACGGCCATGCTCAACCCAGCGGACTATGTGCATTTCGCCGCCGATCCGGGAAAAGACGGCAAGCAGGGTTTCGGCGGCATCTTTACCCTTTCGGTAAAGCAAGCCGCGCGCGTCGGCATCGCGCTGTCCGGTCGGGCGTGGGTCGATGTGGTGAGCGGGACGGAAAAGCTGACGTCAGTCGATCACGGCCACGGGCCGGACTGTTCTGAAATGCGCAAGATCGTGTGGTTCGACCTTCCGCCCGGACGCCATATAGTGCAGGTCGCTGGAGCGAAAGCGCGGGAAATCCGGATTATGGCGGCGGACGCAAACGCCAACCGGTAGCGCCGCCTTAGGCCGGGCGGGTGCGCCACATGGCGATGGGGATCATCGTCAAAACCGGTTCGTCCAGCTGATTGACGATGGTGACCTTGTTCCGGACGATGCCCATTTCCGGGCGGCTTCTCGAAACTTTCGTTTCCAGGACGACGCTCGTTCCCCGCAGCGTGTCGCCGGGGCGCACCGGGCGCAGCCAGCGCAGTTCGTCCACACCCATCGCGCCGAGGCTTGCGGCCTGACGACCGGGTTGACGCTGCATTTCGGCGACGAACATCTTCATGAAAAGCGCGGTCGTGTGCCAGCCGCTCAAAGAAATCGTCCCGAAATGCGTGCCCGCAGCCGCTTCGTCCGACAGGTGGAAGGGCTGGGGATCGAATTCGGCGGCGAAGGCGACGGCCTCCTCCCTCGTAACCGTCGCAGGGCCGAAGTCGAAGCTGTCGCCGACGCGGATATCTTCGAAATAGACGATGTCGTCGACCATGGCTCTCTCCGTCGGGTGGCTGGAGCGAGCCTTATAGTCGGTTTCCGTTTACGTCAATGTCAGGTGATAGCGATAGAGGGCTGTCCGCGCGGGACCGTCAATGTCGCGCGGGTGCTGATCGCCCCGCCGGGCGTCGAAACGCGGTCGATGACGCGCATCTGGCTGGCCCACGCGTCCGGCGTCACTTCGCAAATCATATAGCCGCGCTGGTCGTTCAGGAATTTGAGCTGCGGATTGTTCTTCATCATGATGTCGCTGCCAGCCCGCAAATCCGACCCGTCGCCCCCCGACGCGATCGAGGTGGAAACGAATTCAACCGCCACCGGCTTGCCCTCGCTTTCCAGCAGACCGGCGAAATTCTGATGCTCGTCCCCGGTGAGGACGATCACATTGTCCAGCCCGCGCATCCTTGCCAGCAGCCGCTTGCGCGCAACTTCATATCCGGCCCAGCTGTCGAGATTGTAGATCTTGACCTTCTCATCGGCGTAGCGGCGGCGGTCGAGCGACATCATCATCACCTGTTGCGCGACGCAGTTCCACTTCGTCTGGCGGCGGGTCAGGTTGCGGTCGAGCCAGCTTTCCTCATCGGGCGACATGACCTGCGCCTTGGGATCGTCGATCCCGGCGCAGAACGTCTTGAACCCGTCATCGCAAGGCTGATCCGACCGGAAAGAACGGGTGTCGAGGAAGTCGATGGAGAGAAGGTCGCCGAAGCGGGCCTCGCGATACATGTTGGTGATGATGCCGTTCTTCGGCAGCATAGCGGCACGGACCGGCATATATTCATACCATGCCTGCAACCCGGCCTGGCGACGCAGGCGGAACACATCGGACGGCGCATCTTTCCAGTCGAAGTCGCTGACCCAGTTATTCTCGACCTCATGATCGTCGAAGGTTGGGAACCATGTATGCCGCGCTCGGGCGGCCTGAAGGTCGTAATCGCTCAGATACTGCGCATAGCGCAGGCGATAGTCGGTCAGGTCGAAACAGTCCTGCCCGACATGATGGCGGACCTGATCGACCGGCAGGTCATCCTTGTCATAGTCCGGCGCGCGCTGCTGATATTCGTAGATGAAGTCGCCATAATGGAACACGAAGGCGAGATCCTCCTCCCGTGCCAGATGCCGGAAGGCGGTGAAATAGCCGTCCTCGTAATTCTGGCATCCCGCCACGCCGAATTTGAGAGTGGAGAGGCTGGCCGACGCGAGCGGCAATGTGCGTGCCCGACCGCGCGGCGACCGGTCGCTTCCCACCGCGAAGCGATACCAATAGGGGCGGTCGGGTTGCAGGCCCGCCACCTCGACATGGACGCTGTGGCCCAGTTCGGGGCGGGCGGTCGCTTCCCCTGAGGCGACGACGGTCTTGAAGCGATCGTCGCTCGCGACTTCCCACTTCACCGGTAGCGGAGTCATCGACATCCCCCCGTGCGGCTCCAGCGGTTTCGGCGCGAGTTTGGTCCAGATGACGAAACCGTCAGGCGCCGGATCGCCGGATGTGACGCCGAGCGAAAAGGGATAGCCGGCAAACCAGGTCTGCGCCTTCAGGATGGCGGGTGCAGCGAGGGTGGGCGCGATGGTGGCGCTAGTCAGGATCTGGCGGCGGGTGAACATGGAGCGACCTTCGGATTCGGAAATGGTTGATCGGTGTCTTAGCCCGGTGTCTTAGCCGCGCAATATGACAGGATGGCGCACGGCTTCAGGCGACCCAGCCGCGCAGCGCGGCCCACGCTTGCGCCTTCCTCTCGCGAGTCATGCTGGCATAGGCGCCGCTGGAGGAAGGAAGGTCGATAAGGGCGAGGCCGGGGCGTTCGCCCAACTGCCTGCGGCCATGCGTCGCGGCGGTCCTGCCGTTGAACGCGACGGCCCGGAGCGCGGGAAGCCGGGCGACGAACAGACCAAGGTCGCGCAGTTCCGCGTCGCGAATGCTGCTGTCCAGGCTTCCTTCCCGCTCGGCGCTTTCGATCGCGTCCCACAGGCCGACACCGCGCGTGCGCATGCGCTTTAGCCGCATGGCGTAGGGGAGGGCGCGCAAATCCTCGTCCAACACTCCGCCCAGAAGATGCCAGAACGCATTGCCGCGATGGGCGTAATATTCGCCCTGTCGGATCGACGCTTCACCCGGCAGGCTGCCCAGGATCAGCAGGCGCGTGTCGGCATCGACGCTGGGCGGAAACGCTGCCTTGCGCTGGGCTGGCATCTGGCCGGGGCGCAGCGCCACGACGTCAGACGTTGAAACGGAACAGCATGATGTCGCCGTCCTGCGTCACATACTCCTTGCCTTCCGAGCGCCACTTGCCCGCTTCCTTCGCCCCGGTTTCGCCGTTGAACTGGACATAGTCGCCATAGGCCATGGTTTCGGCGCGGATGAAGCCTTTTTCGAAATCCGAATGGATCGCGCCTGCCGCCTGCGGGGCCTTGCTGCCGCGTGCGACGGTCCATGCCCGTGCTTCCTTGGGGCCCACGGTGAAGAAGGTGATGAGGCCGAGCAGTTCGTAGCCTGCACGGATGATGCGGGCGAGACCCGCTTCGGTAAGGCCCAGCGCCTCGAGATATTCGGCGCGTTCCTCCACCGGCATGGTGACGAGTTCCGCCTCGATCGCGGCGGAGACGATAACGGCCTTCGCTCCTTCGGCTGCCGCCTTTTCGAACACGCGGGCGGAATGGGCGTTGCCCTGAGACGCGGCGTCCTCCTCCACGTTGCAGACGTAAAGGACGGGCTTGGCAGTCAGCAATTGCGCCTGCGCGAAGATACGCTCTTCCTCGACATCGCGGGGCTGTGCCAGGCGGGCGGGCTTGCCTTCGCGCAACAGGTCGAGCGCTTGTCCCAGAACGGCGGCGGCGACCTTGGCTTCCTTGTCGCCCTGCGCTGCCTTCTTGGCGAAGGCGGGGACGCGCTTTTCCAGGCTTTCGAGGTCGGCGAGCATCAGTTCGGTTTCGACCGTCTCGGCATCGGCGATGGGATCGACCTTGCCTTCGACATGGGTGATGTCGTCATCCTCGAAGCAACGCAACACATGGACGATGGCGTCCACTTCGCGGATGTTTGCGAGGAACTGGTTGCCAAGGCCCTCGCCCTTCGACGCGCCGCGCACGAGGCCCGCAATGTCAACGAAGCTGAGCTGCGTTTCGATGATCTTGGCCGATCTTCCGATCTTCGCGATCACCTGAAGCCGTTCGTCGGGTACGGCGACGCGGCCCTCATTGGGTTCGATGGTGCAGAAGGGATAGTTTGCCGCTTGCGCTGCCTGCGTTTCGGTGAGCGCATTGAACAGGGTGGACTTGCCCACATTGGGAAGACCGACGATACCGCAACGAAAACCCATCTGATTGCCTTACACGATACGAGAATGACTGGATGCCGCGCCGATAGCGCTTCCCCGCGCGAAAGGCCAGCCTTGGGTCAGGCAGGCAAGCGTCCCGGCGCGGGGTGGACAAAAGGCGCAATTGCAATGGGCCATCGCGTCCCGACATGGGGGCGGACAGGAGAATATATGGACGATCACGGCGAACAATGGTGGACGGACGGCGCAGGCAAACGCTGGAAGAAGCGTCCGCCGTACGAGACGGGCGTCCTCGGCCGCTGCCCGCGATGCGGTGAGGGGCATATCTTCAAGGGGTTCCTGACGGTTCGCGATCATTGCGAGGTGTGCGGCCTCGATTACAGCTTTGCCGATCCGGCGGACGGTCCCGCGGTGTTCGTGCAATTGTTCGCCTGCGTGCCTGGCGTCATCTTCATCCTGATGCTGGAGATTCTGGCGCGTCCGCCGATATGGGTGCATATCGTCGTAGGCGTGCCCGTGGTGATCCTGACCACCGTTCTGCCGTTGCGCCCGATCAAGGGATGGCTGGTCGCGGCGCAGTTTACGACCCGCGCGCGGGAGGCTGGCACCAGCGCGCTGTGGAAGAGGCTGCACGGCGACGGGCGGCCCGATTAGCCGCCCTCCAACCTATATGTCCTGCGCGATGCGGGTGTAAAGTTCGGGGCGGCGGTCGCGGAAGAAGCCCATGCCCGCGCGGTGCGTCCTGGCCCTGACGAGGTCGAGCGTGGCGACCAGGGCGCCATTGTCCTTCGCATCCGCTTGCGCGAGAAAGTCGCCCCACTCGTCCGTGATGAAGCTGTGGCCGTAGAATTTCTGGCCTTCCTCGTCCCCGATGCGATTGGCCGCGATGACCGGCATGCAATTGCTGACGGCGTGGCCGATCATGGCGCGCCGCCACATGCGGCTGGTGTCGAGGTCGGCGTCATAGGGTTCCGATCCGATGGCGGTCGGGTAGAAGAGCATCTCCGCGCCCATCAGCGCCATGACGCGGGCGGTTTCGGGATACCATTGGTCCCAGCAGATGCCGACGCCTACGGTGCCGTAGCGCGTGTTCCACACCTTGAAGCCGGTATTGCCGGGGCGGAAATAATATTTCTCCTCATAACCCGGCCCGTCGGGAATGTGGCTCTTGCGATAGACACCCATGATCTCGCCCTCGTCGTCGATCATCGCAAGCGAATTGTAATAATGGTGGCCGTCGCGTTCGAAGAAGCTGGTCGGGATGTAGACGCCCAGGTCCTTCGCCAGCTTGCGCATTTCCTGCACCGCCGGGTGGCTGTCGACCGGCTGGGCGGTGGAGAAGAGCGCTTCGTCCTCGACCCGGCAGAAATAGGGGCCTTCGAACAGTTCGGGCGGCAGGATGATCTTCGCCCCGCGTATGGCCGCCCGGCGCACATGGTCGGCGACCATGGCGATATTGTCGTCCATGTCGTCCGAAAAGGCGAGTTGCAGGGCGGCGACGGTTACCTGGGTCATTCTTCGGGTCCGGTGAGGTCAGAGGGAAGGCATCTGCTGGCTGCAACAATGGAAGCTGCCGCCGCCCGACAATATGGCGTCGCTGCGCAGTCCGACAATGTCCCGCCCCGGAAAGAAGGGCCGAAGCGCGTCGAGCGCCGCCTGGTCGTTAGGCCGACCGTAGACGGGAACGATGACAGCAGCGTTGCCCACGTAGAAGTTCATGTAGCTGGCCGGAATCGCTTCGCCATCCACCTCGACACGACCGGGCGAGGGGATGTCCACCACCTCAACCCCATGCGCCTTCGCGCGGGTGCGGGCGTCGGCGTAGATGGCGGCGTTGGGATCGTCGTGCGTCGTCGCGACCGGAAGCGCGAGCTTGCCCGGCGCGACGAAACGGGCGAGGTTGTCGACATGGCCGTCCGTATGGTCGTTGAGCAGACCGTCGCCCAGCCATAGCATGTCGGACAGGCCGAGCGATCCGGCCAGCAACGTTTCGATCTTGCCGCGATCGAGGTTCGGGTTGCGGTTTGGGTTGAGCAGGCATTGTTCGGTCGTGACGAACAGGCCAGTGCCATCGGTGTCGATCGCGCCGCCCTCGAACACCCAGTTCTGCGTTTGCACGGGAAAGCCCGTGGTCGCCGCCAGCCGCGCGCCGATATCCTCATCGCCCGCCATCCGATATTTGCCGCCCCAGCCGTTGAAGCCGAAATCGACCAGCGCACGTGCCTTGTCCGCTGTTCCGTTCATCACGGCGATGGGGGCGGTATCCCGCAGCCATACGTCGCCCAGATGCGCGACAACGATGTGGACAGCTGCATCGACCATTGCACGCGCCGCTAAGGCGTCTTCTTCGTTGTCGACGACAAGTCGCACCTCCTCGCCCTTGCCGCCCGCGTGAAGCGCGTTGGCGAAAGCGGCGATCTGCTGCCGGGCGGCGTCGAACGCGCCGGGCCATTCTGCAGGATCGGTCGGAAACCCGATCCAGGTCCAGTCGTGCGGTGCCCATTCGGCAGGCATACGGAATGTCATCGGAACGGCCTTTTCATAACGGAACGGGGTGACGCTCCCTTTAGCAGCCGCAGGCCGCCAGGGGGAGCGTCTTGTCGTCGCTTATTTGCCAGCGCGGTCCTTGTCGCGAATGGCGCGGAACTCGTCGCCCGGGACCCAGTTGGGCCAGTCCGCTGAGGTCGCCAGATCGCGTCCGACCGCATAATAAAGCTTGAGGTCGGCCAGCACGCCGCTCCAGTCCCAGTTGGGATCATATTCGTCCTTGGGGCCGTGGTAGCGGTTTTGGGTATAATCCTCCGCCGCGGCGATGCCCGCTGCCGTGCCGCCCTTCACCAGATCCTCGCCGCCCTCGAAATAGAGCATAGGCACGCCATGCTTGGCGAAGCTGAAATGGTCGGAACGATAGTAGAAGCCCTTTTCCGGGGTCGGTTCCTCCGTCGCGACACGGCCCTGCGTCTTGAGAGCACGGTCGAGATAGGCGTCGAGCTGCGACTTGCCCTTGCCGATCACGACGACGTTCCTCGCAAGGCCAGCGACACTGAGCGCGTCCATGTTGACGCCGCCCACGGTCTGGCGGAACGGAAAGACGGGATGATCGCCATAATAAGCGGAACCCAGCAGGCCCGATTCCTCACCGGTGACGGCCAGGAACACCTGGCTCCGGTCGGTCGGTCCGGCCTTCACATTGGCTTCTGCCAGCGCGACCAGCGCCGCCGTGCCGGTCGCGTTGTCCACCGCGCCGTTGCAGATATCGTCACCGTCGGGCGCCGCCTTGCACCGGCCGAGATGATCCCAGTGCGCGCTGTAGAGTACATACTCCTGGGGACGCGTCTTGCCCGGCAGCAGGGCGACGACATTCTTGCTGTTGTGTTTGCGCAAGGCGTTGTCGAAGGACACGCTCGCCTTGACGCTGGCCAACGGCACGGCCCTGAAGCCCTTGCGCTTGGCGGCCGCCATCTGCTCTTCGAGATTGAGACCGGCGCTGGCGAAAAGAGCGGCGGCCTTGTCCTTCTGAATCCAGCCGATCGCCTTGCTCTGACCCGCATTGCCGTTGGCGCTGTCGGCGACCTGCTGCGCGCCGGTCCAGCTCGACTGGACGACGTTCCAGCCATAGGCGGCGGGGACCGTGTCATGGACGATGATCGCGGCGGCGGCGCCCTGACGCGCCGCTTCCTCGAACTTGTAGGTCCAGCGGCCATAATAGGTCATCGCGCGCCCGTTGAAAGGACCGGTCAAGCCCTGCGTCTCATAGTCCGGATCGTTGACGAGGATGACGACCGTCTTCCCTTTCACGTCCAGTCCGGCATAATCGTTCCAGCCCTTTTCGGGCGCATTGATGCCGTAGCCTACAAAGACGACGGGGCTGTCCTCGACCTCGATATGCGGTTGCGCGGTGCGGTAGGTGCCGATCACCATCTCCGGCCCGTAGGCGGCGTTCACCGTGCCCTTGCCCCCGGAGAAGGTCAGCGGCGACACATTCTTCGCCGCGATCTCCACCAACGGCACGTCCTGAAACCAGCTGCCCTTGTTGCCGGGCTTGAGGCCGAGCCTGCCGAATTCCGCCGATAGCAGGGCCAGTGTCTTTTCCTCGCCCGGGGTGCCCGGAGCGCGGCCTTCGAACGCGTCGGAAGAAAGCTCCTTCACCAGCCGCTTCATGGTGTCGATGGAAGGTTCGGCACCAGTCGCGGCAGCGGGCTTTTTAGCAGCCGGGGCCGCAAGGGCCGGCGAGGAAAAGGCGAGAATGGCGGCGATGGCCGCGACGGAGCTGCGCATGAGTGGTCCCCTTGTTCTACAGAGGGCAGGTGATGCCACCGCGCGTGCGGGCGCGCAAGATTGTTGCGCGCAGGAAAAAGGGCGGCTCCCTTGCGGGGCCGCCCTTCCTATATTTCGTGCGTCCGAGAACTTAGCGCGAATAGAATTCGACGACGAGGTTCGGTTCCATCTTCACCGGATAGGGCACTTCGTCGAGCGTGGGTACGCGGACATAGGTGACCTTGGCGGTGCCATCCGGCGACACATAGTCGGGGATGTCACGCTCGGGCAGGCTCTGCGCTTCGAGCACCAGCGCCATTTCCTGCGCCTTCTTGCCGAGCGTGATTTCGTCGCCGGGCTTCACCAGACGCGAGGCGATGTTGCACTTCACGCCGTTCACATAGATGTGGCCGTGCGAAACGATCTGACGTGCGGACCAGATGGTCGGCGCGAACTTCGCGCGGTAGACGACCGCGTCGAGGCGACGCTCCAGCAGGCCGATCAGGTTCTGGCCGGTGTCACCCTTCATGCGGGCGGCCTCGACATAGTTCTTCTTGAACTGCTTTTCGGTGATGTCGCCGTAATAGCCCTTGAGCTTCTGCTTGGCGCGCAGCTGGATGCCGTAGTCCGACATCTTGCCCTTGCGGCGCTGACCGTGCTGGCCGGGGCCATATTCGCGCTTGTTGACCGGGCTCTTAGGGCGACCCCAGATGTTTTCACCCATCCGGCGGTCGAGTTTGTACTTGGCGCTGGAGCGCTTCGACATGATAATTCCTTACAAAAGCTTTTGACGTTCGTTCACCGTCCGAAGATGGCGAATGTGGTTTCCGGTATCGCCTGCTTGCCATGTTTCAGGGGCAGGGCCGCCGCTTCACCGGAGTTCGGAGCCCATTGCGAAGGCGCGCCTATGACGAGGCGGGACCGTGCTGTCAACCCCTCGACATGCCGTCGTACGGGGCTTAATTCAGCTTATCATGAACCCCGAAAACTACTCCACCATGGAACAGGTGCGCGCAGGCGTCGACAATCTCGACCGTCAGATCGTCGCCCTGCTGGCCCAGCGCTTTGCCCATATGCGCGCGGCGGCGCGGATCAAGAACGGGCGCGAGGCTGTGCGGGACGAGGCGCGCAAGGCCGAAGTCATCGCCAACGCCAGCGCCGAGGCGGAGGCTGCTGGCCTGCCGGGCGACATGATCGCGCAGCTATGGGACCAACTGGTCGAACTGTCCATCGCCTATGAAATGGAAGAGTTCGACCGCACGCGGACCTAACGTCGGCGGGGCGTTCCCAGCGAGGACAGAACCCCGCGCAGGGTGCGCACCTCCAGATGATTCCAGCCGGGCTTGGTCAGCAGGTTGCGCAAAGTCCGTTTCGTGGCGGGCGCGCGGTCGGGCGGGAAGAAATAGCCCGTGCCCTCCAGCAGCGTTTCGAACTGGACGATCATGCCCTCCAGTTCCTCCTGCGGCGCAGGTTCGCCAAGGTCCGTGAGCGTGGGTTGGACGAGGCTGGCCTGTTTCGACCATTCGTAGGCGCACAGGATGACGGCCTGCGCCAGGTTGAGCGAGCCGAACTCGGGATTGATGGGCACGGTCAATATCTTGCGAGCGAGCGCGACATCGTCGGTTTCGAGCCCAGAACGTTCCGGCCCGAAGACGTAGGCGCTGCGGCCCTCGACACTATGGATTTCCCGCGCGGCTTCCTCCGGGGTCACGACCGGTTTGGTGACGCCGCGCTTGCGCACGGTGGTCGCGTAGACATGCGCGCAATCGGCCACCGCATCGGCCAGTGACGCATATACCTGCGCATTGTCGAGCACCATATCCGCCCCTGCCGCAGCGGGGCCTGCGTCGGGGTTGGGCCAGCCATCGCGGGGCGTGACGAGGCGCATTTCGGTCAGGCCGAAATTGAGCATCGCACGCGCCGCCTTGCCGATATTTTCGCCCAGTTGCGGGCGGACAAGGACGATGACGGGCGGCGGGGTCACGGCATCATTCACGCGCGACCTCCTGCACCGTGCCGGCGAATTCCTCGAAATCCTTGGCGTCGGTGAAATCCTTGTAGACGCTGGCGAAGCGTATGTAGGCGACGCTGTCGAGGCGCTTCAGCCCCTCCATCACCATTTCGCCGATGGACCGCGCTGGCACTTCGCTCTCGCCGCTGGTTTCCAACTGGCGTTGTATGCCCGAGATCAGCTTTTCCAGACGACTGGGGTCGATCGGACGCTTGCGGCAGGCGATGCCGATGGAGCGGGCCAGCTTGTCACGGTCGAACGCTTCCTTGCGGCCTTCGCTCTTCACCACCCATATGTCGCGCAGCTGGATGCGTTCGAACGTGGTGAAGCGCGCGCCGCATGCTTCGCACTGGCGGCGACGGCGGATGGCGGCACCATCCTCCGTCGGCCGACTGTCCTTCACCTGGCTGTCTTCATGCGAGCAAAAAGGGCAGCGCAAGGGCGATCAGCCCTGATAGATCGGGAAACGTGCGGTCAGTGCCAGCACCTTTTCGCGCACATGCGCCTCGACCTGGCCGTCGCCTTCGTCCCCGTTGCGGTTGAGGCCCTCCACGACTTCGGCGATCAGGCGGCCGACTTCGCGAAACTCCTCTTCGCCAAAGCCGCGCGTCGTGCCCGCAGGCGTGCCGAGGCGAACGCCAGAGGTGACGAACGGGCTGGCGGTGTCGAACGGCACGTTATTCTTGTTGCAGGTGATGTAGGCACGGTCGAGCGCCTTTTCCGCCGCCTTGCCGGTCGTATTCTTGGCACGCAGATCGACAAGCATCAGGTGGTTGTCGGTGCCGCCCGAAACGATAGAGAGGCCCGCGTCGGCGAGCGTTGCCGCCAGCGCCTTGGCGTTGGCGACGATCTGGTGGGCGTAAGCCTTGAACTCGGGCGTCAGCGCTTCCTTGAAAGCGACGGCCTTGGCCGCGACGATGTGCATCAGCGGACCGCCCTGGAGGCCGGGGAAGATCGCGCTGTTGAGCTTCTTGGCGATGGCTTCGTCGTTCGAGAGGATGATGCCCGAGCGGGGACCGCGCAGCGACTTGTGCGTGGTGGTGGTCGTGACATGCGCATGCGGCACGGGCGAGGGGTGCGCGCCGCCCGCAACGAGACCCGAAAAGTGCGACATGTCGGCGAGCAGATAGGCGCCCACTTCGTCGGCGATCTCACGGAAGCGTTCGAAATCCCATACCCGCGAATAGGCGGTGCCGCCGCAGATGATGAGCTTGGGCCGGCTTTCGCGCGCGATGCGGGCGACTTCGTCCATGTCGATGAGATGGTCGTCCTTGCGCACGCCATAGGCGACCGGGTTGAACCATTTGCCGCTCATATTGACAGGCGAACCGTGCGTCAGATGACCGCCAGAGGCCAAGTCGAGCCCCATGAAGGTGTCGCCCGGCTGGAGCAGGGCGAGGAACACGGCCTGGTTCATCTGGCTGCCGCTGTTGGGCTGAACATTGGCGAAGTTGGAGCCGAACAACTGCTTCGCCCGGTCGATGGCGAGGTTTTCGACGATGTCGGCATATTCGCAGCCGCCATAATAGCGCTTGCCCGGATAGCCTTCGGCATATTTATTGGTGAAGATCGATCCGGCGGCTTCGAGAACCGCCTTGGACGCGATATTTTCGGACGCGATCAACTCGATCTTGTCCTGCTGGCGCTTCAGCTCCTTGCCGATCGCGTCAAAGATTTCGGGGTCCGCGTTGGCGAGATTTTCGCTGAAGAAGCCTTCCTGGCGGATGGCGGGCGAGAGAGTGTCGGTGCTCATCGAAAATCCTTTCAGAGCGCGGGATGGGATAGCTTGTCGACGCGGGGTCCGTGGCGACCGCCGCCGAAATCGGTGGAAAGAAACGCGGAGACGCAGGCTATGGCCATGTCGATCCCGGTCAGACGCGCGCCCATGGCAAGGACATTGGCATCATTATGTTCGCGCGCCAGCGCGGCGGAGAGCGGTTCGCCCACCAGCGCGCAGCGGCAGGCGGGGTTGCGATTGACCGCGATGGAAATTCCGATGCCCGATCCGCACAGCGCGACGCCGCGCTCCGCCGCGCCGGACGCGACCGCCGTCGCAAGCTTGTAACCATAATCGGGATAATCGACGCGGTCGGCGGTCGCCGGGCCGAGATCGTCCACGTTATGCCCTTCGTCGCGCAGCCACTGCGCCAGTTCGGCCTTCAATGCGATGGCAGCATGGTCGGAAGCGATGGCGATGCGCATGGGATACTCGCGACAGGTGATTCGGGTGCTGGCGCCTATCTAGTGTCGCGGGCGGCATTTGACCACGATGTCTTGAGGGGACGGCCCGTTCGGGCGCACGGAGCAGGGACGATGACCCGATGGGCAGCTTCAACGCGCGACCGTGCCGTCCTATGCGGTTGGGATGATCGAACCGCGTCTGCCCCGCCTGCTGGGGTTCATGGGCCTGTTGCCGCAGGTATTTGCGCTCTTCATCCTGTGGCTCGACGACCCGGCATGGTCGTTCGCGGCGCTGGCGCTCAGCTATTTTTATGCAGCCACGATTCTGTCTTTCCTCGGCGGCATGTGGTGGGGGATGGCCGCCCGCGCCGATCGTCCGCCGGGCTGGATTTTCATCGCCGCCGTGCTGCCGCAACTGATCGCCTTCTTTTCGGCGTGGCCGTGGGTGGTGGGCGCAGCCTGGCCGCAGCCTTCGATGATCCTGTTGGGCTTTGCCATCGTCGCCACGTTACCGGTCGACTGCGCCCTCTACCGAAGGGGAATTGCGCCCCTCTGGTGGATGAGCCTGCGCATGCCACTGTCGATAGGGCTTGGCCTTCTGACCGTCATCGGTGCATTGCTGCCCGCACCATGAGCGATATCATCCTATCCATCCTGATGCTGGCGGGGATCGTCCTGACCGGCGGCGGCATCCATGTCATCGTCAAGCGCAAAGACCGCAAACGCGGAGCTTTGATGATCGTGGCCGGGTTGGTCATGTTCGGTAACGTCGCCATCGGCGCCATACCGGGACGCGACCTTCCCGTGCTGGAGCGACGCCCTTAGAGCACGTCGCCGAACATGAACCAGATGAGGGCGAGCCATGCGATAAGCCCGACGACGCCTATAATGATGCCGAAGCGGGCGCGGATCGCGGGCCAGAGGCCGCCCTGTTCGTCTTCGGCATCGTGCTGCATCCCTGTCGCCTAGCGGCAGGGCGCGGCGGGTTCAACCCGCCGTCGCCTCGGGCTCCGCCGCGGCGGCCTGTCCGGCGGCGGTGAGGCGGCCGGTGAAGGCTTCCCGCCACCAGCGTATGTCCTGTTGCTCGACGCTGTCCATCATCGCGCGCCAGCGGCGCTTGCGCTCGTCCAGCGGCATGGCGAGCGCGCGAAGGATGGCGTCGGACATTTCCTCGGGACTGTACGGATTGATGAGCAGCGCATCGCGCAATTGCATCGCCGCCCCGGCGAACCGTGACAGGATAAGAACCCCGGGATCGTCGGGATCCTGCGCCGCCACATATTCCTTCGCGACGAGGTTCATCCCATCGCGCAACGGCGTCACGAGGCCGATACGCGCCGCGCGATAGATGCCCGCCAACTCGTCGCGCGGGTAGCCCTGGTTCACGTAGCGGATCGGGGTCCAGTCCACGTCGCTATATTCGCCGTTGATCCGCCCGGCCAGCGCATCGAGCGTGGCGCGGATATGCTGGTAGCTCTGCACGTCCCCGCGCGAGGGCGGCGCGACCTGGGTCAGCACGATCTTGCGATGATGTTCGGGATGGTCTTTCAGGAAGCGGGCGTAGCCGTTGAAGCGTTCCTCCAGCCCCTTGCTGTAGTCGAGCCGGTCCACGCCCACGATCAGCGGGCGGTCCTGAAGCGAAGCGCGGACCTTGTCGAACATGGAGCGTGCCGTTTCGCTGGCGGCGGCGTCCTTGAAGTCCTGCGCGTTGATGCCGATGGGACAGGCGATGGCCTGGATCGTCCGGTCGCCGACCGTCACATAGTCGCCGTCCACGGTCCCGCCCATTTCGCGTTCCACATAATGGCGGAAGGATTCGAGCCATTCTTCGGTGTGGAAACCGACCACGTCATAGGCGAAAAGCGTGCTGACCAGTTTGCTGTGATGGGGCAGCGATACCAGCAGGCGGGTCGGCGGCCAGGGGATGTGGAGAAAGAACCCCATGCGGTTCTTGAGGCCGCGATCGCGCAGCATCTGGCCGAGCGGGATCAGGTGATAATCATGTATCCACAGAATGTCGTCGGGTTCGATGAGCGGACTGGCGGTTTCGGCGAACCGTTTGTTTACGCGATTATAGCCGCCTTCGAAATCGCGGGCATATTCGGCAATGTCGATACGGAAGTGAAACAGGGGCCAGAGCGTCTTGTTCGCGTAGCCGTTATAATATTCGTCGACATCCTGTTCCTCCAGATCGATCGTGGCGGTCTTGACGCCCTGATCCTCGGAAAAGGCGATGTGGCCGGTGAAGCTGTCCGTCGTTTCCCCCGACCAGCCGAACCACATACCCCGGCTTTCGCGCAAGGCCTGCGCAAGGGCGACCGCAAGGCCGCCCTGATTGCCGGCCTTGTTGGGCCGGCTGACACGGTTGGATACGACGATCAGGCGGCTCATCGTATGGCGCTCCATGGTTTGCTCAGCAAGACGGCGCAGTTGATGATGCCGACCAACGAATAGGTTTGCGGGTAATTGCCCCAGAGTTCCCCGTTCTGGGGGTCGATGTCTTCCGAAAGGAGACCGGCGGCGGTGCGGCGGGACAGCATTTCCTCGAACAGGGTGCGCGCTTCTTCCGTCCGGCCGGTGCGGTACAGTGCCTCGATCAGCCAGAAGGTGCAAACGTTGAACGCGGTGACCGGCTCGCCGAAATCGTCGGGCGCGCTATAGCGCAGCATGTCATTCCCGCGCCGCAAGTCAGCCTCCAGCGCGGCGAGCGTGCCGACGAACTTGGGATCGTCCGCCGTCAGGAAGCGCAGGTCGAGCAACTGGAGCAGCGAGGCGTCGCGAGCGTCGTCCTCGAAATTGGCGGAGATGGCCTGGCTGTCCTCCCGCCATGCCTTGTCTAGGATGCGCGCCTTCATCGTCTCGGCGCGGTTCTGCCAATGGACCGCGCGTAGGTCGAGGCCAAGGGCGGTCGCCGCGTGGGCCAGCCGGTCGCACGCCGCCCAGCACATGACAGCGCTATAACTGTGGACATGGGCGCGGGTGCGCAGTTCCCACAGGCCCGCGTCGGGCTGGTCATAGACCTGCCAGGCCCGTTCGCCCACAGCTTCCAGCGCTTCGAAATCGGCATGGCCCGCCATGCGCAGAAGGCGGCGGTCGATGAACCCCTGGACCGAGGACAGGACGATCTGCCCATAGGCGTCGTGCTGGACCTGGCTATAGGCGGCGTTCCCGACGCGCACCGGCCCCATGCCGCGATAGCCGGGCAGACTTTCGGCCTCCCATTCCGTCAGCGTCGCGTTGCCGCGCACGTCGTAAAGCGGTTGGATATGCCCGCCCTTGGCACCGTCGACGATGTTGCGCAGATAGACGAGGTAGGTTTCCAGCACGTCGAGCGCACCGAGCCGATTGAGCGCCTCCACGGTGTAATAGGCGTCGCGCACCCAGCAATAACGATAGTCCCAGTTGCGCCCGCTGTCGGCATGTTCGGGAATCGACGTGGTGAGCGCTGCGACGATGGCGCCGGTTTCTTCATGCTGGCACAGCTTCAGGGTAATGGCGGACCGGATCACCGCTTCCTGCCATTCGGCGGGGATCGCGAGGCCGCGAACCCATATCTGCCATTCGTTGATCGTATCGTCGAGCATCCGCTCGATCGCCGGGCGCAGCGCGTCGGAGAATCCTTCGTCCGGCCCCATGAAGAAATGCATGTCCTGTTCGAGGCGGAACCAGCTTTCCTGGCTAATGAGGCCGATGGGCGCGTTGGTGGACACCCGCATCGCCATGTAGGACAGCACCATACGAATGTGGTTGGAGCCGTAGTTGATCGGCACCTTGTCTGCATTCCAGCTGGTCGAGGGGCGCAATTTCACCCGGATGCGTGCGGACCCCGATACCGGGCGGACGATGCGCGCGAAGGCGACCGGGCGATACATCCGCCCCTTGTGCCGATGGCGAGGGCAGAAATCGATGATCTCTATCGCGTTGCCTTGCGCATCGGACTGTCGAGTGACGAGGATCGGCGTGTTGCGGATATAATGCTGTTCGACCGCAACGCAGTTTTCCAGCTCGATGGCCCAGAATCCGCGCGATTGCTCATCATCCCAGTGTTTGTCGTCGAGCAGGGCGGAAAATACGGGGTCTCCATCGACCCGGGGGACGCATGCCCACACCATGCGCCCGGCACGGTCGATAAGAGCGGAGGCCTGGCAATTGCCGATGGGCCAAAGGTCCAGGGTGCGGGCGGCATCGCCCATCGGTCCTGCGGATGAACTTTCGGGATTGGTGCTGATAGGTCTGCCCCTTGCGCGGTGTTCAAGCGTATGGGCCGCCTATCGGCCGAGCCGGGCAGCCTCCTGCCCCAGATAATGCCTGACGGCCTCAACCTGTTCCAGCGAAAAGCTTGCAGCCGTATCGCGCGACGGGCCGACCAGGATGCCGTAACCACCGAGGCCCGTCACCGCATCGAAGCCTTCCTCGTCGGTCACGTCGTCCCCGAAGAAGACGGGAACGCCGTCCGTGAAAGGCGCACGCCGCATCAGGCTAAGCACTGCGCTGCCCTTGTCGGCTCCGCCCGGCCGTACTTCGAACAGCATCTTCCCGCGCTGCACCACCAGGTCATGTTCTGCAGCGAGCGAAACGGCGAGCGCTTGCGCGGCATCGGCGCTGGCGGGCGCGCCGCGATAATGAAGGCCAACGCTGATCGACTTGCGTTCCACCAGCACGCCCGGCCAATCGGCGGCGAAATCCCTGAACCGGGTTTCGATGGTGTCGATCGCCGTCAGCCGGTGAGGCGCCTCTACCGCCCCACCGGGCGCCGCGAATTCGAGACCGTGTGTCCCGGCCAGCATGAAATCGCCAAGCCCCATCGCGCGCAAGGCATCTACCGACCGTCCGCTGACGATGGCGAGGCGGCCTGCCAGCCCTTCTTGCAGCACGGTCAACAGGTCCAGAAGGGCTTGGTCCGCCGCGACATCGTCCGGACTGTCGGCGATGGGCACCAGCGTTCCGTCGAAATCGAGGAACAGCGCCGCACCGTCAAGGAGGGCGGGCGGCGGCAGGGGAAGGGTGAGTGTCGGCAAGGGGGAGGATGAGGTCACGGGGGCAAAGTGGCATCCCCGCCCGATTTGACAACCCCCGTTCTGACCCGACCGGCAATTTCCTTGCGACCGCGGCATCCAGTGGCGAAACCGTTTCCGTTTCGCCCCCGCTTTGCTATCCGATCCGCGATGAGTGATTTTCGCGACCCGTTCGACGCTATCAAGGACCATCCCTTCGACGAGGCGCTGTCGCAGCGCTACCTCGTCTATGCGCTCTCGACCATCACGGCGCGATCATTGCCGGACCTGCGCGACGGGCTGAAGCCGGTGCACCGGCGACTGCTCTGGGCGATGCGCCTTCTGCGGATGGAGCCGGGCGGCGCGAACCCGGACGTGCTGGTCGCCAATCCCGCACGCAATACGACGCCGTACAAGAAATGCGCGCGCGTCGTGGGTGACGTGATCGGCAAGTATCACCCGCATGGCGATGCGTCGGTGTATGACGCGATGGTGCGGTTGGCGCAGGATTTTTCGCTGCGCACGCCGTTGGTCGACGGGCAGGGCAATTTCGGCAATATCGACGGCGATAACGCGGCAGCGATGCGCTACACAGAAGCGCGCCTGACGCAGGCCGCCGCCGATCTGATGGCGGGGCTGGACGAAGGCACCGTCGATTATCGCCCGACCTACAATGGCGAGGACGAGGAGCCGGAGGTTTTTCCCGGCCTCTTTCCCAACCTGCTCGCCAACGGTGCAAGCGGGATCGCGGTCGGCATGGCGACGAGCATTCCGCCGCACAATGTATCCGAACTGATCGACGCCGCCAACCTGCTGATCGACGATCCCGATACCGATCATGCCGCCTTGATGCAGGTGGTGCGAGGCCCCGATTTCCCGACCGGCGGCGTGCTGGTGGACAGTCCGTCCATCATATCCGAAGCCTATACCACCGGGCGGGGCGCGTTCCGAACGCGGGCGCGCTGGCACAAGGAAGATGGCGGGCGCGGCACCTGGATCGCGGTCGTCACCCAAATTCCCTATCAGGTGCAGAAGTCCAAGCTGATCGAGCAGATCGCCGTGCTCATCAACGACAGGAAGCTGCCGATCCTGGCCGATGTACGCGATGAGAGCGACACGGAAATCCGCATCGTCATAGAGCCGCGCGCCCGGACCGTGGACGAACAGGTCCTGATGGACAGCCTGTTCCGGCTGACCGATCTGGAAACGCGTTTCCCGCTCAACCTCAACGTATTGGACGCGACCCATACGCCGCGCGTGCTGGGCCTTAAACCGCTGCTGATCGAATGGCTCAAGCATCAGATCGACGTTCTGGTGCGCCGGGCGCAGCACCGGCTTGCCAAGATCGCGGATCGGCTGGAACTGCTCGACGGCTATATCATCGCCTACCTCAACCTCGACCGAGTGATCGAGATCATCCGCACCGAGGACGAGCCCAAGGCGGTGATGATGGCTGAGTTCACGCTGACCGATCGGCAGGCCGAAGCGATCCTCAACATGCGCCTGCGATCGCTGCGCAAGTTGGAGGAGATGGAATTGCGGCGCGAACATGATGCGCTGCTCAAGGAAAAGGACGAGCTGGAAAAGCTGGTCGAAAGCCCCGCACGGCAGCGGACGCGCCTGAAGAAGGACCTCGCTGCCCTGCGCAAGCGCTACGGTCCGGAAACCGACATGGGTCGGCGGCGCACGCTGGTGGAAGAGGCCGCGCCCGCGCGCGAAATTCCGTTGGAGGCGATGATCGAGCGCGAGCCGATCACCGTTATCCTGTCGGAACGCGGATGGATCAGGGCGATGAGCGGGCATCGGGATCTGGCGGCGGCCGACACCCTCAAATTCAAGGAAGGCGACGGACCGCAATTCGCTTTCCACGCCTACACGACCGACAAGCTGTTGATGGCGACCGTGAGCGGGCGCGTCTACACGCTGGGGTCGGACAAGCTGCCGGGCGGACGCGGCTTCGGTGACCCGGTGCGGTCGCTGGTCGACATGGACAATGAAGGATCGATCGTCGCGCTGATGCCCGCGCGCGTGGGCGGCGAGTTGCTGCTGGCGTCATCGGACGGTCGCGGCTTTATCGCCGCGACGGGCGACATCATGGCGGAAACCCGCAAGGGCAAGCAGGTGGTCAATATTCGCGCCGGCGCGACGCTCAGCGTGATCCGGCCCGTTCCCTCCGAGGCGGACAGCGTCGCTGTGATCGGCGAGAACCGCAAGCTGCTCGTCTTCGCGCTGAGCGAAATGCCCCGCATGACGCGGGGACAGGGCGTGCAGATGCAGCGCTACCGCGACGGGGGACTGTCCGATGCGATTGCGTTCCGCCTGGCGGACGGCCTGAGCTGGACGATGGGGGGAGACACGGGCCGTACCCGAACGGAAAGCGATATGCTGCCGTGGAAGGTTGCGCGCGGGGCGGCGGGGCGGATGCCGCCCACGGGCTTCCCGCGCGACAATAAATTCTGACGCGCACGCAAGCGTGTAGCGTTTCCCGAAAATTTACTTCTTGCCGATAAAGCGGACGGATGGATTCCGTTTCGGTCCGCAATTGGACGGTCGATCCGACCGACGATACGCCTCTGCCCGGGGAGGTGGAGGCGCATCCTGACCAGAGCGCACCCTTCGCCGATTGGTTGGGAGCCTTGCCGCAGGCCGCCGCAATCCTGACTTGCGACGACCGCGGCATCACGTCGCTGAACGGCAACAAGCGGTTCCGTGCCGCAGTCGGTGAATCTGCCGGTCGTCGTCAGGCGGACAAGGCGGCAACCGAATGGCGCGACCGCATTCTGGCGTTCGCGCGGTCGGAGCGGGCGTCCGACAGTTTCGAAATGCGTCGCGAAGGCAAGCTGGGTCCGGAATATTTCCTTTGCACGATCGGGCGATTGCCGGGAACGCAAGGGGGCGAGACGCAATATCTCTTTACTGCCATCGACCGCACGACCGAGCGCACGATCGAGAAGAATCTCCGCCGTGAGCTGTTGTCTGACGGGCTGACCGCTCTTCCCAACCGCACCGGTTTCGGGGAGGAGATCGACGACCGGATCGCCAATTCCGCCTGGCCCGAAAATGCGCAGTTCGGGATCATCGCCATCGACCTTAGCCGCTTCAGCCGGGTGAACGAGTCGCTGGGCCCCATGGCAGGCGACGAATTGCTCATCACGGTGGCCAAGCGGCTCAAGTCCAGTCTGCGGCAGGGAGACGTGCTGGCGCGGATCGGCGGAAACGATTTTGCGATTTTCGCGCGGCTCAACAACGGGCTGTCGGACGCGCTGCATATCGTCCAGCGGATCCGCGAATCGATGAGCATGCCGATCCGTCTCAGCGATCTTCAAATCCGGGTCGACTGCGCCATCGGCTGCGCGCTGTCGATCAACCAGGACGACGACCCGGATGATGTGGTGCGCAAGGCGCAGGCCGCGGTGAAGATCGCCAAGCGCACCGGCAAGGTCGAAATATATCGTAACGGGGTTCTTAAGGAAGCACAGCGGCGTTTCTCCATCGAGAGCCGGTTGCGCGACGCGCTGGCGCGGGGCGGGCTGACGCTTGCGTTTCAGCCCCTCATTCACCTGCCCACGGGCGAGATTACGGGGTTCGAGGCGCTTGCGCGCTGGCAGGACGAGGAATTGGGCTTCGTGTCGCCTGCCGAATTCATACCGGTAGCGGAGGAAAGCGGCCTTATCACGCCGCTCGGACGCTGGGCGACCTATGAAGCGGCGCAGGCCTTGTCGCGCTGGGACGCAAAGTTCGGGCAGGTGCTGCCGGTCGGAATCAACGTCAACCTGTCGCCCATCCAGATGGCGCGCGACGATGTGGCGTCGATGTTCGAGGAAGCGCTGCGCTATTCGGGCGTAGCCGGCAATCGCCTGACCGCCGAAATTACCGAAAGCGCAATCGTCGCCGACCCCGACAAGGCGCGCAAGCTGCTGGTGGCATTGAAAGACCTGCAGATGCCGATCGCCATGGACGATTTCGGCACGGGCTTTTCCAACCTCGCCAGCCTGCACAGCCTGCCCATCGACATTCTGAAGATCGACCGGAGCTTCGTCACGTCGATGCTGGAGGATCATGACAAGCGGGTGATCGTCCGCACGATCCTGTCGCTCGCCGAATCGCTGAACCTCAGGGTAACGGCGGAAGGAATCGAGACACAGCAACTGGCCGACGCTCTGCAACAAATGGGCTGCTGGCAGGGGCAGGGCTATTATTTCGCAAAAGCCATGACCGAGGCAGAAGCCTATGACTATTGGCGGGCGCGCTGGAATTTCGAGACGATCTGATCCGCGATAGCATCGACCCGGTTCGCATCGGGAAAGCCTTCCGCAACCCAGGTCCGTTCAACCTCCTGCAACGCTTTCGCCACGTTCGGGCCAGGCGCTATCCCGCGCGCGATCAGCGCCCCTCCGCCTATGGGTAGCTGCGGCGGAATCCAACCATCGATTTCGGCGGCTTGCGCCGGATCGCGCGCCGGGTCCAGCAGGATACGGTCAACGGCACTCTCCGTCCCGATGCGATGGGCCAGCGCGCGGGCAGGTTCATAAGCGTCCAGGCCAACCGCAAACACGAGCCGCTTGCGCGCCTTGTTCGATAATTTGAGACGCGCGCCGACATGATCCGCGACGATGGGATCGGCGGGAAGGAGGGCGGCGAGGCGGCGGATGGCGGACCCTTCCGCTCCGGCAGCGCTTTCGCGTGCGACGAGGCGGTCCAGTCGCGCGACGCCCTCCGCTGTCACTTCGGGCAGGACCGGGGCGAGGATCGCCCCGTCGACCATCAGGCGGATGGCATGCACGGGGCTCTTGCCACCCAGCAGTTTAAGCAGTTCGTCCGCAATTCGCTCACGCGACAATGCCATGAGGCTGTTCGCCGCCTCCTTGCACGCATCGTAGGCGGCGGCGTCCAGTTCGTCTCCGCCGTAACGGGCGAGGAAGCGGAAATACCGCAGGATGCGCAGATGATCCTCCGCGATGCGCGCGGCTGCGTCTCCGATGAAACGCAGCCGTCGGGCCTTGAGGTCGTCCACGCCGCCGAAATAATCGCTGATGGCGCCGCTGACCGGATCGGCATAGAGCGCGTTGACGGTGAAGTCGCGCCGCGCGGCGTCCTCCCGCCAGTCGTCGGTGTAGGCGACGGTCGCGCGTCGTCCGTCGGTGCTCACATCGCGCCGCAGGGTCGTGATCTCGACGGGGCCGTCCGGCAGAATCGCGGTCACGGTGCCATGATCGATCCCGGTCGGCACAGCCTTGATACCGGCGTCCTTCAGGCGGTCGACAACGGCATGCGGATCGAGCGTGGTCGCGATATCGACATCGTTGACGGGAAGGCCGAGCAGGCTGTCGCGCACCGCTCCGCCGACAAAGCGCGCTTTGCCGGCCGGAGCGTCCAGCGCGGCCAGCAGGCCGTCCAGTCCGGGGCGATGCCGCCAGGGCATGTCAGGCAGGCGGTCGGTCATGGCCCAGCCTCCGCGACAGGTTGGCGAGAATGGCGGCGGTAATCCCCCAGATGCGGCGGCCTTCCCACATGATCTCGTAATAATGGCGCGTGCTGCCGCCAAATTCCATTTCGCGCCGGACGCGATTGGCCGGATCGAGCGCATAGGCGAGCGGGAGTTCGAAAAGGTCGGCGACTTCATCCTCCTGCGCGCGCAGCGGCAGGTCGGGGGGGATGACGCCGAGCACGGGAACGATATCGAATCCGGTAAAGGTCGGATAGCGGTCGGACGTGCCGACGATGTCCACGCATTCGGGGGGAAGGGCGATTTCTTCCTGCGCCTCCCGCAGCGCGCCTGCGATCTCGTCTGCGTCTCCGGCGTCGACACGGCCCCCGGGAAAGGCGATCTGACCAGCATGTTTGCGCAACGAGGATGACCGCTCTGTCAGGATGAGGCCGGGGTTCGTTCGGTCCGTCACGGCCACGAGCACCGCCGCGGGCGCAAGCGCGATGTCGCCGGTAATGCGGGGATCGCGCAGTTCCTCGGGTGGCAGGCTGAACCTGCTGCCTTCCCTCAACGCGGCACGCAGCCGGTCGGCGAGGGTCATGCCGCTCCATCCAGGGGGAAGAACGCGCCGCCGCTCCACAGGCCGACATGTTCACCCTCTTCGTCGAGGGCGAGGTTCATGAGTTCATAATAGACGCTGCGGACGATCAGCGCCTCCATGCCGCCCCTGACATGGAGATAGGGGTGCGGGCCATCGGGCGTTTCGCGTAGGACAAGCCTGTGATCGGACCCGGCGGTCACGAAATCGCCGCTGTTGAGGCGAAAGGCGAGCGTCCGGTCGCGGCCTTCGCCCTCGCTCCTGAGTTCGACGGCAACGAAGGGCGCGTCGTCCACCGCGATGTCGAGCTTTTCGACGGGCGTCACAAGGACGTGGCGACCGTCCGGCTCCCGCCGCAGGATGCTGGAAAAGAGGCGCACCATCGTTTCCCGTCCGATGGGCGATCCCTGATGATACCAAGTGCCATCTCGCCCGATCCGCATTTCGCTGTCACCGCAATGGGCAGGATTCCATTGTTCCACCGGCGGCAGGCGTTTTTCCTGCGCCAGCCGCGCGATGTCGGTCAGGGACAGAGTGGACAGGTCGGGGAGGGGCTCCATGGGCATGGGGCGGAGATAGGAGCGTCCTTGCCCGAACGCAAAGGGGGAATCAGGCGACGACCGCGATTCGGGGCGCAAGCATTCCCTGCCCGCCGACCGCACGTCCGTCGACAGACAGGGCAAGCAGGCGATGCCGCTCGAACGGGCCGGGTGCGTCCCAGCCGCCTGTTTCCGCCGCCGAAAAGCCCCAGAAGCGACCGTAATATTCGGGATCGCCGATCATCATCAGCGGCTCTGTGCCAAGGTTTCGGGCGGTATCGACCACCGCGTCCATCAGGGCCCGGCCATGGCCGCCTTTCTGGTGCGCGGGTGCGACCGCGACGGGCCCGACCATGATGAGTGGAACCTGCCTGCCCGCTGCGTCGGTCAGCGCCACGGGCCAGCTTTGCAGCGTTCCGACCAGCCCGTCGATATCGTCCGTCATCGCAAAGGAAAGGGCAGGGAGCCATGGCATTCCCGCCCGGATACGATAAGCGGTGCGGCCATGGCGATCCGGTCCGAACGCGCTGTCGAGCAACGCCTCGATCGCCGCGTCGGGCTGACTGTCCAGGGGCAACAGGTGAGACACGACTTGCCGTTCCGCCATTGATGGCGCATGGGGCAGCGCCGGAGCGGGGGGCTTTAGCGCCCCTTCCGCAAAATGAAAGATCAAAGAGGCCCTGCTCCCGATGACGGGCATGGGCCGCATGTGGCAGGCTATGCAGACTGGATTTGACGATTTTCTGACGCTGGAGGTCAATGACCTGCATGTCGACGTACTGACCGGCATCTATTCGGAGGAGACCCATCTCCCTCAGCCGCTACGCATTTCGATCCGTGCGCGATTGCGAATCGCCGATCATTACGAACCGACAACGCCGCTCAACCAGTCCAAAAACTATATGGACCTGAAGCACGCCGCGTCCACCGCTCTGCCCGAGGGCGTCCACTTCACGCTGATCGAGGCGGTGGCCGACCATATCGTCGACACGATCTTCCTGCAGGACGACAAGGTCAGCCATGTCGAGGTGAAGATCGTCAAGCTGGCGCTGTCCGAGCGTGGCGAGGAAATCGGCATCACGCTCGGACGCGGGCGGAAATAACGATCAACCCTTTTTGATGAGGCCGATCTCGATCAGCCGCTCTGTCAGATAATCGTGCGCGCTGATCGGCGGGTCGCGGCGCGGATTGTCGTCGCTCACGCACTGGGGCAGCGCATCGATCATGAAGTCCGGGCGCAGGTGGAGGAAGAACGGCATCGAATAGCGCGAATGTCCGCGCCGCTCCGGCGGCGGGTTGACGACGCGATGGCTGGTCGACGGGAGCACATGATTGGTGAGCCGCTGGAGCATGTCGCCGACATTGATCGCAAGTGCGCCGGGCGGCGGCACGACCGGCAACCAGTTGCCATCGCGATCCTTGAGTTCCAGCCCGCCTTCCTCGGCCCCGAGCAACAGGGTGATGAGGTTGATATCCTCATGCGCGCCTGCCCGGATGCCGGGCGCTTGCGGCGATACGGGCGGATAGTGAAGCAGGCGAAGGATCGAGTTGCCGTTTTCGACCGGACCGTCGAACCAGCGTTCGGGCAGGTCCAGATAGAGTGCGATCGCGGAAAGCAGTTCCGCGCCCACCCGATCGAATTCGCGATAGAGCCGATCGAAAACCGGCCTGAATTCGGGCATTTCGGTAGGCCACATGTTCGGCGGCATCGTGTCGGCCAGCGGGTCGCCGGCAGGCAGGTCACGGCCCACATGCCAGAATTCCTTTAGGTCGTTTTCGCTCGCGCCCTTTGCGATTTCCGTCCCGAAAGCGGTGTAGCCGCGCTGGCCGCCATTGGCCTTCGCATCGTAGCGCCGCTTCACATCCTCAGGTAGCGCGAAGAAACGCCGCGCCAGCGTCCACCCTTCGTCGATCAGATCCATGTCCATGCCGTGATCCCTGACCATGGCGAAGCCGAAGCGTTGGAAGGATTGGCCGAACGCCTGAGCGAAATCCGCTTTGGGCAAGTCCGCCATGGACAGGACGGGCACCTGTTCCAGCACCGTTTGCGACACGTTTCTATCTCCAGATTCCAGGGTCGGGCTCGCCCGCCAAAGATGCGGACGCCCGTGCATGGCCGCATCCTTGATCGCGGCGGGCCGCTGATGCAAGGAGGCAAAATGAACTACTGGCTCATGAAATCCGAACCCGATGTCTTTTCCTACGACGATCTGGTCGAAAAAGGGAAAGCCGAATGGGACGGCGTGCGCAACCATGCCGCCCAGGGACATATGAAGGCGATGCGGAAGGGGGATCTTGCCTTCTTCTACCATAGCAATATCGGGGTCGAGGCCGTGGGCATCATGACCATCGTCGAGGAGGCGGCCCCTGACAGCACCGACGACACCGGGAAGTGGATCGCGGTCCATGTCGCGCCCAAGGAGAAGCTGGCAAAGCCGGTCACGCTCAAGGCGATGAAGGCCGATTCGGCGTTGGCCGACATGGTCATGTTGCGCCAATCCCGGCTATCGGTATCGCCCCTTACCAAAGCGCAGTTCGAGCATATTGTAGGTCTGTCAAAGGCTTAGTCTTCGGTTTTCGAGCGGTTGCGCGCGATGCAACCGGCGCGACGCTGTTTGCGATTGTGGCCTTCGGGCAACGACCTAAACCGGGTGGCAAGAGAACAAGAAGATTCAGAGGTGTTTGATCGGCATTCACAAGGAGAAAACCCATGCGAATGCTGTCCAAGTTCATGATCGCGACCGTTGCCGTCGCTGCTTCCACCACCGCCGTCCGTGCCGAAGATGCGCCCAAGCAGCGCTTCACGCACGAGGGTTACACCTATGTTTATCAGGTGAAGGATACGAAGACCGGTCGCGTGATTTCGGGCCGTCGCTATCCTGACGCCGTGGCGTTCAATCTCGCCGTCAAGGGCGACAAGGTATCGGGTGTTTCGGGCGGCCAGCAGGTGCGTTTCGATGTCGAGGATGCGCGCGGCGCGGCTTCGAACTGACGCTCGTTTTGTTGAATGGAAAAGGGGGCGGAGCCATACGGTTCCGCCCCCTTTCTTATGACTTCGCCATCAGCGGCAGCGGCGCTTGCTGTCGATGGACTTGCCCAGAAGAGCGCCGCCCGCTGCGCCCAGCACAGTGCCGGTGGTGCGGTCGCCCCTGGAGTCGATCGCGCGTCCGACAAGAGCGCCGCCGACGCCGCCCACGATCAGGCCGGTTGTGCCGTTCGATTTGCGGCAATATTGACGACCGTCGCGGCCGCGCCATTCCTTGTAGCGATAATCGCGGCGGGCCTGCGCTCCATCGGTGGGGACCACCATCGAAACGGGAACGGCCAGCGAAACGGCGGCCAGTGCCATAAGGGTTTTACGCATAATATCTCCTCCATCAGCGCAATTGTCGTTTGAACCCCCCAAACTTGACCGAGGTTGCATGAACCTGCGGCAACGAGCCGACAAACCGAAATATAGGCAGGAGGCGTTCGGGTTGGGAGCGCGGCGAGCAGGGCACGCCGATGACTTATCCACAACTATCCACAACTTTGTCGAAGCGTTCTCCCGCCGGGCGTGTCTTTTCGCTTTGCACGACTCACGGCGGGTGACAGCATCGCTCTATCGGAACGGGGACGGACCAGTCCAGCCCAGGGCAAGAAACTGAGAAATCAGGTTTTTCCCAGCGTTCCGATCGTCGGAGCCGGGACGTTTTTCAGACGCATCAGAGCGAAGACGGGTCGTTGAAGACCGATGCCGGGTACGCGCGAAAGTGAACGTCGGGCAACGGAGGGATAGGACCGGCGAAGGGTAAGAAGCCCATACTTCGAACCCTGAGCGAAGCCCTGACCGCGCCCCTCCATGAGGCAAAGGAATGGGATACGCCGAGCCGATGATCGCATTCCTTCACAGGAACGCGGATCGCTAGACTGGGCGGAAGTGGGGACCGGCAGCGATGCCGGCCCCCATTTTGTTTCGGGGGCTGACCGGTCGTGCCGCGCAAGGAACTTTTCGACATGGTGCCGGCTGACCGGCATTGCCATTAAAGCCCCTCGTATTGCTGTCTTGCTAGGTTGATAATCTCGGCCATGCGGCCTTTCACTTCGACATCCACGCCTCGTCCTGCCGCTTTGGGAGTCAGGACGATCACGTCGATCAGGGCGCGGATCGCGGCAGCGGCTTTCTCGCGCGCCGGGCCGTCAGTCGCCAGGGCGGCGTCCAATTCAGCCACGAACGCGCGGTAGCGCTCGCCAAGATCCACAGGAGCTTGGATAGGGGTTTCAGCGACCAGGCTGGCCAGTTGGGCTTCAGCGTCGGCCAATTCTGCCTTTGCGGTGCGAAGCCGGTCGCGGATCTCGGGAAATTCGTTGCCGCCATCGGCGACCGCGTCGATCAGTCGGCGAACGCGCGCGCGCATGTCTTCCATCTTGCGCTCAAGCGGCGCCCGCATTGTCGCTGCTTCGGCCAGTCGACGCTTCAGGCTCGCATTGTACCGATCGAGGAAGAGGGCCGTTGCGTCCGTATCGAGCAGGATTGCCTGCAGCTGGCCGAGGACGCGACGTTCATATTCCAGCGCGGAAATAGACCGGCTGTTGGAACAGCCGCCACGCGTCTTCCAGTCGGAGCAGCCCCATTTGTCTTTCGAGTAGACAATCCAGTTCGCGCCGCACACGCCGCATCGGCCGAGGCCGGACAGCAGGCGCTTGGGTCTGCGCTGCTTGGAGGCGATCACGCCGTCGAACTGGGCGAAGCGGTGCTGCACGTCTTCCCACTGCTCGTCGGAGACGATCCGCAGATGAGGGACGTCGATAGAGCGCCATTTCGCCAGCGGATTGGAGCGGATCAGACGCCGGCGGGTCTTGTGATGGTAGACCTTGTGGGTCCGCTCGTAGACCATCACCCCGCGATAAAGATTGTTGCGCAGGATCCCGTTGGCACGCACCCGGTCGCCGTTGATCGTGCTGACCCGCCACTTGCCGCCCGAGGGCGACGGCACGCCCTCACCATTCAACCGCTTCACGATCGCATAAGCTGACATGCCCGCGACGATCTCGTCGAAGATACGACGCACAATCGCCGCCTCTTCCTCGTTCACCTCCAGCATGCCGCGTATGACTTCGCCGTCCGGGCCGATCGGCTTGATCACGCGATACCCGTAGGCCCGGCCGCCGGTGTTGAAGCCCCGGCTGTGCTGCCCGCGCTGGCCGCGCCTAATGCGGTCAGCCAGATCCTTGAGGAATCGGGCGTCCATGAGCCCTTTGATCGTGCCTACAATCTCGTCGACATGCCCGTCCGCCAGCGTGAACAGGCGCGCGCCATGGAATTCCAGATGCTCGCGGACGGCGTGCGCGTCGCCGGGGTGGCGCGCGATGCGGTCGGTCGCCTCGGCCAGTACCTGATCGATGTCGCCGCGCTCGATGCGGCCCAGCATGGCATTGAGGCCGGGACGCTGCATTTCTTCGATGCCGGCGCGACCGCTGATCTCGTCATCGAAATAGGTGTCGACGATCGCCCAGCCTTCGCGATCGGCGCGTTCACGAAGCGACGAAAGCTGATCAGCTGTGGATCGCGGGTTCTGCAGGTCGCTGGAATATCGGGCGTAGATGATCGTGCGCATGGGTCAGGCCCGTCCGCGCAGCGCGAAGATCGCGTTCTGCCATGAGATCGGCAAGCGCTTCCACAACCCGCGCGAGCGCGGGATCAATCCGTTGGTGCTGTCCCATTGGTGGGCTCCTTCCTTCAAAGTCGGCGCGCTCCCGCCGATCGTGCATTTCGCCGGGCGCGAAAGGCGGTGCTGTGCTCCGGGCAAAGATGCTTCTCCGGGGCTGGCGTCGTGGCGCAGTTCACGCAGATCGGCGCGTCGCAGGTGCCGCTGCGGCGTGTGCTGACCTTCCAGTCGCAGAGGAATGGCGCGCGGCCGCCGCAGGCACAGCGCTTTGCCCTGCCTGACGAGCAGACGATGGCGTTGCCGCCGCCCGCGAGAGGCAGAACCTCACATGGCATGGTGCGGCCTCGATGCCGGTTGCCGCTGGTGGCGGCAGCCGACGTCGCCGCGCACCCCGCATTTGAAGCAGGGGTCACGGTGGATCGTGAGCGGACCCGCCTCCGGCTGGGGCACGGTCTCACCGCGTCTGCTTGGCACCGGCGTGTCGATACCCTGGCGGCGTGCGATGGCGCGTCGTTGGCCGTTGGCAAGCGCCTCCAACCCAGTGTCCCGTTGCAAGCCCCCGCTCATGCCGGTTGCCTCCGGCGCAGGTGCTGCAACTGGTCCACCCAATCGGCGTCTTCGGCACCCTTCGTATCGGGTTCGACCTTGCGGAAGTTGACGGCGAGCCAATGGCGGGTTTCGGGCTTTCCCTCGAAATGCAGGAAAAGCCCGTCGCAGCACACATGATGGACCCGCAGTAGATCATGCTCTTTCGGGTCCCATTCGTCGCGCATCGTTCCCTTGGTCGTCACGCAGATCGCGAGATCGCCCGATTTCCAATCCTCCGGGGAGCGGGGGAGACCGGCTAGAATGACGGCGCGGATGATGTCGAACAGAGAGCTCATTCCGCCGCCTCCCGAAATTCGGCCGCAGGAAGTGGCGGGCGGGGCGCAAATTGCATCAAGGGATGGACCCACCTCTTCGCCCTGCGCAGGGCGCGGGTGACGGGGGCGATGAGTTCGCCAGCCTTCAGCTTGTCCCAGCTGGCAAACGCCATCTTGTCGACATGCGGCTTGGCCAACGCGAGGCGATGGGAGCGCGGGAAAAGGTCGACGATTTCCTCGGTCGGTTCCACGTAGGTCGCGATTTCACGATCGCTGAAGCCGGTGCCGTCAGCGAGGACATCGTGCAGCGGCACCTGGTAACCAGGCGCATTCAGGCTCCGCTCAAGCATCAAGCCTGCCAGCAGCGCCGCCGCCTTGTTCTTCCAGATCGACGTTTCGTCGTGAAATGCCTGAAAGGCTGCGGGCAAATCGTCGAGAGCCATGGATGAATGCTCGCGCATCTGCGCGATCTCTCGGCTCCAGCGCATCCCGGCGATGGCTCGCTTCACATGGGGGCCTACAGCTTCGCTGACGCTGACGTTCGTTTCATAGCCGCCAGCCAAACGGCGCGCGCCCAGTGCGTAACCGCTCTCACCTTTCAGGTCGGCCCGCAGGAGGGACCAGACAGCATAGTCGCTGCCATGCGTACCCTGACCGGCGGCGTCATCGAGGAGCGCGCAGCGGAGCGCCTCCCGACGGAGCGCGCGCATGATCTGCACACCGTCGGCCGTGAGCCCATATTCATCCTTGATGGCCGCATCGGCAGTTTGCCTTGCTCCGTATCCGTAGCTCTGATCGATGGCCTGACCGCCAGTTGGCGGTTTCGGCATCAGGCTCCGCCCCGGTTCGGGCACTTCAGGTTTCGGGATAGGACCTAGAGACGCGGGTCTTGCAGCGACCGGCGGCTTTTCCGCCGCCCGCTTCGCCTTGCGCGATGCCCACCAGAACCGCACGTCCAGTTCGCCGTCCTGCTCGATTTCCAGCGTCGCGAAGATATCGCCATCGGGCAGCGCGAGCGATCGGCGCGCATCGATGGCGGCCAGTTCCAACTCCAACGGGTTGTAGTCGACGTCGATCGCCGCGATCGCCGCATCCTTCGCGGCACGATCCAGGGCCTCGTCGGCGAGAATGATGGTGGCGCGCTTTTCGAGCTCCGCCATTTCGTTCTGGACGTATGCCGACCGTTCGGCGTCAGCGGGATCTACGTCAGCGGCCTCGACCGCGATCTCAAGATCGCGCGCGACGCCGCCATAATTGCCGTCGCGGGGCGGATTGGATTCGAAGCGAAGGTCGCGATGGGCGGCATGGTTCTTCAGCTGCTGCCGCAGAAGCGTGCGGGTTTGCTCCAGCTTCGCCTCGACCAACTTCATCAGCAGGCCTTCGTCGCATACGCGGCCGCGCTCCTCCGATTGGTCTGCGAACAGGTCGAGCTCATATCGGCCGCCTGCGTCCGTGTAGGTTTTCTCGCCCACGAAGTGCAGCAGCTTGGTCTGTTCGCTGTCCCCGACTTTCAGCAGCCTGCGGATGATGGCCGGAGCATGTTGCTGATCGCGATCGCCGCGCTGCATGAAGGCGGCGAACGCGTGCAGCTGCATGTCCTGGTCGTCCGTCGCGCCGAACGCCATCGCGTGGCGTGTGCCGATCTCGCCCGCCTCCAGCGCGGCGAAGATGGGCTTTGCGAGATTGCCCAAACGATTCCACTGGCGAATGACTTCGACCGTCTGCCCGTTGGTGTCGGCAATTTCCTGAAAAGAGCGACCCTTGCGATGGGCGGCGGCGACGGCGGCATATTTCTCGTAATCGCGCAGATCGCGGCGGACGATGTTCTCGGCGAGGCTGAGCTCGCGCAATTCGCCTTCGTCGCTGATGTCGCGGACGATGACGTCGATCGGATGGCTCACAGGCAGTTTTCCCTGCGTGATGAGCAGGCTGAAGGCACGGTAGCGGCGTCCGCCCGCGAGCGCGCCGTAGGTTTTCTTCCTGCCGCTTTTCGCGGGCATGGGGTGAACCACCAGCGGATAAAGCTGGCCCCGCGTCAGGAGCGATTCCGCCATGCCGGCGATGGAATTCGCATCGGCCTCGTTCGTGCGGACATTGTAAGGCGAAACACATAGCTCGCCGATCGTCATCGTCTTAAACATGGGACTTCTCCTGAGTTGATTCTCCTTGGTGGGGAGGTTTCGAAGGGAGGGTTCCCCGCGCCGGGACAGGGCACACGCCCGGCGCGGGGTCGCATCGCCTGCCGTCGACTTCGGGGGGAGGGCAGGCGAGCGATCAGGGCGGGCCGCGATCAGCGCCAGCTGACGGCCCTCGTTCGGAAATTCGGCGTCGAGCGCGCGGCATTCGGCGCAGACGCAGACAGCGGGCGCGATCGTTCGGGCCCTCGGCATGGCTACATGCCCTCCATCTGCGCTTCGATGGACTGAAGTCCGGCGATCAGCCCGCGCAGGCCGCGGCGGCTCATGAGCAGGGCAAGGGCTTCGCCGGTCGGGGCGAACGGGTTGCCGCCCCAGATTGCGATCAGCGCCTTGTTAAATTCCGGTATCGGTGCCCATCCCAGCGCCGCGCCCTCGCACAGGGGCAGATGCTGAAACAGCCCGGGACGGAAACCGTCCGGGATCCACGCGAAGCCCGCCTCGTCCAGCAGGATCGGAAATGGAAACGGCTCGACGGGTGCGTCCTCGATGGGGGGGAGCAGTTCGACGGAGGGGGTCATGGGCGCGCGCTTTCCTGACGGGCCGCGCGCCGGGCGAGCGTGAACAGGCGATTTCGGACGCTGCTGGGCGCGCGGCTCAATCGACGCCCGATTTCGCAGAGGGATGCCCCCGCCGCCTCGAGCTCCAGCAGCGTGCGATCGTCCTCCGGCGTCCATGGCCGCACGAGGCGACCACTGCGCCGGTAGGTGGCCTGGAGGTCGAAGCAGCGTCCACGCAGCCGGGGTGGAACGTCCGCGCCGAGCCGCTTGCAATGCCATGCGACCGAAGATCCGCTGATCACGATGCCGACCGTCGCAAAATGATCGACGATGCGACCGATCCCCCACCCACGCTCACGCATGGCGGCCATGTCGTCCAGCTGATCCGGAGAGAGGATCGACGGGCGCCCCTTCATGATTGCCCCCGCGCTACGTTCGCGCGCAGCTGCCGGGGCATGGTTTCGATCAGGCGGTCGCGGGTTTCCGTTTCCAGTACGGAAAGGGCGGAGGCGAGGCCGTCGACATGAAATTGAACGATGCCGAGCGCGACGGCGACCGGGCTGATCTGCGGATCGTTGAACAATGGCGTCAGGATCGCGTCGCTGGCGTGGCCGAGCCCGGTTCGAAGCGCCTGGCTGACGACGATGACGGATTGGGCCTCCTGTCGGGTGAGGGGCGTGGTCACCGGGCAGTCATCCAGTAGAGGACGCTTGGGCCATATTTGCCCGCAGCAAGGATGCCCGCGACCCACATCGCAGCCACAGCGCCCTTTTGCATGGCGCTGATTTCGTCCGGGCCGGTAAGCCGGTCGGCGAAGCGGACGGGGGCGATGTCGACGCAGCGGACGCAGCTGCATTGCATGGAATGGATGACTTCATGCCGCATGAGGAAGATCCTTTTCTGTGCAGGCGGTGCAGCTGTCGGCGCCGGACCAGGCGCAATTGCGTTGGGCCTGTTCATCGCGACAGGCGTCGAGGTCCGTGCAGCCGCACAGGTGGCAGATGCGCGGCTCCTCGCCCGCGTCGGGGCCGTAGCTTCGCAGGGTGATCAGCTTGAGCAGCACCTGCCGGGAAAATCGGAAGGCGTCGGACAGCGTGGCGATGACGTCGGGGCTGAGCGCAGCGATGTCCCGCTCGATCCGGTCAATCCATGCAACCTTGTCGATTTCCCCATAGCGGGGATTGGTCGACACCATCGCCGCCACGTCCATGATCGTCAGGCCAGCGGCCACGCGGCGCAATTTGAGGTAAGTGCCGGGTGTCATCATGAGCACATCTTTCCGGGCAGCACGAAAGCCCTCCCGGAAGCGCATCAGACGCTCACCAAGCTGGCTGGTTCTTTTGATCCGTTGGTGTCGATCCGGCTGCTCGCCCGCCTAAAATGGCGGCTTTTTGGGCTTTGCCGTCATTGATCGGGTTTTGATCGGCGGCGTCCCGCCCGTCAGTCAGGGAGGCGCGCGTTGGCGTCCGGCGAGGCGAGCGAGAATGCGCTGTCCCCATTGAACGACTTGAAGGAGCTCACGCTGCGCGATGGCTTCTTCGGCAGCACCGGCGCCTGGCATACTGGCTTCCAGCAGGGCGGTTTCGGCCTCGCTGTTTTCCTTCATGAAGGCGATGGTGTCGCGTTGCAGTTCCTGCCGGTCGCCGAACGCCGCGCTTTCGGCGACGTCGACGAGCAGGCCGTAGGCTTCGAAGATCGGACGTCCGATGCCGCCCGCCGCCTGATAGGCGATGTCCAGCTTCACGGCCGCGCGCATGGGAATGTCGCGTGCGTCGTTGTCACCCGGTTCCGCGATGTCGAACGCGCCCCATTTCTCGCATTGGCGAGGATGGGCGTAACCGGTCACGCGCGCGACTTCCGCCCAGCTGCCCAATTGCCCCATGATGCGGGCGATCGCGGCGTCGAGCGACAGGGGCGGGCGCGGGATCGTCATTGTCCGGCTCCCGCGCCCAGGTCTGGAGAGGCGTGAGGGCGCAGGTTGGACGTCGCGCGCGGCCACGCAGCGTTCGGTCCAGGGCGGCCGGAGCGCCCAAGAAGAAGGACCGCCGCCGGACAGTTGTTCACGGGTTTTCCGGCGGCGGCAGGTTGCCCGGCGGAGTCTGCATGGGAGCCGGGGGTGCAGGGGTTTGGGGCGGAACGCGAAATCGAATGACCGGGACACGACCGTGCGAGCTGGATAGCAGCAGGACATGACGGGATCATGGCCGCGCCTCTTCGAACGGATCGCCGTCCCGGACGGGCAACACGCCTTCCCGCGGGTAGATGTCGGGGCGCAGGTCGTGGCGGGAAATGCCGGTGGCTTCCTCGACGGTGAGTACGTTTTCGGCGGGCAAGGGGCGTTCGGCTTTGAGCATTTTTGAAACCGCGCTTTGCGTGCGACCGATGAGACCCGCGAACAGTACCTGTCCGCCAGCGATTCTTACGGCTTCACGAAATGCCGCAGCCATTGAATCATCATCACTCATGACTGCTGGAATATTCCTAAAGGAAATCCTTTGTCAATTCCGAAAGTGCGGTAGCGGAATATTCCGCTAGTTATATTCTGCAGTCATGATCCTAAGCGAGCGAGTCCGTGATCGTATCACAGCCGCAGGCTTGACGCAGGCCGAACTCGCGCGCCGAGTTAATGTGACGCAGGGCGCAATTGCGAAGATCGCGAAGAATAACCCGTATCGTTCGTCGGTCCTTCATCTCGTCGCTCGCGAGTTGGGGACGACGCCAGCCTACCTGACTGGCGAAACGGATGATCCTACGTCCGATGCGCCTCAACCTCCGTCCATGAATTCGGAAGAGCGCGAGTTGTTCGATCATTTCGGCAACCTCGCTCCCGCCGATCGCCGCGCCATTCTCCAGATAGCCCGTTCACTGGCGGGAGGTGCACCGCCGTCGGAGACGGTTCACGCCCGCGGCGGAGGGGGAAATGCCGCTGTGCAAGAGAAGATGTAGGATTTCAGGGGGAATGATTGGGTGCGTACGATACTAGAGCGCGGTGATTTCGTTGCGATAGACGTAGAGACCGCCAACCCTGACATGGCCAGCATTTGCCAAATCGGTATGGCGAAATTTGTCGGCGGTGTGGAGGTCGATAGCTTTGTTTCATTGGTGAACCCGCTTCAGTATTTCGATACCTATAATGTCCGTCTTCACGGCATCGAATATGAGCATGTCCAGGGCGCTCCCTACTTTTCAGAGATTTATCCTGTCGTAGAGGAATGGCTCTCGAACACCATAGCGGTTTGTCACACGCATTTCGACCGCGTTTCATTGGGCCAAGCGTGCGAAGCCAACGGCTTACTCTTCTCATCAAGCTTTTGGCTCGACAGCGCGATGATGGCGCGCCGCACATGGCGGGAAGTTGCCACCAGCGGATACGGCTTGCGCGATGTCGCAGACATGCTTGGGATAGAATTCCGCCATCACGATGCGCTGGAAGATGCGCGGGCTGCCGGACAAATACTGCTGGCCGCTATGAGCGAAAGTGGAATGGACCTCGCTGGTTGTTTCGAGCGCTGTTCTCAGCCTCTTTCATCGGCGGCGGCGATCCGCCACGAAAGTGGGAAGGGGCCTCTCGCTAAGGAAAGAATCGTATTCACAGGATCGTTGACTATACCCCGCGTCGAAGCCGCCGATCTTGCAAATTCGTTTGGTGCGGCGGTTGATACCGGCGTCACGAAACATACCACGATGCTGGTGGTCGGGGATACCGATGTCATTCGCCTACGCGGTGCAGAGAAAAGCAACAAACATCAGAAAGCCGAGAAACTTATCGCAGCGGGACAACCTATCCGAATTGTTCGTGAGACTGATTTTGCCCGTCTTTGCGATGCTACATACCTCGCATCGAGCTAACGGCGTCGATCTGGCGCGTTGCATATCATTCATGGACTGAGGAGTATCTTAAGCCACAGAAGACCTGAAGCCGTGGCAATCCCGCCAATCAGGGCGCCGATGAGCAGGCAGAAGATGGCAAGGTAGCCCTCGCGAACTCCATGACGCGTTACGCCGTCGCTCGGATTGCTGTCGGTCCTTAGCTGTGGCGGCTGCATTCTGCTGAACTCCGTCCGACGACGTTTGAATGTCTTTACCGCGCAGACTGTCGACACGGCAAGCGTTCGCTATCAATCGAGAGTTATCTGGATAGCGGAGATCATATGCCCCGCAATCCTGACATGGTCACCTGGACGGGATAGGGGGGGAAATCCCCGCTTCTTCTTGCGGTGAGACCGCATCGTGTGGAAGAATTCCGCAACGGCCTGTTCCGCGCCATAATTCGGATCGAACAGAATTTCGTCGCCCGGCGCTGGCGGGGGCGAGGCGGGGAGCAGAATGACGGCAGTGGCCGTTCGGCAGCCGCTGCACCGGAGACGGGCAACAGCTTCTGCCAGTGGCAGCGATGCGAAGATCGGCGGGATTTGGCCAGCGACAAGTTGGCGGCCCCTGGCGCAGCGCAAGCACCATATGCGCACTTCCAGCCCGGCGGCGGCGATATCGGCGATGGAAGCGAATCGAGGCATTGCGCGATGGTAGCGCGGTGCGAACAAGACAAGAACACGCATTGGAAGCTGGGTTATCCGGCGAATCCGCTTGGTCGGCAATTCGGCGCGGCGAGAGCAGCTGCGGCATTATCGCTTGATCGAGGAGATGGAGATTGATCACCGCGCCCGTGGGTGCGATGGAAAGCGAGCCGGAACGGGACGGCAATCCCGCACCGGCTCTAACCGAGAACGTGTAGGAGCACGTCATGGCTGACCAAGGCAATAAGATAGCCAGCTTCGGGTTGAAAGTGGCTGACCCGACCATTCCCTGGCCCCAAAAAGCGGAAACGACCCTCGCAGACCGACCGGGCTGGACACGAGGCAGGCTGAAGGTCCGGGTTGCCCCAGGAAGTCCCGACGAGGTCGATGCGATCCTCCGCCGTGAGTTCGCGGTGCATCGCATGATCGATGGCGAAGGCTTCGCGACGACGTTTGTCGCTGACGGCAAACGGATACACTGTGGCGGCATGGTTTTCGCGCGAAGTGCCGACGCGATGACGCTAGTTGAAGAGCTGCAGGAGCTCTGCCCCGACTGGCACGCTGCCTTTGCCAGCGGCATCACGCCTCAACTGCGCCGCGTCTTTGTCGACGCGCACGAGCGAGCAGAGCGCGATGGCAAGATCATGCTCAACATTGTGACGCACGCCAATTTATGAATTGATACGTTCGACGAGCGCTACATGATCGGCTCCGGCTTCGACCCATCAATCTTGGCGGCTGATCTGGAGGCGGGCACGTTCGACGCTCCATCAAGCGGATTCGCCGGATAACCGGAAGCTGTGGCTTTTTTCGCTGTTTCTCCTATGTTCCCTCATCACAGGGAGGCATCAGGGGATGCAGGTCGAGGCGATACGGCTCACGCCGACGATGGGCAGTCGCAAGTTGCAGCTGCTGGCCTTCATTCGCGCCTTCTATTCCGTGCATGGCGTCGGACCGACGATCACCGAAATGGCGAACGCCCTCAGCTGCGCGCGGTCCCGCATCCAGGACGCGGTGCGCAAGCTGGAAAGGGAGCAGCTGATCAACCGCGTTCCGTTCAAGCCGCGAGGGATCACGCCGATCAGCGGCCATGAGGAAGCGATCCGCAAGCTTCAGGCGATCGGCTATATCGTCAATCCCGTTGAGATGATGCTGGAAGGGCCGATGCCGCCACTGCTGGACTTGGACGAGAGCGGGCGGCTGACTATCCGCTGAAGCGGACGCGGGGCGGTACGGAAGCGGTCCTGCCCGATCCGCGCCCGCGCGCGTATCCCTGCCGGGATGATGGAGCATATCCCCGCCGCCCACGCCACCGCCGATCGCGCGGCCGCTGTCCGCAAACGCACAGACGTCGAGCAGCGCCGACTGCGCAAGGAGCGCGCCGACATGCTGAAGCGCTGGTCCCACAAACGGGAGGGGACAGCCGAAACGCACGAGGCGCATCGCCGCCAGCGCGCGGGCGCGATCGCGCGGCTGCACACGTCGGGCTATCTGAGCGACGATGAACTGGCTTGGTCACAGGAGATCGCTGCGGCTGCCGAGCGGATCATGGCGGACGCCGGCGTGCGGACCGCCAGCCTCGAAACGCGAGTGGACACGTCACGGCATGGCGATGCATTCCACGAGGCGCTGTTCAGCGTCTGGATGGAGATGGCCTATTCGCGCTGGCGCGCGCAGTTGCGCCCGGATGTTGCAACGATGGTGCTGGACATGATCGTGCGCGATGTCGGCCTGACGCAAGCGGCGGCGTCACGGGGCATGCACAAGCGGCGGGCGCGCAAGCTGCTGGCCGAGGCGCTCCATCACTGGGCGCGCATCTTCCACGACGTCCGCAGGGACGTCACGGCGGCCGACCTGGTGGCGGCGCATGCGGGGTTGATGTAAGGCGTAGAGTACGAGCGACATGGAAGGGCTGAAGGGCCGCACTCTTGGCAATGTCAGCCGGTCACGCGACTTCGCCTATGCGGACGCCGCCGATCGCGTTCGCTTTCAGGCCAGCTTCGCAGAGAAGATGCTCAACGCGCTCATGGTTGCCAACGGAGGCGCGATCGTGGGCCTCTTTACCTTCATCGGAAATCTGGCCGGAAAGAAGGACGCGCCCATCCATGTGAACGCCGCACCGCTGTGGATCGCCTTCGCCTGCTTCGTCATCGGCCTGGCGCTCACCCTCGGCGCTCATATCCTCGCCTTTCTTTCGCAGCAGATGTTCTATTTCCAGGCGATGGACGAGGTCGAGCGATATGACCGCACGCTCTCCATGAACGAGTTGCAGACAGATCGCACGTCGGAGCGGGCGAACAACGCACGGGGTAACCGCTACTATGCCACAGGCTTGGCTCTCGCGGCTGCCGGCATTATCTTTTTCGTCTGCAGGAGCGGGTGCGCGCTTTTCGGCCTGCTTCCCTGAGCAGGAGCGACGCGGGGGCTTAAGCTGCCTGCTCCACGCGCATGCGCAGGCCGAGCGCCGGCAGCACCTTCAGCACCGTTTCGAGCGTCGGATTGCCCTTGTCGCTGAAAGCGCGATAAAGCGCCTGCCGCTTAATGCCGGTTTCGTTCGCAAGTTGGGTCATGCCGCGCGCGCGCGCGGGCGACGATGCCGATGGCGGCCGCGATCACGCCAGCATCGCCGGACGCGAAGGCGTCGGTCAGCAGTTCGGCCTGATCGTCAGGATCCTTGAGATATTTCGCCGCATCAAACGGCTGTAGATCCCCGCTCATCAGCTTTGTGCCTCGATCTCGCGCCGGGCGGCCTCGACGAGAAACCCGCTGCGGGTCATGTTTCTGCTCGCGGCGGCCTGATCAATCGCTTCCAGCATCGCCCGGTCGAGGGACACATTGGTGCGCACCAGCTTCCCGGCCATGCCGATCCATGGAACGCGCACTAGGAACGCACCTTCGCCCAGGTCCTGCCCGGCCAGTTCCACTACGCGGGACAGCGGACTGGGTTCGACTTCGGGCTGATCCTCAAACCAGAGGGTCAGGGCTTCGACCGCCTTGCCGACGATATCGTCTTCCCGATCGGCGGCTGAAAAGCAGCCGGGCAGATCAGGAAAGCTGATCCCGTAAGCGCTGTCGTCATCCTTGTGGACGATCCCATAATAATATTTCATCGCATTTCCTTCCGATGCTCGTGGCTGGCTCCTCTCAGAGCCAGCCCGCCATTTTCGCTATCGACCGGGCCGTGCCGAATGGCAGATCCTTCTTTGGGTGCGGGACGATCACAGTGACGGCGCCCTTGCGGAATTTGTGGTGCGATCCCGCCGCGCCGACATGCTGGAAGCCTTCTGCGAGGAGGCGCTTGACGATCTTTTTACTGTCCCGTTCCATGTGTAATTTTATACACACGATCTTTTTTGCTTGCAAGGGCAATGTGTATTTTTTTGCGCATTATCTCTCATTCGCGGACGAAAATAGAGAGCGGTACAAAAACGGGCCTGCCAAAGTGGCTCCGATACTGCCAGAAACGACCCCGCGCTAATTGCGTCCCGAGCCCGCTGGTCCCCACGCCAGCGGGCTTTTTGCGTCGATGGAGGTCCGCCATGGCCGTTTCGCCACCCCGGCCTTCGATCCCGGACAGCCTTGAACTTGCCTGCGATGCGCTGGACCGGCTGATCCGCGATGCCCGCCTTCCCCCCCGTGGCCGTCATGACCTTGCTCATGAAGCCCTCGAAGAGCGCGCCCAGGCCATCGCGGCCTCCATCGTCGCCCCCTTTCGCGGAAACAGCGCGCCACCAGCGCGCCTCCTCGCGAGCGGGACGGAAGGCAACAAGGCGTGGGCGGCCTGGTGAAGGAGCGGTGATTTGAACGAAGTCGATATCGCCGCGCTGGAAAGCATGGCTCAGGGCAGCGGCGAGGTGCGCATGTCGAAACGCCTGCTGCGCGGCATGCTCGCCAAGCTGCGAGCCAGCGAGGCATCTGGCCGCAGCCGTGGCATGGTTGATCGCATGGTCGGGACCGTTGCGGCATGAGCGGCGTAGATGGCCACGACACAGCGAGCGCCGGGCCCGGCGACGGCGTTGTGTCGCCGGCGGATCGTGATGTCCGGGCTTCCATCAACCTGGATGCCAATGGGCACGTCGTGGGTTTCCTTATCTCCGACGATCAGATGACGCCAAGGCTCGTCACCGCGAGTGGCGCTACCGGCACACGTGAAATCGACGGCACGACATATTGGGTCAACGCTGATGGCGGCCTGATCCCCGACGTTGCAGTGAAGGCCACGGACAAGCTTCAGGACGAACTGGTCCGGCGCATTGTAGGCTTCGCTCTTCCGCTTTCCGCGCAGGTTGCGCGTTTCCGCCAGCACAGCTTCGACGACGTTGACGCCTTCGTCGCGCTGCTCGAGCAGGAATATGACGCCAAGCGCGGCGGGGCGAAGGGCAACCTGACCTTCATCAGCTATGACGGGCTGCTGAAAATCACGGTCGCCGTTGCAGAGAATATTGAGTTCGGGCCGGAGCTTCAGGTCGCCAAGGGCATCGTCGACGAATGTTTGCGCGACTGGTCCAAGGAGAGCCGCGTCGAAATCCAGACGTTGATCACGCGCGCCTTCGATGTCGATAGCCAAGGTCGTATCAATCGCGCCGCGCTCCTTTCCCTCCTGCGGCATGAGATCCCGGATGAGCGCTGGCAACGCGCTATGAAAGCGATCCGGGACAGCATGCGCGTCGTCGGGTCGAAGCGCTACCTGCGCATCCACCAGCGCGACAATGCCCAAGCCGCGTGGCAGGCGATCACTATCGACGTGTCCGCCGGATGACGCCGCACCTCGTTGCCGGCGAACGGCTGAAGCAGAGCCTCGGTCGTTCGGCAGAGGTCGCAGGATGCAGCGCTAGGGTGACGGAAGAGGCGCACAAGCCATGGGATGCCGCCATGTTCATGGGTGGCCTGCATGAGGTGACGATCGCCGTCGATGGTGAGACCGCCCGCTGGTGGCTCGATGGGCTGGACGAGTATGCCATCCATCTGCCCGGGTTCGTGCTGTCAAAGCTCGAGGTGTCGACCGTCGAAGTCATCGCCGGCCAGCTGCTCGCCACGATCGAGGCCGAGACGGTGAAGGAGGCCTGACATGCCGATGTGTGACGACTGGCGGGCTGCCATCCTGATCAACGATCTGGACAGCATGGTGCTGCGTATCGAGGCGCTTTCGGCACATCCGCAATACACGACCGCCCTGTGCGCCGTGCAGCAGGCTAAGGCTGCCCTGATCACGGGACGCAGCGAGATCCACGCGCGCGAAATGCGAGCGCGCCTATCCCCTGAAGGAGTGCGCTCATGACGCGAGGTCTATTGATGTTGGCGGCGTGCCTGCTCGCCATCCCACTGGCTGCCTGCGAGAGCGTGGCGGAGCAGTGTGCCAAGGCAGCCAACCATGCCGAATGCGTGAAGGTGGCCGACGCTGGCGGCGATGTGAACGACTATCTGCTGTATGGCATGGCAGGCTACATGCTCTCCAGCGCTATGACCGGCGGGCAGCGGCAGACCGTGATCGTGCCCGATCCCAGCTATCACGGCTATCGTCGCCCCATCCCGAGCTACCAAGCCAGTCGAGAGTATATGCGGTCGAAGACCGTGACGACCACCACGACCAAGGGTGGGCTGTTCGGCGGATCGAAGACCACAACGACCGTCACGCGATATCGCCCGTTCCGATCTTCGTCCGGTTCGTCGAGCTTCCGCTCCCGTCGTAAGTGACAGAGCGCCTTCGCGGTCGAGCCGGCCAGCGCCAGCGCCAGCGCCGCCTGAAGCGCACCAATGGCCTCTGCGAAATGTGCTTACGCGAGGGCCGCACCGAAGCCGCCACGGTGGTCGACCATATCAGGCCGCTGGCCAAGGGTGGTAGCGACGAGGACCGCAACACCCGCAACCTCTGCGATCCGCACCACAAGCAGGTCACGGTAGAGCAGTTCGGGCATGCCACCTCGACGCACCTACGGGGATGCGACGCCTCGGGTCGCCCGGTCGACCCGGCCCACCCCTGGAGCCGCCGACCGGCCTCCTGACCCCCCCGGGGGGGGCGAAAGTCCGGAGAGCGGCTGCCCCGGACACCGGACGCCCCCTCCGTGCGCATCGTGATCGTTTTCAAAGTAAAAAGTTCGGGATTTGATTTATGGCGCGATCGTCCGCAAAGGCGAAGGACCGGTTCCCCGAACCGGACTGGAAAGCGCTGTGCGAGGATAGGGTCGAGGTCGCCGCGGCGAAGGCGCACTGGACGCGCATCATCACCGAGATGGAAGCGCGCGAAACCTTGGCGGAGGCCAACGGCCATTCCGTGCAGCGGCTCGTGCTTGCCTATCTGAATTATGATCGCGCTGCCGCCAAGGTCGCCCAGCTGGGCGTCGTCGACACGCCCGCCGCCGATAATCCGCGCGCGATTTCGCGTCTGTCGATCCATTTTAAGGCGCAGAGCGAGGCGGAAAAGACTGCCGAGCGGCTAGAGGCCCAGCTTGGCCTGTCCCCGCAGCGACGCGGCAAGGTGGCGAAGGTGACCAAGAAACGGAGGAGCAGCGCCGGTGCGGACGCGTTCCTCGGTCAGCAGGGTTAGCGCGTCCGATCCGACGACCGAATGGGCCAGGGCGGCGGTTCGGGGCGACTTCATCGTCGGCGATATCGTCAGGCATGCCGCCGAACGTCATCTGCGCGATCTGCGCGACGCGGAAAAGCGGGGATATTTCTGGCGGCCCGAGCTCGCCAACCGGGCGCTGGATTTCTTTCCGTCGCTGTTTTCGATCACGGATGGACCGGCAGCTGGGAAGCCGTTTCACCTGTTGCCCTACCAGACCTTCTGCGTCGGTTCGCTGATGGGGTGGGTCAATGCCGACGGGCGTTGGCGCTTTCGGTCCGGGTTCATCGAAACCGGCAAGGGACAGGCCAAGTCGCCGATGATGGCGGGTCTTGGACTCTATGCCATGGGCTGGTGCGGGTTTTCGCGGTCGCAGATCTATTCGATCGCCGCGAACAAGCAGACAGCGTTCGTGCTGTTCAAGGATGCGGTGGCGATGTGCCGCGCCCAGGTGCCGGGCTATGACGAAGGTGAGACGCTCGAAACGCTGGGGCATATCGTTTGCAGCGGCGAGGGCGACAACACCTGGAAGCTGCAACATCCGTCGTCGCAGTCTTTCTTCCTGCCCCTTGCCGGTGGCGCGCAGCAATCCGGCCCGCGCCCGCGTATGGTGCTGGCCGATGAAATTCACGAGTTCAGCGTCGATACCCAGATAGAGATCTGGAAGCGGGCGATCACCAAGGTCGCCGGCAGCGCGATGATGGTGCTGGGCACCAACACCCCGGCGACGTCGCAGCTGGTCGGATCGTCCTATTCCGACACGGCGATCGCGGTCGCGAAGGGCGAGGTGAAAGACGACACGGCCTTCGCTTTCGTGGCGCGGGTGGATCGCAAAGATCGGGACACGGTCTTTGAAAATGAGGCGTGCTGGCAGAAGTCTCTTCCCGCGTTGGGCCTGACCTATCCGGTGGCCAACATCCGGGAAGAGGTCCAGACGGCGAAGACGCGGCTTTCGACCGCGTCTTCTGTCAAACGCCTGTATTTCGGTATCCCGACCGGCGCGGCGGATTTCTGGATCGACGAGGATCGGTTCGGCGCGGTGCTGGCACCGATCGACGACGAGACGATGCAGGCGCTGCGCGGATGCAAGTGTTGGCTCAGCCTCGACCTGTCGAAGAAGAACGATCTGACAGCCCTGACCGCCACCTGGATCGATGGTGCGGGCATCATGTGGCAGAAGACCTGGTACTGGACGACGCGCGACGGGCTGCCCGATCGGGCCAAGGCGGACAATGCACCCTACGACGAATGGGTGGAAAAGGGTTATCTGACCGCCGTGCCGGGCGCAACGATCGACAAGACGTTCGTCGCGGCCCGCGTTGCGGAGATCAGCGCCGAACATGATGTCGTCGAACTCGTATTCGATCCGGCGCAGATGGCCGATTTCGAGACCGCCTGCGAGGACATCGGCTTTGCCGCATGGAAATTCGAGGGACCTGACAAGCCCGCCGGGACCGGCCTGAAGCTGGTGAAGCATGCCCAGGGTCCGAAGGTCATGTTCGAGGACCGTCAATATTGCATGCCGCGCTCCATCGAGCGGTTCGAGGATCGCATCCTCAAGGAGACGATCGTGATCGACAACTCGCCCGTCACATACATGTGTGCGGCCAATGCGGCGCTGACCCATGACGGCCAGAATAATCGCGCATTCGACAAGAAGCGGTCGCGTGGCCGCATCGACGGCCTGGTGACGAAAGCCATGGGCGCGGGCGCGGCCGATAATGTGCCGCTGGAAGGCGAACGATACGAGGGGACGTTTATCGTCGACCTGGACGAAGACGACGACGGAGCCGCCGAATGAGCGCCGGCACCTATCCCCTTTCGGCGCGGGCCGCTGCGGCGGAGGCGCGCTGGCGTGGTTCGACCCCGGTTCAGGCCGCGTTGGACAGCATACCGGTCATCGCCGGGGATGCGTCGGTGTTCGAATGGTATGGCGGCGGGCAAAAGGCGGCAGGCGTCACCATCACGCCCGAGACGTCGATGCGTTCGACGACGGTCTGGCGGTGTACGACGCTGATCAGCGGAACGATGATGTCGGCACCCATGGGCGTTTACGAGCATCTGCCCAACGGTGCGCGCCGCGCTATGCCGGACCATCCTTTCAACCGCTTCCTGCAGGTCGAGCCCAACGAGGAAATGTCCGGCCCGGAGTTCATCGAGCTCCAGGCGATGGCGATGCTGTTGCGCGGCAACGGCTATGCGCTGCTGCGCCAGGCGCGCAACGGCACGATCACGTCGATCGACTATTACCATCCGGCGCGGGTGATGCCGTTCCGCTCCACCGATCGGTCGATCTGGTATCGATTCACGAACGAGGACGGATCCACCGAGGATCATCACAACAGTTACGTGCTGCACTTCCGGGGGCCGGGTCGCGACGCGGGGGGCATAAAGGCGTTGTCGGCGATCGCGCATCATGCGCAGTCGATCGGCATCAACCTCGCCACCCGCGAATATACCGCCGGTCAGTTCGAACGCGGACTGATGACCAACGACTATTTCCAGTTTCCGACCGGGATGGCGGTATCGAAGGAGCAGCGCGCCGCCTTCAAGGAATATCTGCGCAAGCGGGCGCAGGGCGTGGCCAATGCCCATAATCCCTTGCTGCTGGAAAATGGCGGCGAATGGAAGCGGGTGTCCGTCACCGCGAAGGACGCGCAGCTGCTCGAGCTCCTGCAATACTCGGTCGTCGACGTGGCGCGGATCTTCGGCACACCGCCGCACATGATCGGCGAAACGAGTGCAGCCACCACCTGGGGCACCGGCATCGAGCAGATGACGATCGGGTTCAAGCTCTACACGGTCATGCCGCACATGCGGCGTTTCGCGAAGGAACTGACCCGCAAACTGTTCCCGATCGTGGGAGCGCGCCCGTCGAACCTGTTCGTCGATTTCGATGCCGAAAGCCTTCAGGTCGGCGATTCCAAGGCGCAGGGCGAGTATTTCCGTATCGCACTGGGTGGCAACCAGCTGCCCGGCTTCATGAGCCAGAACGAAGTGCGGCGTATGAAGAACCTGCCACCCGACCCGGATCCCGAATCCGACAGGATCTATCGGCCGCCACCGATCGGCCACAATGGCGGTCCCGCCCTCGAGGATCCTGCGTCAGACCCGAAAAAGGACGAAAATGCACCGGAAGATATTTGATCTGGCCCATGCCAACCAGGGCAAGGGCGCGCCGCTGCGTGCCGAGGTCGCCGGCGACACCGCCACGATCTACGTCTACGACGTCATCGACGCCTATTGGGGCGTGTCGGCGGCCGAGATGGCGAAGACGCTGGCCGGCATTACCGCGCCCAACATCGCCCTGCGCATCAACAGTCCGGGCGGTGACGTGTTCGAAGCGCGCGCGATGATGGCCCAGCTGGTCGCTCATCCCGCGACCATCACCGCAAAGATCGACGGTCTCGCCGCATCGGCTGCCTCATTCCTCGCGCTGGCAGCGGACACTGTCGAGATCGCGGAAGGCGGCTTCTTCATGATCCACAAGGGCTGGACGTGGATGATGGGCAATGCCGACGATTTCCGCGACGCCAGCAACCTGCTCGACAAGGTGGACGGGTCTATCGTCGACACCTACGCCTCCAAAAGCAGCAAGTCGGCCGACGAGATTGTCGCCTGGATGACGGACGAGACCTGGTTCAGCGCGCAGGAGGCGGTTGAGGCCGGTTTCTGTGACCAGATCATGCCGACCACCGCCGCGGGCAAGGCCAATGCGCGCGCCTTCAATCTTGGCGTGTACGAAAAGGCCCCCAAGGCCCTGATTGCAGCGGATGAAGCGGTGATCGACGCCGCTGCCCGCGACCGGATGATGGCGCGCCTCAACCTCTACGAGCGCACCTGACCCAATCCCCCCGATCGGCGCCGGTCCCCCGGCTGCCACCCCAAGGCTCCGCTTCGCGGGGCCTTTTTTGTTGAAGGACGCCTGTCACATGCTGAACATCAAAGCGCTCCGGGACCAGCGCGCCGAAAAGGCCAAGGAAGCCCGCAACCTCCTCGACACCAACACCGGCGACAAATGGTCGAAGGATATCGAAAAGCAGGTCGACGATATCTATGAGGACATCGACCGGATCGACGCGCAGATTGCGCGCGCGGAGCGGCAGGCGAGGATCGATGGCGATGCCGCCGCCGACGACCAGGCCGGCGATCGCCGTGATCGCCTCAACGCCAGCCTTTCTCCCGAACAGCGGGAGCAGGCGCAGAATTACGACAGTGCCTTCCGCAATTTTCTGGTCCGGGGCGAGCGCGGCCTGACCGACGAGGAGATGACCACGCTCCGCACGGGCCGTCCCCAGAATGCGCAGTCCGTGGGCACCGGGTCGGCTGGTGGGTATCTGGTCCCCGCAGGCTTCGGCGGCGAATTGCTGGAGGCGTTGAGGGCCTACGGCGGCGTCCGTTCGGTCGCCGAAGTCATCCAGACCGCATCGGGCAACGACCTGCCCTGGCCGACCGTGGACGAAACCGCGCAGGAAGGCGAGATCGTCGGCGAAAATCAGCCCGCCTCCAGCCAGGACGTGACCTTCGGTACCACGTCGATCGGCGCGCAGAAATGGTCGTCGAAGGTCTTCACGCTGCCGTTCGAACTGCTGCAGGATCAGGGTCCGGGCATCGACATCGAGGCATTCGTCCGCCGTGCCGCCGCGACGCGCATCGCGCGCATCCAGAACAAGAAGTTCACCAACGGCAGCGGTACGAACGAACCCCTGGGCCTCGTCACGTCGGCGGTCGCGGGCAAGGTGGGGGCAACCGGCACGTCCACGACCCCCGGCTACGAAGATATGGTCGACCTGGAGCATTCGGTCGACCCGGCGTATCGCACGATGCCGGGCGTCGGCTGGATGTTCCATGATTTCATGCTTCGCAATTTGAAGAAGCTGAAAGACACTACGGGATACCCGCTGTGGTTGCCCGGCCTTTCGGCCAAAGATCCCGACACCTTCCTGCGGTATAAATATACCATCAACCAGGATATGCCGCAGCCCAGCGCCAACGCTAAGTCGATCCTGTTCGGCGATTTCAAACAGTATCTCATCCGCGACGTGATGGAGGTGACGCTGTTCCGTTTCGACGACAGCACCTTCACCCGAAACGGACAGGTAGGCTTCCTTGCCTGGGCACGCGGGACCGGTAAGCAGATCTCAGCCGGTCAGCCGGTGAAATATTTCCAGAACTCGGCTTCGTAAGCCGGTTGCGACGTTCGCCGGTCGCGACCTTCGCGACCGGCCTTTTCTTCTGGAGATAAGATATGGGTACTCCCCGCAATCGAACGCCGGTTCCGGCATCGGCACTTTCCGAGCAAAGCGCGCCCGCCGACGCTCAAGCGGTCGTGGATCAATCCTCGGCATCGTCCCCCGATGGCCCCGAAGTTGCAAAGGCCGAAATTCCGGCGGCTCAGCCTCCTGCTGAAGATAGCGTCGAAGGGCGCGTTCTGCGGGCCTTCGAACATTATTTGCCGAACGATATCGACAGCTGGTCGGTCGATGACGCGGAAGCGCTCGAGAAGGGCGGCTTCATCGACACCCACGCGAAGGCCGTGGCCTACGCCAAGAGCCTGATCGAGGGCTGATCGATGGCCGAGCCCGTCACGCTCTCCGAGATCAAGGTCCACCTCCGCATCGATGAGGACGTGACGGACGAGGACGAGGCGCTGGAGGCGATGATCCTCGCCGCTCGCCGAACGGTCGAACTCCGCACCAGGCGGACGATCGTCGGCGCGGCGCCCACGCTGATCGAGGCCGATCTCGAAACGGCGCGGCATGCGATCAAGCTGCTGGTCGGCACCATGTACGCCGATCGCGAAGGGGGCAGGGAACCGGGCCTTGTGCAATGGCTGCTCGATCCGCTGATTGCCTTCGACGACGGCAGCGAGCCCTGATTCCATGGCGCTGAAGGCGGGAGAACTCAACCGGCGCATCTTTCTGCAGATGCCGGTTCGCGCCCCCAACGGTCGCGGCGGTTTCACCAAGGGGTGGAGCGCCCCGCGGCCCGTCCGTGCGAAGATGGTCATGCTCAAGGGCGACGAGGCCCTGCAGCACAATCTGGTCCGCAAACGTCAGGTCTGGCGGGTGACGCTCCGATATTGGCCCGACATCGATGTCGAGTGCCGCGCAACCTATCGCGGGGAAGTGCTTGCCATCACGTCTTGCGACGATCCCGATGGAAAGCGCGAGCGGATCGAGATGATCTGCGAAACCGGGGTGCCTGCGTAATGGGTCGTTCCTCGTGGAAAGGCGTTGCACGCGTCCGGCGAATATTCCGCCAGATGCCGCTCGCGGCGAAAGCCGAGATACAGGAAGTCCTCGATCGGGGCGGACGAAACATCGTCGCCTACATGCGCGGACGCGCGCCGCGACAGACGGGTGCGTTGCGCGCGGGCATAAGCTACCGGGTGATGGCCGGCCTTAAGCTGCGGGCAGGGCTGCTCGGCACGAAGAGGGGCCGGGCGCGCCTCTTCTACGGACGCATTCAGGATCTTGGCCGTCGCGGTCAGGAAGTAACGGTTCGGCGTCGGCGAGGCGTGATCAATTTCGGCAGCCGCAAGGATGCCGGCGGCAGGATGATCGGCGTCTATCGTCTTCGCGTGCGACCGATGCGTCCGAAACGCTTCGTCACCGGCAGGATGCCGGACCTTCGCAACATGCTGAGCGCCGATCTGAAGCAGGTCTGGTCCCGTATCCTGATGCGGATAGGAGGGGTGTGATGGCGGGAGCGCTCAATGCGGCCGAGATCGCGATCTACGGCGCGCTGGCCGACATCGACGATTTGTATCAGCATCCGCCGCAGGACACGCCCCTACCGCTCACGATCATCGGCGACATGGATGCCGCAGTCCCGGTGGGCGGGCCGGACGATCCCGACCGCAAAATCCCGCTTACCATCGTCTGCATGACCGAGGGCGAGGAACGGCAACCGTGCCTCGACCGCATGGAGGCGGTTGCCTCCCGGCTCCGGGACAAAAGTTTCGTTGCGGCAGGCTTTACCGTCACCGCACACTTCCAGTCCGAGAGCGCGTCCGTCGACGAAAGCGGCGGCGGGTACAACGGCATCATGACCTACATGGTTTTCGCGCTGGCCGACTGACGCCGGCGCGCCCCCTTCAATCCACCACTCCGCCCCGCCTCGCCAGCGGGGCTTTTTCATTTGAGGAGAAGCACGATGGCGAAGAAACTGGGCAACGACTACCGCCTCTGGATCGAGAGCGCGACCGCCGGCACCTACAACGAGATCAAGGGCGGCACGTCGACCAAGATCAGCCGCCAGGCGAGCACGATCGACACGTCCACTAAGGACGACTTTCCCTACGGTACGCAGGCCCCCGGCCTCAAGTCGCTGACCATCGACGCGGAAATTTTCCCCAACCTGCCCGATGCGAACGGTTATGGCCGCCTCGAAACCGCTGCGTCCGGCAGCAATCCGGTCAACTTCCAGATCCGCAAGGGCGGATCGACGGGTGCCGCCGGCGACGTAGTTTTCCAGGCGTCGATGTATATCGGCAACTTCAACACGGATTTCCCGAAGAACGACGTGGTGAAGTGCGACTTTCAGCTGACGCTGGCCTCGCCGCCGACCACGGACACGCTGGGCTAAGCCGATGGACGACGCCAACGCGCTCCGTGGCGAGGTCGATCTGATACTGGAAGGGCAGACCTATGTGTTGCGCCCTTCGCATCAGGCGATCATCGCCATGGAGAAAAAGACCGGGCGATCGCTGATCGAGCTCGCGTCGCTGGCCGAACAGTCGATGCTCGACCAGGCTACACAGGCGATTGTCGTTACCGAACTGATCCGTGCCTGGGGGCGGTCGATCCAGATCGACGAATATGCCTCCGGCGCGGAGAAGGCCGTGGCGACGGCGGCGAAAGGGGCGAACGTCGATATCATCGGCGAACTCCTCTATTCGGTCGGTGTCCTATCGGTGCAGCCGCGCGTGGCGATCGTGCTGGGTTTGGCGTTGACCGGTGGATGCCTCCCTTCGGGGGAAATGAAGGCGACGGGGACGACGACGAGCGAGATCCCCGCCGCCGATTGATGGGCATCGCCTCGGCCGCGCTCGCTTGGCCGCCGGGGCAGTTCTGGAATGCGACGCCACATGAATTCTGGGCCTCCTACGAAGCGTGGAAGCTGATGAATTGCGCGGAGCAGGAAAGCTGATAGGGCAGGGGCATGCGCCGCATGCTCCTCTCTCTTTTTGTTCTGGCTTCAGCGTGCAGCCCGCATCGCGCCGAGATCGACCCTGCCGCGGTGTCGATGATGACGCCAGCTGTTTGGCCCAAAATGTATGCGGCCCTCGGGCCTGAATCCTTTGCGCGGGCCAATGCAAAGATGAGGGCCGCTGCCGAATATGCCGCTGCCGATCGTGCCTGCGGTCGGGTCGAATATGTCGGTGTGTCACCATCGGCGTCTACGCCCCAACGAATCGAATGGTTCGTCGATTGCACGCCGGAATATCGAATTCGGCTTTCCGAAGATGACCTGACCTAGACGGTCGGGTACATAGTTTCTTCCAAGGGTGGTCAAGCGATTGGCCGCCCTTTTTCGTGTATCGAGGTGCACATGGCCGACGTCGATGTGAAGCAGCTGATGCTGCAGGTCGACGCCAGCGTCGAACTGCTGCGCACGAATTTGGTGCGTGGCGATCGCGAAGTCGCGCGCTTCACCAGCGAGACGCAGCGTCGCCTGGATGCAACAGATCGCCGCTTCTCACAGCTCGGCCGCCCGCTCAGCACAGTTGCGGCCGGCGTCCAGCGCGCCAATGCGCAGATCGCGACCATCGGCGCGACAGCAGCGCGTGTGCAGGCACAGGTGGCAGCGGCGTCAAATGGCATCCGCACCACGTTGCTCGCAAGCACATCGACCATCGCCGCAGCGCTGAGCGCCAACCAGATAGCCGACTATTCCGACAGCTATACGCGCTTCACCAACCAGTTGAAGGTCGCAGGACTGGAGGGTGGCAAGCTCGGTACGACGCAAGAGCAGCTGTATCAGATCGCTCAGCGATACGGCGTCCAGTTGGAAGCGCTTGGCCAACTTTATGGGCGAACTTCGCAAGCCGCGAAGGAGCTAGGCGCTTCGCAGAGCGAACTCATGCAGTTTACGTCCGGTATTGCCGCTGCTTTGAAAGTGCAGGGTGGCAGTGCCGATTCCTCGCGCGGCGCGCTTATTCAGCTAACGCAAGCCCTGGGCGGCGAGATCGTGAGAGCCGAAGAGTTCAATTCGATGAACGAAGGCGCTCTTCCGATCCTGCAGGCGGTTGCGAATGGGGTTGACCGATTTGGCGGCTCTATCACCAAACTGCGGGCGGAAGTCGTCGCAGGCAAATTGAAGAGCGCCGAGTTTTTTCAAGGCTTCCTGCGCGGTTCGTCGGATCTCGAAAAGCAGGCCGAGAAGGCCACGCTTACGATCGGCAACAGCTTCACCGTGCTCAACAACGCTTTGGGCAAGTATATCGGGGAAGCAGGAGCGGCATCGACGGCAACGGAAAAAGTTTCCGCCGGCATCCAGGGTCTTGCCAACAACCTCGATGTGATTGGCCCGGCGCTGGCTGTCATCGGCGCAGGCTTTGCGACGCGTGCTCTGGTTCCCGGCATCGCGATCGCTACGACGGAAGTCGGTCTTTTCGTCAAAGCGCTGGATCAGGAACGGGTCGTCATGCTGGGGGGTAAAGTCGCCGCCGCGCAGAAGGCCCAGGCCGTAGCCACTGCCGCACAGGCGGAGGTCAGTGCGATCGAGGCGACGATTGCCGCACGTCGGGCTGATGCCGAGATTATCGCCGCCAATTTGGCGCTTATCGACAAGCAGCGTGCCGAAGCGCTTCAGGCGCAGGCTGCTGTTAGAGCAAACGCTGCTGCGGGCTTTGGATCGGTAGGTGTGACACGCAGCTTCCCTGATGCCGCGCGGGCGCAGAGAGATTTTGAATCGCAGATTAGGCTCCGGGAAAGACTCCGGGTCGCAAACGGGGAGATCGCTGCGAGCGAGCTCACCCTTGTGGGGGCGCAGGCGCGCGCAACTGCGGCGACCGCCGCTTCCACCGCTGCTACGACCGCCGCCACGCTTGCCGCTCGGGCAGGTGCAGCCGCCGGCAAGCTGTTCGCCGGCGCGCTCACCTTGATCGGCGGTTCCGTCGCTGGCGGTGCCGCCGTGCTCGCAATCGGTGCGATCGTCGGCGCGATCATGCTGTATCGCGACAGTGTCGCCGAGGCGAAGCGCCGTGACGAGGAGTTCGTCCAGTCGGGTAAAGACCTTTCCGCCTTCATGAAAGAGGTGGCTTCGCTGTCTGGTTCGGCTGCTGCGCAGATCGGCGGAGTAGGCGCGACGGCTTCGGGGGCAGTCGGTGGCGTGAACAGCCTCACCGCAGCGGCGGGAAAGCTCGCAACGTCATTGCGTGACGTCGCCGAAGAGGCCCGGCGCAGCAAGCTGGAAACAGCGAGGGCATTCGAGGCCAAGGCCGAACAGGACGAAGCCTACTATAAATCCAAGTTTGAAAGTCGCCAGCAGTCGACATCGTCGGTTGCCCGCTTCGGATATTTTGAAAAGTCAGACGAGGATAAAGCAGCCGACAAATTTTATCTGGACCGATATAACGAGGCCAAATCCCGGCAGGCCGCAGCCGAACGCACCCGCCATGCTATCGAGCGCGAGCCTTGGCAGAGCTTCACGCCATCGGCAAACCGCACAAAGCAAACCGATATCGACATGGCCGACCGCGGCCAGACGGTTACCCGCGATCTGACCATCGCGCGGCAGAGCGGCAACAAGGCGCAGATCGCCGATCTCAAGGCGCAGAAATTCGAGATCGACCAATATAGCAAATACCGGAAAGACGGCCTGTCCGCCGAGGCGGCGTCGGCGCAGGCGTCGAAGGACAAGGCGAAGTTCCAGGCCGCTAGCGGCGAGAAGGAGGCGGCCGCCGACAGCGCCAGATCGGCGCGCGGCGCTGCCGCCGCAAAGCGTCAGGAAGCTGCAGCAGTCCGGGATGCCGCCGCCGACGCTCGCGCCTATGCCTCCGCAAGCCGTCAGGCGGATAACGATATCGCCGCCGCACGGGCTCAGCTGACCGGATCGGCGGAAGAGCGCGCCAATATCGAAAAGGCACGGATCGAGGCGGAGCGGCTCAACCGCGATCAGGAGATCGCGTCACAGGGGCCGAACGGGTCAAAGCGGTTCACGGCGGCGGAAGTCGATGTGCTACAGACCAAGAACCGGCAGCGCGCCGAACTGGAGGCCGAAGTCGTCGATCTGGGCGAGCGCCGCCGCTTGGCGCAGGAGGCTCTGGACGCGACGCTGGATGGCCTCGCGACGCAGCAGGACATCGCCACGCTTCAGGCCAGTCTTGCGACCACCACCGGCTTGCGTCGGGATCTGGAGCTTCGTCTGCTGGACATACAGCGCGAGGAGGAGGAAGCGCGCCTGCGGGCCATCACGGTGGTGAATGGCGCTACTGCGGCCGAAGAGCGGAAGGCCAAAGAGCGCCTGGCCGCGCTGCCGCAGATTTACGACCTGCGACGCCAGCAGACGGAGCGCGACAACGAAAGTCCGATGCAGCGTCGTCGTCGTGAAACTGCCGATCGCGCGGCGAACCTGGGCGATCAGCTGGAAACGATCGAGGTCAGTTTCCTCGACAATATGAACGACCAGCTGGCCGAGGGCGCGACCCGTTTCCTGAAATTGAAGGGGGCGGCAGGCGATTTCTTCAACCAGCTGATCGAGGATGTCATCCGGCTCAATATTCAGCAGGCCGCAGGCGGATCGGGTGGCCTGCTGGGCGGCCTGCTTAAACTGACCGGGCTGGCCACCGGCGGAAATGCGCTGGCGGGATCGATTTCGACGGCCAATTCCAATGTGGCATCGCTTGCCGCCGGGATCGAAGCCCGTAACCTGAAGGGCTTTTCCGGCGGCGGCTACACCGGCGATATCAATCCTGGCAAAGTGGCGGGCGTGGTGCACGGACAGGAGTTTGTGTTCGACGCCGCCTCCACGGCCCGGATCGGACGGTCTCAGCTGGAGGCGATGCGGAACGGATCGTTCAGAACGCCCAGCGTTTCCCGCACCGCGCTCGCAGGAGCAATGTCGGGCGGGGTAGTACGGATCGAGATCGCGGAAGGCGCGCTGTTCGAGCCCCGCATCGCTGCGGTGTCCGGTAACGTGGCCGCGCAGATGGTCGCAACAGCGGCGCCCGCGATGGTCGGTGCCGCGAGCGGCGACGCGCAGGCTTCGTTCGCCCGCCGGGCACGGAGGCAGATTTCGTGAGCTCGATCATGCTGCCGAACACTCCGGGCGTGCGCAACGTCCGTATGATGGTGCTGTCCTTCGGGTCTGTTCTCACGCCGTTCCTTGGCGGGCCTAGCCAGCGTATCAACCGCTTGGGAACGCGCTGGGCCATGCGCGTCAGCATGCCGCCGATGCGGGCCGAAGCGGCGCGTCCCTGGATCGATGCGCTGGCGCGCGGGTGCGAGGACGGCGTGATCATGCGGATCCCGCAGGACATCGATATCGGCGTTCCCGGGGCACCTCTCGTGTCAGCGGCGGTAACCGCGGGCATGATCCTGCCGATCAAGGGCTTGGCCCCGGGCTATGCGGTGAAGCGCTCGCAGCGCCTGAGCGTCATTCACAACGGTCGCCGCTATAACCATGTTTTCAGCGCCGACGCCGTCGCAAACGGCAGCGGCGTCCTGAATGCCGCAATCTGGCCGATGATCAGGACCGGTCTGTCGGTGAACGACACGATCGAGATCGCCGCCCCGATGATCGAGGGCTGGCTCGACGGCAATTTCGAATGGGACGTGCTCACCATGCCGTGGGTGCAGCTACCCGACTTCACCATCAGCGAAGCCGCGTAGGAGCCACCCCATGGACGCTGCCCTGAAAGCGGCGCTGGCGATGCCGGCGCCGACGCTGTTCGGTGCCATCAAGATCGAGTTTCCCGATTACACGCTGCGTTTGCTCGACGGATCCGCGCAGCTGCAGGTGGGCGGTGAAATATATGTCGGCAAGGATGAGACCTTCGGCACGCTCGCCAGCATTTCGGAACTGAGCGAGGAACTGGACGACAGCGCGCCCGAGATCACGATCAGCCTGTTTCCGCCAGACATCAGCGCCACCGCGGCGCTCGCGCATCCCGACATGCAGGGCAGCGTCGTCACGGTCATGGTCGGGGCGGTCGATCCGGTCAGCGGATCGGTAATCGGGGCGCCGGAAATTCTATTCCTCGGTGAGATCGACGTGCCGACGATCGATGTCGATGGCGATGGCAAAAGGACCCTGTCCTATACCGTCGTCAGCGTCTTCGAGCGGCTGTTCGAAGTGGAGGAGGGGCAACGCGCCTCCAACGGATTTCACCAATCCATATGGCCCGGCGAGCTCGGCCTCGAATTCATGACCGGCACGGACGTCAACCTTTACTGGGGCGCCAAGCCCCCGGCAGGCCAGACCGCGAAGGGCTGGGCCGCCGCCGCCGCGAGCATCGCAGGCGCTTCCACGGTGAAACTGAAATGACCCCGCTTCAGGTCCGCCACGCCGCCATCGAGGCGACGATGGCCCGTTATCGCGACCAGCCCTTCGCATGGGGGAGCGTCGACTGCGCGAAGATCGCGGCATTCCATCTCACCCAAATGGGTTATGCCGTGCGGATCGCGAAGGCGGGCAGCTACAAGACCCCGCTCGGCGCGCGCCGTGCTTTGCGCCGGATGGGCTACGCGACGCTCGCCGACATGGCGGACGGCATCGGCCTGACGCCGATCGCGCCCGCGCGAATGCTGCTGGGCGACCTGGCCGAAATTCCCGGCGATAATCCCATGGGTACGATCTGCCTCTACGCAGGCAACGGGAACCTGTTCGGCTTCCATCAGGATCATCCGGCGCTGGTGACCTTGCAGCCGCAACAGATCCTGCGCGCCTGGAGCGTTCTCTAAGATGGCAAAGGCACTCCGCACCGCAGCACTGGTCGTCGGCGCGGTCGCCCTGGTCGCGACCGGCGTCGGCGCACTGGCAGGGGCGGGTGCGCTGGGCGCTGCTGCGGCCGGGACGACGGGAGCCGTCGCAGGCATATCCACCGCCACCATCGCGGCGGTCGGTACCTATGCCAGCCTCGCCGCAGGCGCGCTCTCGCTTGCATCGGCCGCAGCCATGCCGGGCCAGACGGTCCAGGGCAGCTCCACGACTTTTGCAACGAACCCGCAAAGCGGATTGCCCTATGCAATGGGGCGGACCCGCATGTCCGGCCTGCGTTTCTTCGCCGCGACGTCTTCCCGCCCGGGTTATACGAAGTTCAACGACCTGCTGTGGTTCGGCGCGCTGCTGAGCATCGGCGGCGCTATCGACAGCATAGAATCCTTCAAGGCCGATGGCGTTGCGGTGACCTTCGACGCGGGAGGCAATGCCGTTGGCCAGTATCGCGATTACATGGGTCAGGCGGTGCATCTGGGTGGCCCGCAATCGACGGCGCTCAACCTGGTCGTGGGCGGCGGTACTGCGCCTGGCTGGACCAGCCAGCATCGCCTGTCCGGCATCACTCACGCCATGTGGTGCCTCCGCTTCAACAAGGAAGGGGAAATGTACGGCGCGGGCGCGCCTGAGCCCGCCTGGATCGGGAAATGGGTCAAGGTCTACGACCCGCGCCTCGACAGCACCTATCCCGGCGGCTCGGGGCCATGCCGGGCGCTGGACGAAACCACCTATGTGTGGTCGGACAATCCCGGCCTCCACGCGCTGACATGGGCGCTGGGCCGCTGGCAGAACGGCAGGCGGACGTGCGGGATCGGCGCGCCCATCGCCAATATTCGCGTCGCCGAATTCGTCGAGTGCGCCAACATCTGCGACGCGAACCGCTGGAAGGTGGGCGGCGTCGAGTGGACCACGGACAGCAAGTGGGCCACGATGAAGCGAATTCTTCAGGCGGGCGGCGCGCGGCCGACCAAGTCACGGGGGATGATCGGCTGCCTCGTGTCCGCGCCGCGCACGGCGATCGCGACGATCGAATCCCGCCACCTGCTCGACAAGCTGCAGCTGAACGTCACGAAGACGCGACGCGATCGCTACAACACTGTGATCCCGCGCTACGTCGACGAAAATAGCGACTGGGCCGTGATCTCAGGCTCTGCCGTGCAGGTCACGACCTACGTGGCAGCGGATCGCGGCCAGCGAACGAAAGAGATCGACTACCCGCTGGTTCAGGTGTTCGCCGGCGAGGAAGCGAAGCAGCCGGCGGAACTCGCCGCCTACGATATCGTCAACAGCCGCGAGGGAGGACCGTTCACATGGTCGACCGGTCCGGAATGGATCGGCATCAAGACCGGCGACGTCATCAACCTGAACGTCCCGGAGGAAGGACTGGTCAACCAGCCCATGCTGGTGACCAAGGCGACGCCCGATCCCGCGACCGGCAAGATCAGCTTTGCCGGGGAAACCGAAACCCACAGCAAGCATGACTTCGCCCTGGGCCGCACCACCACGCCGCCCGCGCCATTCACGCTGACGGCACCCGACCTGAAGCCGCCGCCGCCGGCGACGTCCAGCTGGGCGGTGACGGGCGCGACGACGGGCGAGGGCCTGCCCGCGATCATCGTCATCGGCACCAGCGATATGCCGTCGGCCGACGCAATCCTCCTCGAATATCGAAAGGCGGGGGAAGATGCCTGGAGCCGTCCGGCGATCCTGTCGGCAACAGGACAGATCCTCCACGTCATTTCGCCGCTTGAATCGACCACCGTGTATGAAGTGCGGGTCGGCTATCGCGTCGGACCGATCGACGGCAGCTTCGCGACCATCGGCACGGTCACGACAGGGACCGGACGGCTGACCCAGATCGGCAACGATATCGTCGAGATCAAGGACGATATCGGTACCGTCAAAGCCGACCTAAACATCCTCACCCCCAACGTCTTCGACCTTACCCAGCTGCTCGGCACTTACAACGCCATCATGCAGACCCGCACGACGCTGGAGGGCATGCCGATCGGCACGGTGGTGACCAATGTCCGCACGGTTGCCGACAGCGCGGTCGAGGACCTTAGCCTTCTCGGCGCGAAGAATGCCGAAGGCACCGCCTGGAACCTCTCCATGAGCACCGTCTATGTCGGCGGCGGGAAGACGTTGGCCCAGCGGTTCAACGAAGTGGAAGCCAAGGCCGCCAATGACCTCGGCGCCAAGGTCACCGACCTCACCCAGGCGATCATCGACGGCGACAAGGCTGCGGGCCTGCGGCTGACCACCGTCGAGGCGACGTTGAACGGAACCGGCGGACAGCCCGGCCTCACGGCTTCGGTTGCTGCGCTGATGCAGGCCGCGGTCGATGCCGATGGCAACGTGCTGGCCAAATATGTGCTGGCGCTGAAGGCGAACGGGCGCGTGGGCGGCATCGTCGGCACTAACAACGGGACGCTGGCCCGGCTCGACTTCGATTTCGACGAGGTGAGGTTCTTCCTCCCCGATGGGTCGGTCATGCTCACGATCGGACCCAACAGCGAGGTCTATGCGCCCAAGCTTCGTGTCGGCAAGCTGATGGTCGGCGCGATGGATGAGGAATTCATCGCCAATCAGGATTGGGCTGCGGACGAAGTGACGCAGGTCTTTCCCGGTGGCCTGATCATCAAAACGGGCAAGTATCGCGCCCAGATCAATAACGAGACGCAGTTTTCCATCGTTTTCAGGGACCCGTTCCCAACGGTCTGCGTGAGTTTGGTGCCCGTTCCCTATCTGGCCACCTTCTCGATCTACCGCGACCTCTGGTTGCAGCGCGTGGGCGAACCGAGCCGCTTTGGCGCGACCGTCGGTACGCAGTCGTCGACTGGCGACGATCAGCGCCTCGACGGCTTCGACTGGATTGCCTTCGGGCGCTGAGCATCAGGAATCGACATGACTGAATTGGTAGATGCAACCGCCGCCCTGGTGGCGGCGACGGGGCATCTTGTCACCACCAAGGCGCAGGTCACCGACTGGGCGACCGGCACGGCCACGGGCGGTCCCCAGAATAACGGTCGCTATCCCTTCACCGCAGCGGACGGCACCGATGTCTTCGTGCCCAGCCCGGCGCTGCTGGCGGCGACCTTCGATAAGGGCCGCAACATCAGCACGGACGAGTTCTGGTACTTGGCCGAGCCTGCCGACCGTATTCAGGCGGCGATCGACAAGGCCTTCGTCGAGGGGAAGGACGTGTTCATCCCCCGCAGGGCCGATCCCTACGTCTTCAATCATCCCGGCCTCTATTATCCTGCGGAGGATGGCGAGTGGCGTCGCGGCATGGTGAAGCTGCGCAACGGCGTGTCAGTGCGCTCGAACGGCGCGGTTCTCAAGCATGCCGATGGGCGTATCAACCCGCCCGGCTTCTTCATGCAACGCTACGTCGACGATTCGAGCCTCGAGAATATCGAGATCGACGGCATCATGTTCGACGGCGGATGGCGGATGATCGATCCCAACATCGCCGATCTGCGTCAGCGCTACTCCTTCGACAACTATGTCCAGAAGGTAAACCTTAGTTCCGGCACCCCGTGGGATGTGACCCAGATCGGTCACGTCATCTCCATCTGGCGGGGGCGGAACATCACCGTTCGCCGTTGCCGCTTCCAGAATGTGCTGGGTTATGGCGTGGCATTGGGCACGACGACGTGGGAGGGCATCGCCAATCAGACCTATCCGCGCTTTCACGGTGTCGGATACAGCCATGTCGAGGAGTGCCAGTTCCACAATTGCTACCATGGCGGGGTGTTCTTCCCCGCATCGTGGGAATGCTCGGTCAAGAAGTGCTTCTTCGACGGCGACGGCTATTATGTCGCGGCAATCGATTGCGAACGGCACCACGCGAACGACGAGGTGACCAACATCACCATCGACGACAACACGTTCGATTTCTCCAATGGATACGGCCCGCTTTCCGAAGGCCACGACAGCAACGGGAACCGGATCACCTACGACAAGGCCTATGGGCGGACCTACCTGTTCCGCACGCGCCTCGCCTGCTCGATGGGCTGGTTCGCAGGCGGCGACAACGAGCTCTCGCGCGGCCATAAGTTCGTCAACAACAGGATCGTCCAGGGCCAGTTGCAGGTGTTCGGCCATCGCGATGTGGCGATCGACAACAACACCTTCGATGCTGAGTTCGAAGATATGTCCGAGAGCGTGGCCTACCCGCCTTGGTATAATCTCGTCGCCGAACAGCTTTTCATCCGCATCTACAGCAACGGCAAGGAAACCGACCTGACGGGCGTGACCGTCACCAACAACACCATGCGCGGCGACATTCAAAGCTGGGGCATCCATGCCTACCGCTACGAGGGGCTGATCGACGCAAGCAATACGATCATCGGACCTCGCCGGGGCGCGATCCGCCGCCAGCATTGCAGCGGTTCATCGACCGGGTTGTTTGTCCGCAATATCGGAACGGAGGCGGCTCCTGCGCCAGTGATCCAGCTGGAGGGTGGGCGCGGCCCCACCACGATCATAGCGCCCGAGGTCGAAGACGACCGCGTTACGGTCATTCCCGGGCCAACGCCCACATCACCGCCGACATCGATCACCACACACTATGGCATCGCCAGTCTCGTGCGAATGGTCGACTCGATGTATAACCGCGTGAAGGTGTTCGGCGCGTCGGGCTTCCAGCAATATACGGTCAAGAAGTTCGACACGCAGCCTGCGAACGCCAACTATCTGGAGGAATGGGGTAACGGCGGCAACGCCACCTTCACAACGCCAAACCTGATCATCGGCAATGGCGACGCCGACATCTCCGCGCACTTCATGACGGGGGTCGACAAGTCGGGCTTCATCCAGTGGTGGAACGGCAGCTACCAGCAACCGCGCATGTTTGCCGGTGCACCCTCGGGCGACAAATACGGCTTCGTCATGCTGTCGTTCAAGGATGCCGGCGGCGCGGATGTAGTGGCGCAGTTCAACGGCGAGACCAGAGCCTGGAATTTCTTTGGCGGCGGCTTCAATATCCGAGGCCAGTGGGACAAGCCGCTTGGCTTTATCGGCGGCAAGAAGCTCTGGATCGACGGTGATGGCGTCATGCGCACCAGCTGGAACAACCCGACGTGGGCGGGCGAAGGCGATCCCTTCGTGCAGCGTGTCGCACCACCTGCTGTCTGGAACTCCCCCGGCTTCGCAGGTCAAATGGCTGCGGACGCCAACTACAGCTACCTTTGCGTAGCGAACAATAATTGGAAACGCTGGCCCCATAGCAGCTGGTGACAGCTTCATCACAGCACCACCCGGCGGCCATTGGCCGCCATTTTTATATGCGGACCCACTCATGAATATCCATGATCACGACGCGGCGCGGTACGTCGCGGACGGCCTTTCGCTGGGCGCGCTGATAGGCGCGATCGCTAATTTGCTGCCGTCGATCGCCAGCCTCCTGACCGTGATCTGGATGCTTATCCGCATTTGGGAAACCGAAAGCGTCCAGCGCTGGACCCGCCGAAAGGACTGACATCATCATGAGCAAGGGCAAGATAGCCGCCGCGGTATCGACTGCGGCGCTGGGGATCATCGCGTCCACGATCGGGCTGGAGGGCGGCTACGTCAATCATCCCAACGATCCGGGCGGCGAAACGAACAAGGGCATCACGAAGAAGGTGGCGATCGCGCGCGGCTATACCGGGCCGATGCGGACCATCCCCGACGATGTGGTCTACAGCATCTATTACCAGGATTATCTGGTCGGGCCGGGTTTCGAGCCCCTGATCGCACTCGACCCGGCGGTCACCGAGGAACTGTTCGATACGACGGTCAACATGGGGCCGGCGCGCCCCTCACGCTTCTTCCAGCAGTCGCTGAACGAGATCTGCCCGGCGCTGAAACTCAAGGTCGACGGCAAGGTTGGCCCCGCGACGATAGCCGGCTTTGCCCGCTGCCAACGCACGTTGCTGTGCCAGGCCATGCTGCCCAGGCTCGATGCCAAGCAGCTGGCCGAATATGACCGGCTCGTCCGGACCAATGCCAACCTACGCGTTTTCTACCGGGGGTGGGTGAACAAGCGCATCGGCAATGTCTCTGCGGAGAAATGCGCATGAAAATCCCCCTGAAGCCGATCCTGAAATGGGTGGGCACCACCCTCATCACCGCCGCCCTTCAGGATCTGCTCGGGCGCATCGCATCGGCGCCTGCGCCGGTCGCGCGACCCGAACGCGATCCCGTTCAACCATCGGAGGCCCCATGACCACCAGCCTTGCCAACATTCCGCTCGACCCCGCCGACTGGACGGACGTGTGCGCCCTCTATCCAAAGACGGTCAGCGCTGACGTCGTGATCCGCTACCTTTCCGCCAGCGGTGCGCGCGTAGTTCATGGCGGCGCAAAGCCCACCTCGTTGAACGAAGGTGACGCCCTCAATCCGCGCGAGGCGATCTACGCGAACACCGATCACCTGTGGGTGACGGGCGTCGGCGCGATGTCCGTCACGCTGCTCTGACAAAGGAATACTGACCATGGGACTCGATTCCGCAGCGCTGGCAATCGCAGCGCGCACCAGAAAGGCCCAGCAGGCGGGCGGTGTGCTCACCAACCCGCGTGGGCTGCGGCGATTCCGGGCGCGGCTCGGCAACGCCTTGGGCGCACCGGTTCACATTTCCTGTCATGGCGACAGCATCACACAGGGCGTCGGCACGGAAAATTCGAACGGTGTTGCCAACAATCAGATTGCCGATGTGCAAGGCTGGCCCGGGCAATTGCGTGCGCTGTTCGCCGCACGCTACGGCACCCTTGGGGGCGGCGCGATCACGCCGTTCTTCAGCGGAACGGACAGTCGCGTCGCCCTGACCGGCGGCCCAACGGCGGACCTTACAATCGGGCCGTGCAACTGGGGCGCGCGGATCCGCACCGACCGTTCCATCCAGGTCACGACGCCGGCCTGCACCGCCATCGACATCCTCTATTATGCAGGCGGGATCGCTGACGGATCGCTGATCGGGGGATTTTCCTACCAGATCGATGGCGGCGCCGTGACGTCCGGTCTGCCCGCCGGTCAGAATTCCACCCCCGGTTACAAGGTTCTGACGATCAGCGGCCTTTCCAATACGGCGCACACCATCAACCTCGTCGGGCTGCATGCCACCAACTTGCAGCACATCACGGCCATTCGGTATCACAACAACCAGGGCGTCGTGGTCAGCCGCTGGGGCAGGGCAGGGTGGACGCTGCTCGACTATCTCGGAATCGGGGAGATGTCCCGCAACAACTCGGCGGTCAGCGACGCTTATGTCCGCTCGCGGATTGCAGCGCAGTTCGGAGCATGGGGGGAAAGCCTCACTATCGTTTCGCTCGGCCAGAACGACGCGTCGTTGCAGCAGACGCCGATGGGCGGGGGGACCGGGGGCGGCGCGATCGGGACCGTCTATCCTACGGTGGATGTCTATGAGAGCTACCTAAGGGCCATTGTCGCAACCGTCGCCGCCAATGGCGGTTGCACTTTGCTCCTGAATACGGCGCTGCCGCCTGCGGGAGGCGTCACGGTTCCTGGCGGTGGGCAACCCTTTTACGCCTACCATCTTGCTGCGCGCCGGATCGCGAACGACACGGATCATGTCGCGCATCTGTCGATCGCCGACCGGTGGGGCACTACCGGTGACACGACCTCGGCCGAAAATGTGTCGTTGGGAATGTTGTCGGCCCCGATGTCCGTTCACCCGTCCCGACAGGGCTATGGCGACATAGCCAGCGGCCTTATGCAAACGCTTTTGCGGCCAGATTTGACGGCGTAAGTCGGGGTATCGCGTGGGGTATCGCCCCAACGCGACATCCTTTCGGAAGCGAGGTTTTCAGCCGGTTTCCAAGTTTGATCGACGGAGGGGTTGTCCGTCGATCAAACGCCACGAACGAAGTTAACTTCCGCTAGTTCAACCGAGGCATGCGTTCCTTGGCCACCCGCTGAACAGTTATGGGAAATATGCACGCGGTCGCCAATGATCTCTGCTTGGCGCACCCCGCAGTTCTGGCAAATCTGGTAAATTGTTGGCTTCCCGGCTGTCTGAGCCGGCGCGCTGCCTAACAGGTTTAACATGAGCATCCGTCCTTAAAGTGGGGTGGGTGAGGTTGCCCCATAGCAACCAAGATCGAGGGCCTCGCGAGCCGTATCCATCCTTTCGCCACCCCGTAGCTGCCGTGGGTATGACGCATCTGTGCAGCCGCTATCGGCTGCAAATCAAGTCCGGAAAATTATAATGGCCCTATCCAACGCCGCGGTGAAAGCCGCGCGGCCGTCGTCGCGCGCCTATAAGAAATTCGACGAGCGCGGGCTTTTCCTGTTCGTGAAGCCCAACGGTCTGAAAAGCTGGCGGCTGCGCTATCGCATCGATGGGCGCGAGAAGCTGCTCACCATCGGCCAGTGGCCCGACGTGCAGCTGATCGACGCGCGCGACCGGGCCGAGGAAGCGCGGGGCCTGATCGCGCAGGGCGTCGACCCGTCGGCCACGAAGGTTGCCGTGCAAATTTGCACGTTCGAAAGCGTCGCGCGGCAATGGCATTCGGTACAACTGGAACGCTGGACCGACCGGCACGCGGCCGACGTGATCGACAGCCTGGCGCGCGACGTCTTTCCCGATATCGGCGCGTTGCCGATCGGCGCGATCGGCGCGCCGGCGGTGCTCCAGGTGCTGCGCGACGTCGAGGCGCGCGGATCCATCGAAACGGCGCGCCGAATCCGTCAGCGGATCTCGGCGGTCTTTTCGTTCGCGATTGCCGAGGGCCTCGTCGACCAGGATCCCGCGTCCGTCGTGTCCCGCGCGCTTCGCCCGGCGCCGATCGCGCGCCGCCAGCCCGCGATCACCGACCTTGAGGAATTGCGCAAGCTGCTGGCCGCCTGCGAACGGGCAGGGGGCTTGCCGATCGTGCGCCTGGCGTCGCGCTTCCTCGCGCTCACCGCCGTGCGCATGGGCGCGCTGATCGGCGCGACGTGGGACGAGATCGAGCAGCTGGACGGCGATGCGCCCGTGTGGCGAATTCCTGCGGCCCGCATGAAACTGAAGAAAGCGCGCAAGGCCGACCCGGGCAACGACCACCTCGTGCCGCTCAGCGCGCAAGTCGTCGCGGTGCTGAAACAGGCGCGTGAGAATGGGTATGATACCCGTTCTTCCTCCGCGCTTTTCCCCATTAACGAGGCGGCAATCGGCTGTCTCTATAAGCGGGCGGGCTTCAAGGGCCGGCACGTCCCGCACGGATGGCGCGCCAGCTTTTCGACGATCATGAACGAACGCTTCCCGCACGAGCGCGCCGCCATCGACATGGCGCTGGCGCACACGCCCAAGGGCGCGAGCGAAAGCGAAGCCGCCTACAACCGCGCCCAGCTGCTCGATCAGCGCCGGACGCTCTTTGCCCGCTGGGGAGAGATGATTATCGAAAGGTGACGGGACGTCAAAGTCCCGCCATCTTCCTTAGCGCTTCATTCATGCGGGTTTGCCAGCCGGATCCTGATTGTTTGAACCATTCCACGACGTCGGCATCTAGCCTTAAAGAAATTGCTTGCTTGCTATTGTCAGATTTAGGCCTGCCACGACGAACAACCTTGTCACCATCGCGGATTTCAGCCCGGGCGAACCAATCACGGTCGAGGCTAGGAGCTTCGTCCGGATCTTTCCAACTCTTCGTAATATCCTTCTCGCTCATTTTTATTCGCCTTCCTCATCGATACGATGCGGCGGCTACCATTGCGTTCCGTCCAAACAACCACCAAGACCAAAGTTTCGCGAATTACCCCAATCGATATTTCACGAATTTCGCCATAGTCTTGTCGGTCATCAATTTCGGTGAAATAAACGCCAGAAAAAAGAATGGCCGCATCTTCAAAATCAAGGCCACGTTCCCTAAGCGTAGTCTCCCGTTTTATCGGGTCATAAGATATATCCATAAAGTGTTATTCCCAAACTGCGGATTTGCTGGTTCAGCGTTTGCAAAGACATCTTTATCTGCTCCGAACTATACCACCGGCCCATCCGGCAGAATTCACATCGCCGGTTATCAATCGGCATTTCCGTATATACGCTTATTTTATCTCGACGCAATAGTCGTATATACAATTTATGCGTATTGGAGGTTGTCAGGGGGCCATACGCGGCCACCGCGGGCCTCCGTTGGCGCAATACGAGGATTAATTAGGGGCACTTTGTATACACTGGCTGAAGGGAGAGACGTCGATCAACCAGCGTCCTGTTCATCCAGTCCAGCGAAAACTTCCGCAAAGCGCGGATCGTCCCGCAACTCAACGAGCTTGTTCGGATTGATCCCAATCGAAAGCCGCTCTGCAGCAGGTGCGGCTTTTCCACTGGCGATCGATCCGTCCGCCCGACGCCGTTTCTTGCTTCTTGCTCCCATTTCAGTTCCTTCCTTTGATTGGCACACTGGGGCCAGCAAAGCGGCCGGTCTGGATAATAGCGCCGCATGCGATGCCGAACACATCGAAGATCGAGGCGAGATCGTGACCATCGATGGTTTCCGGAACGGGCTGGGAGGGCATTTCCTCCCCCCGGGCCAGATTGGCCACAGCCCGGAGGCCATCGCGCAGTATGCGAAGCTGCAATTCCGCTTCCTCCGACAGCGCATAATGGCGCTCGTTTACGGGATCGACGATATGAATCGTCGTCCAGTTCTGCTCATGCGCGGCCATAGGTTATGCCTCCCCAGATTTAACGGGGGGCACGTAAACCGTGCGGGGTTCACCAAAAGGGGAGCGCATGCTAATCGCGCGGACAGCTTGTTCCATCGGGATACTCCGTGGTTCGAGTTAGGCCCGGCGCGAGGGTTCCAGCCTTGCGTCGGGCTGATTTTTTCAATATCGACAAATAATGACGCGCGCAATAGATGATATTGGAAAATCTCGGCGAGGCCGTCCGGCAACCAATGCGACCCCAGTAATGGTTCGGCTTACACCAAAGATGCTCGAGGCAATTGACGGGTGGGCGCGAATGCACGAGTTCGGGCCAATCACCCGGCCAGAAGCAATTCGCCAGTTGATTACAATCGGCCTGGGCGTTCCTCACGACGAAGACTGATTTAGCTTCCCGACCTGTCCACCGTGCCCCCAAAGTCGGAGAGGGCACGAAAGCGGGCGAGCTCCTCATCGCCAATTTCCCGCTCGACGGGGCCGCGGGCGCCGCGCTGGGCATCGACGCGCCATCCTGACCTCTTGGCGCCCCTGGGAAGCCAAGCGGGGAGACAAGCGTCTCCCCGTCCACGGGCGCGATAGGCCACCGTGGGTGCAGGTTGTGCGTGTGTGGGTGCTTCTTGATATGGCCGACCAGGCCATTCCTTTCCTCTTAAACCCCTGTGAGGGTAAACATCACTATTTCCAAACTCGCGCCTCTCCGGCGGCTTCCGCCCGTTTGAGGGCGGCCTCCAGCGCGGGATCGATCGCTCTCCGGCCCAGCGGGGCCGCCTGGGGCGCAGGGCTGGCAGGGGTGGGGGTTTTTGCCGCGCGGCGGCGGCGCGCCTCCCGGAGGTTCAGGAAGCGCGCTTTCACAGCCTTCCCGGCATCGCCGACGGCGCGGCCGAGGCGACCGATGTCGAAGTGGTAGGCGTTCGTGGCCTGGACGCGTTGCGGCCCGGCCTCGCCCACATTGGTGGTCCGTTCGCTTCGCCGCACCCAGTCGAGGAAGCCATGTTCGCGCAGGCGCTTCAGCGCGTCGACGACAGCGTTCTTCGACAGTGCCGTTAGCTTCATCAAAGCTGTGATCGCTGGATCGCATTTACCGGATTTGAAATCGGTACATTTGTATAGCATCGTTTCTAGAACACGTATTCCGTTAGCCATCAGCGGGCTGCGCTCGCCCTTCTTCTTGTGGACCAGGTCATATTCCTTCGCCGCGCGGAGCCAGTCATCGGCCCATGCGAGCCCGCCCGCCTTCGTCCCGTCCGCGATCGGGCGGAAGACGTCCGCCTGTCGGCTGTCCACGTCGAAACTGTGCCGCCAGACGGGGTCCGCGCCGCGGCGCTTGCCCCCCAGCTTGCCGCCCGCATCCCTGAGGAGCTTGCGCGTATCGCGAGCAATTGCGCGCGCGTCGGCAGCGGCGCTCATGCGCAGGATGTCCGGCAAAATATTGAGGCATTGAGCCCAAGGTGACATGACCGCCCGCACGAGTGATTCGCGCGATGCCCCCATTGATTCTTACACTGCTCGAGCACAAAATGCCCCCTTGTCAGTGCAAGACAGCCCTTAAAGGGCTTTAATGGCGGTGCCGGCTGAGGGGATCGAACCCCCGACCTTCGGTTTACAAAACCGCTGCACTACCGCTGTGCTAAGCCGGCGCGCCATGTCGGCTGGCCCCTTACTATCAGATCACGCCAAAGGTCCAGCCCTCCGTGCACGCAATCTGTCGCGTCAGCGCAGGAGGATTCCACAAGGCAGGATCGTCGGCGACATGGCGCAGCCACGCCGTGGTCAGGATCGCGTCCGTGGAATGGTCGTCATAGCGGGGAAGCGGGCTGTGCGGTACGCTGCCGAAGGCTGCGAGGGCGGTGTCGAGCGAAACCCCATCTCGCATCTTCGACCGGCCCTTCGGCAGAAGCGCGGCGCGGGCGGCGAGCGCGGTGTAGATTTCGACGATCAGCGGCCCCACCTCCGGCACCGGGTCGAAGGGCCAGACGGGCACCTTCCCCCGCAGCCGGTGGAGCGTGCGCATTCCGGTAAGGCTCGATTTTCCTACCTGCGCCGCTCCGACGAGGTTGAAGCAACTATAGGGGGACAGGCCCATCGCCGCCTGCCCGGTTTCGCACACGCGCAGCCGACCGCGGCCCACAGGGAACAGGTCGCCGCAATCGCGTAACTGGCGGAAATGCCGCTTGACCTCCGCATGGCTCAGCAAGCTGCCGACCGAAAGATGCGGGTCGTTTTGGGCCATGGCCTCCACCATCGCCCATAATCGCTTCGCATCGCCGGGTGATTCGTCCCATCCGGGGAAATAGCTGCCATGGTCGAGGAAGGGGAAGGCGGGCGAGAGGTCCAGGCCGATGAGCAGGCGCGTGCGAGCCTGCGCGTGGGCGCCGAGCCAGTCGGTGATCCCCTGCCGGGTCCATCCGCGATCCGGGCGGAGCAGTATAGGTGCGCGGTCGTCGCGCTTGGCGATGGCGAGCGCCAGCCCCCTGGGATGCTCGACCGCTTCGCCCGACCAGTCGATAACGGCGAAATGGTCGAATCGCGGCGTCACTCCGACCGGCGTTCGGCGCGCAGCCGGTTCCAATAGGCGATGCGTTCGGCCACCCGCGCTTCGTAACCGCGGTCGGTCGGCGCGTAGAAGGTCTGCGGCGTCATCTCGTCCGGCCAATAGTTCGCGCCCGAAAATCCTTCTTCGGTATCGTGGTCATATCGATAGCCCTTGCCGTAGCCGACCTGCTTCATCAGCTTCGTGGGCGCGTTCACGATATTCATCGGCGGCATCAACGATCCGGTTTCCCGCGCCGAACGGAACGACGCCTTCATCGCTGCGTAGGCGGCATTCGATTTGGGCGCGGTCGCGCAATAGAGGCACGCCTGCACGATCGCCAGTTCCCCTTCGGGAGAGCCGAGAAATTCATAGGCATCCTTGGCGGCGAGGCATTGCACCACCGCCTGCGGATCGGCGAGGCCGATGTCCTCCGTCGCGAAGCGGACGAGGCGGCGCAGCACGTAGAGCGGCTCCTCGCCCGCCGTCAGCATTCGCGCGAGATAATAGAGCGCCGCCTGCGGATCGGACCCGCGCAACGACTTATGCAGCGCGGAGATGAGGTTGTAATGCCCCTCCCGATCCTTGTCGTAGACCGCGACCCGGCGATGAAGCAGCGCCGACAGCCCGGCGGGGTCGAGCGGATCGGCGATGTCGATGGCATAGAGCGTTTCGACCTGGTTGAGGAGAAAGCGCCCGTCGCCGTCCGCGCTCGCCAGCAACGCTTCCCGCGCGGCGGGGTCGAGGGGGAGGGGGCGCTGCACCAGCGCCTCTGCGCGGTCGAGCAGCAGGCCGAGCGCTGCGGCGTCGAGGCGGCGCAGGATCAGCACCTGCGCGCGGGAGAGCAGGGCTGCGTTCAGTTCGAAGCTGGGATTTTCGGTCGTCGCACCGACAAGCGTGACGGTGCCGTCTTCGACGAAGGGCAGGAAACTATCCTGCTGCGCGCGGTTGAAGCGATGGATTTCATCCACGAAGAGCAGGGTCTTTTCCCCCCGCCGCGCATGGTCCCTGGCAGCGGCGAAGACCTTCTTGAGGTCGGCGACGCCGGAAAAGACGGCGGAGATCGGTTCGAACCGCATCCCCACGGCATCGGCGAGCAGGCGGGAGATCGTCGTCTTGCCGGTACCGGGCGGTCCCCAGAAGACGATCGAGGACAGGCGCCCCGCCGCGACCATCCTGCCGATCGCGCCGTCCGGGCCGGTCAGATGCTCCTGCCCGACCACATCGGCGAGCGTGCGAGGGCGCAGGCGGTCGGCGAGGGGCGCTGTATCCGCGCCGTCGTCGGTGCCGGGAGGTTCGTCGGGCGCGAAAAGATCAGGCATCTTTGGCGATATAGGATGGCGCGCGGTCAGGGAACAGGGCTGGACCGGGGCGCAAGGCCCTGCGCGCGCTGACGGATGACACGCAAATAGGTATCGACGAGCGCCTGGTTGACCTGATCCCACCCGTTGCGTTCGGCGCGCGCCTGCGCGGCCCTGCCCGCGTCGGCGCGGGCGCCGGCATCGGTGCAATAGGCCTGAAGCGCATCGGCGAAGGCCCCGATCGCGCCGGGGCGGATTAGGCGGCCTGTCACGCCCTGCGTCACGAGGCTTTCGCTGCCGGTCGCGCGCGCGGCAACGGTGGGCAGACCGCAGGCCATCGCCTCCAGCGTCACGTTGCCGAATGTTTCGGTGACCGACGGGTTGAAGAGCATGTCCATGCTGGCAACGGCACGGCCCAGGTCGGGGCCTTTCTGAAAGCCGGTGAATACCGCGTCCGGCAGGCGATTTTCAAACCACTGGCGGGCGGGGCCCTCCCCCACCACCAGCACCTTGTGCCGGACGCCGCGTGCGGTGAGTTGGTCGATGGTGTCGGAAAAGACGTCCAGCCCCTTTTCCATCACCAGTCGACCGATGAACCCGATGACCGGCACGTCGTCCGCGATCCCGAGTGCCTGCCGCCAGCCAAGGTCGCGGCGAGCCGGGTTGAAGATGTCGCGGTCGATGCCGCGCGTCCAGATGCCGACATCGTAGCTCATCCGCTGGTCGCGCAGCAATTGCGCCATCGAATCGGACGGCGCGACGATGGCGTCGCAGCGGCGATAGAAACGGCGCAGCATCGATTCGACCAGCGGCTCGAGGAAGGCGAGGCCATAATAGCGCGGATAGGTTTCGAACCGCGTGTGGACCGATGCGACGGTCGGCAGATTATTGTCCCGAGCCCAAGTGACGGCGCGGTGGCCCAGCGGGTCGGGGCTCGACACATGGACGAGATTGGGCGTGAAGGCGTGCAAGTCCTTTCTGAGCGCCCCCGACAGCCGGTAAGGAACGCGATATTCCTTGCGCCCCGGCACGGCGAAGGACGGCGCGCTTACCAGATCGCCCGCCGGTTCGAAGGCCGGAGTGGTGACGGTCGGCGAATAGACGCGCACCGCCGCGCCCTGGCTCAGCAGATAGCCCACGAAGCGGTTAAGCGCCTGGTTCGCGCCATCGCGCACATAGTTGTAATTGCCGCTGAAGAGCGCGACCCGCAGACCCGTGACATCCATCAGCCGCCCCTTAACGCAGGATTGGGTAAAACCCAAGAAAGCAAGAAGGCCGCCACTTGCACGCAATAGGCCGTCGCGTCACCTGTACGAACATGGCATGGCGCAGCGCATGACGACCCCTTTCATGAGTGTCGAGGCCCTGCTGGTGGGCATGCCGCGCCCCTTTCGCGGAAAGGATCACAGCGCCATCGCCAAGCAGCCGGTAGCAGGCCCGGTCCGCATTGCATGGGATGGCTTTGCGGGCGATGCCGTTGCCGACCGCATCCATCATGGCGGCTGGGACAAGGCGATCCACCTTTATCCGCAGGACCATTATGGCTGGTGGCTCGACCGGCGGCCCGGCGATCCGCTGCTCGCCGCTCCCGGCGCCTTCGGGGAGAATGTGGCGTCGCGGGGAATGACCGAGGAAGACATTTGCCTGGGCGACCGCTTTTCGCTCGGCACCGCCATCGTCGAGGTCAGCCACGGGCGGCAGCCCTGCTGGAAGCTCGACCACCGGTTCGGCGGGCGTGACGTGATGGCGACGATCATCAAGACGGCGCGCTGCGGCGTTTATTTTCGCGTCGTCCGCGAGGGGGAAGCGCAGGCGGGCGGGCGGATGGAACTGCTGGAGAGGCCTTTGCCGGACTGGAGCGTGGCGCGCCTTTTCCGCCTGCTGATCGGCGGAGGGCACCGGCACGATCCCGACGCTGTGCGCCAGCTGGCCGATATGAAGCTGCTGGCCGAAATATGGCGCGACCGGGCGCGCAAGCTTTCGATCTAAGGCGCCGGGTGAAGGAGTGCCGGGCCGCCATGCCACTGGCGCCGGGCGCGGCGCGTCCCTATAGCCACAAAGATGGCATCGACCCAAAAACACAGGAAGCCCGCCAGGGTGCGGCCCGCCGGATTTCCGACCCGCGACCAGATCATCGCTTTCATCGCCGAATCCGACACGCCCGCAGGCAAGCGGGAAATCGGAAAGGCGTTCGGGCTCAAGGGGCAGGAGAAGATCGCGCTCAAGGCGTTGCTCAAGGATATGGCGGACGAAGGGCTGATCGACATCGGCCCGGCGCGCGCTTTCCACAAGATGGGCGGCGTACCCAAGGTCACGGTGTTGCGGATCGTCGACGTCGACGACACGACGCTGATCGCCACGCCCGAGAAATGGGAGGCCGAAGGGCAGCCCGCGCCGCGCCTGCGCGTGATCGAGCGGGGGAGAAAAGGCGCGTTCACTATCGGCGACCGTATCCTGGCTCGCACCGAGGAGGCCGGGCGCGGCTGGATCGCGCATCCGATGAAAAAGCTCGCCAAGGCCAGCGAGGAATTGCTGGGCGTGGTGGAGGAGATGGCCGACGGGAAATTGTGGCTGCGCCCCGTGGACAAGCGCATCCGCAAGGATACGCCGATCAGTGACGTTGGCGAGGCGAAACCGGGCGATCTGGTGCTGGCCGAACCGCATGGCCGCCCGCCGCGCATTTCGGCGCGGGTGACCGATATATTGGGCGACCCCTTCGCACCGCGCAGCTTCAGTCTGATCGCGATCCACAAGCATGGCATTCCCCATGTCTTCCCCGACCGGGCGGAGGAGGAGGCGGAGAAGGCGTCCGTCCTGCCCCTGCATGAGGACAAGCGCGAGGATCTGCGCCATTTGCCCATCGTCGCCATTGATCCGGTCGATGCGCGCGATCATGACGATGCCGTCTGGGCAACACCCGACGACGATCCCGCCAATCCGGGCGGCTACAAGGCTGTCGTCGCGATTGCCGATGTCAGCTATTATGTCAGGCCGGGCAGCGCGCTCGACAAGGAAGCGCGCAAGCGAGGCAACAGCGTCTATTTCCCCGACCTCGTCGTGCCGATGCTGCCGCATCAGCTGTCCTCCGACATGTGCTCGCTGCGGGCGGGGCAGGATCGGGCGGCCATGGCGTGCCACCTGACCGTCAACGCGGAGGGAAAGGTGACGGCATGGCGCTTTACCCGCGCGGTGATCCGGGTGGCGGCGGTGCTGGCTTATGAGGATGCGCAGGCGGCGATCGACGGGCAAAAGGATAACGATCTGCTCGAACCGGCGCTGAGGCCGCTCTGGGCCTGCTGGGCGCTGTTGCGCAAGGCGCGGCAGGCGCGCGATCCGCTGGCGCTCGACTTGCCCGAACGACGCGTGGTGCTGGACGAGAGAGGGCATATCGTCAGCGTCGCGGTACGTGAACGGCTCGACGCGCACATGCTGATCGAGGATTATATGATCGCCGCCAACGTCGCGGCGGCCAAGGCGCTGGAGCAGAAGAAGTCCCCGGTCATGTACCGGGTCCACGAACCGCCCAGTCGCGACAAGCTGGTGGCGCTGAAGGACTATCTGGCGACCTTCGACATCGCGTTCGCACTGGGGCAGGTGGTGAAGCCGTCGACCTTCAACCAACTGATCGCAAAAGTCGGGGATGCCGAGGAAAAGCCGCAGATCATGGAGATGATCCTGCGCAGCCAGACCCAGGCCTATTATAGCCCACAGAATATGGGGCATTTCGGGCTGGCGCTGGGCAGTTACGCGCATTTCACTTCGCCCATACGCCGCTATGCCGACCTGCTGGTACACCGTGCGCTGGTCGGGGCCTACGGGCTCGAACTTCCCGCGCCCAAGGGGAAGGACATTCCCGAGCGAACGGCGCTGAGCCAGGACGACTACGAGAATATGGGCCGCGTCGGCGAGATGATATCGGGTCATGAGCGTCGGGCGATGGAGGCCGAGCGCGACACGGTCGACCGCTATGTCGCCGCCTACCTCGCCGCGCATGTCGGCGAGGTCATGCCCGCTCGCATCACCGGGGTGCAGAATTTCGGCTTTTTCGCCACGGTCGAGGGGCTGGGGGGCGACGGGCTGGTGCCGGTGTCGACCATGGGCGCGGAGCATTTCTTCTACGACGAGGCGGGACGCGCGCTTCAGGGCGTTGAGAGCGGGGATCGCTATACGGTCGGACAAAGGCTGGATTTGCGGCTGGCGGAGGCCGATCCGGTCACCGGGTCGCTCCGCTTCGAACTGCCCGACAGTCCCGCGCCGCGCGGCGGGCCGATGAAGCGGGACCGCACGCGCCCCGGTACCCGGCGCGGGCGTCCCGCAAACATCCGGCACATGGGATCGAAGCGCGGCAAGCAGAAACGGTAGCGCTATTCCGCCGCCAGCGTGACGACCAGCGCGTCGCGCCAGGCAGGGAGCGCCGGGTCGACCGGGTGTATCGCGGTGACGCCGTGCAGGATGCGGCGGTCGTCGATCAGCATCGCGTCGCCGGGATCGGTGAGGGTGAATTCGCCCAGCGGCGACCCGTTCGCCGCGCCGATGCGTGTGACGCCCTCGCGCACATTGTGCCGCTCGATCAGCATCACCAGCACATGATCGACGCCGTCGCGGTGCATTCCCTCGGGCGTGGGCTGGCCGCTTTCGGCGGCGCTTGCCTCGATGCGGAACTGGTGCATTTCGACATGGCGTCGGCGGGAGGGGGACGCTGGGAAACCGGCGTTGCAGAAGGCGAGAATCGCCTGCATCGCGGGCAGCGCGACGGTGTCGTCCGCCACCGGATCGAACCAGCGCTGCACATCGCCGTTCAGCCGGTTATAATCCCGGCTTTGATAATGGGGCTGGTGCGGCTTGCGGACGAAGCGCCCCCGATCCAGCGCGAAAGCGGCATGGCGGCGGCGGCGATAGCGCCCACCGTCCGCCATGTAGAGATCGGGACCGAGGTCGTTCCAGCTTGACGCCAGCGCACGCCACGCGCCGGCGTCGATGGAAAGATGGCGCAGAAGGTCGCGACCCGCGATCCGGGCGTAGCCCTCCATCGCCAGCGACCGGTGGAGGGGGGGAAGGCAGTCCGTGTCGTTCATCGCGTCATCCTTATGCCGATGAAGAAACGAACGGCAGGGCCGCTTTCCCCACGGTGGATCAGGCGATGGTGGGGACGATGCCGCCTTCCACCCGGAGCGCAGCGCCGTTGGTCGCGGCGGCAAGCGGGCTGGCGAGGTAGGCGACCATGGCGGCGACCTCATCCGCTTCGATCAATCGCCCGATGAGCGAAAGCGGGCGCAGGGCGGTGAAGAATTCCGCTTCCCGATCCGCCTCGGGCGCGTCCTTGTCGGCGACGACCGAGCGGATGAAGTCGACGATCCCCTCCGACCGGGTCGGTCCGGGCAGGACGCTGTTCACCGTGACGCCGGTTCCGCGAGTCTGTTCGGCAAGGCCGCGCGAGATGGAAAGCTGGGCCGACTTGGTCATGCCGTAGTGGATCATTTCCGGCGGAGGCAGGAGGCCGCTTTCGCTGGCGATGAAGAGGATGCGGCCCCAATCGGCTTTCAGCATCCGGGGAAAATAATGGCGGGCGAGGCGCGCACCGCTCACGACATTGACTTCGAACAGGCGATGCCAGTCATCGTCGCTGATCTGGGCGAAGTCCTTCGCTTCGTAGATACCGAGATTATTGATGAGGATGTCGGTGTCCGGGACCGCCGCGATGAGCGTGGCAGCCCCTTGCGCCGTCGCAGGATCGGCCAGCACCGGGTTCACCGCGCCGCCGATTTGGGTCGCTGCCGCATCGAGTTTGGCGCGGTTGCGACCGGTGACGGTGACGGCGACGCCCTCCTGCGACAGGCGCTGGGCGATGGCGAGGCCGATGCCGGCGGTGGAGCCGGTAACGATGGCGGTCTTGCCGGCGAGCTTGAGGTCCATGGGCTTTCCTTCCTCATAAAGAGACAGCGATGTGGACAACAGATAGCATGTGTGAAATTGATGATTAGAGGGACGTAATGAACTTCAGAAGTGAATCCGGCGCATGAATAACCATCTGGCGGACGTGGAGAATTTCCTGGTCGTGGCGAGCGAGGGCAGCTTTGCACGCGCGGCGCGGACGTTGCGGCTGACCCCGTCGGCGGTGAGCCGGTCCGTCGCGCGGCTGGAAAAGCGGCTGGGCGTGTCCCTCATCCGGCGGACGACCCGTTCGCTGGCGCTGACGCGCGAAGGGCTTGCCTATCGCGACCGGATGCGCGCGATCCTGAGCGACATGTTCGATCTGGAAGCGGCGCTGACGGAGGCGGCGCAGGGGCCGCGCGGGTTATTGCGCGTCAACGCGTCGCCTTCGTTCGGCGTGGAGTGTCTCATCCCGTTGCTGCCGCGCTTTGCCGACGCCTATCCCGCGATCACCGTCGACCTGACGCTGACCGACGCGATCGTCGATCTGGTCGAGGAACGGGCGGACATCGCCATCCGCATAGGCCCGCTGCGCGACACGCGGTTGCGCGCGAAGAAGCTGGGACGCAGCCGCATGGTGCTGGTGGCGAGCCCGGACTATTTGGCGCGGCGGGGAACGCCAGGCAGCCCCGACGCGCTCGATGCGCACGACTGCCTGCGCTTCAGCTTCCGCCGGTCGGTGGACAGCTGGCCCTTCCTGATCGACGGGCAACTGATCCATCGACCTGTCGAAGGGCGCTTCTTCGGCAATTCGGGCGAGGTCGTGCGGCAGATGGCGGTGGCGGGATGCGGCATCGCGCGGCACGGGCGCTTCCATGTCGCGTCGGACCTGCGCGCCGGGCGATTGGTCGAGGTGCTCGCGCAATATGACGCGGGCGACGGCGAGGATATCCACGCGCTCTACGCGCCGGAGGACCGGGCGGCGGCGCGGATCAGGGCGCTGCTGGATTTCCTGGAGGCGGAGATGCGGGTGGAGGGGTGAGGGGAAGGTGCACGCCGTTGCCACAGGTGTGGTGCGGGTGCGTGGGGTAACTGACGACCATTTGCGGCCCTTCACGTTCGGGAAATGCGTGCCCGATTGCAGGCATAACTGGTGCGTGGTTATGTAAAGCGATGAGCGACAAGAATCTTACGTTGGAGCAGATGGATACTGAGGTGATTTTTTATCACCTTGCAGACGAACGAGCTTACTTCGAATGGCTGGAACGCATTTCTTGCGTCGAAAGCGTGAAGGGCGACGGTGCGAGAGGGCTGGTGGTCACTTTAAAGAAGGGGCCAGACGAAGACGATTTGAGGCAGTTTCTTGCCTTGGCTCAGCGCTATGGTCTGGATATGCGCAAGTTCGCTAAGTTTGAAACTGAGGCAAATCGGGCATGGTTCCGCGATCCAAAAATGTATTGGTTCGACGGTGTCTTTAGTGAGGAAAAACCTTCCGACTGAACGGCAGCTATCTAATAAATCCGGCGTTAGAGCAGACAGTCCTCTACCCACCCATCTCTCCCCCCTCACCCAATCCAATATGGCACGATCTGGCGGTTGTCGGGGTCGACGTGGATGGGTCTGTCCGCCGGGGGGAATGCGCGCTGGTCGCAGCTTTGGCGGGGGCAGAGGCGGCAGGTGATGCCGATGGGCGTGGCGGCACCCTCCACTTCCAGTTGCAGGCCGTCGGCATAGACGAAATTCGCCGCATGCGCCGTCTCGCAGCCCAGCACCACGGCGAAGCGGCGCGGGGTGCGCTTGTAGCTGCCCGACGGTTTCACCAGACCCTTCGCCATCGAGACATAGCGCACGCCATCGGGCGTTTCGCCGAGTTGCACGTTGATGCGGTCGGGGACGGCGACGGCTTCGTGCACGTTCCAGAGCGGGCAGGCTCCGCCGAAGCGGGCGAATTGCAGGCGGGTGGCGCTGTGCCGCTTGGTGATGTTGCCCGCCATGTCGACGCGGCAGAAGAAAAAGGGAATGCCGCGCAGTCCCGGCCTTTGCAGGGTGGACAGGCGATGGCAGGCCTGTTCGAAACTGACACCGAAGGTGCGGGCGAGCCGGTCGATATCGTGGCGCATCGCGCGGGCGGCTTCGCGGAAGGGGGCATAGGGCATCAGCAGCGCGCCCGCGGCATAATTGCCGAGCCCGATGGCGAGCAGCCGGTCCGCGCCGGGCACGGGCAGCGCCGCCTTGCCCACCACGTCGCCGATCACCGCCTGCCCCTCCAGCATCATGAGCTGATGGGCGAGCATGAACTTGCGGCTTTCGGTGGGGAGCGCTGCGTTGATGAACAGCTGGCGGTCGGCGGCGCGATAGGCGCGCAGGGCACTGTCGGGGGTTTCGGCGATCAGCGTCGCGATGCCGTGGCGGCGGGCGAGCGCTTCGACCAGCATCCCTTCGTCCAGCACCTGCCCCTGGGTGAAGCTTTCCGCCATCTCCTCCGCCAGGCAGTCGAGTGCATGGACGTAATTGCCCGCTTCGTGGAACCAGTCGCGCGCGGCCTCCCAGGGGAGGCGGGCCTGCACCTCATGATCGTTGCCGATCGCTTCCTCGATCATGTTGATGCGCTCGTTGGCGCGCATATGGGCGTTGTAGAGGTCTACATAGCGTGCGGCGAATTCGGGGAATTGCAGGTGCAGCTTCTCGATCCGTTCGGGCTCCATGGGCGGGCCGGGCAGTTCGGGGTGGCCAAGTGCGTAGGTGAAGGCGCCGAGCAGCTGTTCCTCCTCGCGCGCGTCGAAGCTCGCCCAGTCGGTGGGGAAGGCGCTGGCGACCGCGGCCTTCACCTTGGCGGTAAGGGGGCGGTCGTCATTCTCCAGCTGCGACAGATAGGAAACGGATATGCCCAGCGCGTGCGCCATCGTCGCCTGATCCATGCGATGATCGAGGCGCAGCTGGCGCAGGCGGGGACCTGCGAAGATTCGATTGCCGCGTGCCATATTCCGCACCCTATTTTGCGAAGTTGAGATTTGCAAATTGGCAAATTTGCATTTGCGAAAAATGTGGCAGACTGAAATGAGCAGCCTCAACAGTTTTGGGAGAGCCAAGCGACCATGTCGAAACTCGCGATCATCGAACAGCTCGAAGCGAAGCGCGAAGCGGCGCGGATGGGCGGGGGACAACGCCGCATCGATGCGCAGCATGCCAAGGGCAAGCTGACCGCCCGCGAGCGGCTGGACGTGCTGCTCGACGAAGGCAGCTTCGAAGAGCTGGACATGTATGTCGAGCATAATTGCGTCGATTTCGGCATGGATGCCGAACATGTGCCGGGCGACGGCGTCGTCACCGGATCGGGCACGGTCAACGGGCGGCTGGTGTTCGTGTTCAGTCAGGACTTCACCGTCTATGGCGGCGCGGTGTCGGAACGGCACGCGATGAAGATCTGCAAGATCATGGACATGGCGATGAAGGTCGGCGCACCGGTCATCGGCCTCAACGACAGCGGCGGCGCGCGCATCCAGGAAGGCGTGGCGTCACTGGGCGGATATGCCGAAATCTTTCAGCGCAACGTGATGGCATCGGGCGTGGTGCCGCAGATCAGCGTCATCATGGGGCCGTGCGCGGGCGGCGCCGTCTACTCGCCCGCGATGACCGACTTCATCTTCATGGTGAAGGATTCGAGCTTCATGTTCGTGACCGGACCGGACGTGGTGAAGACCGTCACCAACGAAGTCGTGACGCAGGAGGAACTGGGCGGCGCGGTGACGCATACGACCAAGTCGGGCGTTGCGGACGTGGCGTTCGAAAACGATATCGAGGCGCTGCTGGCGGTGCGCGACTTCGTCGACTTCCTGCCTGCGTCGAACCGCGAACCGGTTCCCGAACGACCGAGCGCGGACCCGTGGGACCGGGTCGAGGAAAGCCTCGACACGCTGATCCCCGCCAACGCGAACCAGCCCTACGACATGCACGAACTCATCCGCAAGGTGGTGGACGAGGGCGATTTCTTCGAAGTGCAGCCGGCACATGCGGGCAACATCCTGTGCGGGTTCGGTCGGATCGAGGGCAAGACGGTGGGCATCATCGCCAACCAGCCGATGGTGCTGGCCGGCGTGCTCGACATCAATTCGTCCAAGAAGGCCGGGCGGTTCGTGCGCTTCTGCGACGCGTTCGAAATTCCGATCGTCACTTTCGTCGACGTGCCGGGCTTCCTGCCGGGAACGCAGCAGGAACTGAACGGCATTATCAAGCATGGCGCGAAGCTGCTGTTCGCCTATGCCGAAGCGACCGTGCCCAAGATCACCGTCATTACGCGCAAGGCCTATGGCGGCGCCTATGACGTCATGTCCTCCAAGCATCTGCGCGGCGACCTGAATTACGCCTGGCCTACCGCGGAGATCGCGGTGATGGGCGCGAAGGGCGCGGTGGAGATCATCTTCCGCGGCAAGACGCCCGAAGAGATCGCGGAAAAGACGAAGGAATATGAAGACCGCTTCGCCAACCCCTTCGTCGCGGCGGGCAAGGGCTTCATCGACGAGGTGATCCAGCCGCACTCGACCCGCAAGCGCATCGCGCTCGGCCTGCGGAAACTGAGGAACAAGAGCCTCGAAAATCCGTGGAAGAAGCACGACAATATTCCGCTTTAAGGGGCGATGACCATGAAACTCGGACGCCTCAACCATATCGGCATCGCCACGCCGTCGCTCGAAGCGAGCCTCGCTTATTATCGCGACGTGATGGGCGCGACGATCGCCAATGAACCGTTCGACCTGCCCGTGCAGGGGGTGAAGGTGTGCTTCGTCGATACGCCGGGCGAGGGCGGGACTGCGGGCACGCAGATCGAACTGATCGAACCGCTGGGCGAAAACAGCCCGATCCACGGCTTCATCGCCAAGAACCCCGCCGGGGGCCAGCACCATATGTGCTACGAGGTGCCCGACATCCACGACGCCAAGGCGTGGTTCGAAAGCCTGGGCAAGAAGGTGCTGGGCGAACCGCGCATCGGAGCGCACGGCACGCCGATCTTCTTCGTCCACCCCAAGGACATGAACGGGGTGCTGACCGAGATCATGGAAACGCCGAAGGACGGGGCGCACTGACGATGACCGACGACGCGAACAAGGCCGGACCGACCCTGGACCAATGGGCCGCCGCCGCCGCCAAGGAAGTGAAGGGCAAGGATCTTCACTGGGAAACGCCCGAAGGCATCACGGTAAAGCCGCTCTACACGGCGGAGGACGTGACGGTCGACCCGGGCCTGCCGGGCTTCGCGCCCTTCACGCGCGGCGTGCGTGCATCGATGTATGCGGGGCGGCCCTGGACGATCCGCCAGTATGCGGGCTTTTCGACAGCCGAGGAATCCAACGCTTTCTATCGCCGGAATCTTGCCGCCGGGCAGAAGGGTCTGTCGGTCGCCTTCGACCTTGCGACTCATCGCGGTTATGACAGCGACCATCCGCGCGTGGTGGGCGATGTCGGCAAGGCAGGCGTCGCGATCGACACGATCGAGGACATGAAAATCCTGTTCGACGGCATCCCGCTCGACAAGATGTCGGTGTCCATGACGATGAACGGGGCGATCATCCCCGTGCTCGCTTTCTTCATCGTCGCGGGGGAGGAGCAGGGCGTGGATCGCAAGCTGCTCGACGGAACGGTTCAGAACGACATCCTCAAGGAGTTCATGGTCCGCAACACCTATATCTACCCGCCCGAACCGTCGATGCGGATCATTTCGGACATCTTCGGCTATACCAGCCGCGAAATGCCCAAGTTCAACAGCATCTCCATTTCCGGCTATCATATGCAGGAAGCGGGCGCGACGCAGGTGCAGGAACTGGCCTTCACCATCGCCGACGGCATCGAATATGCGCGTTACGGCGTCGCATCGGGCCTTGACCTTGACAATTTCGCGGGGCGGTTGTCCTTCTTCTTCGCCATCGGCATGAACTTCTTCATGGAAATCGCCAAGCTGCGCGCCGCGCGCGTGCTGTGGCATCGTGCCATGACGAAGCTGGGCGCGAAGAGCGAGCGGTCCAAGATGTTGCGCACGCACTGCCAGACCAGCGGCGTGTCGCTGACCGAGCAGGACCCGTACAACAACGTGATGCGCACGACCATCGAGGCGATGGCCGCGATGCTGGGCGGCACCCAGTCGCTGCACACCAACGCGCTCGACGAAGCGATTGCGCTGCCGACCGACTTTTCCGCCCGCATCGCCCGCAACACGCAGATCGTGATCCAGGAAGAGACGGGCATGTGCAACGTCGTCGATCCGCTGGGCGGCTCTTATTATGTCGAGGCGCTGACCCGGCAACTGGTCGACGCCGCGCAGGAGATCATCGACCGGGTCGAGGAAGACGGCGGCATGGCGAAGGCCGTGGCGGCGGGCTGGCCCAAGGCGATGATCGAAACGGCGGCAGCCGCACGGCAGGCGCGCGTCGACCGGGGCGAGGACGTCATCGTGGGCGTCAACAAATATCGCCTTGCGAACGAGGATCTGCTCGAAACGCTCGACATCGACAACAGCAAGGTGCGCGAGGCGCAGATCGCGCGCATCAACCGGGTGAAGGCGGAGCGGGACGAACAGGCGTGCCAGGCGGCGCTCGACGCGCTGCGCAAGGCGGCTGCGGCCCCGCAAAGCATCGAGACCAATCTGCTCGCCCATGCGGTCGAAGCGGCGAGGGCGCGCGCAACGTTGGGCGAAATCTCCTCTGCCATGGAGGACAGCTTCCAGCGTTACGGCACGCAGCCCACGCCGGTGAAGGGCGTCTATGGCGCGCCCTACCAGGATGACAGTCGCTGGAAACAGGTTCTCGACGGCGTGCAGGCCGTCGAACGGCGCCTCGGTCGTAGGCCCAAGATTCTTGTAGCCAAGATGGGGCAGGATGGACACGACCGGGGCGCCAACGTCATCGCTTCGGCCTTCGGCGACATGGGATTCGACGTGGTCTCGGGGCCGCTGTTCCAGACACCCGAAGAAACGGTGGTCCTGGCGCTCAGCAACGAGGTCGACGTGGTGGGCGCGTCCAGCCTCGCGGCGGGGCACAAGACGCTGATTCCCGAACTGATCCAGCAACTGCGTGACAAGGGCCGCAGCGACATCAAGGTGATCGCAGGCGGTGTGATCCCGCCGCAGGATTATGACTTCCTCCGTGACGCGGGCGTCCAGGGCATTTATGGACCCGGCTCCAATGTCGTGGAATGCGCCGCCGATGTGCTGCGCCTCCTCGGCCACAACATGCCCCCCGCCGGGCTGGAGGAAGCCGCTTGATAGAATATGCCCCCCGCACCGACTGGACGCGCGAGGAAATCGCCGCTCTGTTCGACCTGCCGTTCAACGACCTGATGTTCGAAGCGCAGTCCGTCCATCGCGCCGGTTTCCCGCGCAACGAAGTGCAACTGTCCACCTTGCTGTCGATCAAGACCGGCGGGTGCCCGGAGGATTGCGGCTATTGTTCGCAATCGACCGAGGCGGACAGCGGCCTTAAGGCCACCAAGCTGATGGATGTGCAGGCAGTGCTGCAAACCGCTGCGCAGGCGAAGGATCATGGATCGGGCCGGTTCTGCATGGGGGCCGCGTGGCGCAACCCCAAGGAACGCGACATGCCCAAGCTGGTCGCCATGATCGAGGGCGTGCGGGCCATGGGCATGGAAACATGCATGACCCTTGGAATGCTGGACGAAAAGCAGGCGCGGACGCTGGCCGACGCCGGGCTCGATTATTACAACCACAATATCGACACGTCGCCCGAGAATTACGCGAACGTCATCACGACGCGCACCTTCGCCGACCGGATCGAGACGCTGGAGAATGTGCGCAGCGCGGGCATCAACGTGTGCTGCGGCGGGATCGTGGGAATGGGCGAGACGCGGAGCGACCGCATCGGTTTTCTCCATGCGCTCGCCACCATGCCGCATCCCGAGAGCGTTCCGATCAACGCTCTGGTGCCGGTGGAAGGCACCGTGCTGGGCGACATGCTGAAGGACACGCCGCTCGCGAAGATCGACGAGGTCGAGTTCGTACGCACGGTCGCGGTGGCGCGGATCGTGATGCCGCAATCGATGGTCCGGCTGTCGGCCGGTCGCGAGAGTATGAGCGAGGCGTGCCAGGCGCTCTGCTTCATGGCGGGGGCGAACAGCATCTTCACCGGCGACAGGCTGCTGACCGCGGCCAATGCGGGCGATGACAAGGATGCGGCGCTGCTGAACAAGCTGGGCATGACGCCCATGGCGGCGCAGCCCCACGGGCATCTGGAGGCAGCAGAGTGATCCTGCTGTTCCTCGCCGCCACAGCAGCGACGTCCTGCGCGAATGCGCAGACGCAGGCGGACATGAACCGCTGCGCCGGGCAGGATTATGCCCGCGCAGATGGGGCGATGAACCGGCAGTGGAAAACCACATACCCCTATATGAAAAACCGCGATGCGCGCGGTGGAAGCTTTGCGGCGCAGCTGCTCGACAGCCAGCGGGCGTGGCTCAAATATCGCGACGCGCAATGCATCATAGCAGGCGCGGAGTTCGAAGGCGGTTCGTTGCAGCCGATGGCTGTCGCGCAATGCAGGGCGCGGCTGACCGATCTTCGCACGAAGGAATTGCAGACACTGGTCTGGCAGCGTTGAACCGGCCCTGAAATGGGCGAGAGGAATGGACTGGGGCAAGGACAGATAATGGCAATCACCAAGATCCTGATCGCGAACCGTGGCGAGATCGCATGCCGCGTCATGCGCACGGCCAAGAAGATGGGCATCAAGACCGTGGCGGTCTATTCCGATGCCGACGCGCGCGCACCGCATGTGCTGATGGCGGACGAAGCCGTCCATATCGGCCCGTCGCCCGCCGCGCAGTCCTATCTGCTGGCGGACAAGATCATCGAAGCGTGCAAGCAGACCGGGGCGGACGCGGTTCACCCAGGCTACGGCTTCCTGTCCGAGCGGGAAAGCTTCCGCAAGGCGCTGGACGCCGAAGGGATCGTCTTCGTCGGGCCGCCCGCCAACGCGATTGCCGCGATGGGCGACAAGATCGAGTCGAAGAAGCTCGCGAAGGAAGCGGGCGTCAACGTCGTGCCAGGGTATGTCGGCGTGATCGACGACACCGAACATGCGGTGAAGATTTCCAACGAAATCGGCTACCCGGTGATGATGAAGGCATCGGCGGGCGGCGGCGGCAAGGGCATGCGCCTTGCCTATTCCGAACAGGACGTGCGCGAAGGGTTCGAAGCGACGAAGCGCGAAGGGCTGGCGTCCTTCGGCGACGACCGCGTGTTCATCGAGAAGTTCATCGAAAGCCCGCGCCATATCGAAATCCAGGTGCTGGGCGACCAGCACGGTAATATCGTCTACCTCAACGAACGCGAATGTTCGATCCAGCGCCGCCACCAGAAGGTGGTGGAGGAAGCCCCTTCGCCCTTCGTCAGCCCCGAAATGCGGCGCAAGATGGGCGAACAGTGCGTCGCCCTGGCGCGCGCGGTCGGCTATTTCAGCGCGGGAACGGTCGAACTGATCGTCAGCGGCGAGGACAAGACCGGCGACGGTTTCTACTTCCTCGAAATGAATACGCGGCTTCAGGTCGAACATCCGGTCACCGAAGAGATCACCGGCGTGGATCTGGTCGAACAGATGATCCGCGTCGCCAATGGCGAGGCGCTGTCCTTCACGCAGGCCGATGTGAAGATCAACGGTTGGGCCATCGAGAACCGCGTCTATGCCGAAGATCCCTATCGCGGCTTCCTGCCGTCGACGGGGCGCCTGATCCGCTACAATCCGCCCGAGGATGGCACGGACGGAACGGGCGCGAAGGTGCGCGTGGACGATGGCGTGACCGAAGGCGGCGAAGTGTCGATGTTCTACGACCCGATGATCGCCAAGCTCATCACCTGGGCGCCGACCCGGATCGAGGCCATCGACAAGCAGATCGAGGCACTCGACCGGTTCGAGATCGACGGACCCGGCCACAATATCGATTTCGTATCGGCGCTGATGCAGCATGAGCGGTTCCGTTCGGGCAACATCACGACCGGCTTCATCGCCGAGGAGTATCCCGAAGGGTTCAAGGGCGCGCCCGCGTCGGCGGACCTTGTGAAGCGGCTGTCGGCCATCGGCGCGTTCGCCGCCATGGCGCAGGCGGACCGCGCCCGCCGGATCGAGGGACAGCTGGGCAAGCGGCTGGCTCCGCCGACCGGGTGGCAGGTGAAGATCGACGATCATGTCCACGATGTCGTGATCGACGGCGACGACGTGACGGTCGACGGCGAAACCGTGGATATGGCGCTGGAATATACGCCCGGCGACCGCCTGATCGAAGCGGAGTTCGGCGACGATCGGCTCGCGGTGCGGATCGCGCCGGTGCGGTCGGGCTTCGTCCTGACGGCGCATGGTGCGAGCCATAAGCTGCGCATCCTGCCCGCCCATGCGGCGCAGCATGCGGTGCATATGATCGACAAGGTGCCGCCGGACCTGTCGCGCTTCCTGATCTGTCCCATGCCTGGCCTGCTGGTCGCGCTGAACGTCAAGGAAGGCGACAAGGTCGAAGTGGGCCAGCCGCTGGCGGTCATCGAAGCGATGAAGATGGAAAATATCCTGCGCGCGGGCAAGGCTGGCACGGTCAAGAGCGTGTCGGCCAAGCAGGGCGAAAGCCTGCCGGTCGACGCGGTGATCCTGGAACTGGAATAGGATCGAAGGCCGCGTCCGTTCCAGGCGGGCGGGACGCGGCTTTCGCCATTGCGTATGGCGCGCTGGACGGAGCGCATAGCGGCTGTCAGAATGCCATATGGACGCGGTTCAGGGGGCAGGATGAGCGAAGCGGCGGCAGGCGATTATGTGATGGACGCGCGACGGGACCGGTTGGTCATCACCGCGTCCGCGCTGGGCACCGTGTTCGAATGGTATGATTTCTATATCTACGGCGTCCTTGCGCCCATCATCGGGCGGACTTTCTTTCCTACCGACAATCCGACCGTCGAATTGCTCTACACGCTGGCGGGCTTCGCCATCGGGTTCGCGTTTCGCCCGCTGGGCGCTGTGCTGTTCGGATATCTGGGCGACCGGCTGGGTCGCAAATACACGTTCCTTGCGACCATCGTCCTGATGGGCCTGGCGACGGCGGGAGTCGGGTTGACGCCCGCCGCCGCGAGCATCGGCGTTGCGGCACCCATCATCCTTATCCTGCTGCGCATCGCGCAGGGGCTGGCTCTGGGCGGCGAATATGGCGGGGCGGCGATCTATGTCGCGGAACACGCACCGGCGGGTAAACGCGGTTTCTATACGAGCTTCATCCAGGCCGGCGTGATCGGTGGGTTCATCCTGTCGTTGATCGTCGTGGTGGCTACGCAGGCGGTTGTGGGTGAGGCGGCGTGGGATGCGTGGGCGTGGCGTATCCCCTTCGTCCTTTCGCTGGCGCTGCTCGCCGTTTCGCTGTGGATGCGCCTGATGCTGCGCGAGAGCCCGGTGTTTCTGGCGATGAAGGCGGCAGGCGCGCAGGCGAAGAACCCCCTGCGCGAAGCCTTCTCAGCGCCGGGCAACGTCCGGCGAATGCTGGTGGCGATGATCGGCATTGCGGCGGGCTTTACCGTCATCGCCTATACCGTGATGTTTCAGGCGCTTTATTTCCTCCAGAGCGGGCTGCATGTCGCGCCCGGCGTGGCGCAGACGATCGTGGGGGGCAGCGCTTTTGTGGGGATGGGCGCATTCATCTTCTTCGGCTGGCTATCCGACAAAGTGGGGCGGCGAAAGCCGGTGATCATCGGCTATGCGGCGATGCTGGCGCTGGCGCTGCCGGTCTATCAATTCATGGGGGCGACCGCGAACCCTGCGCTGGAACAGGCGGCAGCGCGCGCGCCCGTGGTCGTGAGCGGACCGGATTGCCGCTTCGATCCCTTCGCCAAGGTGCAACCGACCGCGTGCGGCAAGCTGCTCGATCATTTTTCGAGGCGCGGCGTTCCTTATGACAAGCGCGCGGGGGATGTGGCGGGGGTGACGGTGGGCGGCATGGCGATAGCAGACCTGACGCCCGGCGGTCTCGATGCGGCGCTGGGCGCGGCGGGCTATCCCACCGGCACGGTGACGCCGGACTGGCCGCGCGCGGCGCTGCTCTTCCTGGCGATGCTGCTGCTCTGGTGTATTTCCGGCGCGACCTACGGGCCGGTGGCGGCGCTGTTGTCGGAATATTTTCCCGCGCGCATTCGATATTCCTCGCTGTCGATCCCCTATCATATCGGCACCGGATATTTCGGTGGATTCCTGCCGCTGGTCAGCCAGTATATCGTGGCGCGGACGGGCGATCCCTATGCGGGGCTGTGGTATACGCTGGCGGTGGTGGCGGCGGCGCTGTTGACGTGCCTCGTCGCGCTGCCCGAAACGAAGGGCCGTCCGCTCGACGCGTAAGGGCTGTCGGGCAAGGCGACGTCGAGCCCATCGACGAATGAGGGAGGATGTGTCGCGGTGAACGGGCGAAAGCGGGACTGATGCCGAACGGTGTCGCGAAACGCGACCTGCCGACCAAGACATGCCCGGCATGCGGGCGGCCCTTCGCCTGGCGCAAGAAATGGGCGCGGGACTGGGAAAATGTCGTCTATTGCTCCGACCGGTGCCGACGCGCGAAGGGCCAATAGAAAAAGGGCCGCCGGTCCTGCGACCTGCGGCCCCCCGTCATGCTACGACCGCGATCAGCGTTCGATGCACATGGCGACACCCATGCCGCCGCCGATGCAGAGCGTGGCCAGCCCCTTCTTCGCGTCGCGCTTGCCCATTTCGTAGAGGAGGGTGGTCAGCACGCGCGCGCCCGATGCGCCGATCGGATGGCCGATGGCGATCGCGCCGCCGTTCACGTTGAGCTTTTCCGGGTCGAAACCCATTTCCTGCCCGACCGACAATGCCTGTGCGGCGAAAGCCTCGTTAGCCTCGATAAGGTCGAGGTCGGCGACCGACCAGCCCGCCTTCTCCAGCGCCTTGCGGCTGGCGGGAACGGGACCGATGCCCATGATCGAAGGGTCTACGCCGCAGGTCGCGAAGCCCGCGATCCGGCCAAGGACGACCGAACCGCGCCGGGCGGCTTCGTCGGCGGTCATCAGCACCAGCGCGGCGGCGCCGTCGTTGATGCCGCTGGCGTTGGCGGCGGTGACGGTGCCGTCCTTCTTGAAGGCGGGTTTCAGAGCGCTCATGGCTTCGATGGTCGCGCCATCGCGGATATATTCGTCGGTATCGACGATGGTGTCGCCCTTGCGGCCCTTGACGGTGACGGGAACGATTTCGTCCTTGAAGCGGCCCGATGCGCGGGCGGCGGACGCCTTGTTCTGGCTGCCGACGGCGAATTCGTCCTGCGCTTCACGGCTGATCTGGTATTTTTCCGCAAGATTTTCCGCAGTGACGCCCATGTGATAATTGTTGAAGGCATCGGTCAGGCCGTCATGGATCATCGTATCGAAGAGGGTGACCGCGCCCATTTTCGCGCCAGCGCGCAGGAATTGCGCATGGGGTGCCATGGACATGCTTTCCTGCCCGCCGGCAATCATGATGCGCGCGTCGCCGCTGCGGATCGCCTGGGCCGCCAGAGCGACCGAGCGGAGGCCCGATCCGCACAATTGGTTGATGCCGATGGCGGTACGGTCGACCGGGATCCCTGCATTGACGGCAGCCTGACGCGCGGGATTTTGACCCTGACCCGCGGCGAGGACCTGCCCCAGAATGACCTCGTCCACCTCTTCCGGCGCGACGCCCGCCTGCGCGAGCGCGGCGAGGATAGCCTGGCGGCCAAGCTCATGCGCGGGCGTGGACGCGAATGCGCCCAGGAAGCTGCCGACGGGCGTGCGCTTGGCGCCAATGATGACGATGTCTGACAAGTGCCTGATCCTCATATCTGGAATTTTCTCTTCGCAGGCGCACATAGCATCAGCCGCCGACGCTGGAAAGCCATAGGGAAAGCGGCTGCCAAAGCGTCTCGCAAGCGCGTCCGCCGACCACCATCCCCACATGGCCGAGCGCGAGGCGGCGTTCTTCGGCCAGCACCGGCCCGGCGGCGGCGGGCACGATGCGGTCGGTGGTGGAGACGATGGAGAGGGAGGGGATGCCGATGGTTTCGGGGGTGACCTGCCTGCCCTTTACGCGCCAGCGGCCCTGCCCCGTGGCGTTATCCGCATAGAAGAGGTCGAACAGGTCCCGTCCCGCCGCGAAGGTGAGGGGCGCGCCCTGGTTGGCCCAATCCTCGACGGTCAGGAACGCGTTTTCCCCCTGCGAACCGGGCTCCATGTCGGCGAACGCCGCATATTTGCGAATGGTGCGTGCCGGGTCCATCGCCCAGAAGCCCGATTGCAGCACTTCCATCGGGACATAGTTCAGCCGCTCGCATACCGGCCTTGCGTCATGCCAGAGTTTCGCGACGAGCGCGCGATCTTCCGCCCTGAAACCGTCGAACCGCCACGGCGCCGCGATCGTCGCGATCGCCCTGGCGGCGATTGCGCCGACGGCTCCCAGCGCAAGGCTGCCCCCAAGGCAATAGCCCACGAGGATGGGAGGACGCGGCAGCGCGGCAAGGAGGGGAAGCAGCCTTTCCGTCACATGCCCGTCGAGACCGAGGGCCGCATCCTCCACGCCGGGTGCGCCCCAGTCGACGAGATAGGCGTCATGTCCTGCCGCAGCCATGTGGCGCAGCATGGACCTTTGTTCGGACAGGTCGAGGACGGCGGGCGGGTTGATAAGCGAGGGAATGAAAACAACGGGATGACGCCCTTTGTCCTCGCCGAAACGCAACATGCGCGCAGGGCCTGCCTGCGCGGCGCAGGCAGGTGCGGGGGCAGGGCGGGGGCGGATCGCTTCCTGATATCGGCGAAGGCCGGCCAGCGCCTTTTGCCGCAGCATGGGATCGCCTTCCGTCTCGCGCCACAATATGTTGAGGAACAGGGGTAAAGGGCGTGGCCCATGTTGCGGTGCGGCAACGCCTTGTGCTATCGCGGAAGATGCAGGTGAGGGAGAGGAATGCATGACCAAATCCAAGACCGCCAATCAATCGGAGCCGGTCGTCATCAAGAAGTACGCCAACCGGCGTCTCTATAACACCGAAACCTCCAGTTACATCACCCTCGACCTATTGTCCCAGATGACGCGCGAGGGGCGCGAATTCACGGTGGTCGACGCCAAGACCGGCGAGGATATCACCCATAATGTCCTGACCCACATCATCATGGAGGAAGAGCAGCGTGGCAAGAACATGCTGCCGGTCAATTTCCTGCGCCAGTTGATCGCGATGTATGGCGATTCCATGCAATCGATGGTGCCGCAATATCTCGAGGCGTCGATGGACGCGTTCCGCAAGAACCAGCAGCAGTTCCAGGAAGCGATGAAGGGCGCGTTCGGCGGCGGCCCGCTGGCGGAGATCGCCAAGCGCAACATGCAGATGTTCGAAGCCGCGGCGAGCGCATTCGGCAACGGCGTGCCGGGGATGCCGGGCATGCCTACGCCTGCCGCCCCCGCCTCGGACGGCAGCAAGGACGATGAGATTAACGACCTGAAGGCGCAGCTTGCGGCCCTGAATGCCAAGATCGACAAGCTGAGCTGACCTTCCCCCACCCAAAGAGTCGACACAGGTGGCGCGTCTGGCCTATGGCGCGCCATCTTTTTTGTCCTGAGATCAAGGTTGCCATCCTGTGAAACATGCCCTTTCCGTCACCCGCGAACAGGATTTCGCCGCCTGGTATCAGGCCGTCATTGCGGAAGCCGACATGGCCGAGGAAAGCGGCGTGCGCGGATGCATGGTCATCCGCCCGTGGGGATACGGCATCTGGGAACGTATCCAGAAGCTGCTCGACGAACGGATCAAGGCGACGGGGCATGAAAATTGCTATTTCCCGCTGTTCATCCCGCTCTCCTATTTCGAAAAGGAAGCCGAGCATGTCGATGGCTTCGCCAAGGAAATGGCGGTCGTCACTCATCACCGGCTGATCCAGAAGGACGGGAAGATGATCCCCGATCCCGAAGCGAAGCTGGAAGAACCGCTGGTCGTGCGCCCGACGTCCGAAACGGTCATCGGCGCAGCGTTCAGCCGATGGGTGCAGTCCTGGCGCGATTTGCCGGTACTGATCAACCAGTGGGCCAACGTCGTCCGTTGGGAAATGCGCACGCGCATGTTCCTGCGCACCGCTGAGTTTCTGTGGCAGGAAGGGCATACCGCGCACGCCACGGTGGACGAGGCGATGGAAGAGACGCTCAAGATGCTGGAAGTCTATCGCAGCTTCGCCGAAGAGTGCATCGCGCTGCCGGTCGTGGCGGGCGAGAAGCCGGAGAATGAGCGGTTCCCCGGCGCGGTGGCAACCTATTCGATCGAAGCGATGATGCAGGACGGCAAGGCGCTTCAGGCGGGCACGTCGCATTTTCTGGGCACGACCTTTTCGTCAGCCCAGAATATCCGTTTCCAGAATGCCGAGGGCAGCCAGGAACTGGCGCAGACGACCAGCTGGGGCGTGTCGACCCGCATGATCGGCGGCCTCATCATGGTGCATGGCGACGACGACGGCCTGCGCGTGCCGCCCAGGGTCGCGCCGTATCAGATTGTCGTGGTGCCGATGCTCCGCGACACGGACGAGGATCGGGCGATCCTCGATTACTGCGACGAACTGGTGGCGGCGTTGGGCGAACTGGACGCTTTCCGGGAGCCGGTGCGCGTGCTGCTGGACAAGCGCCCGGCGAAGGCGGCGACCAAGCGCTGGGGCTGGGTCAAGAAGGGCGCGCCGATCGTGATCGAAGTGGGCGGCCGCGATGTCGCAGGCGGCAACCTGTCCGTCATTCGCCGCGACCGCCTCTACCGCGAGGATGGCAAGCTCGACAGCCGGATCGTCGCAAAAACGGAGTTCGTCGAGAGCGCGGTCGCCATGCTGGAGGATATCCAGGGGGCGCTCTTCGCCGATGCCAAGGCGCGGCTGGACGGCAATATCGATGCCTCTATCGGCGACATCGAAGGGCTCAAGGCACATTTCAAGGCCAGCGCAAAGCCCGGCTGGGCGCTGGTTCAGTGGAGCAAGCCGACCGGCGAGGCTTTGGACAAGGTGGTGCAGTGGCTCAAGGGCGAGAAGCTCACCCTGCGCAACGTGCCGCTGGACGCCGCGACGGCGGACGGAACGTGCATCTTCACCGGGGGGAAAGCGGTCGAGCGGGTGCTGGTCGGGCGAAGCTATTGACGTCGCGTCCGGCCCCGGCATCGACCGGGGCCGGGCCGCTTACAGCACATATTTGCTGAGGTCGGTGTCGCGCGCCACGGCGCTCAACTGCTTTTCCACATAGTCTGCATCGATCACCAGCGTTTCGCCGCGGCGATCCTCAGCGTCGAAGCTCACATCCTCCAGCAGCTTTTCCATCACCGTCTGAAGGCGGCGGGCACCGATATTTTCGACCTCGCCATTCACTTCCGCCGCGATCTTCGCGACCGCGCGGATGCCGTCCGTCGTCAGGTCTATCGTCACCTCCTCAGTCGCGAGAAGCGCGCGATACTGCGTAACGAGGCTGGCCTTCGTGTCGGAAAGGATCGCGACGAAATCCTCCTCGGTCAGCGCCTTCAGCTCCACGCGGATCGGCAGCCGTCCCTGGAGTTCGGGGAGCAGGTCGCTGGGTTTGGCGACATGGAACGCGCCGGACGCGATGAAGAGAATATGGTCGGTCTTGAGCGGACCATATTTGGTCGCAACCGTCGTACCCTCGATCAAGGGAAGGAGGTCGCGCTGCACGCCCTCCCGACTGACGGAACCGCCGCGCACGTCGCTGACCGCAATCTTGTCGATCTCGTCGAGGAAGACGATGCCGTTCTGCTCGGCGCTGGCGATAGCGACGCGCGCGACATCGTCCTGATCGAGCCGCTTGTCCTGCTCTTCTTCCACCAGCTTGTCCCAGGCTTCGGCGACGCGCATCTTGCGACGCTTCTTCTGGGTCTGGCCGAACGCTTTCGACATCATGTCGGACAGGTTGATCATGCCGACCTGACCGCCCATGCCGGGAATTTCCATCGGCATCGACGGGCTGTCGGCGACTTCCACCTCGACCTCGACATCGTTCATCTGGTTGCCTTCGATCCGCTGCCGGAAGGACAGGCGCGTGGCTTCGCTCGCTTCCTTGCCGGTGAGCGCGTCGAGCAAGCGCGACATTGCGGCTTCCGAAGCGGCTTCGCGCACCGCTTCGCGGCGACGGTCCTTTTCGAGGCGCACGGCCTCCTCGACCAGATCGCGCACGATCTGTTCGACATCGCGGCCGACATAGCCGACTTCGGTGAACTTGGTGGCTTCGACCTTCACGAAGGGGGCGTCGGCGAGTTTGGCGAGACGGCGGCTGATCTCCGTCTTGCCGCACCCGGTCGGGCCGATCATCAGGATGTTCTTGGGCGTCACTTCGTCACGCAGATCGGCGGACAGGTGCTGGCGGCGCCAGCGGTTGCGCAGCGCAACCGCGACGGCGCGCTTGGCGTCCTGCTGGCCGATGATGTGCGCATCGAGCGCCGCGACGATGGCTTTGGGCGTGAGATTGTCGTTCATAAGTCTTGTCCCGAAGGGAGGGGGGGCGTCAGGCGGCGCTGTCGAGCGTTTCGACGGTCAGCTGGTCGTTGGTATAGACGCAGATGTCGGCAGCGACGGCCATCGCCTTGCGCGCCAGCGTTTCGGCGTCCTGCTCGTAATCGACCAGCGCGCGCGCGGCGGCGAGCGCGAAGTTGCCGCCCGATCCGATTGCCGCGACCCCGCCCACGGGTTCCAGCACGTCACCGTTGCCGGTCAGGATCAATGTCACATCCTTGTCGGCAACGATCATCATCGCTTCCAGATTGCGGAGATATTTGTCGGTGCGCCAGTCCTTTGCGAGTTCGACTGCGGCCCGCATCAACTGGCCGTTGTGCCGCTCCAGCTTGGCTTCCAGACGCTCGAACAAGGTGAAGGCGTCGGCGGTCGCCCCAGCAAAGCCGCCGATGACCGATCCGTCATGCAGGCGGCGCACCTTGCGAGCGTTGGGCTTCATAACGGTCTGACCCATCGAAACCTGACCGTCGCCAGCGACGACGACCTTTCCGTTCTTGCGGGCCGACATGATGGTGGTGCCATGCCAGACGGGCATGGCGGACGAAGATGGGTTGTTCATGGCGCGGCATATGGGACCAAGGGGTCGGCGCTGCAAGACGAAGGCCGGGGCGGAGGCGGGCCGTGCGCTATCCGGGGTGGATCCGCGATCTGGCACGGCGGAACAAACCGGCGACGATTGACATTGTGCGGTGCACAACGGATCATGAAGGATATGTGACGAGATGGAGTGCGACGCGTGACTCTGAAATCGATGGCTCAGGAAAAGGTCGAGCGCGCGGGGATTTCCAATTACAGCTTCGACGACGAGGTTCTGGTGATGTGCGGCGTGCGCTACCTGATCGAGGCATGCAGTTGCGGTGGGCCGGATTGCGACGGTGTGCGCTTGACGCGCGACAGCGCGCCCGTTCTGCGTGCGGTGCAATAAGCGGCGGGAATTTTGCCCTGATCGCTTGACAGCGATCCCGCGCGATGCCAATGGCCGCCTCCTCCTTACAGGGGGCGCGTAGCTCAGCGGTAGAGCACACCCTTCACACGGGTGGGGTCACAGGTTCAATCCCTGTCGCGCCCACCATCAACTGCGGTTGATGGTGAATGGCTATTAATTATTACCGCACATACCTTATGCCTAACATGCCCCTGCCCCACTCGCGAGGAGCGGGGCAGGATTTTATCAATTGAATGGATTAGAAGGATACTTGCCTTTGTAATCGCCGCCCGAATATTCATGGCTGTATATCAGCGGGTAGCAATACTGGGATGCAAGGTTATCGTCTCCAAAGCGGTCGCGGATGAAGCGCTCTTTGCAAGCCAAATAAGCCGCGTCCATTTGCTCCCATTCTTCTGAAGTTTGGCCACTTGCAAAATTAGGGAAACAGAGCGCCGCAGCGACTGATAAATATCCTAGCATTTTGATTTTCATGTCGTACTCCTTTTCCCCTCTCGCGCTGCATCCTGAGGAAAAGACCGCAAAAAGAAACGAAAAAGGTCCTAGAAACAGTTTATTATCGTTTGGTTAGTTGTTGTTTACAAATGCTGCTCCGCGTCGAGGGTGGTTCGTTGCCACCGGCGATTTTTAGCGCGGTTGAAGACATAATATTTCTCTTCCTTGATCTTTTCCGTCTCCTCGCGCTAAGCCTGCGCGGGTGATTTGCGGCGTCGGGCCGCGCGGAAAGGATGACGATGTCCTCTTATTGGAAAGCCGGTTCGGCGCTTATGCTGATGGGGGCGATCCCTACCGTCGCGCAGGGGCAGCCGACGTTGACGCTGGAGCGCGTGTTCGCCAGCCCCGACCTTGCCGGGCCGCAGCCCCGCGCGCTCAAATTGTCGCCGGACGGATCGCTCGTGACGCTGCTGAAGCCCCGGGCGGACGAAAAAGAGCGGCTCGACCTCTGGGCAATCGACACGCAGACCGGGCAGGAACGGATGCTGGTCGATTCCAAGAAGACGGGCAGCGGCGCCGACCTTTCCGAAGCGGAAAAGATGCAGCGGGAGCGGGATCGTTCGGTCGCGGGCAGCACCGGGATCGCGACCTATGACTGGTCCCCGGATGGGAAAAGCATATTGGTGCCGGTCGATGGCGACCTCTACCTTGCCGGGCTGGACGGCAAGGTCACGCGGCTGACCGATACGCCCGATGGGGAACTGAACGGCGTCGTCAGCCCCAAGGGCGGCTTCGTCTCCTACGTACGTGGCGGAAACCTATTCGTGCAGCCGATGGGCGGCAAGGAGCGCCAGTTGACGCAGGGTGCCAGCGATACGGTAAGCTGGGGCGTCGCCGAGTTCGTGGCGCAGGAGGAAATGGACCGCCGTACCGGATATTGGTGGTCGCCCGGTGACGCACGGATCGCCGTCGCCCGCGTCGACGAAAGCCCGGTCGGCACTGTCACCCGCACCGTTATCGGCGGCGAAGGGACGAAGGTCTATACCCAACGCTATCCCGCTGCCGGGACGCCCAACGCCATCGTCGACCTCTACGTCATGCGCCCGGACGGTTCGGGCCAGGTGAAGGTCGATCTGGGGCCGGATCGGGACATCTACGTGGCGCGGGTCGACTGGTCGGCGGACGGGCGCACTCTTTATGTGCAGCGGGAGACCCGCGACCAGAAGCGGCTCGATCTGCTGGCGGTGGACCCGGCGACGGGGCAAGCGAAGACGGTGCTGAGCGAAAGCGCGAAAAGCTGGATCAACCTGTCCAACAATTTCCACGCCCTTAAGGACGGCAGCTTCCTTTGGTGGTCGGAAAAGTCGGGCCATGGGCATCTCTATCGCGTCAAGGACGGCAGGTGGACCGCACTGACGAGCGGCGCGTGGGAAGTGCGCGACGTGGTCGGCGTGGATGAGGCCAAGGGCCTGGTCTACTTTACCGGCAACCGGGAAACCCCGCTGGAGCAGCAACTCTATATGACGTCGCTCGCCAAGCCGGAAAAGGCGCGCACGCTGACGCAGCAGGGCTGGTGGAACGATGCGGTGATGGACCGCGCCGCCACCCGCGTGGTCGTCACGCGGCAGAATACGGACCAGCCAAAGCAGGTCTACCTTGCCGACGCCACGGGCAAGCAGATGCAATGGCTGTCGCAGAACGCGCTGACGGGCGATCATCCCTATGCGCCCTATCTTCAAAGCCATGCGAAGACGACCTTCGGCACGGTGAAGGCCAGCGACGGATCGACGCTTTATACAAGGATGATGACCCCGCCGCTGCAACCGGGGAAGCGCTATCCCGTGTTCATGATCCATTATGGCGGGCCGGGCGCCGGACGTCAGGTGACGAACACATGGTCGGGCGCGCTGAACCAGTATCTGGTGGACAAGGGATGGATCGTCTTTTCCATCGACAATCGCGGCACGCCCGATCGCGGCAAGGCGTTCGAGGACCAGATCTATCGCGCGATGGGAACGGTGGAAGTCGAAGATCAGCTGAAGGGTGTCGAGTGGCTGAAGGCCCAGCCCTTCGTCGATCCCAAGCGGATCGCGACCTATGGCTGGTCCTACGGAGGTTATATGTCGCTCAAGCTGCTGGAGAAGGCGCCGGGGGTCTTTTCCGCCGCCATATCAGGCGCGCCGGTGACGAAATGGGAATATTACGATACCCATTATACCGAGCGCTATCTGGGCCAACCGCAGGACAAGGCCAGCGCCTATCCCGCTTCGGACGCGGTGGACGACGCCGTCAGGATCAGCGATCCACTGCTCCTGATCCATGGCATGTCGGACGACAATGTGGTGTTCGACAATTCCACCGCCCTGATGGCCAAGATGCAGGGGGCGGCCGTGCCGTTCGAGTTGATGGTCTATCCCGGCCAGACGCACCGGGTGGGCGGGCCTAAGATCAGCGTTCACCTCTGGCGCACGATCGAGGGGTTTCTGGCGCGGCACGGGACGGCCCCTGACGCGCAATAAAAACACATAAATAGGCGGGGTTGGACGCAACAAAGCGCATGTGTCTGGACAAATGGCGCAAGGGCGCTATGCGCCGGCCCCGCAGATCATTGCATTTGAGTGGAGTTTATTGTCATGGGTTATAAGGTCGTCGTCGTGGGAGCCACCGGGAATGTGGGCCGCGAGATGCTGACCATTCTCGCCGAGCGCGAGTTCCCGATTGACGAGATCGCGGCAGTCGCTTCGCCCCGGTCGCACGGCACCGAAATCGAATTCGGTGAAACCGGCAAGATGCTCAAATGCAGGAACATCGAACATTTCGATTTCACCGGGTGGGACATCGCCCTGTTCGCGGCGGGCAGCGGCCCGACGGCGGAATATGCGCCCAAGGCGGCAGCAGCCGGGTGCGTGGTGATCGACAATTCGTCGCTCTATCGCATGGACCCGGACGTGCCGCTGGTGGTCCCGGAAGTGAATCCGGACGCCATCGACGGCTACAAGAAGAAGAACATCATCGCCAACCCCAACTGCTCGACCGCGCAGATGGTCGTGGCGTTGAAGCCGTTGCATGATGCCGCAAAGATCAAGCGCGTCGTCGTCGCAACCTACCAGTCGGTGTCCGGCGCGGGCAAGGCGGGCATGGACGAGTTGTTCGAGCAGAGCCGCAACATCTTCGTCGGCGACCCGGCCGAGCCCAAGAAATTCACCAAGCAGATCGCCTTCAACGTGATCCCGCATATCGACGTGTTCCTGGACGACGGTTCGACCAAGGAAGAATGGAAGATGGTCGCGGAAACCAAGAAGATCCTCGATCCCAAGGTCAAGGTCACGGCGACATGCGTGCGCGTGCCTGTATTCGTCGGCCATTCCGAAGCGATCAACATCGAGTTCGAGAACGAGATTTCGGCCAAGGAAGCGCAGGACATCCTGCGCGAGGCGCCGGGCATCATGCTGATCGACAAGCGTGAGGACGGCGGATATGTGACCCCGGTCGAATGCGTGGGCGACTATGCGACGTTCATCAGCCGCGTGCGGGAGGATTCGACCGTGGACAACGGCATCAACCTGTGGTGCGTCAGCGATAATCTGCGCAAGGGCGCGGCGTTGAACGCGGTGCAGATCGCGGAACTGCTGGGCCGCCGTCACCTCAAGAAGGGCTGAGCGCGATGACGACCGACCTGCCCCTCGAAAGGCATGAGATCGAGGGCTTCGACGGCCTGCCGATCGTCGTGCATGTCGTGGGGCAGGGCCGGGACCTGATGCTGATCCACGGCTATTTTTCCAACGCCTGGACCAACTGGATTCGCTACGGTCATGCCAAGAGACTGGTGGAGGCGGGATTTCGCCTGATCCTGCCCGACCTTCGCGGCCATGGCGAAAGCGCCAAGCCCCACGACCCCGCCGCCTATCCGCCCGACGCGCTGACGCACGACAATCTGGCGGTGGTGGAGCAGTTGGGCCTTACCGACTACGATCTGGGCGGCTATTCGCTGGGCGCGCGGACGACGGTGCGGATGCTGGCGCACGGCGCGAGCCCGCGCCGCATCATCCTGTCCGGCATGGGGCTGCGCGGCCTGACGCAGACGCTGGACAATGGCGGCTATTATACCAACGTCCTCACCAATCTCGGCACGTTCGAGCGAGGCACGTCGGAATGGATGACGGAAGCGTTCCTCAAGACAACGAAAGGCGACCCCATCGCGCTGTTGCGCATCCTGCGCACGTTCGTTGATACGCCCGAAGAGACGATTGCCGGTTTTACGCAGCCCGCTGCCATCGTTTGCGGCAAGGTCGACGACACCAACGGCAGCGCCCGCGAACTGGCGGACGCGATGCGCGACAGCCGCTATTTCGAAGTGCCGGGCAACCATATGAACGCGGTCACGCGCAAGGAACTGGGGCAGGCGATCGCCGAATTCCTGACCGCTTGACTGCGGCGTCCCGCCCGGCCACGCTCCCCCGATAAGCCATAAGGGGATTCCCATGAAAATCGCACTTTCGCTGGCCGCGCTCGCGGCCGCTCTCGCCGCGTCGCCCGCGATCGCGCAGCAGGCGCCCGCCGCAGCGCAAGCAACAGCCCCCACCGCTGCCGACGCCGAAGCGTTTCTCGCGCGGGCGGAAAAGGCATTGTTCGACCAGTCGATCGTCAGCAGTCGCGCGGCGTGGATCAACGCGACCTACATCACCGACGATACGGACGCCATATCCTCCTATTTCGGGGCCATCGACACCAAGCAGCGAGTCGATTTCGCACTGAAGGCCGCCCGCTTCGCCACCGCACCTGGCCTCAGCGAAGAAACGAAGCGCCGCCTGACGTTGCTGCGCACCGCGCTGACGCTGCCTGCGCCGACCGCGCCGGGCGCTGCCGAGGAACTGAACGACCTCGCGACGAGGCTCCAGTCCGCTTACGGCAAGGGCAAGGGAACGCTGAAGGGACAGCCGATCAACGGCAGCGATATCGAAGAGCAGATGGGAGCCGATCGCAACCCGCAGGAACTGCAAGAGATGTGGGTGAGCTGGCATGACAATGTCGGCGCGCCGATGCGGACGGACTATGCCAAGCTGGTGGGCATCGCCAATGCCGGGGCCAAGGAGCTGGGCTTTGCCGATACCGGCACGATGTGGCGGTCCAAATATGACATGCCCGCCGACGATTTCGCGAAGCTGACCGACAAGATCTGGGCGGAGGTAAAGCCGCTCTACGACGAACTGCATTGCTATACGCGCACCAAGCTCAACGAGAAATATGGCGACGCGGTGCAGCCCAAGACCGGCCCGATCCGCGCCGACCTGCTCGGCAATATGTGGGCGCAGGAATGGGGCAACATCTACGACATCGTGGCACCGGCAGGCGCGGGCGATCTGGGCTATGACGTCACCGACCTCCTGAAAGCGAAGAATTACGACCCGGTGAAGATGGTGAAGGCGGGCGAGGGCTTTTACAGCTCGCTCGGCTTCGATCCCTTGCCCCAGACATTCTGGGAACGGTCGCAGATCGTGAAACCGCGTGACCGGGAAGTCGTGTGCCATGCGTCGGCCTGGGACATCGACAACAAGAACGATATCCGCATCAAGATGTGCACGATGGTCAACGGCGACGACTTCGTGACCATTCACCACGAACTCGGCCACAATTATTATCAGCGTGCCTACCAGATCCAGAAGCCGCTGTATCTGGACGGCGCCAACGACGGTTTTCATGAGGCCATCGGCGATTTCGTCGCCTTGTCGATCACGCCCGACTATCTGGTCAAGATCGGCCTGCTCGATCCTGCAAAGGTGCCCGGTGCCGACAAGGATCTGGGCCTCCTGCTGCGGCAGGCGATGGACAAGGTCGCGTTCCTGCCATTCGGCCTGCTGGTCGACAAATGGCGCTGGGGCGTGTTCGACGGATCGATCCCGCAGAGCCAGTACGAAAAGAGCTGGAACGACCTGCGCCTTCAGTATCAGGGCATCGTCCCGCCGGTGGCGCGCGACGAGACGAAGTTCGACGCGGGCGGGAAATATCATATCCCCGGCAACACGCCCTATACCCGCTATTTCCTGGCGAGGGTCCTGCAATTCCAGTTCTACGAGGCGGCCTGCCGGCAGTCGGGATGGAAGGGGCCGCTGCATCGTTGTTCCTTCTACGGCAACAAGGCGGTGGGCGAGAAGTTGAACGCGATGCTGGCGATGGGCGCGTCCAAACCGTGGCCGGACGCCTTGCAGGCCTTTACCGGAAGCCGCCAGATGTCGGGCAAGGCGATGGTCGATTACTTCGCTCCGTTACAGAAGTGGTTGATCGCACAAAATAAAGGCAAGTCTTGCGGCTGGTAAGCCAGAGTAAAAATTGATAGGCGACTGGCGCATGAGTGCGCCAGTCATCCTTCTTTCCCTTCTTTTTGGCACAGCCGTCGTCATGACGGTGGCGCTTGCCGTCGCGTGGCAGCATTTCGGGCGTCAACGGCACGTCCTGACATGGACGGCCTCTTATGCCGTCGGCGCGCTGCAATGGGTGGCCAATGCAGGCGGATTCTTTTTCAAGAGCCCGGGTTTCTTCATCCTGACCGGCATCGGCCTGATCGCCAGCGGATCGTTACTGGCGATCGGTGTACGGCAACGGTCGGGAAAGCCTTTGCGAATCGTCTTTTTCGCGGTTCCCGGCGTTGCGGTCATCGTGGCGATGGCTATCGCCATCGGCACCATCGGTAGCGGATTGTTGCAGGGGCTTATCATCCCCACCTATGTCGGCATCTTATTGACGGTCAGCGCCCTGTCGCTCCGGCCCAAAGATCGTTGTTTCACGCCGCCTGAACTGGCTTTCTTCGCCGCGCTAATGCTGTTTGCCGTGTTGCAGTTGACGCTGGCGGCGTCTTCGCTGCTGATTCGGGGGCCGGAGGACGGGAAATACCTCTATCGTCTCATCTTCAGCATCCTGACGCCCACCGCCTATGTCGCGACGGCGGTCACCGGCGTGCTGCTGGTCGCGGGCGATCTGGCGCAACAACTGGGCCGCGAAATCCGGCACGATCCGCTGACGCAAGTGCTGAACCGGCGGGGGCTGGACGAAGCGGCGCAGCAGGCGATGGCGATGGCGTTGCGACACGGTCGCCCGTTGGCGCTCGTCGTGTGCGACCTTGACGGGTTCAAGGCGCTCAACGACGGCCATGGGCATATCGTGGGCGATCAAGCGCTCACCGCCTTTGCCCAATTGCTGAGCAGTTCGGTCCGCCGCGGAGATGTCGTCGCGCGTCTGGGCGGGGACGAATTCGGGCTGTTGCTGATGGACACGCATGCCCACGCTGCCGCCGATGTGATGGAGCGCGTGCGGCTGGAAGTCGCCAACCTGTCGCTGGAGCAACTTTCCCAGCCGGGCTTGAGGGCAAGTTTCGGGGTCGCGGAACTCAGCCCATCCGATTCGACACTGGAAGACATGGTCGCACGCGCAGACACTGCGCTCTATGTGGCGAAGAACGGCGGCAGGGACCGCGTCGCCATCTGGCGCGCGGCCGCCTGATCCGCCCGCTTACCGGAACGGCGGCTCGTTGAAGGCGCGCAGCTTGCGACTGTGCAGCTTGGGCCCTTCCTGACGCAGCAGTTCGCACGCCATCAAGCCGACACGCAGATGACCCGCGATCGCTTCCTCATAGAAACGGTTCGCCTGACCCGGCAACTTGAGCTCGCCGTGGATCGGTTTGTCCGACACGCACAGCAACGTGCCGTAGGGCACGCGGAACCGATAGCCCTGCGCCGCGATGGTCGCCGATTCCATGTCGATCCCGACCGCGCGCGACAGGCTGAAGCGCAAGGCGGAACTGGAATAGCGCAGTTCCCAGTTGCGGTCGTCGGTGGTGACAACAGTGCCGGTACGCAGGCGGCGCTTGAAATCCTCCGGATCTCCGCTGCCCAGGATCGCTTCGGCGGCGTTCGCCATGGCAACCTGCACTTCGGCGATGGCGGGCACCGGGATTTCGGGCGGCAACATGTCGTCCAGCACCTTGTCGTCGCGCAGATAGGCGTGCGCGAGGACATAGTCGCCAATCCGCTGGCTGGGTCGCAGGCCGCCGCAATGGCCGATCATCAGCCATGCTTCGGGCCGCACGACCGCCAGATGGTCGCAGATGGTCTTTGCGTTGGACGGCCCGACGCCGATATTGACGAGGGTGATGCCGCTGCGGTCCGGGGCGACGAGGTGGTAGGCGGGCATCTGATGCTTGCGCCAGGCACCTTCCGCGATGGCGCCGTGCGGGTCTGCGGTTTCCCGCGTGACATGCACGCCGCCTGCGCCCGACAGCGCGGTGAAGCGGCTCCCCTCGCGCTGCAACTCGCCACAGGCCCAGGCGACGAATTCATCGACATAGCGGTGATAGTTGGTGAAGAGAATGTAGCGCTGCACATGTTCGGGCGGCGTGCCGGTATAATGTTTGAGCCGCGCGAGCGAAAAATCGGTGCGCAACCCGTCGAACAGCGCCAGCGGGCGATCGCCGTTGGCGTCGGGGATAAACAAGCCGTCGGCGATCTCGTCACCGATTTCGGCCAGTTCGGTCGCGGGGAAATGGCGCGCGAGTTCGGTCGGCGGCGTACCGTCCAGCGCGCTGATGTCGAGGCCGTCGAGCACATAGGGGAAGGGGATTTGCTGCGTGCTGAGGCCCACATCGACCTCCACCCCATAATCGCGGACCAGAAGGTCGATCTGCTCGGCAAGATAATCGCCGAACATGGCGGGCCGGGTGATCGTCGTCACATAGCGTCCCGGTTTCGACAGGCGCGCGAAGGAACGCCCCGGCGGCGGCGTATTGCCTTCGTCATGATAGGTGATGCGCAGTTCGGGATAGCAGAAGCGGCGGTCGGTGCGTGCTTCGGGCGGCGGGATGCTGCCGTCGCGGGCGTAGAGGCGCATCGCGTCCCGGAGCGTTTCGATAGAAGTCTGGTAGATGCGGTCAAGTTGCGCGACCGCGGCGCTGCCGATGCTTTGTGTCATCGCCTCCTGCTACCGCCTTTGGATGACGGAAGGAAGACGGGAACGACGCGCCGGCGCAGGATGGCCGGCACGTCGCTTGGAAATCAGAGCTGGCTGAGCAGATGCTCGGCAGACGACACCTTGAAATCGCCCGGTTCCTCGACATTCACCTGCTCGACGACGCCGTCCTTGACCAGCAGGGAAAAACGCTGGCCGCGCGTGCCCATGCCGAACTTGCTGCCGTCCATGGTGAGGCCCACGGCCTTGGCGAAATCGGCGTTGCCGTCGGCCAGCATGGTCACGGTGTCATCCGCGCCCGCTTGCTTGCCCCATGCGCCCATAACGAACGCATCGTTGACGGCGGTGCAGGCGATGGCGTCGACGCCCTTGGCTTTCAGTTCGTCGGCCTTTTCGATGAAGCCGGGCAGATGCTTGGCCGAGCAGGTCGGCGTGAATGCGCCGGGGACGGAGAAGATCGCGACCGTCTTGCCCTTGAAAAAATCGTCGGACGAAATGGTTTCGGGGCCGTGATCGGTCATGGTGGCGAAGGACGTGCTGGGAAGCTTGTCGCCTTTGGAAATCGTCATGCTTGGGACTCCTGCCTGTGGAGGGCGGGAGGTCGGGCCTCGATGGGGCGATGTCAAGGCACCCCGCTAATTACTCGCGCCGCCTTGCCCACCCCCTGCCGCGTCCTTGGCAAGGGCGAGCGGACGTCTATATTCGACACATGACAGCAGCGCGATTTTACGGCGGACATTTCCTGCTCGCCCTCCCCGGCATGGCCGACACCCGGTTCGACCACTCCGTCATCGCGCTTTGCGTTCACGACGAAAACGGCGCATTGGGCATCGCGGTCGGTGAGGAAATGGAGGGCATGCGCCTGCCGGACCTACTCGACAGTTTCGATATCGACGGCAGCCTGGTTCCCGACGTTCCGGTCCTGCGCGGCGGCCCGGTTGAGCCGCGACGGGGTTTCGTGCTCCATTCTCTCGATTGGGGCGGGCAGGACATGGTCGATGTCGGCGGACTGTGGGGCCTGTCCGGATCGCTAGATATTCTCAAAGCCATCGCCGAGGGTCGCGGGCCGAGCCGGTATCTGATCGCACTCGGCTACGCCGGCTGGGGCGCGGGTCAGCTGGAACAGGAGATGTCGGGGGAAAGCTGGTTCCTGGCCGATGGCGATCCCGATCTGCTGTTCGAAGCGCCGTCGCGCGGCAAATGGGCGCAGGCATTTGCCGCATCGGGCGTCGACGCGTCCCATCTGGTGTCCGGCGCCGGTTCTGCCTGACAGGTGACATAAAGGAAACTTTATATAGGTTGCCAGCGGACGAAGCGCTTGGTAAAGCCGCCGCCATCCTCTGCCTTGCGCCCGATGGCCCCGGCGGATCAATCTAGACGAAACGGAGACACGCACGTGGCCACCGCACCCGCCGCCCAGGCGCAGGATTATGTGATTGCCGACATCGGCCTTGCCGGTTTTGGCCGCAAGGAAATCGAGATCGCCGAAACGGAGATGCCGGGCCTGATGGCGCTGCGCCAGGAGTTCGGCGAGAGCAAGCCGCTGAAAGGCGCGCGCATCACCGGGTCGCTGCACATGACGATCCAGACCGCCGTGCTGATCGAAACGCTGACGGCGCTGGGTGCGGAAGTCCGCTGGGCGACGTGCAACATCTATTCGACGCAGGACCATGCCGCCGCCGCGATCGCCGCCTCGGGCGTGCCGGTGTTCGCCATCAAGGGCGAGACGCTTCAGGAATATTGGGACTATGTCGAACGCATCTTCGACTGGCACAATCACGAAAGCGGCGTCTGCAACCTGATCCTCGACGACGGCGGCGACGCCACGATGTTCGCCCTGTGGGGCGCGCGCGTCGAGGCGGGCGAGGAATTGTTCACGCCGTCGAACGAGGAAGAGGAAATCTTCTGCGCCGTGCTGAAGCGCGTGCTGAAGGATCGTCCGGGTTTCCTCACCAAGACCGTCCAGTCGATCAAGGGCGTGTCGGAAGAAACCACCACCGGTGTGCACCGCCTGTATGAACTGTCGAAGAAGGGCAAGCTGCCTTTCCCGGCGATCAACGTGAACGACAGCGTCACCAAGTCGAAGTTCGACAATCTTTATGGTTGCAAGGAATCGCTGGTCGACGCGATCCGTCGCGGGACCGACGTCATGCTGGCGGGCAAGGTCGCTTGCGTCGCGGGCTTCGGCGATGTCGGCAAAGGCTCGGCGGCTTCGCTTCGCAACGGCGGCGCGCGCGTGCTCGTGACCGAAGTCGATCCCATCTGCGCGCTTCAGGCCGCGATGGAAGGCTATGAGGTCGTGACGATGGAGGAAGCCGCTCCGCGCGCCGACATCTTCGTGACCGCAACCGGCAACGAAGGCGTGCTGACCGTCGACCACATGCGTGCCATGAAGAACATGGCGATCGTGTCGAACATCGGCCATTTCGACAGCGAGATCGAAATCGCGGGCCTCGCCAACATGAAGTGGACCGAAATCAAGCCGCAGGTCGACGAAGTCGAATTCCCCGACGGCAAGAAGATCATCGTCCTGTCGAAGGGTCGCCTCGTCAACCTCGGCAACGCGACCGGTCACCCGAGCTTCGTCATGTCGGCAAGCTTCACCAACCAGACGCTGGCCCAGATCGAATTGTGGACGCGTAGCGAGCAGTACAAGAACGAAGTCTATGTCCTGCCCAAGCATCTGGACGAGAAGGTCGCTGCGCTCCACCTCGAAAAGCTGGGCGTGAAGCTGACCAAGCTCAACCAGAGGCAGGCCGATTATATCGGCGTGCCGGTCGAAGGGCCGTTCAAGCCCGACCATTATCGCTACTGAGCGAGGCGAAGAGGGCGGGGAGCGATCTCCGCCCTTTTTCTTTGCGTCCCGCCTTTCCGATGGAAACGATCTGCGTTAGGCCCGGTCGGACGATGATGATTGACCAGCAGGCGCAACGCGGAGGGAAGCGAACGGTATGACGTCGCTGTCGCCCTATGCCGCGATCATATTGGGCGTCGTCATGGCGCTGTGGCTGGGCGCGGCAGTGTGGGCGCTGGCGGTCGGTCGGCGAATGCGGCAGGACGGGACGCAGGCGCAGGGCAAGCTGGAACGGCTCGCAACCCTGCTCGCCTCCGCGCCCGCGGCGCCGATCATCGTGCATCCCGACGGGCGGCTCGAAGCGGCGGATCGGCTGGCCAAATGGCTGGGCAAGGCGCGCGTGCCCCATTTTGCATCGGAATTGACCGCGCCCGACGGCGGCCTCGAACCGGAGGATGCAGCGGCGCTGGCGACAGAAATCGCGTCGGCCCAGCGTGCGGGCAAGAGCTTTTCGCTGGCCGTGCGCGGCTTGGGATCCTCACGTTTGCTGTTGGTTCGCGGCGCGCCCGCAGGGCCGGGCCTCGCGTCGAGCGGCGGCGTCGTCCTCTGGGTGTTCGATGCGACCGACAGCCAAGCCGAAATCCAGTCGCTCAAAGGCCATGTCGAGCAATTGCGCGAAGCGCTGGAGGCGCTTGCCGGACTGGTGGAGGCCGCACCTTTCCCGATGTGGCACCGCACGGCGGATTTCCGTCTGAGCCTCGTCAACAGCGCCTATGTGCGCGCGGTCGACGGCGCGAATGCGGCGGAGGTGATCGCCAACGGCATCGAACTGGTCGAAGTGGCGGGCGGGGTGACGCCGCAGGCGGCGGCGGCGCAGGCCGTGGCGGAGGACCAACCGATCGACCGGATGGTGCCTGCGACGATAGACGGCGAACGGCGCACCATGCGGGTCGTGGATGTGCCGTTGGGGGCCGCGGGGGTTGCGGGCTACGCCGTCGACCAGCACGACCTCGAACAGGCGCGAGTCGAACATCGGCGGCTGGAAATCGCGCAGCGCGACCTGCTCGACCGCCTTTCCGCCGGCGTAGCGCGGTTCGGCCCGGACCGGGCGCTTCGCTTCTGGAACCAGCCATTCATCAGCCTGTTCGGCCTGCGGCAGGAAGCGCTGACCGACGCACCCCTGTTCGAACGCGTGCTGGACCAGATGCGCGACGCCCGGCGCATCCCCGAACATCGAGACTTTCCGGCGTGGCGCGCGGAGAGGCGCAACTGGTTCCTTTCGCCCGACGCGCAGGAGGAGAACTGGCTGCTCCAGGACGGAACGCACCTGCGTATCTACGCCCAGCCGCTGCCCGATGGCGGGCTTCTGCTGATATTCGAGGATCGCACCGAGCAGGTGCAATTGTCCAGCGCGCGCGACACCCTGCTGCGCGTGCGGACCGCGACATTCGATACCCTGTTCGAATCGATCGGCGTCTTTTCAGCGGACGGTCGGCTGCAGATGTGGAACAGCCGGTTCCTCAGCGTATGGGGCGCGCCCGAGGAATTGCTGGCGTCGCACCCGCGCATCGACGATCTTATGCGCGCGGTGCAGGCGAAGCTCGCCAAGCCACAGCAGTCCACGCTGGTGCGCGAACTGGTGCGCGCCGCGACGGTCGAACGCAAGCAGCGGGGCGGCCATGTGGGTTTCGCGGACGGACGCATCTTCGAATTCGCCGCCATTCCGCTGCCCGACGGCAATGCGCTATTTACGATGCTGGACGTGACAGACAGCCGCCGCGTCGAGCAGATGCTACGCGACCGCAACGAAGCGTTGGAGCAGGCCGATCAGGTCAAGACCGCCTTCGTCACGAACATGAGTTACGAACTGCGCACGCCGCTTACGACCATATCGGGGTTCGCGGAGATGATGAGCGCGGGCTATGCCGGGGCGCTGAGCGATTCGGCAAAGGATTATGTCGACGGCATCCTGCAAAGCACGGCGCGTCTGTCCTCGCTGATCGACAATGTGCTCGACCTGACACAGGGCGAGGTCGGCACGCTGCCGGTGGAGCGTGCGCCGGTCGACCTGACGAAGGTGGCGCGGACGTGCGTGGAGCGCCACTTGCCCGAAGCGACGGCCAAGGGCGTCCACATCGCAGTCACACTGAAGGACAGTCTGGGGGCTGTGCAGGGCGACGCGCGGCGCATCGGGCAGGCGATCGACCAGCTTCTGGAGAACGCGATCCGCTATTGCGGGCAGGGCGCGCGCATCCTGCTGCACGGCGACGGGGGGAGCGAGGCGGCGCGGATCGTCGTGTCCGACAATGGCCCCGGCATTCCCCCGGCACGGCAGAAAGCGTTGTTCGATGGCGCCGCCCGCGCCGATCAGGCGCGAAACGGCGGCAAGCCAGGCATCGGCCTGCCACTGGCCCGAAAACTGATCGAGGCCCATGGAGGAACGCTCGACCTCGTATCGCAAACGGGGCAGGGGACGATGGCGACCATCGCGTTGCCGCGTGGCTGATCGCAGCCTGACCGTCGAGGGCGAAGAGGCGATGCTGGCGCTGGGCGCGCGGATCGCGACGCAGGCGCGGATCGGCGATGTGGTGGCGCTCTATGGCGGCCTTGGCGCTGGTAAGACGACCGTCGCACGCGGCATTCTGGCGGCGTTGGGGCTGGAAGGCGAAGCGCCCAGTCCGAGCTTCGCCATCGTCCAGCCTTACGATGTTCCGGAAGTGCGGTTGCCGGTCGCGCATGTCGACCTCTATCGTCTGGAAGATGCGGAGGATGCGGCAGAACTGGCGCTGGGCGATTATCTGATGGACAGCCTGCTCATCGTCGAATGGCCCGAGCGGCTGGGCGATGCGCTCTGGCCGCACAGCCTGCGGCTTACCATCGACACGCTGGAGGACGGCGCGCGGCGCTTGACAGCGGACGTGCCGGACGCTTGGACGGAGCGATGGCCCCAGATATGATCCCGCCCGCAGCCGCGCCCGCTTTCCTCACCGATGCGGGATGGGGAGGCGCGGCCATCGCTCCGCTGGCGGGCGACGCGTCTTTCCGGCGCTATTTCCGGGTCGCGGATGGCGACCGCCGGGCGGTACTGATGGATGCGCCGCCGCCCCATGAAGATCCGCGCCCGTTCATTGCCATCGCCGAGCAGCTATTGGCGAACGGCTTTGCCGCGCCCCGCATCTTTGCCCGCGACCTCGACCGAGGGCTGGTCCTGATCGAAGATTTCGGCGACTTGCGGATCAAGGAGCATCTCGACGCCGCGCCCGACGCGGAACTGGCTACCTATCGCCGGGCGGTGGACCTGCTGGCCGGTCTGCATCGCCTGCCTGCGGCCGAAGTGCCCCCTTACGATCGCGCCGTCTATCGGCGGGAGGCGGGGCTTTTTACCGAATGGTTCTGCCCCGCGGCGGGGATCGCAGTGGATGCGGACGCCTATGTCGCGGCATGGGACGCGGTGCTTCCTCTGGTCGAGCGGTCGGCCAGCCCGGCGGTGACGGTGCTGCGCGACTATCATGCTGAAAATATCATGCTGATTGGCGGGGATGCGCCGCACGGCCTTGGCCTGCTGGATTTTCAGGACGCGCTGGCGGGCCATCCCGCTTATGATCTGGTGTCGCTGCTGCAGGACGCGCGGCGCGACGTGCCGGTCGCGGTCGAGACGGCGATGCTGGATCATTATCGATCGGTCGCCTCTCCCCCCGACGATTTCGATGCGGCCTACGCCGTGCTGGGCGCGCAGCGTAATGCCAAGATCATCGGCATTTTCACAAGGCTGTGGAAACGGGACGGGAAGGCGCGCTACCTGTCCTTCCTGCCGCGCATGTGGGCGCTGCTGGAGCGGGATCTGGCACATCCGGCGCTTGGGCCTGTGGCGGACTGGTTTGCGGCAAACGTTCCGGCCGACAGGCGACATAATGCGCTGGCCGGGTTTGCTGCGGCATGATCGATACGGCGATGCTGATGGCCGCAGGGCTGGGCAAGCGGATGCGCCCTTTGACAGCAACGCGGCCCAAACCGCTGGTAAAGGTCGCGGGAAAGCCGTTGATGGATCATGCGCTCGACCGGCTGGAAGCGGGCGGCGTTAGCAAGGTGGTGGTCAACGTCCATTACCTTGCCGACACGGTCGAAGCGCATCTGAAGGCGCGACGATGCGCGACCGTATTCGCCGTATCGGACGAGCGGGGCAAGCTGTTGGAAACGGGTGGCGGCCTTATGAAGGCAAGGCCGCTGCTGGGCGACCGGCCATTCTTCTGTGCGAACAGCGACAATCTGTGGATTGACGGCCCGCAGGAAACGTTGGGCGCGATGCAGCGGGTCTGGGACCCCGAACGGATGGACGCATTGTTGCTGTTGGTGCCGCTGGCGCGGGCGACGTGCCATTCGGGACCGGGCGATTTCCATATGGATGCGATGGGCCGCCTGACCCGGCGCAAGACGGCGCATGTTGCGCCCTTCGTCTTCACCGGCGTTCAAATCCTGTCGCCGACCCTGCTCACCGATCCGCCAGGCGATGTTTTTTCCACGAATGTCTTCTGGAACCGCGCAATCGAGGCCAGGCGGCTCTATGGCATGTCGCATCAGGGGCTGTGGTTCGACGTGGGGACGCCGGGAGCGATCCCGGTGGTGGAATCGATGATCGCCCATGGGTGACAGGGCGCGGCCCGCGCTGTTCACCATCCCCGCGCACAGGGCCTTCGCCGATGCGCTGGTCGCGGGCCTGCTGGCGATGCATCGCGACCCGATGGATTTGGCGCAGGGCATGGTGCTGTTGCCCAACAGCCGCGCCATCCGCGCGGTCAGCGACGCGTTCGTAAGGCAATCGGGCGGCGGCCTGCTGCTGCCGCGCCTTGTCGCGATTGGCGATCCGGATATGGGCGAACAGGTCGGAGGCGCGCTCGATCCGGTGGGCGAGGACAATCCGATCCCGCCAGCGATCCCGCCGATGCGGCGGCAGATGATGCTGGCGCGCATGGTGCAGGACGCGAAGCCGGGCACTGACGCGGGGCAGGCGCTGTTGCTTGGGCAGGCGCTGGGCGCGGTGCTGGACCAGATGCAGGTGGAACGGGTGCAGCCCGGCGCGCTGCGCGACGGGTTGGCCCTGTCGGAGGATTTGTCGCATCATTGGCAGACGTCGCTCGCTCTGTTCGAAATCCTGATTGCCCGGTGGCCCGAAGCGCTCGCACCGACCGGCTGCATCGACCTTGCCGACCGGCGCAACCGGCTGTTCGATCGGCTGGCCGCGCGCTGGGCCAATCATCCGCCCACCGGTTTCGTGGTCGTGGCGGGGGTGGCGACGACTGCACCCGCCATCGCCGCCCTGTTGCAACGCGTGGCGCAGATGCCGCGCGGCATGGTGGTGTTTGCGGGTCTCGACCAGCATATGGACGTCGATGCCTGGTCTGCCATCGGGCCGTTCGATCCCGATCCCGTCACCGGGCGGGCCGCGCCGGGGCAGGAAAGCCATCCCCAATATGCGCTCAAACGCCTGCTCGACCGGATGAGCGCGACGCGTGACGATGTGGCGCTGTGGCGCTGGGGCAGCGAGCATGATGCGCGCGCCGTGCGGGCACGCAACATCTCCAACGCCATGCTACCGCCGCGGCTTACCAGCCGATGGCGCGACCTCAAGACGGCGGACCGGTCGCTTGCGGGCGTGGAGGCGCTGGAGGTCGCGACGCCGGGCGAGGAAGCGCAGGCCATCGCCATCGCTCTGCGCGAGGCGTTGGAGACGCCCGGGCGGACCGCCGCGCTGGTGACGCCCGACCGGCAACTGGCAACGCGCGTGTCGGCGCATTTGCGCCGATGGGGGATCGAAGCCGACGATTCGGCGGGCCAGCCCTTGTCGCGCCTGTTGCCGGGCGCGCTGCTGATCGCGATGGCGCAGGCGGCGGTGGAACGGTTCGCGCCAGTGCCGCTGCTCACTCTGCTCAAGCATCCGCTGGTGATGCGGGGCGAGGGACGGCTGGCCTGGCTGGAGGGCGTGCGCGGCCTCGACCTGCTGTTGCGCGGGCCGCGTCCGCAGGCGGGGTTGCGCGGCATCGACCTGCTGCTCGAAGAAAAGCCCGACGACCGACAGCAGGCGCTGCGCCATGATGTCCGCCTATGGTGGCCGCAGGCCTGCGCGCTGCTGGAGGCGCTGGAAAGCGAATTTGCGACGGCGGACGGGCTGGAATCGCAACTGGCCGCTTTGCGCGCGCAGGCGGGCCTGCTGACCGGCGACGCGATCTGGGCCGGGCATCAGGGGCGCGCTGCCGCCGATCTGTTCGCCGAGATGGAAGCTGCCGCGCCGGAAGGCCCGCGTCAGGCCGATCCGCGCGCGCTGCCAGCGCTTTTGGATCATATGCTGAGCGGCGTGGCAGTGCGCCCGCCGCAGGGCGGGCATCCCCGCATTGCGATCCTGGGCCTGATCGAGGCGCAGTTGGTGCAGGCCGACATCATGGTGCTCGGCGGTCTTAACGAAGGAACGTGGCCGGGCCTGCCTGCGCCAGACCCGTGGCTTGCGCCGCGCATCCGGCGCGAACTCGGCCTGCCTGGCCTCGAAACGCGCATCGGCCTTGCCGCCCATGATTTCGCCGGCGCGCTGGGTGCGCCCAATGTGCTCATCACCCGCGCGCGGCGGGGGAGTGGCGGACCGGCAGTCGCCTCGCGCTTCTGGTTGCGGCTGAAGGCCATGGCGGGCGCGCAGTGGAAAAGCGCGGCCCGCTATGCCGCCCTGGCCGCGACCATCGACGCGCCGCCCGATCACCGGCCCGCCGCCCGGCCCGCGCCCTGCCCGCCATTGCAGGCAAGGCCGCGCGTCATTCCGGTCACCGATGTGGACAGGTTGAAGGCCGATCCTTTCGCTTTCTATGCGCGCCACATCCTGCGGCTCGCTCGGCTCGATCCGGTGGATGCCGACGCGGGACCGGCGTGGCGGGGAACGGCGGTCCATGACGTGCTGCAACGCTGGGCCGAGGGCGGGACGCTGGACCCCGCCGATCTGGAACGGCGCGCCCGCGCCATGTTCGACGAGCCGCAGGTCCACCCCCTGCTCAAGGCGTTGTGGCAGCCGCGCCTGATCGAAGCGGTACGCTGGATCGCGGCAGAAGTCGCGCGCGACAAGGCGGAGGGTCGCCGTATTTTGGCCGTCGAGCAGGAAGGCCGGGCGGAAATCGCGGGCGTTACGTTGATGGGCAAGGCGGACCGGATCGACCGCCTGCCGGACGGGCGCATCGGGATCATCGATTACAAGACCGGTAAGCCGCCGAGCGCGCGGCAGGTGAAGGCGGGCTTTGCATTGCAACTCGGGCTGCTCGGCCTGATCGCGGAGCAGGACGGCTTCGTCGGGCTGGGCGACAGGCCGAGGGCGGGCGATTTCGAATATTGGTCGCTCGCCAAGAAGGGCGATCAGTTCGGCTATCGTGAGCGACCGGTCGATCCGCTGGGCAAGCGTGACCGGATCGTGACGGAGGATTTCACCGCGTTCGCGCTAGACCAGTTCACGCAGGCCGCCGACGGATGGTTGCTTGGGTCGGCCCCCTTCCGGGCGGAGATCAACCCCGAAGTCGCCAATTACGGCGACTATGACCAGCTGATGCGGCTGGAGGAATGGTATGGCCGCGACGATGGGTAGAAAGCCCACCCCATTGCAGAAGCTGTTGGGCGCGCAGGCCCGCGCCGCCGCGCCCGACGCCCATGTGTGGCTGTCGGCGTCGGCAGGAACGGGCAAGACCCATGTGCTGACCGCCCGCGTGTTCCGTCTGCTGCTTCAAGGGGTGAGGCCCGAAAACATCCTCTGCCTTACCTTCACCAAGGCGGGCGCGGCGGAAATGGCCGACCGTATCCATGACCGGCTGGCCGCCTGGGTGCAGATGGATGGGCCCGCGCTTGCGGCAGATCTGTTGGCATTGGGCGAGGATCATGGGCCGGAAATGCAGGAGCAGGCCCGCCGCCTGTTCGCCGAAGTGCTCGAATCGACCGGTGGGGGGCTGCGCATTCAGACCATTCACGGTTTCTGCCAGCAGTTGCTCGCCGCCTTCCCGCTGGAGGCCGACCTTACGCCGGGTTTCCGCCCGCTCGACCAGCGTGAGCAGTCGGCGCTCGCGCGCCAGAGCCTCGCCGATCTGGCGGTGCGCGCGGAAGAGGGGCAGGACGAGGCGCTGATCGCCGCGCTTCAGGCGATCAGCCTGCGGCTCGGGGAAGGGGGCGCGGAACATTTCCTGCTGCGTTGCGCCGCGCGGGGGGATGCGATGGACGCGCTGCCGATGGCTATCGCGCCTTGGCTGGCGGCGGAACTGGGCTTGCCGGACGGCGATATCGACGCGTGGCTGGCGGAGCGGTGCGGCGACGACATGTTCGACATGCGCACGCTCGACCGGCTGACGCAGGCCAATGCCGACTGGGGCAAGGCGCGCGGGCTGGAACGGTGCGACCGGATTGCCGCTTGGCGGGCGCTCGACCCGATGGGGCGGGCGGCGGGGCTTGGCGACCTGCACCGGGCTTGGGCGAAAACGGACGGCGACATTATCGACGCCAAGGGATGGGTGCCGCCGGTCGACGGCTATGCGGAGTGGTCGGCGCGGCTGCATGGCGCGTGCGGCGAACTGATTGCGACGAAGCTGCGCGCCGAATATGCCGCCGTGCTGGCGCAGGCGCTCCATGCCGGGCGCGCCTATGCCAGAGCCTATGCCGATGCGAAGCGGCTGGCGGGCGCGGTCGATTTCGACGACCTGATCGCGCGGACGGCTGCGCTGTTGGAGCGGGACGGGATCGCGGAGTGGATCCGCTACAAGCTCGACCAGAGGATCGACCATATCCTCGTCGACGAGGCACAGGACACGAACGCCGCGCAATGGCGGATCGTGCGGACGCTGGCGGCGGAATTCTTTGCGGGCGACGGTGCGAAGGGCGACCGGGTGCGCACCGTCTTTACCGTGGGCGATTTCAAGCAGGCGATCTTCGGGTTTCAGGGCACCAGCCCGCAGAATTTCGCGGCGGCGAAAATCCTGTTCGAACGCGATGCCGGACATGCGGGTCACGATTTCCACAACCTGTCGCTCGATCGCAGCTTTCGATCCACGCCCGCCGTGCTGGATGTGGTGGACCGCACCATCGCGACCGTGCAGGCCGAGCGGCTGGGGCTGGACCCGGGCGAGGTTCGGCACGACAGCGCCAATCGTCATCCCGGCGAGGTGCAGCTGTGGAAACCGGTCCTCGCGCATCTGAATGAGGATGCGGAGGGCGAGGAAGATTGGGCCGCCGATCAGGAGCGGGTGCTGGCGGCGCGGATCGCACGGCAGATCAGGCAATGGATCGACGGCGGGCTGATGCTCGAAAGCCGGGGGCGGCCGGTGCGCGCGGGCGATATCATGATCTTGGTGCGACGGCGCAGCGAACTGGCCCGGCTGATCGTCGCGCGGCTCTATGAGGAAAAGGTGGCGGTGGCGGGCATCGACCGGCTGCGGCTGAACGCACCGCTGGCGGTGCGCGACCTGCTTGCCGCGCTGCGCTTCGCTGTGCAGCCGGAAGACGAGCTGAACCTTGCCGCATTGCTTGTGTCGCCTCTGATCGGGTGGACGCAGGACGACTTGATGCAGCGGTCGATGGGCCGCCGCACGGGGCTTTGGCGGCACCTTGGCCGCACGCTCGACGACACCAGATTGCAGCCGCTGCGCGACCTGTTGGGCATGGCGGACCTGACGACGCCCTATCGCTATCTGGAGGCGATCCTTTCCGGGGCGATGGACGGACGGCGGCGGCTGATCCAACGGCTGGGCACCGAAGCGGCGGACCCGATCGAGGAACTGCTGAACGCCGCGCTGACTTTCGAAAGCGACGAGCATCCCTCGTTGCAGCGCTTCATCGACTGGTTCGACCGGGGCGAGGTGGAGATCGTGCGCGATGCGGCCGGGCAGGGCGACATGTTGCGCCTGCTGACCGTGCACGGCGCGAAGGGGTTGCAAGCTCCCATCGTCATCCTGGCCGACGCCTGTCTCGATCCCGATGCGGGCAACCGTTCGGATTCGCTTGAGTGGAACGGGCTTCCCATCCTGGCACCGAGGAAGGCCGAGCGGGACGGTCCGATGGGCGAAGTCGCCGAAGCGGCGGCGCGTGTCGAACGGCAAGAGCATTGGCGGCTGCTCTATGTCGCGCTGACGCGGGCGGAGGAGAAGCTGGTCGTCGCGGGATCGCTCGGGCCGCGCGCGAAGGGCGAGGTCAAGCCGGAAAGCTGGTTTGCGGCGGTCGAGGGGGCGATGGCCTCACTCGGCGCGGAGTGGGAGGCCGATCCGCTCTGGGGCGCGGTGCGGCGATGGCGTGGGCACGAAGCGCTGGCCCCCCGACGCGGCGAGGCGGAGGAGGCGATAACGGCCCCCTCGATCGTGCAGCCCGACTGGCTCCGCCGGCCCGCTCCGGTCGAGGCCCGCCCGCCCCGTCCGCTCGCGCCGTCCGCGCAGGTGGAAGACGATGTGCCCTATCCGCCGCCCACCCCCGCCATGCGCGACGCCGCCGAGCGCGGACGCCTGCTCCATGCCCTGTTCGAGCGGCTGCCCGATCTGGCGCCGGAGCGGCGGCGCGGGGCGGCGGATCGCTGGCTGGAGCAGCAGGGACAGGGCGATGCGACACAACGCGCTGCCCTGGTCGAACAGGCGATGCGCGTTGTCGAAGCGCCGGACTTCGCGGCGCTATTCGCGCCCGGGGCGCTGGCCGAAGCTCCTATCGCCGCAGTGGTGGGCGAAGCGGTGATCGCAGGCACCGTCGACCGGCTCTGCGTGGCGGAAGACCGTATCCAGTTCGTCGATTTCAAGACCGGGCGGGTCGCGCCGTTGACGCTGGACGAAGTGCCCGGTGCGCACATCCGCCAGATGGCGGCCTATGCCGCAGCGCTGGCCGCGATCTTTCCCGGGCGCGCCATCGAGGCGGGACTGCTCTACACCAGCGCCCCGCTCCTGATCACGCTTCCCATGTCCCTGCTCGAAGCGCACAAGCCGGGCTTTTTGGGCGAGCAGCAAAGTTTGCCCCTGGCGCCCGTTGAGCCGGACGTGCAGCCGTCCTAGATAGAATCCAACAAAAGGAGTTTTCCATCATGGCCACAAAGGCAGTTACCGACGCCAGCTTCAAGACCGACGTGATCGATGCGGACAAGCCCGTGCTTGTCGATTTCTGGGCGGAATGGTGCGGCCCCTGCAAGATGATCGGCCCGGCCTTGGAAGAGATTTCGGACGAGTTGGCGGACAAGGTGACGATCGCCAAGATCAATATCGACGAGAATCCCGAAGCGCCCGGTCAATATGGCGTGCGCGGCATTCCGACGATGATCCTGTTCAAGAATGGCGAGGCCGCCGCGACCAAGGTCGGCGCCGCACCTAAGAGCGCGCTCAAGGGCTGGATCGAAAGCGTCCTTTAACGCGACAGCGAAAGAGACAGCTGAAACGAAAAAACGGCCGCCCCGAAAAGGCGGCCGTTTTGCTGTCCACATCGCTGTCGCTTTATCGTCAGCGGATAAGGATATCGGCGGCCTGTTCCCACAGGCGCGGGGACGATGCGCCCAGAAGCCCGCGCTGCGTATCGCCCACGCGATAGGCGCTGCCGTCGAGCCGCTGGCAGCATCCGCCCGCTTCGTTGAGGAACAGCGCGCCTGCCGCATGATCCCAGGGCAGAGTGCGCGCGAAGACCGATACGTCGTTCTGTCCAAGGACCAGGCGCGGATATTGCTCGGCCGCGCAACGGGGGATGTCCACCAGCGTGAAGCGGTCCTGCGCGCGGCCCTGTATCTCCGCCCGCTCCTCGTCCGACATGAAATATACGGCGAGCGCGGCGATGGGGAGGGGGTTGCCGCTTTCGCGCGCTTCGACCCTGTTTCCGTCGATATGACTGCCGCCGCCCAGCATCGCGTGACACAGGCGTCCCGTCATCGGATCGAGAATCCAGCCCGCCAGTGTCGTTCCGCCATCGGCGAGCGCGACCATGATCCCGAAGGGCGGATGGCCGCCTGCGAAATTGCCGGTGCCGTCGATGGGATCGACGATCCAGTTGAGGCCGTCCCCGGCGCGGTCGAGGATCGCGGGATCGACAGCGCAGGCCTCTTCGCCGATGATCCCGGCTTCGGGCAGGATTGCCGCGAGCCCTTCGGCAAGGCGCAGTTCGCTTTCCTTGTCGGCGACGGTGACGAAATCGTCGGCGGCCTTTTCGCTCACTTCGTCGGCGGTGAGATTGCGATAACGGGGCATGACGATGTCGCGCCCGACTTCGCGCATCAGAGCGACGACCGGTTCGTGCAGTTCGAGCATCAACTGCGATAATCCGCATTGATCGAGATATAGCCGTGCGTCAGGTCGCAGGTCCATATCGTCGCGCGCCCTTCGCCGAGGCCGAGGTCGACGCCGATGACGATGTCCTTCCCCTTGAGATGCGCGGCGACGGGTGCTTCGTCATACCCCTCGACGGCAAGGCCCGCAGTCGCCACCTGGGTCGCGCCGAAGCGGATGGAGAGCTTGTCCCGATCCGCCGGTTCGCCCGCCTTGCCTATAGCGGCGACGACGCGGCCCCAGTTGGCGTCTTCTCCGGCAATGGCGGTCTTGACCAGCGGGGAATTGGCGATGGACAGGCCGATGCGGTGCGCGCTGTCGTCGCTGCTCGCGCCCTCGACGCTGATCTCCACGAACTTGGTCGCGCCTTCGCCGTCGCGGACGACGAGGTGGGCCAACTGGCGGCAAAGGTCGGTGAGTGCGGCAGCAAAGGCGTCCGCACCCGCATCGTCCATGGAGGCGATGCGCGCATTGCCCGCTTTGCCGGTGGCGAAGGCCAGGACGGTGTCGCTGGTCGACGTGTCGCTGTCGACCGTGATGCAGGAAAAGGTCCGCCGGTTGGATGCGGACAGCATCTGTTGCAGCAGGGCAGCGTCGATGGCTGCGTCGGTGAAGATATAGCCCAACATCGTCGCCATGTCCGGCGCGATCATACCTGACCCTTTGACGATGCCGACCAGTTCGACGCGCGTGTCGCCGATCAGGGCGGACACGTGCGCACCCTTAGCATAGGTGTCGGTCGTGCCTATGGTCGTCGCCGCTTCCTCCCACCCGCAGGGCGCAGCGACGAAAGCGGCGTCGAGACCCGCTTCGGCCTTGTCCACCGGCAGGGGCACGCCGATCACCCCGGTCGAGGAGATGAATATGTCCGAGGGGCGGCAGGTAAGATGGTTTGCGACGCGGGCGGCAATGGCTTCCACCGCCGCGCGGCCCCGATGCCCGGTGAAGGCGTTGGCGTTCCCCGCATTCACGACCAGCGCGCGCGCATGGCCGAGCGGTATGGCATCGCGACACCACTCGACTTCGGGCGAGGGGCATTTGCTTTGCGTCGTGACCCCCGCGACGGCGGTCCCTTCGTCCAGTTCGACGTAGGTCAGGTCGCACCGCTCCCACGCCTTGTATCCCGCGCGCGCCACGCGAAGCGTCACGCCGTCGATGGAAGGCAGGGCCGGGAAGGCGGCGGGGGCGAGGGGGGAACGGTCGGTCATGGCGGCGGAATGATGGAAATGACGCAGCCCGTCAACGTGCTTGCGCGCGGGCGCGGATATAGAGCGTGCCGACGCCATCGGCCATCGGCCATGCGCGGTAGCCATGCCGCCGCGCATAGGCGACGAGGCCCGCGTCCGGCGCGATGGGCAGGGTTCGAGAGCCGCGTTCGTAGCCGGTCAGGATGGCGGCGGGCGGGGCGGCGTCCATGTCCGTCAAGGTGCCGGGCGTCATGATATGCAGTCGACGGGCTTGTGCGACCGGGATCGTCCAGCCGGTGCGATAGGCGAACGGCCCGGCGGCAAAGCGCGGATCGAGCCGCAGCCCGCTGCCCGCGATCATGTGAGGGGAGAGGGTCGCGACCATGTCGCCTCGCGCCTGTTGTCGCACAACCCGCCCGGCCCACAGGGCACCCGCGCCCGCTTCCAGCACCGGCGATCCCTGCGTTGTCATCGCCGCCATGTCACGCACAGGCAGCAGCAGGCCCGGCACTACGCCGATGCTGAGCAAACCGAGGAGGATATGGCGACGATTGCCGCTCCAGCGGCGTGCGTCGTCGAGCACATAGCCGAGCGCCAGTGTCAGCGGCGGGATCAGCGGCATCACATATTGAAGCTGGGCCGGGGTCGGCAGGGCGGCACCGACGAATGCGCCCGCAACCATCCACAAGGCCATCCGCCGCCCCGCTGTCTCCGGCTGCCCGCGCGCCATGAACGAGGTACATCCCACCAGCAGCAGCGCGATCAGCGCCGGACCTTTGATGAGCGCAAGCAGCAATTGGGCGGCTTTGCCGAGCGGTGCGAGTTCGACGCCGGCGCCGTTCAGGGCATACCAGGCGTGCGGTGCCGTCGCGCCGTAGGTGACGACACCGTAGAGGAAAGCCTCGGGCGCTGCGGCCCAGGCCGCGAAGAGTGGAATCAGCCCCGCCAGCGCTCCCGCCGAAAGCCATGCTGTGTCGCTGCGGCTTGACCGGCGATCCGCCCGTAGGAGGAACAGACCTACAGCAGCGCCGACCGGAACGAAATTGAGCTTGGCCGACATGGCAAGGCCAAGGCAAAAGCCCGCCGCCAGCCATAGCGCGCCCGCCCGGTCGCGCAACGCACGCAGGGACAACATCGTCCCGGCGGACAGGAGCAGCGTCGGCAGCATGTCGTTGCGCACCACGCCTGCGGTGAACTGGAACGCGGCGGTGGATGCCATCAGCAGCAGCGCAATGGTCGCGCTGTCGCGGGATATGCCCGCGATCCGCTGCGCCGCCCACAGGATCGCCAGGACGCCGAGCGCGCTCGCCGCCGTCGCAAGCCGCATCGCCGGCACCACGTCATGCGGGAGCAGCCATGCCAGCGGTGCGTAGGCCCAGGCGTGGAGCGGCGGCTGAAGATAGAGGAAATCCCGAAAGATCGTCAGATGTCCGCTCAGCATGGCGCCTGCGACATACTGGCTTTCGTCATGATCGAACGGGGTGGCGAGCGCGAGGCAGGCGAACCAGAGCACCAACGCACCTGCCAGCAGGGCGGCAATCGGGAATGTCCGGCGGCGCCGGTGCGCAAGAATGAGGGCTGGATACATGACGGTTGCGATCCCTAATGCCGACCTGATGCCGCGAAGCCTGCGCCGGGGGCAAAGCCCCTGCGGCCACAGGACGCCGCGGTCGGACCAAAACCGCATGTCGCCTGACGATGACGCCCGCATGACGAGAGAAACGGTGCGGGCCGGTTCATCGTCACGTCAGGGGCAGTCTGATTGACTAAAGGACGTGCCGTGCCTAAATCGCGGCGCATCCACGCGTGCATGTCGCCCAACGTCAGCGCGCACCCCTTTTGTCAGGAATCTGCATGTTCGGCGCACTCGCCAAGTCCATCTTCGGATCGTCCAACGAACGTTATGTGAAGTCGCTGGGCAGGACCGTCGACAAGATCGCCTCCTTCGAGCAGGCGATCCAGGCGATGAGCGACGAGGAACTGGTCGCGCAGACGACGCGCTTCCGCGAGCGGCTGGCAGGGGGCGAGACGCTGGACGACATCCTGCCCGAAGCGTTCGCCACCGTGCGCGAAGCGTCGATCCGGGTTCTGGGCATGCGCCATTTCGATGTGCAGATGGTGGGCGGCATCGTGCTCCATCGCGGCGAAATCGCCGAAATGCGCACGGGCGAGGGCAAGACGCTGGTGGCGACGCTCGCGACCTATCTCAACGCGCTGGAGGGGAAGGGCGTTCATGTCGTCACGGTGAACGATTACCTCGCCACCCGCGACTGCGAGTGGATGGGGCAGGTCTACCGCTTCCTCGGCCTCACCACCGGGGTGATCGTGCCGAACCTGTCCGAAGAGCAGCGGCGCGAAGCCTATGCCGCCGACATCACTTACGCGACGAACAACGAACTGGGCTTCGACTATCTTCGCGACAATATGAAATTCGATCGCGGATCGATGGTGCAGCGCCCCTTCAACTACGCCATCGTCGACGAAGTGGACTCGATCCTGATCGACGAGGCGCGGACCCCGCTCATCATCTCCGGCCCGACCGACGACAAGTCTGAACTGTACGTGTCCGTCGACCAGATCGTGAAGCAGATCGTCGAGAGCGATTATGAAAAGGACGAGAAGCAGCGCAACGTCACGCTGACCGAAGACGGTACCGAAAAGATCGAACGGATGCTGGAGGAGGCGGGCCTGCTCCAGGGCGCCAACCTCTACGATTTCGAAAACACCGCCGTCGTTCACCACGTCAACCAGGCGCTGCGCGCGAACGTCATGTTCCGCCGCGACATCGACTATATCGTCAAGGACGACAAGGTCATCATCATCGACGAATTCACCGGTCGAATGATGGACGGGCGGCGCTGGTCGGACGGTTTGCACCAGGCGGTGGAGGCCAAGGAAGGCGTCCAGATCGAACCGGAAAACCAGACGCTCGCGTCCATCACTTTCCAGAATTACTTCCGCATGTATCCCAAGCTGTCGGGCATGACGGGGACGGCCGCCACCGAAGCGACCGAATTCTACGAAATCTACAAGATGAACGTCGTTACCATCCCCACCAACAAGCCGGTGCAGCGGGTGGACGAGGAAGACACTTTCTACAAGAACCAGGAAGACAAGTTCCGCGGCATCGCCCGCACCATCAAGGAACATCAGGAAAAGGGGCAGCCCGTCCTGGTCGGCACCGTGTCGATCGAGAAGTCGGAAATGCTGTCGGACTTTCTGACGCAGGAAGGCGTGCGGCACGCGGTGCTGAATGCCCGCTTCCATGAGATGGAAGCCCACATCGTCGCGCAGGCGGGGCGCAAGGGCGCGGTGACGATCGCAACCAACATGGCCGGGCGCGGCACCGACATCAAGCTCGGCGGCAACC
>NZ_QFOA01000045.1 GCF_003248505.1 Sphingobium sp.
TGTTAGTCACTTTCGCTTCGCCCCAAGACCAATCGGACAAACATGTCGGGCGAATGACATGCAGAATCCACCGCAAAGGCGGGTTTGGGAATCACTATAACAAGTTTTCGGGTGAGCGCGAATGATTTTCACATGATGCGAAGCTGTTGCGTGCGTCGCATTCTTGCAGGCCCGTTATGGCCGGGTGCGCCCGCGCCCGAATGCGCCGGATGCCAAAGGGTCGATTGCGGCGCGGGCGGTTTCGCCATAAGGGGAAGCCATGACCGTCTATTTCCACGAAGAAGATCTGCCGCAAGGCGTGCTGGCGCAAGGGCCGGTGGCCGTCGATACCGAGACGATGGGCCTCATCACTCCGCGCGACCGCTTGTGCGTCGTCCAGATCAGCGACGGGCGGGGTGACGAGCATCTGGTCCGCTTCAATCCCGGCAGTGAGTATGCCGCGCCCAACCTCAAGGCCGTGCTGGCCGATCCGGAGCGGCTGAAACTCTATCATTTCGGTCGCTTCGACATCGCGGCGATCCAGCATTATCTGGGTGTCATCGCCGCGCCTGTCTATTGCACCAAGATCGCCTCTCGGCTGGTGCGTACCTACACCGACCGTCACGGCCTGAAGGAACTGGTGCGCGAACTGCTGGGTCAGGACATCAGCAAGCAGCAGCAGTCGAGCGACTGGGGCGCGCCGATATTGTCCGACGCGCAGAAGGATTACGCCGCGTCCGATGTGCGTTACCTTCACCAGCTCAAGGCGGAACTGGACAAAAGGCTGGTGCGCGAAGGGCGGATGGAACTGGCGCAGGCCTGTTTCGATTTCCTGCCGCATCGTGCGGCGCTCGACCTGGCCGGATGGCCGGAGATCGACATCTTCGCGCATATGTAAGGGAGAGCGAGCGCTTCGTGTCCGTCCAGGCCGATCAGCAACGCGACGTGCGACGCCAGTGGGCGCGGCCGGGGGGCAGCCATGACCGCATGGTCGCGCTGCTCAAGAACTGGCTGCCCGTCGCCGTGGGCGTGCTGGCCGCGCTGCTGGCGACCGCGCCCTTCACCGGGCGCGAGGGGGTGAGCTTCGTGCTCGACAAGAACAAGGTCGAAGTGGCGAAGGACCGGATGCGCCTGACCGAAGCGCTCTATCGCGGTGAGGATACCAAGGGGCAGCCCTTCTCCCTGCGGGCGGGAAGCGCGGTGCAGAAAAGTTCGCGCGAGCCGATAGTGGACCTTAACAGCCTGTCGGCGCGGATCTTGCTGGAGGATGGGCCTGCGCTCATCACCGCGCAGAAGGGCCGATACGACATGGAGACCGAGCGGGTCGGGATCGAAGGACCGGTCCAGTTCGAATCGGCGGGCGGGTACCGGCTGACCACGCGCGACGTGGGCGTGGACCTGAGGACGCGACGGATGAAGAGTGCGGGGCGGGTCGACGGGCGGATGCCGATCGGGGTTTTCAGCGCCGATCATCTGGAAGCGGACATGGCGGCGCGAACCGTGACGCTCAACGGTCGCGCCCGCTTGCGCATCGATCAAAATGGCCTCAAAGGGCGCAAGTGATGAAACGCACGCTGATCCTCCTATCGCTGGGCCTTGCCGGTGCGAGTGCGACGATGGTCGCCGGTGCCGGTGCGCAGGTTTTCAAGAACCACGACAGCAACGCCCCGGTCAACTTCACCGCCGATCGGATCGAGGTGCAGGACCGTGCCGACCGCGTCGTCGTGTCGGGCAATGTCGAGGTGACGCAGGCGGGCATGACGCTGACTGCGGCGCGCATGACGGTAGCCTACCACAACCCGCCCGGCAGCAGCACGGCGAGCAACATGGGCGGGATCGAGATCGACCGCATCGACGCGTCGGGCAATGTCGTCGTGGCCAAGGCGGACCAGACCGCGCGCGGCAATGTCGCCATCTACGACCTCAATGCCAAGCTGATCACGATGCTCGGGAACGTTTCGTTGACGCAGGGGGTCAATCGCCTGACCGGGGGGCGGTTGGTGATGGACCTCAACAGCGGGCGCACGACGGTGGACGGTCGGTCGACCGGCGGGAGCGTACCGGGCGCGGCGACGAGCCCGAGCGGGCGCGTGTCGGGCACCTTCACGGTCCCGCAGCGGAACAACTGAAGCACGCCTTGCTGAGGAGCGTTGCGGCCCTGCTGCTGGCATCTGCCATGCCGGCGATGGCGGAAACCTATCATGTCAACGCGCTGACCGGCGATGACCGCGCGAGCGGCCTAGCGCCCGATCAGGCGTGGCGGACGCTGGGCCGCGTCAACGCTTTTCCGCTGAAACCGGGCGACAGCGTCCTGCTGACCGCCGGGTCGGTCTGGAAGGAGCCGCTGACGCTGAGCCGGTCGGGCCGGTCGTCCGCCCCGATCACGGTCGGCGCGACCGGGGAAGGGCCGCGCCCGCGGATCGAGGCGGGCGGCGTGTCGCCCCATGGCGTCGCCGTGCTCAACGCCGAATATGTGAGCGTCAGCGGGCTGGAGGTCACCAACGACACTGCCGACCACGCGCCCGGTGCCGAGTCGCGCTACGGCGTGCTGGTGAGCGCGCAGGACAGCGGGGTGACCCGCGGCATCCGCATCAGCGACATGTATGTGCATGACGTGCGCGGCACCAACGCGCGCAAGGACAATGGCGGCATCGTCTTCCAGGCACTGGGCCCGCGGCGCGCGACGCGGTTTCAGGACATCGCGGTCGAACGCAATATCGTCTGGCGCGTCGACCGTTCGGGGATCGCGGGCATCAGCGATCAGGTCAGCCGCACCAACTGGTTCCCGAGCGAGGATGTCGTCATCCGCGACAATCTGGTCGAGGATGTGGGCGGCGACGGCATCGTCCCGCGCGGTACGGACGGCGCGCTGATCGAACATAACATCGTGCGCTATGCCGGGTCGCGGGCGCCGGGATATAATGCGGGCATCTGGCAATGGAGCACCGACAGCAGCCTTATCCAGCTGAACGAAGCGGCGTTCACGCGCACTCGTTATGACGGGCAGGGCTTCGACAGCGATTTCAATTCGCGCCGCACGACGCTGCTCTACAATTACAGCCACGACAATCAGGGCGGCTTCCTGCTGATCTGCTCGCCCAGGGTGAGCGAGCCGGATAATCTGGGCAACCGCAACAGCGTGGCGCGATTCAACGTCAGCCGCAACGATTTGAGCCGCATCGTCCAGCTTTCGGGCAATGTGACCGGCGCGGTGGTCGAAGGGAATGTCGTGCATGTGGGCGCGGGGATCGACGTGCAGATGGTTATCGCGACGGAGTGGGACGGCTGGGCGCGCGACGTGCGCTTCGAGGACAATGTCCTCAAGGTCGCGGGCAAGGCGCGCTATGGCCACGAGGCCGGGCGCAGGGGGCCGGACTATCTGATCGCGCCCGATTTTGCGCCGGCCGAACATATCCGGTTCGACGGCAATATGTTCTGGGGCCGACATATCGACGTGCCGCAGGACGAGGACGGACGATATCAGTCCGATTATGTCGCTGCGCCCGCCGATTGGGCCGTGCCGGTGTTCGATCCGGCACGGCCCGAAGGCTTCGGCGCGTTTCTGGCGCGGCATCGCGAGTGGATGATGGCGATGTTGCAACGGGAGCTGGGGCGCGCCGTCCAGTTGAAGCGCGCCCGCCCCGTATCGATGCTGGAAGCGCGGCGGCGGGTGACCGGTCCCTCACCGAGACGTTAAGCCATGTGCACCGTTTCGGACCCGATGGCAGGTCACAGGGTCGGGCGAATTAAGGGAAAGACAATAAAAATGCGGTGAAATGCGCCGCATGGAGAAGGTCGGTTCATTGAGTTCCGCAGGCAAGGCGCGGTTGCGTGCCGTGCTTCCTGCCGCGCTGCTGCTGCTGGGGGGGCTTGCGGCCCTGACCGTCGCTTCGTTGTCGAGCGCGGGGGCGCAGGACACCTATGCGGTGGTTGGGCCGCCGGGATCGCGGCTGGCCGACGCCATCGAAATCATCCGTATCGCCGATGGACGGCTGGTGCAGCGGGGGCGCTTCGCCAATGTCGCCATCGCCCGATCCAGTCGCCCAGACTTTGCAAAGGCGTTGCAACGGGCGGGGGCCTGGGCCGTCATCGCAGCGCCGGCGCAGGGCGGGTGCCTTGCGCCACTTTTCCGGGGGGAACCTTCATGATCGTCGAACTGGACCATCTGCGCCGACAGTTCGGGCGCTTCCTGCTGCCGCTGTTCTGGATGCATGTGCCGCTGCTGGCGGCGGTCGCGCTGATGACCGGCCATTCGCCGCTGGTCGCGGCGGGGGCGGGCGCGCTGCTGGCGGGGGCCTATCACCTGACATGGTGGCGCGAGGGGGTCGCGCCCGCCACCCGCTATCTGTCCGCAGTCGCCCTGATGGGCGAGCCTGCCATGCTGCTCCTGCTGTTGCGCGGCCATGCCTGGCAGATGGACATGCATATGTATTTCTTCGCGATGCTCGCGCTCACTATCGCATGGTGCGACAAGCGCGCGATCCTGGCGGGGGCGGCGGCGACGGCGCTGCATCATTTGCTGTTGCTCTATCTCCTGCCGCTCGCGGTGTTTCCCGGGGAAGGCAATGTGGAGCGCGTCCTGCTCCATGCCGGGATCGTCGCATTCCAGGCCACCGTGCTCATGTGGCTGAGCGACAAGCTGGTCGAAAGTTTCGCGCGCAACCAGCAGATGGGCGAAGAAATCCTGGCAAAGAACGCGGCGCTGGAAGCCCGGACCTGCGAGGCGGAGGCGGCGAGCCGTGCCAAGAGCCTGTTCCTCGCCAATATGAGCCACGAAATCCGCACGCCGATGAACGCGATCCTGGGTTTTTGCCATCTGGCGCAGCGCAGCGCGCCCGACCCCCGGCAGCAGGATTATCTGGGCAAGATTGCGCAGGCGGGATCGTCGCTGCTGCGCCTCATCAACGACATCCTCGATTTCTCGAAGAACGAAGCGGGCAAGCTGACGCTGGAGCGGCACGCCTTTAATCTGCGCCGGGCCATCGAGAATCAGCTGAACCTCGTCGCGGAGGCGGCGGTAGCGAAGACGGTGAGCATCGAATCGCACATCGCCGACGACGTGCCCGAACGGCTGGTGGGCGACGAGATGCGCTTCGGGCAGGTGGCGCTCAACCTGCTGAGCAATGCCGTCAAATTTTCCGAAGGCGGCCAAGTGACTCTGCGCCTCGCCATGGTCGCTGCGCAGGACGATGCGCCGGTCGTGGAATTGAGCGTGCGCGACACCGGCATCGGCATGACCGCGCAGCAGCAGGAGAGCCTGTTCAGCAGTTTCACGCAGGCGGACAGTTCGACCACGCGGCGCTTCGGCGGCACCGGCCTTGGCCTGGCCATCTGTCGCCAGATCGTCGAGCAGATGGGCGGCGAAATCCGCGTAGAAAGCGCGCCGGGCGAGGGGAGCTGCTTCACCTGCCGGATGCGGATGGCGCATGAGGAGGAGGGCGGCGCGCAGGACGAAGGCGCGCCCGACCATGTCCGCAGGCTGCGCATCCTCGCCGCGGACGACAATCCTGCTTCGCGCCAGATCATGCAGGACATGTTCGCAGGCTGGGACATGGCGGTCGACCTGGTCGCTTCGGGCGACGAGGCGGTCGCGGCGGTGGAGGCTGCCGACCGGAGCGGGCGCCCCTTCGACCTGCTGCTGCTCGACTGGAAGATGCCGGGCATGGACGGGATGGAGGCGATTCGCGCCATCCGCCGCATCGCCCTGCGCCACGCCGCGCCGCGCATGCTGATCGTCTCGGCCTATGGGGCGGACGATCTGCGCGGCGACCTGCATGACGCCGATATTGCTGGCTTCCTTACCAAGCCGATTGCGCCGCAGACGCTGTTGACGACGATCGGGGATTTGTTCGTGCCTGCCGCCCCGGCCGGGCCGATGACCGCATCGGCGCTGCCGCAGGTGGCAGCTTCGTTGCGCGGCCTCAAACTGCTGCTGGTCGAGGACAATGCGATCAACCAGGAGATCGCGCTCGAACTGCTGAGCGATGGCGGGCTGATCGTCGATGTCGCCGACAATGGCCGCATCGCGTGCGAGATGGTTCAGGCCCATGGCAGCGACTATGCCGCAGTCCTGATGGACGTGCAGATGCCTGAAATGGACGGCATCACCGCCACGCGCATCATTCGCCAGAGCTGGTCTGCCCAACGCCTGCCGATCATCGCTATGACCGCCCACGCCTATGAGGAGGAGAAGCAGCGTTGCCGCGAGGCGGGGATGGACGACCATGTCGCCAAGCCGGTCGATCCCGCAGCGCTGATGGCGACGCTCAACCGCTGGCTGACGCCGCGCGCCGGTGTCGCGCAGGCAGGCGGCGCGGACAGGGGGAGTGCGGACGCCAGCGGGCTGCCCGACAGCCTGCCACCCTTCGATATCGCCGCCGCGCTGCGGCGCGTGAACGGCAAGGCGACGTTGTTGCGCAAGCTGATCGTCACGTTCGGGTCGACCTATGGCGATGTGGCGCGCGACCTTCGCGTCTATCTTTCGACCGGGCTGCTCCCCGATGCACGGCGGCTGGCGCATAGCCTCAAAGGCGTGGCGGGATCGCTGGAGCTGCCCGCAGTCCATCGCATCGCTGCGGACATCGAACGGATGATCGCGGACGGGGAAACCGAACGGGCGCGGCTGGCGATCGTCGATCTGGACGAAGTCATCGCGCCGGCCATCGCGGCTGCCCGCACGCTGTCGGGCGAGAGGATCGACGCCTCCGTCGCGCCCGCGCTTCACGTCGATCCCGCGCTGGTCGAGGAAGCGCGCGAAGCGTTGCGCGATCTCCTCTTCCGCCGCAGCCTGAGCGCACGGGCGGGGTTCCGGCGCTACGCCGACGCCCTGGGGCTGGACCCGGCGGGGCGGGCGGCGCACCCGATGAACCAGGCACTCGAACAGTTGGATTACGACACCGCGCTGGCGTTGATCGACGCCAACGCGCCTGCTGCAGGAGCGCAATGATGGGCAAGGCCACCATCCTGATCGTCGACGACGAAATTTCCAACATCGAGATCATGAACGCGGTGCTGGAGGACGATTATGAGGTCTGTTTCGCCACGTCCGGGCGACAGGCGCTGGATGTGGCGCGCACGGCGCAGCCCGACCTCATCCTGCTCGACGTGCTGATGCCCGGCATCGACGGGTTCGAGGTGTGCCGCCTGCTCAAGGCCGATCCGCTGCTCGTCGACATACCGGTGATCTTCACGACCGGCCTTGGCGATACCGAGGACGAGATGCGCGGGCTGGCGCTGGGGGCGATCGATTATGTGACCAAGCCGGTGCAGCCTGCCATCCTGCGGGCGCGGGTAAGCAATCATGTCGAACTCAAGCAATTGCGCGACAAGCTGGCGACGATGGCGGTGACGGATGCCCTGACGGGGCTGAGCAACCGGCGGCATCTGGAGCGGTCGCTGGATGTCGAGACGGCGCGGCTGTCGCGGAACGGCGACTGGCTGTCGGTCATCATGCTCGACATCGATTTCTTCAAGCAGTTCAACGACACCTACGGCCATCCGGCTGGTGACCGCTGCATCATGATGGTGGCGGCGGCGCTCGCCCGCGCGGTGAAGCGGGCGACCGACCTGCCCGCACGCTACGGCGGGGAGGAATTCGCCTGCGTCCTGCCAGGCACCGACCCCGAAGGCGCGAACCTCGTCGCGCAGGAAATCGGGCTTCAGATCCAGTCGCTCAATATCCCGCACGAAGGGTCGCAGGTCAGCCCCTACATCACCGTCAGCATCGGCATCGCCAGCGCGCGGTGCCATCCCGACCTGTCCGGCGACTGCTGGATCGCGGAGGCCGACCGGCAGCTTTACGAAAGCAAGCAGGGGGGGCGGAATCGTATTTCGGGGGGTGAATTCGCGCTCGAACCGGTCCGTTGCTGAGCGAGTGACCGCCAAATCGGCGATTTTCGCCCTGTTTACTACCTTTTGATGCCTTTTCCCCCCCTTGAAGGCGTAGACGGCGGCATGTCTGGCGGTTAGGTCAGGATCATCCATAAGCCAGGAGTGAATGATCTTATGAACAACAGCGATCTCGCCGAAGCCGTCGCCTCCGCGCATGACCTTAGCAAGGCCGATGCGCGCAAGCTGGTCGATGCCGTGATCGGCGCCATCGCCGACGCTGCCGCCAAGGGTGACGAAGTCTCGCTCAGCGGCTTCGGCAAGTTCAAGGTGAAGGACAGCCCGGCGCGTCAGGGCCGCAACCCATCGACCGGCGAGACGATCGAGATCGCCGCGTCCAAGAAGCTGGCCTTCACCCCCGCCAAGGCGATCAAGGACCGCCTGAACGGCTGATCGCTCACACGGCCCGCGTTGCGCGGCGGCAGGCCTGCCGCCCGCTTGCGCGCCGCCGGATATGCTTTAGGCAGCGGGCGATGATCCTACGTCGCCTGCTGCCTTTGCTTTTGAGCCTGTTGCCGCTGACGGCGCAGGCCTTGCCCGCCGATCGTCCGACGCCCGGCTATACCCGCGTCGCCATCGAAACCTCGGTCGGCACAATCGTCATTTCCCTCGACCGGAAACGCGCGCCGCGTACGTCTGCCAATTTCCTGACCTATGTCGACGATGGCCGCTTCGACGGCGTGACCTTCTATCGCGCGGCCCGACGGAAGAGCGATCCGCGTTACGGCCTGATACAGGGCGGGATCGATACCGATGCGCGCCGGTCGCTGCCGCCCATCCCGCATGAGCCGACCGACAGGACCGGCATTCGTCACCTCGACGCAACCGTGTCGATGGCGCGCCCCAATCGTCCCGATTCGGCGATGGGCAACTTTTTCATCACTATCGGCGCGACCCCCAATATGGACGCGAAAGGCAGTTTCATCGGCTATGCCGCCTTCGGCCATGTCGTCGCGGGAATGGATGTCGTACGCAAAATCCTGGCGGTGCCGACATGTTGCGGGTCGGGACCGATGCGGGGGCAGATGATCGTGAAACCCGTGGCGATCCTGCGCGCCCGCAGGCTGGACGGCACGCCGCACCCTTCGCCGGGGGTGAAGCCGTGGTTGATCGGGCTTAAAAAGAAGGCAGCGAAATAGACAGCTGGACGGGTGCGTCGTCCACGATGGTCGGGCCGATGACGGGGGAAACCCCCTGCGCAGGACAGGAAGCGGCGGCCCGAAAGGGCAGAGGCGTTAGCGACCGAAACAGGATTGCCGACGCAGGAACTGCGTTTCCGGTGCAGATGTCCTAGTGGCTCGAATATGCTCGCTTGATGGCGGCAAGTCTTGCGTCGAGTATCGGTTGAGCAGCGTCTGCCGCGTGCGCATGCAGGGGGCGGCGCTTCCAAGCCATTTTGATGAGGGCCATACAAAGGAGGGCGAAGGCGATTATAGTCGATATATCCGCTGGGATGGTCGGCCAGCCTTTAGCGTCAGGGTTCATCCTTAGAAGGTCCAACGCAATGCCGCCCAGCGTCCATAATGTGTATGGAATGAAAGCTGCCGCAAAAATGCGCCACAATACCGGAGCGCCCATTCGAAAACCGAATGCCCATAGGTTGACCGCAAAGATAGCGAGCAAAATGGGCAGCGCCCCCCGCCACCCACCCAGAGGACGGCCCTGCAAGATATAGGAGAGGTGCGATGTGCCTATGACCGACGCCATGGCTACCGCATAGATACGCCATGTTTTCGACTGCTTTTGCGTTTGCATAGCCACCCCTTCGCAGGGTGTGCTTACCTTCCAAGATTTAATGGATCATGCCCCCTGCCGAACTGAACGCCGGATGGATGACGAACCCGAGGCCAGCGGTGCGATAAGGCTTTTGCGGAGATGTCGGCAGAAGCGATTTCGCGGGCCAGCAACCGGGAATGGATTGAGCTTGAGCAGGGGAGATCGGCGCAAAAAGAGTGTGCCGACCTGAAACTTCGGCCCGTCGAAGCGTTACGCTGGCAATAGTTTGAAAGGGAACAGCAATGGTTCGGCTCTACCGGCTGGCAATCGCGTGGTGTGTGGCCATCCTCGGTGGCTTCTTTGCGGTCGCGGGCGGCATACTCGCATGGCTGGGCGGGTCGCCCTATTATCTGGTTGCCGGCATCGCAATGGTGGTCAGCGGTGCGCTGCTCGGCCGTAACGCCCGGATCGGGCGCCTGCTATTTGTCGCCATTTGGACCGGCACGCTGATCTGGGCGATCTGGGAGGTCGGGCTGGACGGTCTGCAACTCGTCCCGCGTCTGGTGGCACCGACCGTGTTGCTGGTTCTGGTGTTGCTGACCGGGTGGCGGTCGCGACGGTGGCGGTCGCCCGCGAACGCGGTGCCCGTCGCGGCGGCGATGCTGCTCGCGCTCGGCATTGGCGGCGTCGCGCTGCACGGCAACGCGGTCGAAGCGCAAGGTACGCCCGGCGCAGTCGCGCGGCCCGTGGCTCCGACTGGCGAGGCCGATTCGGACTGGCGTAATTACGGTGGGACGCTGTCGGGCCGCCGCTATTCCGCTCTGGCCGACATCACGCCGCAGAATGTCGGTCGTCTGGAACTGGCTTGGACGCAGCGGACCGGCGACTTGCCGATGGCGGCGGAATCGAAGGACCACAAACGCGAATATCATTCCGAGGCGACGCCGATCCATATCGGCGATACGCTCTACACCTGCACCCCGCACTCCTTCGTACAGGCCATCGACGCGACCACGGGTAAGACCAAGTGGAGCTGGCATGAGGACGCGCGTATCCAGGGCAACAATTACCTGGTCTGTCGCGGCGTCACCTATTTCGAGGCACCGGCGGGAACGCCGTGCCCGCGCCGCATCTTCGCCCCGACGTTCAACGCCCGGCTGGTCGCGCTCGACGCCGATACCGGGCGACCATGCACCAGCTTCGCCAACAAGGGCGCGATCGACCTGCGCGCCAACATGGGCACGTCGAAGCCGTCGGACCAGATCGGCACCACGCCGCCCGTCGTCGTCAACAACCGCCTGATTATCGGCGAGCGGATCATCGACAACGTCAATCGCGACATCCCCTCTGGCGTGGTGCGCGCCTACGATCCGGTGTCGGGTGTTCCGGTCTGGGCATGGGACGTGGGTCGCTCTCCCGATGCGATCGCGCCGCTGCCGGCGGGCCAGACCTACACACGCGGGACACCGAACGTGTGGGGCGCGATCACTGCCGACGCGGCCAATGGGCTGGTCTATCTCGGGACAGGCAACGCCTCGCCAGATTACTGGATCGGTTATCGTAGGCCGTTCGACGACCGTTTCGGCTCCTCGATCGTCGCGCTCGACGTCGCGACGGGCAAGCTGCGCTGGATGCGGCAGCTCGTTCACCGGGACATGTGGGACATGGACCTCCCCATCGGCCCCTCGCTGTTCGATTATCGAGCGCCGAACGGACAGGTTATCCCGGCGTTGATCCAGACGACCAAGATGGGGCAGGTGTTCTTCCTCAACCGGCTGACCGGCGCGCCGCTGGCGGCGATTACCGAGAAACCGGTGCGCACCGATGGCGCCACGCCGGGGGTCCGTGTGTCACCGACGCAGCCCTTCTCCACGGGGATGCCGAGCTTCACGCCCGCAGCGCCGACCGAGGTCGCGACCTGGGGAGCGACACCGATCGACCAACTGTTCTGTCGCATCGACATTCGCCGCGCACAGGGAACCGGTATCTACCAGCCGATGGGGCTGAAGCCCATCATCGGCCATCCCGCGTTCGACGGCGTTACCGACTGGGGCGGCGCGGCGGTCGATCCGGTGCGTGGCGTGATGACGGTCAACACGATGGAGATGCCGTTCAAGCTGTGGCTGATGAAACGGGACGATCCGCGCGTCGCCGAACTGATGAAGCAGAAGCAGGGCGGCGAGAATGCCATGCAGGCGCAGCTGCAGACGCAGTATAACACCCCCTATGTCGCGGTGGTGAAGGCCTGGGTCGGCATTTTCGGTGCGCCGTGCGTCGCGCCGCCTTGGGGTCATCTGACCGCCGTCGACCTTGGCACCCGCAAGGTGCTGTGGAGGAAGGTACTCGGTACGGCGCGCGACACCGGCCTGTTCGGTTCGCATCTTGGCGTTCCGATCAAGACGGGCGTGCCCAACCTCGGTGGATCGATCATCACTGCGGGCGGGCTCGCCTTCATCGGCGCTACGACCGACCAGTATCTGCGCGCCTTCGACCTCAATACCGGAAAGGTGGTGTGGAAGGCGCGCCTGCCGGCAGGGGCGCAGGCAACCCCGATGACCTATCGTGGGCGCGACGGCCGACAATATATCGTCATCACCGCAGGAGGGCATGGCGCACTGGGCACACGCTATGGGGACTATACCCTGGCCTATGCACTGCCGAAAAGCTGAAGTTCCTCGGCATGCCAATGTCGTCGTCGGCTGTCATCGTGAAACCTTCGCCCCGCCACTTAGTGGCGTGTGAGGGCGGCACGTTATTGCCCGATCAAGCCATCCAGGGACTTGGCGGCGCGACGGGGCGCAACGCGGGATAGTTGAATGAATTTTTATGACGGGGGGACGGCGTCCGTGCTGTGCCCCCCTGTCTGAAGAAAATCGGCGTGCCGATTCGAAAAGACGCGTGAGGGGGGCACGCAAATTGGCGACACCGGTCGGGCGCTCACAAAAGCCTTAGCCAATCCTGCACGGGCGTTTCTGTCCTTTTCGAAAGGGACGACGCAAAGAGCCGCAGCGAAGGATCGCACAGCGCCGCCAGCGCGAACGTATCCACCGCTCCGGCTGGATCCCATTCATGCGGCGCGAACTGCTTTTGGCCGGCGGCGGCACGCTCCAGGTCGAACGCTATCTTGGAATGGACGAATTCCACATGTTTGAGGGTTCCGTCCGCATAAGGCATCAACCAGGAGACTGCGCCAGCGAGGCTCGATCCCTTGGGCGAGCGCCATTTATACCAGTCTTCGCCATGACGCTGCGCGGCGATTGCCGCCATCAGCAGTGGATCGAGATCGTACACCACATAATGCAGGGCATCGCGCTCGTAAAAGTCGAACACCGACCCATCCGGGCGGATGTTAGCCGTCACCTGATCGCGGAACGCCGTGCGTGCGCGGGCTATCAGGGCGGCATCGCCCAACTGATAGGCCGCCAGCGTCGCCAGCTTGACACGATGGCTCTGCCAGTTGGTGTGCGGATGAGACCGCGGCGCCTGCATGGCATCCAGATATCCTTCCGCCATCTGCCGCCAGAAGGCATCGACCGCACGTCGTTGCGCAGGATCGAGATCGGGCTTGACCAGGTCGGTGGCGAGCATCAGCCGGTCGAACCAGGTTTCGTCGATCGGATTCAGTGAAATCCGATACGTCGCGAGCCAGGCTGACAGATAACGCGTAAACTGCGCCAGATAGCGCCGGTCGTGGCTCGTGCGCCATGCTACCGCAAAATCCAGTGCGATCTGGAGATCCTGCCTTGCCTTCGCGCTCGCTTCACGAATGCCCTGCCCCGGTAGCGTTCCTTCCGTATGCACATGGGGCAGGGGAGCAGGCGGTCGATCGATGGCGGACATGGCGCGCGCCGTCATTATGGCTGCGACGTCATCGCCGATCTGCTCATACCGATCCGGCGCCAAAAGCGAATGGCTGTCTTGCGCGATGACAGGCGTTGCGCTCGTGAGGAGTGCAACAGCGCCCAGACGGAAAACGCTCCTCAAACCGTCTACACCCTTCATGCGTCCCGGATGGGGTCCATACAGGGCAGCAAACAACCGACTACAGTGACGTCCCAGCGCCACCACGGTCCCGTATATGGCGCCCAAATTAGCAGGCCGCAGCCGCTGCCGTGCATGATCGACTTGTCCTGCAACCACGGTCATACGCTTATCCTGCTCCCTATCCGTCAGAGAATCCTAAACTACCCCTGTAATTCAAATATGCATGATGCCGTTGCACATTTCGATGCTGAGGCTCAATGCGCAGTCCACCGCTATACTGTCTAAGAAGCTTGTGATCGAGATATGTATAAGCTAATCATGCTGTTATGGGCCGATAATAGGCAGCGGCGGGGCACCGCTAAATCCGTGTCGCCATAATTCTCATATAAATTCATAATCCACTAATCAAATATTTCCGTAAATTTAAGGATTGCGGGATATCCAAGGGCATCGACCGCATGCGAAGACATGCCTGACGCGAAGGTAGGCGCCGATGCCGTTTGCTATTATCCGCATAATCCCGAAACGGGCCCGTCCGTCCGGTTTCCTGATGCGCCTGTTGGCGGACCGTCGCGGAAACGTCCTTGCGATCCTGGCGGCTGCCCTGATCCCGGTCCTCGGTCTTGCGGGCAGCGCCATCGATGTCGCTCGAACCTATGCGGTCAAGGCGCGACTTCAGCAGGCGTGCGACGCCGGGGTGCTCGCCGGACGAAAATATATGACGATCGCCAGCACGTCGGCGATATTGGAACCCGCCGCTCGAGACCAGGCGAAAGCGTTTTTCCGGAATAACTTTCCCGACGGCTGGCTCGGCACCGGCAACACGACATTCACGCCCGCCAAGGCCAATGAAAGCGACGTTTCGGGGATTGCCGCAACGACCGTTCCAATGACCGTCATGGGGTTTTTCGGCGCGAAGGATGCCGTCGTCAACGTTACGTGCGCTGCGCGCTACGATGTGTCCGACACCGATGTGCTGTTCGTCCTCGATGTGACCGGATCCATGGCTTGTCCACCGACGATGGCCAATATGGATTGCGGGAATTTTACGGATAGTCAGGGGGATGCCAGCCGCTACACGCGGCCGGGTTCGGACGGGATCGCAAACTATTCCATCCCTGCCGGCTACCCCGGGACCACGGGCCTTTCCGTCAGGGAAGCTGCGGATTCGCGCATTGCGGCGCTGCGCAAGGCGGTGCTTGCCTTCTACGATACGTTTGCGGCGAATGCGGATGCATCGACCCATGTGCGATACGGCTTCGTGCCCTATTCCTCGTCGGTCAACGTAGGACAGGCGATCCTGGATGTTTCGCCGGGTTTCCTCGTCGGATCGGGCGGTTCGCTCGACAGGCCCTACTACCAGACCCGCTATGTTGCCACTGCGGATGCCGGGACGCCCGGTCCTGTGTGGACCTATGACCGACAGCCAGTCGACGTCAGCCCCCTGGTAGCGGGTCGAACCATGAAGGACCCGACCAAGACCGGCGGCGAGGCGGTCAAATGGGCCGGTTGCATCGAGAGTGCGACATCGAGCCCGGGCTCCGCCGACTTTTCGACCTTGCCCCCCGAAATCGATCCGGACCTGAAACCGACCGGCGCGCAACGCTGGTGGCCGCATCTGCCGACCATCGAATATCGTCGCCCTGCGATGGGGGCCGGCCAGTCCATCGGCGAACAGGACGTGTCGTCCAAGGGGCGCTTCTGGAATTTCGATACGCTTTCATCGAGCGACCCGAATTTTCAGGACGTTACGACCTGTCCAAAGCCTGTCAAACGACTGGGCGTCATGACGCGGGATGATGTCAGCCGCTACATCAATGCCGTGGACTTCGCGCCGATGGGCGGCACCTACCACGACATCGGCATGATCTGGGGTGGGCGTCTGATGTCGCCCGGCGGCCCCTGGAGCGCAGACACGGCGGCGTGGCCTGGACGCAATACGCCCAACCGCGTCATCATATTCCTGACCGACGGTGTCATGGCCCCGCAGACCAAATTCTATTCGATGTATGGGCAGGAAGCGCTGGACAAGCGTATCGGCCCGGGGAAGAACGGCGGGACGCTGACCTATCTCCACGAACAGCGCTTCCTTGCCGCGTGCCAGGCCGCCAAGTCGAGAAACATCCAGATTTGGACCGTGGCCATTGCCACCGGAGCAGTCGCGACCATGCAGCAATGCGCGACGACCGCCGATAAGGCGCTGACCACCACCTCTGGTCCTGACCTGTCGGAAAAGTTCAAGATCATAGCCGAGCATATCGCCACTTTGCGGATCGCGCAGTGATGGCAGGCAAGGTTCTTCGACGCCTGGTTGGCAACCAGCGGGGCGTAACCCTTGTCGAATTCGCGTTTGTCGCGCCGATCCTGATCGTCATGATCATGGGCCTAAGCGACCTGCTTTATACCTTCTATGCGACCAGCATCCTGACAGGCGCAGTGCAGAAAGCCGGACGGGATTCAGCCATTCAGGGCGGTGGCGAAGCCGCGGACGACATCGATGCGACGGTTGTCTCCGCTTTGGCGCGCATGATGAAAACCCCAAGCCAATCGTGCGATGAGAACCCGACTGCCGGGACATGGTGCGCAACGCGGAGGACCTACACGGCATTCGCCCAGGTTCGACCCGAACCGTTTGTCGACAATAACGGCAACGCCGTTCGCGACCCCAAGGAGTGCTTCACGGACATCAACGGCAACGGAACGTGGAATCCGGATGCCGGCAGGGTCGGTCAGGGCGGGTCGGACGATGTAACCCTCTATACGTTCAGGCTGACGTTCGCGCGGATTTTTCCGCTGCCGTGGCGAGCGGGCGGGGGCACCGCGACGACCATCAGCGTCAGCACATTGCTGAAGAACCAACCCTATGCAGCGCAGGATATAGTCGTTCCAGCCGAGGTGTGCACATGACGCTATCGCCGCTCAGCATTTATGCTGCCGGCCGCCGGGCTGTCGCACGCTTTGCCGTTGAAGCGCGTGGGACTGCGGTATTGGAATTTGCGCTGGGTTCTCCCCTGGTGCTGGCGATCGGTCTGTACGGGCTGGAAATCGCCAATCAGGCATTGACGGTCATGAAGATCAACCAGATCGCCCTGACGCTGGCCGACAACGCTTCGCGCGTCGGGTTCGCAACTTCTTCGACAACGGTACAGTTGCGCGAACTGGATATCAATGACGTGCTTCAAGGTGCCCGATTGCAAGGCGCGGGAATAGACCTTGCGAAAAATGGCCGCGTCACCGTCAGCAGCTTGGAATATGTGCAGCAAAGTTACGATAGCAGCCCGATTCAACGCATCCATTGGCAACGATGCATGGGTGCAAAATCCGGTGCCGAGTATGAGTCGCGCTACGCCACGTCGAAAAATGCCGGAACGTCTGCCGATGAAGCGGGCAAGGGCACTGACGTTCCCCTCGGTGTGGGATCGGGAACGGAGACTATAAACGCTCCATTACGTTCAGGCGTGATGTATGTGGAATTGAACTACGGTTATCAGCCGATATTCGGCGATCTGATGGTCAAGCCCCGGGTCATTCGGCAAACGGCGTCGTTCATCGTTCGTGACAAGCGCGATTTTGCCCAAGTCTATAATCCCATATCGTCGCCGTCCACGCCGCGCGCCACTTGCGACCTGCACGCCCCATGATCAGAAATTCGCGAGTTTGTCTCCTACTGTATAGACCGCATTGAAGGCGGCGACGGGGCGCTGTCGCGCGTACGGCACGAGTGGGCTGTCTGTCCTTTTTGCGTGACGCTGCCAGTACTGCGCGGGCTAACCGAAATGAAATAATTTCCCCAATAGGCTTTATCGATACTTTTCCAGCCGTTTATCCTGGCAGTCTGTGCGGAGCAGGAAAAATAATTCTGGGCGCAATTGATCGATCCATAACCTTCCGTAACGCCAAAGAACTTCGTATTTTAGAGACATTTGGTAAAGTCGAAAGCTCCTTACGATACGTCTCATCGTAGTCGTTCAGCGATGGAACATGCAAAATTGCCAGAAAATCGATGTCGCCGGATATGAACCAGCATTTCGATATCGACTGACAGGACTGGATACCCATTTCAAATTTTCTGAGCGCCTCGTCCGATTGAGACACCAGTTCGAACTGAACGATGACTAGGGTGCCGTATCCCATCAACTCAAGATCAAACGCGGCGGCATAATGTCCGATGAAGCCGCGATCTTCCAATAATTTGCGGCGACGGGCCACCGCGTTGCTGGAGAGGCCGATTTGTTCCCCGATGGCAACATCGCTGGATCGCGCCTCCGTCGCCAGAATCTGCATGATTCTATAATCGAGGCGATCAGGGATATGGATATCGTTTTCTGTCATGAATCAGCGATATGGCGTAAGAAATTAACAAAATAAAGCCAAAATTATACGATGTTTGCCGAGAACTGGTTTGGGCTTGCTGCTATCGTTCCATGTACCTTCGTGATTCCAATTGGCGGGCGGGGGGTGGGGCAATGGGCTCCACAGGTTTAATGGGGGCCGATCATGAGGACCAGATTTACGGGAATTTCGCCGTTCGTTGTCGCTTTGTCGTTGGCATATGGCGTGACAGCCCATGCCCAGGGCATATCCTCTGAAGAGCCGGCATCCAGCGGCGATGCCATAGCATCCAGCACGCCCAAGACGGCGGTCGACGCGGGAGAGTCCAGCGCGATCGTCGTCACAGGTTCGCGCCTGCCCTCTGAATTTTCGATCCTGGCGCCTGTGCAGGTGCTGCGGCCGCAGGCCAGCATATCGGCTGGCAATGCGACGGTCGCGGAAATGCTGTCCCGCGCCACCGCCGCATCGGGAACGCAGCAGATCAACAACCAGTTGTCCGGTACCGGGGCGGGCGGATCGGTCGTTCTGGGCGGCGCCAACGTCAACTCGATCGGCCTTCGAAACCTGAGCGCCACGCGCACGCTTACGCTGCTGAACGGCCAGCGGATCGCTCCATCGGGCACGGGAAGCCAGGTCGCGCCGGTCGATTTCAACGTCATCCCTTCGGTCGCGCTGGAGCGGGTAGAGGTGCTGACCACCGGCGCATCGTCGATCTACGGATCGGATGCCATCGCGGGCGTCATCAATGTCATCACCCGCAAAGGCGGCAATGGCCTTGAGTTGAGCGGCTTTGCCCGCTTGCCGGAGGAAACCGGCGGCCGATATGTGCAGGCAAGCGCCTATTGGGGGCGCAACTACGACAATTTCTATGTCAACGCCGCCGTTGAATTCGACAAGCAGTATGAGCTCGATATGAAGGACCGGCCAAGGACGGCATGCCGGCAGGATTTCGTCTACGACCCGGCCAGCGGAGATCGGGTCGACGCGCGGGATCGCAGCGGCAATTTTCGCTGCCTCAATCACAATCCGACGGGCATCTTCTTCGACCAGTTTTTTTACGGCGGCGCCTTCATCTACGATCCGACGAAGGCGAACGGACCCTATCCACCGGCAGCGCTTGGCCTTCAGGTGCCGGGCAACCCCGCCGCCGCTCCGCTGCTCGACTGGGTGCGCGCGAACCGGGGCGGCTTTCCCGATACCTTCCCCTATTCCCCCAATGGCAGCAGCGCCTATGACAATGCGGATTCCGTCTCGCCATTGCAGCGGATCAACGCCTATTTTTCGGCCGGGGTGCAGATTGGGGATAGTTCGGAATTCTATGTCAGCGCACTCTATTCCAACCGTAAATCGACCTCGAACAGCTGGTATTTCCTTTATCCCTTCCTATCCGCGACCAATCCCAACAACGTGGTGGGCCAGGCGCTCATCAACCTGAGCGGCGGCCGGTCCAGCGGCGATGTCGGGCCGCAGATCGTCCGCCCGTTCCGCGCCCAACAGGAAGTCAATTTTTTCCAGTCCACGATCGGCCTGCGCGGGAAGTTCGCCGGTGGCGCGCTGAGCAAATGGAATTACGACATAAGCGGACGGCTGGGCCTGTCGCGCGGGACATATGGCCAGACCTTCTACTATCTCGACCGGGTGAATGCTGCGTCGGCGCCGGGCGTCGCCTGCGACGCCAGCCTGATCAGGGTTTCAGGACCGACGCCGTGCGTGTCCATTCCCTGGCTCAGCAAGCGATTCCTGGTCGATCAGAACTGGACCGATGCGGAGCGCAATTTTCTGGAAGGCTATGAGGAAGGGCACACCAAATACGACCAGTTTGCGTTCGAAGGCAGCATGTCCGGGCCGCTCTTTACGCTGCCTGCGGGCGAAGTGTCAGCGGTGCTGGGTTTTGCGGTCCGCACTGACGACCTCGACGATACGCCGGGCTATAACGCGCGCAACGCGAACTATTTCGCCTTCTCGACCGCTGGTCGGACCGCAGGTTCGGACACGGTCCAGGAAGCGTTCGGCGAAGTGGGCATTCCCATCCTGGCCGACAAGCCGCTTTTCCACAGCCTGCGCGTAACGGGATCGGCGCGATACACCGACTATAAATCCTACGGCTCCAACACCACCTACCGCGTTGCAGGGGCGTGGGAAATCATCCCGGAAATCGCTTTGCGCGCGTCCTATGGCACATCGTTCAGGGCGCCAACCATCTACGAACTGAACCTTGCCGACCAGAGTTCCTTCTTCAACTATACCGATCCGTGCCAGCGTTACGGCGATGGCGCGACGTCGACAGTCATCGCCAATTGCCGGGCGGAGGGCTTCGCACCCGATTTCGCGCCGTTCAACACCGGCATCACCGGGGTCAGCGGCGGCGGGAAGGGGCTGCTGAAGGCGGAAACATCGACCAACTTCAATGCCGGCATCGTCGTCCGCCCCGGCTTTGCGAACCTTCAGATCGCGATCGATTATTATGACATCAAGGTAAATAACGAAGTCGACACCTTTGGCGTCACCAACATCATCAACAACTGCTACAATCTGGCCGGGGATCAGCGGAACAGCTTCTGTAGCCGCATCACGCGCGACCCGGTGACGCGGGCGATCACGACGGTCAACAACCGCTATCTCAACCTGTCCCGCCAGCGCGCGCGGGGCATCGACTTCGCCGTACAGTTCGCGGTGCCGATGGCGACCGACACCAATGTCGAGGTCGAAGTGCGGGGAACGCGGGCGTTGGAAAACTCGGTCACGCGCGACGCGCTCAGCCCGACGCTGGAACGCAATGGGCTGTCGGGCTTCCCCAAGCTCACGGGTTATGCGGAGGCGCGGCTGAACTGGAAGAAGCTGACATGGACGTTCGGCGGCAATTATGTCGGCAAGGTCGATGATACCCGCTATTGGATGGAACAGGGATCGTTCCTGCCCGGTACGACCAACTTCGCCTTCTACGGCGCCTATGCGGGCCGCGACACCTACGGAAACGCCAACGACTTCGCCGAAGTCCGCGAACTGCTGAAGGTTTCGGCTTATGTGACCGCCTACACGTCGATCCGCTATCAGCTTCTGGAGAAAACCACGTTGCTGGTGGGCATCAGCAATTTGTTCGACCGCAAGCCGCCGGTGATCGGACCCGATGCCTTCACCTACCGGATCGGTTCCGTGGCGGGGAACCAGTATAACCTAACGGGACGCAGCTTCTTCCTGCGGATCAATCAGGGCTTCTGACCCCAGCGGGGGCGGGGGAGGCGCCATCCCGCCGGCCCTGCCCCACCCCCCCTATTCGAGATCCATTCATGACCAAATTCTGGCTGTCGACGCTATCTCTCGCCGCGTTCTTGCACTCCGCCGCGCTTGCGCAAAATGTCGAAGCCAGCGACCCGTTCCTGCGCTATCCCGACGTGTGCGGGACAAAAATCATGTTCAGTTTCGCTGGCGATCTGTGGCTCCAGGACGGGCAGGCGGCACAGGCCCGGCGATTGACCAGCAGTCCGGGCACCGAGTATTTTGCGAAATTTTCTCCCGATTGCAAAAGCGTAGCCTTCACAGGCCGCATCGACGGTGAAGATCAGGTCTATGTCATGTCTGCCGAGGGTGGCGAACCGCGACGCCTGACCAGCGACCCGGCGCGCAAGGGCCTCTCGGCGCGATGGGGCAACGACAATCAGGTCATGGGCTGGACACCCGATGGAAACGCCATCCTCTTCCGTTCGATGCGGGATGCGGCGATGCTGTCGCAAAGCAATCTCTACACGGTGACTGTCGCCGGGCGGACAATCCGCCCCGTCGGCACGGCGCGTGCAGGCGCCGGGGTGCTGTCGCCCGACGGATCGCAACTGCTCTATTCGCCCTGGTCCCGCGATTTTCGCACGTGGCGGCATTATCGCGGAGGATGGGCGCAGGACCTTTGGATATTCGACCGGGCAGGCCGCAAGGCACGCCAATTCACCCGCACCGACGCGACTGAACGCGACCCGATCTGGACGCGGCAGGGCATCTTCTTCCTGTCGGACCGGAATGGACCCATGAACCTGTTCCGGCAGGACCCAGGTTCGGGCGAAGCCACGCAGGTCACGCATCATGACAGCGACGCGATGTGGGCATCGGCTGACCGTAACGGCACGATCGTCTATGAAGTGATGGGCCGCATCTGGCGCTATGACCCGGCGACGGCACAGGCGCAGCAGCAACATATCAGCGTGGCCGCAGAAGATCTTCAGGCGCGGCCGCATTTCATGTCCTACGCCAGCGCGATCGACGGCTTCGAGCCGGGAACGGACGGCAAGCGCGCGATCGTGGCGGCGCGCGGCGATATCTTCGATGTCGGGACCGGCGACGCACCCGTCCGCGCGCTGACGGCCAGTTCCGACGCACAGGATCGCGAAGCCGCCATGTCCGCCGATGGACGGTGGGTGGCCTTCATTTCAGACCGTAGCGGCGAAGAGGAATTATGGATCGTCCCGGCAGACGGGGGGGCAGCGCGGCAGGTGACGAAAGGCAATCGAAACCGCTTTTCCCATCCCGTCTGGTCCCCTGATGGAACCCGCATTGCCCTTTCGGGCAAGGACGGCGCGCTCTACCTGGTCAGGATCGCGACCGGCCAGATGAGGGAAGCCGGACGCAGTGCAAGCGTATTCGTTCACGATTACACTTGGTCGCCCAATGGCCGCTATCTGGCCTACACCCGGTTCGGCCCGACCGACATGGGCCAGATCCAATTGTTCGACACCGTCACGGGCCAGACCTTCGCCGCCAGCGATGCACTCTACAACGCGATGCAGCCTGCATTCTCAGCCGACGGCAACTATCTCTACAGCCTGAGCGAGCGGTCGGTCGCTACCAGGTTCGACGGACGCGAGTGGGACTTTCAGGTTCCGCGCAACCGGGCGATCGCCGTGCTGCCGCTGCGCAACGGCCTGCCCGATCCTTTTCAGTCGGACAATGAGGACCAGCGCCCCGCGCCCCTGGCGACGATCGAATTCGAGGGGCTGCTGGATCGGGGCTTGCGCTCGCCTGTCGCCAATGGCGACATCGACGGGTTCGCGGTGACGAAGGAAGATATTCTGTTCGTCACGACGGCAGCTTCGCAAAGCGATGGCTATCAACTCAATGCCTATTCCTTCGGGAAGAAGGAGCCGCGTGTCGTCGGCGCGCCGTTCGACGCCTATTCCTTCAGCCGGTGGACTGGAACTATCCTGACCCGCAAGGGCAGGGATTTCACGCTGCTCGACAGCGCCACGGGCAAGACCGCGCCGGTGGCGATCGATCGCATGACGGGCACGGTGGCCCCGCGCCAGGAATGGGCCGCGGTGCTCGACGAGGTTTGCCGTCGTTATCGCGATTTCTTCTACGACCCTGCCATGCACGGCTATGACTGGGCTGCGATCTGCACGCGCTATCGCAAGGAATTGCCGCGGATCGGCAGTCGCGGCGACCTGACCGAACTGATCGGGCGAATGGTGTCGGAGCTCAATGTTGGGCATGCCTATATCGATGGGCGCGACGAATTGCAGCCAGCCTTGCCCGGATCGGCGGCCCTTGGCGCGCAACTTGCGTTCGACGAAGCCGCACAGCGCTGGCGGATCGCTCACATCTATCCGGGCGATCCGGTCGACCCTATCTATCGTTCCCCGCTTGCCGCCTATGGCAAGGGCGTCCGGCAGGGCGACTGGCTGCTGGCTATCGACGGGCGAATGCTGGACGAACAGAGCGATCCGTCACAGGCGTTGCTGGGCAAGGCAGAAAAGGAAGTCGTGCTGACTATCCAGCATGAGGGCGACAAGGCGCCCCGGTTCGTCGTGGTGAAGCCGATCGCCAATCAGGAAGGGCTGATCTATCGCGAATGGAGCGAACGCAACCGGATGCTGGTCGATCGCGTGTCGGGCGGACGGATCGGCTACGTCCATATTCCCGCCATGTCGCCTCAGGGGCTGGCAGAATTTGCTCGCGGCTATTTCGGCCAGATTCGCAAGGATGCTCTGATCGTGGACATTCGCGGTAATCTGGGTGGCAGCGGATCGCCGCTGATCATCGACCGGTTGGGCCGCCCCTTTCTGACGACCGGGCATGTGAAGGGCATCGACTATCCCACAACCTATCCCTGGGGTGGTTTCACGCAGGTATTTACAGGGAAGCTTGGCCTGCTGGTGAACGAAGCGACAATGTCCGACGGCGATACCATGGCCTATGAATGGCGTCAGGCTAGGCTTGGGCCGATCTATGGCAAAAGGACATGGGGCGGCACCGTGGGCACGGGATCGACCGGGCCGTTGATCGACGGGACCGAAACCAACGTACCCCAATATGCGCTGGGGGCGACCGACGGGTCGTGGGTCGTGGAGGGCAAGGGCGTGGCGCCCGATGTCGAGATCGGGTTCGACGCCCAAGCCAGCCTTGGTGGCGACGACCCGCAACTGGCGCAGGCCACGCGCCATCTGCTTTCGCAAATCGCGGGCAATCCCGGCACGCTCGCGAAAGGCGCCCCCGGCCCCGACAAACATATCGAAAGCGCACCGTGACAGGGGCGATCCTGCGGCGCGGGCAAGCGCCGACGCGATTGTCATGAAGTTTCCCGAGCGGTCGTGACCGGCGTCGATCGGTAGCAGGATGGATGTAACGATACGCCATCCGCCGGGGCCGGTGACAGCCGGCCACCCGCAATCGGCGAAGATCTGAAGCATTTCGAGGCGGACGGCATTGTCCGCCCGCTCGAAGAATGCGGAAACACGCCGCCACCGCCAGCGGGCTTCGCCACTGATCCGCCGCCGGCTGGGTTTGTGCTGGACGCGCGCTAACTCGGAGGGCTGTCGGCTTAATACCCGCCATGCTTGTGATGCCATTGCACCGAGCCTTGCTTATAATCTTCAAATTCCGCGCGCTGCTGCTCCATCTTCGCCTCCAGCTCGTCCAGCTTTGTTTCCAGCTGAGACTTCTCGCTTTCGAGATCGCTGATCTTGGATTCGAGATCTTCCGCACGGCTGAGAGCGGTTCGCGCGTTCGCCTGTGCTGCGTCTGCCAGGTCAAAGGCTTCATCGGCGCGCCCCATGGGCGTTTTGTTGCAAGCGGTCAGCGCTAGCAGCGCAGCGAGGAATGGAAATGTCTTCATGTCGCCCCCCGGAAAAGCTCAGCGATCAGCCACCTTAGCGGCCTTAAACTCGAACAGAGGGTAGACTTGGTCGCCGACGCGCTTGATCAGACGCCACGACGTGAAACCGACAGAATCATCCTTCGTGGTTGTCGAGCCGTTTTGCTCACCAAATTTCGACAGCATCAACTTGTCGAAACCGTGGCCGTCCTTCTTGATGAAGGAGATTGAGAGGCCGGAGGCAGATAGATTTAAAGCGCCAGCAGGCTGCCTGATGAAAGCGGGCTGAAATGCAGAGTCGAGATCAACCTCAAATTCTACACCCTCGCAGATCAGATGGGCGTCAGAGCGGATGTCGGCCATGCCGTAGCCTCTACCGGCATAACTTCCTGTCAGAACTATTCCCAGATGGGAGGTGTCTCCGGTCAGAAGCAGAAGGTCGCTGTCGTCTCTGATTTCCTTCGCAAGGGCAATTTCGCGCACCTCGCTGCAGGGCTTCACCGTAAAAAGCTGTGCAGGGAAAAACGCCATTCTCATCTCCAGTTGTATGAGAAGACAGCGTATCGTCTGTCGGGATGCGTGCAAGCCAGTGCACTTCGGATCGGATGTATTCTCTAGGACGAAAAGGAGTGCTCCTCCTCTATCAAAGTGCGTTTACCAGCACACCGATTTTGACCCATTTAGAATCGCTTGACATAAACCGTTTTCGGTTAGACGTGGAACGCCTTGCAGCATTCCTTCGTTTTATATATGTGCCGTTCGCACGATTCGGGGCCATGCTCTGACGGCAGCATTAGAAACTGGGAGCGATCAGCTAGGCAAGATGCAGATAGCAGCTACCATCGTGTCGGTGCTTTTTGGCTTCTTGGCCGTAATACTTGCAACCGTTTTTGTAAGCGCACTTCGTAGCGGTAAGCAGGACATCGCTCGCCTTCGTCGCAAGCGCTATGGGCTACGGACTTGGGTATCGGGAAGTTTGCCTAGCACTACTTTTGGCGCAACGATGCATGAGCTAGAAGGCATCGAGTTGAAGGCTAAGGGTGGCAAATTGGTGCATGCGCGTCAGACCAGAGCACCCTCTTCTGAATTGATCTAAGAGCTTCGCGCAGTTATTCGGCGCGTTGTGACTGATCCTTTTACCCTGCCTCTCATCGGTGCTTATCCATAGATAGGATGTGAGCACAGCTATGTGGGCTGGGTTCCAAACGTATCCGGCCATTTGTCATTTGGGCTGATGTGCTCCAAAGCACACCCCCATTCAATCAATTATCGTAGCTCGACTACTGGCCAGAGGACGGTCGTTCTTCACACGCAAAGATCTGCTCAGGATTTCCCGCTACCTGGGGACATTGTAGGTGTTCTGCGGCGGTCGGTAACGCAAGACTTCATTCTGGTCGCGCGGACTACGCGAGCGCGCACTCCGTTTTTGAAGGACGGCGCGGTGGACGAGCGTCCTGAGGAAAATGGCGCGCTCTGTGGAGCCATTCTTGTTGTCCCTCGCGATTCTGATGCAGCGGCTAGCCGTAGCAGGAAATCCTACTTAGCCGAGATCGATCGCGCCATTGATGCTGCGTTGGCTCAAGCCAGCGAGGTTGGCACTGTCACAGATCTCCTCATAGATAATTTATCTGAGACCGTTCTCAAGCGAACGGCTCAGGCTCAAGCGATGGTAGTATGCCACGTCGCCCAATTTGCTCTCTTCAGAACCGGAGAACTGCGAATATGGTTTGAAGACGGCCTGTTTGTCGGGCGTGACACTACAGCAGATCCACTAACTGCGGCAGAGAAACTCGCTGCGGAATACCTTCCATCGCAGATGTATTTTTTTCTGAAGGACATTACTCACCGGCACTATCACCATGATCCGGAAACGGATCAGTTGTTAAAGCTGGCCCTGTTGATTGCCGCTGAGAAGTGACCCGGGGTTTTCATCGAGAAGTGACCCACCTTGCGATTATGTTTCGGATGTCAGGGGTGGGTCAAGATGGGGTTT
>NZ_QFOA01000046.1 GCF_003248505.1 Sphingobium sp.
GCGTTTGAGAGAAGAGATGCAGACTGTCGAGACGTTGAACGAGGGCCTGAAGCGCGCCTACACCGTGACCATCACGTCGAAGGATATCGACGCCCGCGTGGAAAAGGAAGTGCAGGCGATTGCCCCGCAGGTCCGCATGCCCGGCTTCCGTCCCGGCAAGGTGCCCGCTAACCTCGTCAAAAAGATGCACGGCGAAAGCCTTCAGCGCGATGCGCTCAACAATTCGATCCAGGAAAGCATCCAGCGCCTGATCGCCGACCAGAAACTGCGTCCCGCGATGCAGCCGTCGGTCGAGCTGGACGAGAATTTCGAGTTCGGCAAGGACGCGGAGATCAAGGTCGCTCTCGAGGTGCTGCCGCAAATCGAAACGCCCAGCATCGAGGGCCTCAAGCTCGAGCGCCTGACCGCCGAAGTGCCCGAAGACAAGGTGACCGAAGCCGCCGGTCGGATCGCGAGCCAGCAGGGCGCCCTGGAGGAGCATCCCGCCGACCATGAGGCCAAGGACGGCGATACGCTGTCCATCGATTTCGTCGGCAAGATCGACGGCGAGGCGTTCGAGGGCGGCAGCGCGCAGGACGTGAAGCTCACGATCGGCGCGGGCCAGTTCATTCCCGGCTTCGAGGAACAGCTCACCGGCGTCAAGAAGGGCGAGGAAAAGACGATCACCGTTACTTTCCCCGAAGATTACGGCGCTGCGCACCTTGCGGGCAAGGACGCAACCTTCGACATCACCGTCAAGTCGATCCTCGACGCCGACAAGCCCAAGCTGGACGACGAATTCGCCAAATCGCTCGGTCTTGAAGGTCTCGACAAGCTCAAGGAACTGCTCAAGGGCCAGATCGAGCAGGAGCATAACGGGCTCACCCGCACCTATATGAAGCGCAAGCTGCTCGACCAGCTTGCCGCCGCTCATGATTTCGATGTGCCGCCGAGCATGGTCGACGCGGAATTCGAGCAGATCTGGGCGCAGCTTCAGCACGAAGCCGGGCATGAGGAAGATCCCGAAGCGGCGCTGAAGGAAATGGAAGCGGAGAAGGACGACTATCGCGCCATTGCCGTGCGTCGCGTTCGCCTTGGCCTTCTGCTGTCTGAAATCGGTCAGGCCAATGGCGTGACCGTTTCCGATCAGGAAATGAACCGTCTCATCATGCAGGCTGCGCAGCAGTACAGCCCGCAGGACCGCGAACGCTTCGTGCAATATGTCCGTCAGGACCCGATGGCCGCCGCTCAGCTGCGTGCGCCTCTTTATGAGGACAAGGTCGTCGACTTCCTGTTCGACAAGGCGGAAGTGACCGACCGCACCGTCAGCCGTGAAGAGCTGGAAGCCGCGATCGAGGCGGAAGACGGCGATCTGAAGCCCCACGTCCATGGCCCCGACTGCGGCCATGATCACGACGATCATGACGATAAGCCCAAGGCGAAGAAGGCAGCACCCAAGAAGAAGGGTGCGGAACCTGCCGAGGCTGAAGCCGATCCGGCGGTCGAGGGCGAGGACGCTTCGGCGAAGAAGCCTGCCGCCAAGAAGACTGCGGCCAAGAAGGACGCACCGGTAGCGGAAGACGCCGCCGCCGAGGAAAAGCCCAAGAAGAAGGCCGCCCCCAAGAAGGCCGCCGCCAAGGCCGAGTGATCGGTTCCCGACCTGTCGCATGAGAAAGCGCTCGCCTTCGCCATGAAGTGCGGGCGCTTTTCAATTTCGGGAAGGCGTGGCAGACGATATGTTAGGAATGATGCTCCATGGCTGCGGCATGAGAGCGGGGGACGCGTCGATCATGAAAGAATTTCCGCTAGCGGCCAGCGAGGGGACGGATGCGGCACCCCTAACCGTGGGGCCTCGCGTTGCGGTAATCCTGCCCTGCTATAACGAAGCCGGGGCTATCGTGAAGACGGTCGAGGATTTCCGCCGCGCGCTGCCCCAGGCCGAAATCTATGTCTTCGACAATAATTCAACCGATGGCAGTCGCGATCTGGCCGCCGGGGCAGGGGCCATCGTCCGCCGCGTCGCGCAGCAGGGCAAGGGCCATGTCGTGCGACGCATGTTCGCCGACGTGGACGCCGACATCTATATCATGGCGGATGGCGATGCCACGTACGAAGCCGCCGCCGCCCCGCGCATGGTCGATGCCATGCTCGCGGACAATCTGGACATGGTTGTGGGGTGCCGCAGGGACGAGGTGGAAGCGGCCTACCGGCGCGGCCATCGCTTCGGCAACTGGGCGCTCACCGGCCTGCTGAAACAGCTGTTCGGGCGCAGTTTCAGCGATATCCTGTCGGGCTACCGCGTCTTTTCGCGCCGGTTCGTGAAAAGTTTCCCCGTGCTGTCCGCAGGATTTGAGATCGAGACCGAAATCAGCGTCCATGCGCTTGAGCTTGCCATGCCCGTCGCAGAGGTGATGACCAGCTACGGTGCGCGTCCGGAAGGATCGGAGAGCAAGCTTTCCACCTATCGCGACGGTTGGCGTATCCTGCGCACGATCATCACGCTCTATCGCATCGAGCGGCCCATTCTGTTTTTCGGCATCATTTCCGCCTTCCTTACCGCACTGGCGCTGGGGCTGGCGGCGCCGCTCGTCGTCACCTATCTCCATACCGGCCTCGTGCCGCGTTTCCCGACCGCCATCCTGGTGACGGGCCTCATGATCCTTTCCACCCTCTCGATCATGTGCGGCCTCATCCTCGACACGGTCGTGCGCGGACGGCGAGAGGTGCGGCGGCTTGCCTATCTCACGGTTCGCGCCCCTTCCGATTTCGCGCGGCGGGACTGAAGCTGACTGTCCCTCTTCCCTCTTGAACCATTCCTCTTTTGTCCCGATGTAGGGCGTGGGCAAAAGCAATCACCCGGAAAAGAGCAAAATGACCGATATCATGTCCGACCCCATGGCCGCGCTGGTCCCCATCGTCATCGAACAGTCGAACCGCGGCGAACGCAGCTTCGACATCTATTCGCGCCTGTTGCGGGAACGGATCATCTTCGTCACCGGCCAGGTGGAAGATCACATGGCTTCGCTGATCGTCGCCCAGCTCCTGTTCCTGGAATCGGAAAATCCGAAGAAGGACATCTGGATGTATATCAATTCGCCCGGCGGCGTCGTCACGGCGGGCATGGCGATCCACGACACCATGAGATATATCCGGCCCAAGGTAGGCACTCTGTGCGTAGGGCAGGCCGCATCTATGGGGAGTTTCCTTCTCGCCGCTGGTGAGCCGGGCATGCGCTTTGCGACCACCAATAGTCGGATTATGATACACCAGCCCTCGGGCGGTGCGCAGGGCATGGCGTCCGATATCGAGATCCAGGCCAAGGAAATCCTGCGCATCCGCCGCCGTCTGAACGACCTTTATGTCAAATATACCGGCAAGAGCCTGGAAGAGGTCGAGCGGGCGATGGATCGCGACACCTTCCTCGAAGCCGACGAGGCGAAGGCCTTCGGCCTCGTCGACGAAGTGTTCGATCGCCGTCCCGTTTTGGCTGAAACAACCGACGGCTAAAGGGGTTCTTTACCGCGGTGCGCCACTATCACCCTTGTGAAAGGGGCGTGCCGCAGTCTAGGATGCCCTTTGCACCAGCAAATCCTTCCCCATGGGCGGCATACTGCCGTGACGGGAAGGGAGAGAGAATGGCGAATGACTAAGCTTACCGGTTCCGATTCGAAAAGCACGCTTTACTGCTCCTTCTGCGGCAAATCGCAGCATGAGGTGCGGAAGCTGATTGCGGGACCGACCGTGTTCATCTGCGACGAATGCGTGGAGTTGTGCAACGACATCATCCGGGAGGAGACCAAGGGTGGTCTTGTCGGTCGGAAGGACGGCGGCGTGCCCACACCGCAGGAAATCTGCGATGTGCTGGACGACTATGTCATTGGCCAGAACCGCGCCAAGCGTGTTCTGTCGGTGGCGGTGCACAATCATTACAAACGTCTCAACCATGGCTCGAAACCTGGTGAAGTGGAACTGGCGAAGTCCAACATCCTGCTCGTCGGTCCCACGGGCTGCGGTAAGACGTTGCTGGCACAGACGCTTGCCAAGACGTTCGACGTGCCCTTCACCATGGCGGACGCCACGACGCTGACGGAAGCGGGCTATGTCGGCGAGGACGTCGAAAACATCATTCTCAAACTTTTGCAGGCCTCCGACTATAATGTCGAAAAGGCGCAGCGCGGCATCGTCTATATCGACGAGATCGACAAGATCAGCCGGAAGGCGGAAAACCCCTCTATCACGCGGGACGTGTCGGGGGAGGGCGTTCAGCAGGCCCTGCTGAAGCTGATGGAAGGCACGACTGCGTCGGTTCCGCCGCAGGGCGGACGCAAGCATCCGCAGCAGGAGTTTCTCCAGGTCGATACTACCAACATCCTTTTCATCTGCGGCGGGGCTTTCGCCGGGTTGGAAAAGATCATCGGCGATCGTCTGGAAGCCAAGTCGATCGGTTTCGGCGCCCATGTCGCCGCTCCCGAAGAACGCCGCACCGGCGAGCTGCTGCGTCAGAGCGAACCGGAGGATCTTCTGAAATTCGGGCTCATCCCTGAATTTGTCGGACGTTTGCCTGTCATTGCGACGCTGGAAGACTTGGACGTCACAGCGCTCGTCAAAATCCTTGTCGAGCCCAAGAATGCGCTGGTGAAGCAATATGCAAAGCTGTTCGACATGGAGAATGTCGAGTTGAATTTCACCGACGACGCGTTGACGGCAATTGCCCGGAAGGCGATTGAGCGGAAGACCGGTGCTCGCGGCCTACGTTCCATTCTGGAAGCGATCCTGCTCGACACCATGTTCGACCTGCCTTCGATGCAAGGTGTGGGCGAAGTGGTTGTGGACAAGGATGTTGTCGCAGGCACGAAGGAACCGATCCGCGTGTTTAGCGAGAAGGAAAAGCGGGCTGAAGACGCCGCCTGATTGAGAACATCTCGGAACAAAATGAACAGGGGTCGGCGGCAACGCCGGCCCCTTTTCGTATGGCAAGCGTGCGCCGCACAAAAATTCCAGCCGCGTTGCAAAATTGCACCACTGTATAACTGGGCATAAAAAGGCCCTCTAAATGGCCAAAATTCAAGGCTCTGTGGGCAAACCACGCAGACTGGATCGTATCGCGGCGACGTGACCGACACATTATGACAAAGAGCACGATCCGTTGTAACAAAAATGCAATCGGAGCATCACAGGGGTGTCGCCAGAAGCCGCCAAAGGTCGGCAAGGCTCGATTGGGGCAAAGAGGTCGGAGCGCTCGCACGGCGCTCTTCTAAAGGGAAACAGGGTCACATGAAGCATCTGAAGATTTTGCTGGCGGCGGGGGCCGCCTCCATCGGCATGACCGCCGCCATGGTCGTACCGGCGCATGCGCAGGAAACCACATCCTCGATCCGAGGCACAGTCACTGCCGAAGGCACACCGGTCGCTGGAGCGACGGTCACCATTACGCATATCCCGTCGGGCACGACCGTGAATGCGACGACCGGAGCCAACGGCGCGTTCAACGCAACGGGCCTGCGCGTCGGCGGCCCCTTCACCGTCCGCGTCGCCGCATCGGGTTATGAGAACACCGATGTCACCGATATCTTCACCGTCGTGTCGCAGCCGTTCGAACTGCCGATCGAATTGGCAAGCGGCGGCGACGCGATCATCGTTACCGCATCGAGCGTCAAGGGCGCAGGCCTCAAGTCGTCGGGTCCGACCACGGTCCTGACCGCCACCGACATCGCGCAGGTCGCATCGCTCAACCGCGACGTCCGCGACCTGATGCGCCGCGACCCCTTCGCGCGCCTGGATGACACCCCCACCGGCGGTCGTGCCGTGTCCTTCGCCGGCCAGAACGCACGTTACAACCGCTTCTCGATCGACGGCGTTCCCGTCACCGACAATTTCGGCCTGAACCCGGATGGTCTGCCGACCCGCCGTTCGCCCGTTCCGTTCGACGCCATCGCGCAGTTCCAGACCAAGGTCGCGCCCTACGACGTGCGCGAAGGCAACTTCCAGGGCGGCGCGATCAACGCCATTCTGAAGTCGGGCACCAACGAATTCCACGGTACAGGCTTCTACGCCTACTCGTCCGACGAATTGACCGGCAAGAAGACGAAGGCAGGCCCCGGCGTGCCCACAGGCCGCGTTACGTTGCCCAACTTCGAGTTCAAGAACTATGGCGCGGAATTGTCCGGCCCGATCATCAAGGATCGCTTGTTCTTCATGGTCGCGGGCGAGCGTATCCGTGCTGGCACGCCAATCGCGGAAGGCACTGCGGGCAACAACGCCGGCACCGTCATCCCCAATATCACCGACGCGCAGGTTCAGCAGATCCGCGACATCGCCCAGTCGCGCTACGGCTACGATACTGGCGGCATTCTGAACAACAGCAACGACCGGGACGACCGTCTGGTGGCGCGCCTCGACGCCAACCTTTCGGATACGCAGCGCGCGTCGCTGACATACATGTATACCAAGGATTCGATCCAGTTTAACCAGAACACCTTCGCCACCGGTAATCCGGGCTTGGGCCTCGCATCCAACGGTTACATCTCGTCCAATCGCCTGCACACCGGTGTTTTCCAGCTCAATTCCGACTGGACCGACGAATTTTCGACCGAAGTCCGCGCCTTCTACAAGGATTACAAGCGTGGGCAGGACCCGGTGATGGGCCGTGGCTTCGCGCAGTTCCAGGTCTGCACGGCACCGACTTCGGATCGCTCCAATCCCGGTTCGGCAGGCGCTGGCGCGTCGACTTCTTGCCAGCCGGGCTTCGGCTCGGTCAGCTTCGGTCCCGATATTTCGCGTCAGTCCAACGCGCTGACCAGCCGCACATATGGCGGTTCGCTCGTCGGTCGCCTGACGCGTGGCGATCACGATCTGCGCGTGTTCGGCGAGTTCTCCGACACGAAGATCTTCAACCTCTTCCTTCAGCGGACGGCGGGCGACTATTATTTCGACTCGATCGCCGACTTCCAGGCAGGTAACGCACAGCGCTTCCGGTATCAAAATGCCGTGCCGTCGCTGAATCCGGACGATGCCGCTGCGCGCTTCCGCTATCAGACTTTCACCTTCGGTATCCAGGACACCTGGCGCATCAACGAAAAGCTGACGCTGGCCTATGGTGCCCGCTACGATATCTATGGCGGTGACAGCCGTCCGGAGGTCAACCAGAACTTCGTCAATCGCTACGGTTTCTCGAACACCGCATATATCGACGGTCGCGGTATCTTCCAGCCACGCGTAGGCATCGATTTCAAGCCGACGAGCAGCCTCACGATCCGTGGCGGAGGCGGTATTTTCGCGGGCGGCTCGCCGGACGTTTATGTCTCGAACAGCTTCTCGAACACCGGATTCCTGTCGAATGCCATCGACGTGCGTCGCAATAATGATGGCAGCATCACCGGTGCCGACGTACCGACCGGCAACGCGGTCCTGAGCAATGTGAACGGTGCCACGATCCCGGCCGCCGGTAACGCATTGGTGACCAATGCAGCCTCGTCTGTCACCGCGCCCACCAACGCGCTGGATCACAAGTTCAAGGTTCCCTCGCAGTGGCGCGCCACTCTGTCTGCGGACTGGGCTCCGCAGGACACGTTCCTGGGCAATGGCTGGAACTTCGGCGCCGACTTCTTCTATTCGGCGGTTCGCAACCAGGTGTTTTTCACCGACCTTCGCGTCGTGCCGACCGCGCTGCGCACTCCCGATGGCCGCGTCCGCTATGCGTCGGTCACAAACTTCGGCGACGCCAACAACGACCTGTTCCTGACCAACACGACCAAGGGCCGCAGCTATGTCGGGGTGGCCCGGATCGACAAGAGCTTCGATTTCGGTTTGAACCTCGGCGTCAGCTACACTTGGCAGGATATCACGGACCAGGCCCCTGCGACCTCGTCGACGGCATCGTCCAACTATGCCAATGGCGCGTTCCTCGACGCCAATGGCGCGGCGCTTGGCACGTCGAACGATGAAGTGAAGCACAACATCAAATATCGCGTGAACTTCAGCCACGCGTTCTTCGGTGACTATAAGACCAACTTCTCGCTCTTCGGCGAAACGCGCATCGGCCGCCCTTACAGCTACACGATGCAGGACACGTCCCAGAACCGTAGCGCTATCTTCGGCACGACCGGTTCGAATTCGCGCTACCTGCTTTATGTGCCGACCGGTCCGAACGATCCGCTTGTGTCCTATGACAGCGCCGCCACCCAGACCTATCTGGACGGCCTGATCGCCAGCACGAAGCTGGGCAAGTTCCGTGGCGGGATCGCACCGCGCAACGCCTTCAATTCCAAGTGGTTCACGAAGATCGATCTTCACGTCGACCAGGAAATCCCGACAGGCCTTGGCAACTCGCGGATCACCTTGTTCGCGGATATCGAAAACTTCACGAACTTCCTGAACAAGAAGTGGGGTCAGATCCGCGAATATACCTTCCCGTACAATGTGATCGCGGTTCGCGCTCAGTGCCTCACGACTCCGGTCGCAACCGGCACGGCCCCGACGGGAGCGCAGCAGACGGCGAACACCGGTCAGGCTTGCGCGCAGTATCGCTACTCCGCGCCGACCAATACTCCGACCGACACGATCTATTCGCGTCAGTCGCTCTACACGATCCGCGTGGGTGCGCGCTTCACTTTCTGAGGCGCATCCGTCACAGACAAACGAAAGGGCGGGGAGCGATCCCCGCCCTTTTTCGTAAGGCAAACCGTAGGATCGATCAGCGTAGGCAACGGTCCAGCCTATCGCGCTCTATCACCCCGATGCGGCGCGCGATGGTGTCACCGTACCGCCGCGTAAAGCCGCTCGGCGCAATGGCGGCTCGTTTCTTGGGAAGGGGAAGGACGGCGGCGATCCTCGCAGCCTCCGCGCGGGTCAGCCGTGCGGCGCCATGGTGGAAGTAACGGAGGGCGCCTGCCTGCACGCCATAGGTACCGATGCCGGTTTCCGCGACGTTCAGATAGACTTCCATGATCCGCCGCTTCCCCCACACCGCTTCGATCAACAGGGTGAACCAAGCCTCAAGCCCCTTGCGCACAAAACCGCCGCCCTGCCAGAGGAACACGTTCTTTGCGGTCTGCTGGCTGATGGTGGATCCGCCTCGAATGCGCCCGCCACTGGCATTGTGAACGGCGGCCTTGGCGATGGCATCGACATCGAACCCGTGGTGAGAGCAGAATTTGCTGTCCTCCCCGGCGATCGCCGCGCGCGGCATGTTGGGGTCGATGTCCTCCAACGGCGTCCAGTCCTTGGTGATGCCGTTGGGATCGAACAGCATCGTCCATGTCACGGGCGGGGGCACGAAGCGGTAAATTAGCACCATGAGCAGGGACAGGGCCACAAAGCCCAGCAACAGCTTGACGGGCAGCCATATCCAACGGCGGCGGCGGGGAGCGGTCTTGACGGTCATGGCCTGTGGTAACGCGCCTCCGCCATCGGGTTCAAGCCGGGCGAGCAGGCAAAGAAAAAGCCCCGGATTTCTCCGGGGCCTCCGCACGCTAAAACAGGCTGGGTGTCAGGCCGCAGCAAGCTTCGCCATCCGGCCCAATCGGTCACCTGCAATCCGCATCATCGCTTTCTGCAGCTTCTCGAAAGCCCGAACCTCGATCTGTCGAACCCGCTCGCGACTGACGCCATAGACTTGGCTCAGTTCCTCCAGCGTCTTGGGTTCTTCGGCCAACCGCCGCTCCGCCAGAATATGCTTCTCACGATCGTTGAGGTCGTCCATCGCCTCGACCAGCATGTCGTGACGCAAGACCTTTTCCTGCTCATCCGCCACGCGTTCATCCTGAAGCGGATCGGTGTCGGCGAGCCAATCCTGCCATTGCCCTTCGCCATCCTCGCGCATGGGAACGTTGAGGGACGTATCGCCGCCCATCGCCATGCGGCGGTTCATGGAGATCACGTCGTCTTCGGAAACGCCCAGATCTTTGGCGATCTTGGCGACATCCTCGGGGCGCAGGTCACCGTCCTCGAACGCTTCGATATTGTTCTTCATCCGCCGCAGGTTGAAGAACAGCTTCTTCTGCGCAGCGGTCGTCCCCATCTTCACGAGGCTCCATGACCGCAGGATAAATTCCTGGATGGACGCACGGATCCACCACATCGCGTAGGTTGCAAGGCGGAAGCCGCGATCGGCCTCGAACTTCTTGACGCCTTGCATGAGGCCGATATTGCCTTCGCTGATGAGTTCGCTGACCGGCAGGCCGTAGCCGCGATACCCCATGGCGATCTTTGCCACGAGCCGCAGGTGCGACGTCACCAGCTGCGCCGCAGCCTCAGGATCCTGATGTTCCTGATAGCGCTTCGCCAGCATATATTCCTGCTCTGGGGTCAGCAGCGGAAATTTGCGGATTTCCGACAGATAGCGGTTGAGGCTGGCTTCACCGCCCAGCGCCGGAACCGCAGGGACATTGCTCTTGGCCATGTCGTCACCTTTCCCTTTCATGCGCGGCGGGACCCAGAAGAGGCATCGCTACGCCGTCGCAAACTTGTCTCAACCTATACGTGAAGCGCGCTTAACAGTTCCTGCATATCGGTCGGTAATGCACTTTGGAACATAAGGGGCTTATCCGTCGAAGGATGTATGAACCCCAGCGTTTTGGCGTGCAATGCCTGCCTTTTGAAACCCAGCGTTTCCAGTATCGTTTTGAAACCTTTTCTTTCTCTACCGTAAAGCGGATCGCCGATCAAGGGGTGACCCAGATGTGTAAGGTGAACCCGCACCTGATGGGTTCGCCCGGTTTCCAGCCGGCATTCGACCATCGCCGCGCCCCGCAACCGCTCCTCGATGCGATAATGGGTGACGGCATGTTTGCCGCGTCCTTCCCGATGAACCGCCATCTTCTTTCGATCGGCGTCGGATCGACCGATCCAGCCCTCTACGGTTCCCTTGGCGGGCAGGGGGTGGCCATAGACGATCGCGGCATACAGACGGTCGATGCTGTGATCCTTGAACTGGCGCGCCAACCCTTCATGCGCCCGGTCGTTCTTTGCGACCACCAACAGGCCCGACGTGTCCTTGTCGATGCGATGGACGATGCCCGGTCGCGCCACGCCGCCGATGCCGGACAACTGCCCCGCGCAATGATGCAGCAGCGCGTTGACCAGCGTCCCGTCGAGATTGCCGGCGGCGGGGTGGACGACAAGGCCGGCAGGCTTGTCCACGACGATCAGGTCCGTGTCTTCATACACGACAGTCAGCGGGATATCCTGCGCCACCGTATCGAGCGGCGCGGCTTCCGGGACGGCGATGAGATAGGACTGGCCTGCCGCGACTTTCATCGACCCGGCGATCCGGCCCGGCTGTTCGCTGCGCACATGCCCCTCGGCGATCAGCGCCTTCAGCCGCTCGCGCGACAATTCGGGCATCAGGTCGGCAAGCGCCCGATCCAGCCGCAGCCCATGCTGCGCCTCGCCGATCGACGCTTCGATGATGGAAACCCCCGAACCCATGGGCTATGCATGTAGGAATGCGGGCCAGAATATCAAGGACGACACTGGAACAAATCATGACTGCGGCGGCGGTTAGCGGGGAAGAGATTTGCGGCTTGCTGTTGGGGGAAGGAATGGACATCGCCGAAGTGCACCCAGCACCCAACGTCGCCGCCGACCGCGCTCGCCATTTCGAAATCGACCCCGCCACACTGATCGCGGCGCATCGCGCGGCGCGGGAAGGCGGTGCGTCCGTGCTGGGCCATTATCATTCCCATCCATCCGGCATTGCCCTACCTTCTGCCACCGATGTCGCCAGTGCATCGCCGGACGGAAGCCTTTGGCTGATCGTCGGGGGTGGGCAGGCTACCTTGTGGCGGGCCGAAGCGGGGGAGGCGGGAAAGGTCCGTTTCGCATCGATAACGTTGGACAGCCGGTGACGCAAAGGCGGCGAGCCGGGGTTGCATAGTCGAACCGGGCAGCGCATTAGCCAGACAGTGTTTTTCCAATTATCCGGTGATCCCAAACCGCATGACCCATCCGACCGACAGCATCGAATTTGCCAGCCTGCTCTGCTCGCGCCTGTGCCATGATCTGCTCAGCCCCGTGGGCGCGCTCAACAACGGGCTGGAGTTGATGGCGGATGAAACCGATCCGGAAATGCGCGCCCGCTGCCTGGAGCTTCTGTCGGACAGCGCGCGGACTTCGGCGAACAAGCTCAAATTCTTCCGCCTCGCTTTCGGTTCGGCGGGTGGGTTCGGCGACGCGGTGCCCCCGCATGAGGCGCGCGTCGCGATTGAGGGCATGTTCGCGACGGCAGGCAGGGTCAAGGTCGGGTGGCTCGTGGAGGAGCAGCTTCTTGACAAGCTCGCCGCCAAAATCCTCCTCAATCTTGCGCTCATTGCGGGCGACGCGCTGGTGCGCGGCGGACAGCTCGACATCGGCGCAGAAACGCGGCCCGGCGTCACGGAAATCGTGGTCCGCGCCGAAGGCCCCAAGGTCGTGCTCGATCCCGATCTGCGTGCCGCACTGGCGGGAACGCTGCCGGTCGAAGGGCTGGCGTCGCGGACCGCCGCCGCCTGGATGATCCGTCAGCTCGTGCTGAGTGCGAAAGGCGAAATCGCGCTGTCCCCGCCGGGCGAACCGGTGTTGCTCTTTGGTGCGTCGATTCCCGACCGTAGCTGACTGGGGCCAGCATTTGTAAAACGCGTTCAGCTGTCTACGTCGCTGTCGCATTTCCATCACGAAAAAGCCCGGCCGCATCGCTGCGACCGGGCTTTTTCACGTTTGTCCTGACGGCGATCAGGAACTGTAATACATGTCGAATTCAACCGGCGACGGGGCCATTTCCCAGCGATAGACTTCCGGCCACTTGAGTTCGATATAAGCTTCGATCTGGTCCTTGGTGAAAACATCGCCCTTCAGCAGGAACTCGTAATCGGCTTCCAAGCTGTTCAGCGCTTCACGCAACGAACCGCAGACAGTCGGCACCTGGCTCAATTCTTCGGGCGGCAGATCGTAGAGGTTCTTGTCCATCGCGGCACCCGGATGAATCTTGTTTTCGATCCCGTCGAGACCCGCCATCAGCAGCGCGGCGTAGCAGAGATAGGGGTTCGCCATCGCGTCGGGGAAGCGGAATTCGACGCGCTTTGCCTTGGCTCCGGCACCGTAGGGAATCCGGCAGGAGGCCGAACGATTGCGCGCCGAATAGGCGAGCAGCACCGGCGCTTCGAAGCCCGGGACCAGGCGCTTGTAGCTGTTGGTGGTCGGGTTGGTGAAGGCGTTGAGTGCCTTCGCGTGCTTGATGACGCCGCCGATGAAATAGAGGCAGGTGTCGCTCAGACCCGCATAGCCGTCGCCGGCAAAGAGCGGCTTACTGCCTTCCCAGATCGACATATGCGTGTGCATGCCGCTGCCATTGTCCTGCGCGATGGGCTTGGGCATGAAGGTCGCGGTCTTGCCGTAAGCCTGTGCCACCATCTGCACGACATATTTGTAAATCTGCATCCGGTCGGCGGTCTGGACCAGCGTGCCGAAGGTCAGGCCGAGCTCGTGCTGGGCCGCGGCGACCTCGTGGTGATGCTTGTCGCAGGGCAGGCCCATTTCGAGCATGGTCGAAACCATTTCAGCGCGAATGTCGGTGCACGGGTCGACCGGCGCGACGGGGAAATAACCGCCCTTGGCGCGCGGACGGTGGCCAAGATTGCCGCCCTCATATTCCTTGCCGGTGTTGGTCGGCAATTCGATGTCGTCGATCTTGAAATAGCTTTGCGAATAGTCGTTTTCGAACCGCACATCGTCGAACATGAAGAACTCGGCTTCCGGGCCGACATAGACGGTGTCGCCGAACCCGGCGGACTTCACGAAGGCTTCAGCGCGCTTGGCGGTCGAGCGGGGGTCGCGGCTGTAGAGTTCGCCGGTGTCCGGCTCCACGATGTCGCAGAAGATGATGAGCATCGGCGTCGCGCTGAACGGATCGACATAAACGGCGTCGAGGTCGGGCTTGAGGATCATGTCCGACTCGTTGATCGCCTTCCAGCCTTCGATCGACGAGCCGTCGAACATCAGACCCTGGGTCAGCTCATCTTCGCCAAGCACGCTCGACACCATGGTGAGGTGCTGCCACTTACCCTTAGGATCTGTGAAACGGACATCGACCCACTCGATCTCCTTTTCCTCGATCATCTTCAGGATGTCTTTTGGCGTGTTGGCCATGTGCAATTGCCCTTCTTTCATAAGGAACCCCCCCGAAGGGGTCGTGGAAGTTGCAGGTCGCCGGCCCCCTGCAAGCCGGCAGCGGTAACAGGATCAGATGGCGTCGCTGTCGCGTTCGCCGGTCCGGATGCGCACGGCACCCTCGATATGGGAAATGAAAATCTTGCCGTCGCCGATCCGGCCGGTCTGGGCCGCAGCGCTGATCGCTTCGACGACGCGGTCGGCGAGGCTGTCGTCGACCACGACTTCCAGCTTCACCTTGGGCAGGAAGTCGACGACATATTCTGCTCCGCGATAAAGTTCGGTGTGGCCCTTCTGACGACCGAAGCCCTTCGCTTCCGTCACAGTGATGCCGGATACGCCCACTTCGTGCAGCGCTTCCTTCACCTCGTCCAGCTTGAACGGCTTGATGATCGCTTCGATCTTTTTCATCACTTCACATCCCAACCCATGACGCTCGTCGCGGTAGCGGTGCGAACCGCCGAACCGGCTTCAAACAGACGATCATGATGCCCCCTAAGCAACGCCGTCCATCCTTACTAAACAATTACCGTGCCAATTGGCGAATCGCTAGGCCATGCTTTCGGCGATGCAGCAATCTTTGTCCATATTGCCTGCATTGCGGGCAACTTCATGACATGCTGCCTGTTTTTTAAGCAGCAAGAATGGTGTCACGCGGCGTAAGGCGGGCAATTCAGTCCAGTCGGGCTTTGGGTAAAGATTTCGCATCCTGTTTCGGTAATGCCGATACTATGCTCGAACTGTGCGGACAGCGACCGGTCGCGCGTGACGGCGGTCCAGCCATCGTCCAGCATCTTCACGCCGGGTTTGCCGATGTTGATCATGGGTTCGATGGTGAAGAACATGCCGGGTCGCAGTTCGGGGCCGGTTCCGGGCCGGCCGACATGGACGACTTCGGGGCTGTCGTGGAACACGCGGCCCAGGCCGTGACCGCAAAAGTCGCGCACCACGCCATAGCGATGCCGCTCTGCATGTCTCTGTATGACATAGCCGATATCGCCGAGGTGATTGCCGGGTTTCGCCTGCTCGATGCCCAGCATCAGGCACTCATAGGTCACCTCTATCAGGCGGCGCGCCTTAATCGAGGTTTCCCCGGCCACATACATCCGGCTGCTGTCGCCGTGCCACCCATCGACCAGCGGGGTCACGTCGATATTCATGATATCGCCGTCCTTCAGCCGATAATCGCCCGGAATGCCGTGGCAGATGACGTTGTTGAGGCTGATGCAGCAACTATGGGTATAGCCGCGGTAGCCGATGGTCGCTGGCACGCCGCCACCATCCAGGGTCATGCGGCGAACGATGTCGTCCAACTCGCCCGTGGTCACGCCCGGCACCACATGCGGCGCAAGGGCATCGAGAATCTCGGCGGCGAGACGGCCCGCCTTGCGCATGCCCGCAAAGCCTGCTTCGTCATACAGCTTGATTGCAGCGGAGCGCGTCACCGGCGTATCCGCCGTCATCGTCATATAGTCTGTCATAGCGCGATTATAGGGCGTCGCCGTGCATATTGCGAGAGGTGCTAGGCACGGCTCGCCGCGCGCGGTAAAGGGCAGGGCATGGCCGACCCGAACCGCATCTGGACCGCAGCGCTGACCGTCATCGGAGACGAGATTCTTTCCGGGAGGACGCAGGACAAGAATATCGCGCAGATTGCAGCGTGGCTGAACGTGCAGGGTATCCGCCTGCGCGAAGTCCGTGTCGTGCCCGATGTCACCGAAGCGATCGTGGAAGCGGTCAACACGCTGCGAGCGCGCAACGATTATCTGTTCACCACCGGCGGTATCGGTCCCACGCATGACGACATCACGGTCGATGCAATCGCGTCGGCGCTTGGCGTCGAAGTTGTCGTCCATCCCGAAGCGCGATCGGTGCTGGAGCGTTATTACGAAACGCGCGGCGGCCTGACCGAAGCGCGGCTGCGAATGGCCCGCGTGCCCGAAGGCGCGACGCTGATCGAAAACCGGATGTCGGGCGCGCCTGGAATACGGCATGGCAATATCTTCATCATGGCGGGCGTGCCGCACATCACAGCGGGCATGCTCGACGCTTTGACCGGCACGCTGGAGGGCGGCTTGCCGCTGCTTTCGGCGACGATCGGCTGTTGGGTCGCGGAAAGCGAAGTGGCGGATTTGCTGCGCGGAGCGGAAAAGGCGCACGGGGATTGCCAGATCGGCAGTTATCCCTTTTTCCGGGAGGGGCGCACCGGGGCCAACTTCGTCGTGCGGTCGACCGATCAGGCTGCGCTGGACGCCTGCGTGGCGCATTTGAGCCAGGCGCTGGACGAAGGTGGCTGGGGGGTCACGCCGGGCGGCATTTGATCGGGCCGTGCGGGAGGCGCACATTTCCTACGGCATGCCAGCATAAAAAACGGCGCCACATGGGCGCCGTTCTCATACAAATCGACGGTTCGCCGGATCAGCGCTTGTCGACCGCCACATAGTCCCGCTGCGTCGGGCCAGTATAAAGCTGACGCGGGCGACCGATCTTCTGCGCTGGGTCGGAAATCATCTCGTTCCATTGCGCGACCCAACCCACGGTGCGGGCAAGCGCGAAGAGCACCGTGAACATCTCGGTCGGGAAGCCGATTGCCGACAGGATAACGCCGGAATAGAAATCGACGTTGGGATACAGCTTCTTCTCGACGAAATAGGGATCGTTGAGCGCGATCTGCTCCAGTTCCTTGGCAACGTCGAACACAGGATCGTCGACGCCCAGCTTCTCCAGAACGTCCTTCGCGGTTTTCTGCATCACCGTCGCGCGGGGGTCGTAATTTTTATAGACGCGGTGACCGAAGCCCATCAGGCGGAACGGATCGTCCTTGTTCTTGGCGCGGGCGATATATTCGGGAATGCGGTCCACCGTTCCGATTTCCCGCAGCATGTTGAGCGCTGCTTCATTTGCGCCACCATGCGCCGGACCCCAAAGGCAGGCGATGCCGGCTGCGATGCAGGCAAAGGGATTCGCGCCCGACGAGCCGGCGAGACGAACGGTCGATGTCGATGCATTCTGTTCGTGATCTGCATGCAGGATGAAGATCTTGTCCATCGCATCCGCGATGACCGGGTCCACCACATATTCCTCTGCCGGGACCGAAAAGGTCATACGCAGGAAGTTGGCGGTGTAGCTGAGGTCGTTGCGCGGATAGACGAAGGGCTGGCCCACCGAATATTTGTAGGCCATGGCCGCGATCGTCGGCATCTTGGCGATCAGGCGGTGGCTTGCGATGCGGCGCTGTGCCGGGTCGTTGATGTCCGTCGAATCATGATAGAATGCCGACAGCGCACCCACGACACCAACCATGATCGCCATCGGGTGCGCATCGCGGCGGAAACCCCGGAAGAAGGCGGTCAGTTGTTCGTGCACCATGGTATGGCGCGTGATCGTGGTGGTGAAGTCTTCCAGCTCCGTCTTCGACGGCAATTCGCCGTTCAGCAGCAGATAGCAGACTTCCATGAAGCTCGACTGTTCGGCCAACTGACCGATGGGATAGCCGCGATGAAGCAGAACGCCTTCGTCGCCATCGATATAGGTGAGGCCGGATTCGCAGCTAGCGGTCGACGTGAAACCTGGGTCGTAGGTGAACATGCCCGTGTTCGCGTAAAGCTTGCGAACGTCGATGACCTGCGGTCCTACGGTGCCATCCATGATGGCGTAATCTTGGTTCTTTTCACCGATGGTCAAACTGGCTTTGTTATCGGACATGTTGTTCTCCTTGATTGCCATCAACCGGCCACCGCGTGCCCTGCCGCAGCCAATCGTTCCAAGCTCTCCTCTTTTCCAAGTAGGAAGAGGACATCGAAAATACCCGGCGAGACGGTGCGCCCGGTAAGCGCCGCCCGCAACGGCTGTGCCACCTTGCCCAGCCCCAGACCGGCATCCTCCGCCACGCAGCGAATAGCATCTTCGATCGCCTCAACCGTCCAGGACTGAACGGGTTGCAGAGCGTCGGCCGTCTTGGCGAGCAGCGCGCGCGCGGGTTCGTCTAGCAGAGCGGACGCCTTCTCGTCAAAATCGAGCGGCACGCTCTTGAAGAGAAACTGAGCTCCCTCCGCGATTTCGACCAGCGTCTTCGCGCGCGGTTTGAGCTGCGGCATTGCCTGGCCGAGCAGCGCCAGATCCGCGTCGCCCAACGTCATCCCCGACCATGCCTCGATCCGTGGCGCGACCAGTGCGGCAAGCCTCGCGTCGTCCGCCTCGCGGAGATAATGGCCGTTGAGATTTTCGAGCTTCTTGATATCGAACCGCGACGGCGAACGGCCTACGCCGTCAATGTCGAACAACATAATGGCGCGGTCGATCGGGATGATCTCCTCATCGCCATGTCCCCAGCCCAGTCGCAGCAGATAATTCAGCACCGCTTCCGGAAGCATTCCCATCTCGTCGCGGTAGGCATCGACGCCGAGGGCGCCGTGCCGCTTCGACAACTTCGCTCCGTCCGCCCCGTGTATTAGGGGGATATGCGCGTAGACCGGCTCTTCCCATCCCATCGCTTTGATGATGGTCAGTTGACGGAACGCGTTGTTGAGGTGATCGTCGCCGCGGATGACGTGGGTAACGCCCATGTCGTGATCGTCGACAACGACCGCCAGCATATAGGTGGGGGTGCCGTCCGACCGCAGCAGGATCATGTCGTCCAGTTCGACATTCTGCACGACTACGCGGCCTTGAACGGCGTCCTCGATCACCGTCTCGCCTTCGCGCGGCGCTTTGATTCGGATGACGAACGGAGCACCTTCGGGCGCTTCGGATGGATCGCGGTCGCGCCAGCGTCCGTCGTAGCGCAGCGGTTGCTTGGCGGCGCGTTGTTGTTCGCGCAGTTCAGCGAGTTCCTCCGGCGTGGCGAAGCATTTGTAGGCATGCCCTGCGCTCAGCAGCTGATGCGCGACTTCGGCGTGGCGCGGCGTGCGCTCGAACTGGAATACCGCCGGTTGGTCACCGGCAAGGCCCAACCATTCGAGGCCGTCGAAGATCGCCGCCACCGCCGTATCGGTAGACCGGGCGCGATCCGTATCCTCGACACGCAACAGGAACTTGCCACCATGGTGCCGAGCGAACAGCCAGTTAAAAAGTGCGGTGCGCGCGCCGCCGATATGCAGAAAGCCGGTAGGGGATGGCGCAAAACGGGTCACGACTGCCTTGTTCATTCCCGTTGCACTCGTCGTCATAATCTTCGACATTCGCCTTGCTGACACATGAATGCGACGCCCCCTAGCATGGCTTTTGCCCCACGACAAACCTCCCTTGCGGGCGGGGTTGCGCGGGCGGCTGGGCATATGTTCGCACTGCTCGAAAACATGCTGGAGCGTGAGCGTGAACAGATCGGTCTTTGGGCACCGGTCGCGCTGGCTGTGGGGATTTCTGCGTGGTTCTTGCTACCCGGTTCCGCTCACTGGCTGGCCTTTTGCTGCCTGACGATGGCACTGGTATGTGGAGCGGCGTTTCTGCCCACCGGCACGCGCGTCAGGCAGATGTGCATCGCAGGTGGCATGGTGGCCGCTTTGGGTTGTGTCCTGATATGGGGCAAGGCGGCTATCTTGGGGCAGCCGCCGCTGGCGCGTCCCGTCTTCACACAGGTAACAGGAACGGTGCAGTCGGTGCGGCCCGTTCCAGCACAGGCGATGGTGCGCGCGACGATTCGTCCCATCGACAGGCCGGATCTCCCCGAAACGATTCGCGTTAATATCCCGGACGGCGACAAACCGGCAGGGCTCGGGGCAGGCGCGGTCGTTCGTTTCCGCTCGCGGCTCATGCCTCCCGCCCAGCCGAGCGTTCCGGGCGGATATGACTTCGCTTCCCGCGCCTATTTCCTGGGCATCGGCGCGACCGGCAAGGCGCTCAAGCCTATTGACGTCCTCGAACCCTCCGATGCAGGGCCGGGTCTAAGGGCCAGATTGTTCGACCATATTCTCAACCGCGTCGGTGGCCCCGCCGAAGGCATTGCGGCGGCTCTGGCGACCGGGGACCAAGGCGCGATTCCGGACGCGGACGCCGACGCGATGCGGCGCAGCGGGCTGGCGCATCTGTTGTCCATCAGCGGCCTGCATGTGACGGCATTGATCGGCGCTGTGATCTTTTTGTTCATGCGAGTGCTGGCGCTCAGTCGCCATGCCGCGCTCGACTGGCCGCTCATGATGATCGCTGGCGCGGGCGGTGCTCTTGCCGGTATCGGCTACACGCTGCTGACCGGGGCCGAGGTGCCTACTGTGCGATCCTGCATCGCCGCTCTGCTGGTGCTGGGCGGCCTTGCCATGGGCCGCGACGCGATCACGTTGCGGCTCGTCGCAACGGGCGCTCTGGTCGTGCTGGCCTTTTGGCCGGAGGCAGTAGTCGGGCCGAGTTTCCAGATGAGTTTTATGGCCGTCACCGCGCTTGTGGCCTTGGGGGAGCATCGCCGCTTCCGCGCGTTTGCAGCGGCGCGGGACGAGCGTCGCTGGCAAAAGGTCGCAAGGATGCTGGTCGTCACGCTGGCGACCGGTTTCGTGGTGGAAGTGGCGCTGATGCCGATCGCGCTCTTTCATTTTCATAAGGCGGGGCTGCTCGGGGCGTTTGCGAACATCGTCGCCATTCCTCTTACGACATTCGTCGTCATGCCGCTGGAAGCTGCAGCGCTGTTGTTGGATGTGATAGGGGCAGGCGCGCCCTTCTGGTGGCTGACGCAGAAAGCACTCGATCTGCTGCTTTTGATTGCGCACGGGGTGGCAAGCAGTCCGATGGCGACGATGCAGGCGCCGACGACAGGTGCCGCGACATTCGGTTTCGCTATGGCGGGATTGCTATGGATACTGCTATGGCGCGGGCGGATGCGGTGGTGGGGGGCGCCGCCCTTGGCCGCAGCCGTTGCGACAGCGCTGTTTGCGTCACCGCCCGATCTCTTCATAACGGGCGATGGGCGACATGTCGCGGTGCGGACTTCGGACGGCATGGTGATCCTGCGCGATAGGGCAGGCGACTATGTCCGGGACAGCCTGTCAGAAAGCGCGGGTTTCGACGGTAAGTTTGCGTCGCTGGCCGATCACCCCGCCGCGCGATGCTCCACCGATCTGTGCGCAATGCGCCTGCCGCGCGGCGGGCGCATCTGGCGGCTACTTTTCACTCGCAGCAGAATGCAGGTGGACCGGCCCCAGTTCGAAAAGGAATGTGGTGCCGCCGACATCATCGTCAGCGACCGTCGTTTGCCAGGCTGGTGCCGTCCCCGCTGGCTAAAGGCCGATAGCCGCTTGCTCCGTAAAACGGGGGGACTTTCCATCGACCTGCGCGCCGGAAAGGTCCGGACTGTCATCCGCCCCGGCGACGCCCACCCTTGGATCGCGCCCACTGTGCCTGGCGGAAGTCGTCTTCAATTATACCGGCGCAGCAGCCCCGCTAGCTTGCCCTGAATGCGCACCTGCCGCGAATCGTAGAGCTGCGGCTCGTAGGCGGCATTTGCGGGGTCGAGCCGCACGCGTGTGCCGTCGCGGCGGAAATATTTAAGCGTCGCTTCGTGATCGTCGATCAGCGCCACTACGATCTGCCCCTCCCGCGCGACATCGGTTCGCTGGATCAAGGCGAAATCACCGTCGAGAATCCCCGCTTCCACCATCGAATCGCCGGAGACTTCGAGCGCATAATGGTCGCCGCCCCCCAGAAGTGCCGCAGGCACGGAGAGCATATTCTGCCCCTCCATCGCCTCGATCGGCACGCCCGCCGCGATCCGCCCGTGCAAGGGGATTTCCACCACATCGTTGGCGGCCATAGGAAGGGTTGCGGGCGTCTTCGCTTTGGGTGCGATAGAAGGCACCGGCGCACGATGCATCGCCTCGGGTAGCTTCAGCACTTCCAGCGCCCGCGCCCGATTGGGAAGGCGCCGAATAAAGCCACGCTCTTCAAGTGCGTTGATCAGGCGATGGATGCCGGATTTGGACCGGAGGTCCAAGGCGTCCTTCATCTCCTCGAACGAGGGCGACACACCGCCTTCCTCCAGACGGTTCTGGATGAAACTCAGCAATTCCTGCTGTTTGGGTGTCAACATCGCGTCGGTCCTCCATGGAACGTATGAGGAACGCATAGGAAACACATAGAGGCTCGTCAAGCGAGAACAGCAACTCTGCCGGAACGGATTTTCATGATCGACGTTCGCGGATGACGACCGACCACCGATCGGCGCAGGAGAGAGATATGCCGGGAGACCGCAAGCAAATGCCCAGCCGCGACGTGAGGCGCAAAAACAAGGTGAGCGATCGACCGTTCAGACCGCTCGACCATCAGATGGGCGACGAGCAACGGTATAATTTTGCCCCCGGCGAGCAGCAGTTTTGCTGAGGCGCCCTTATAGCGGGATGATGGAAACACGATCGCCCGGTTCCGCACGCGCGCTTCCGGCGGCACGTACGATCAGGCAATCGGCAAGGGCGAGCGCTGCGGTCGCTGCGCTATCCTGCGAAGTGACCGAAACGATCCCGCCGTCCTGCCGGTAGGCCCTGAGATAGTCGTCGCGGTCGCCTACTTGCGGCAGGGAGGACGCCAGCTTTGCCTCCAACATATGGGGAAGGGGATGGGCTGCGCCGCTTATCCTCCGAACGAGAGGCAGAAGGAAGAGAATGGCGGTCACATATGCTGACACCGGGTTGCCCGGCAAACCGAGGAACGATGTTGTGCCCATCCGGCCGGCCATCAACGGCTTCCCGGGCCTCATCCGAATCTTCCAGAAATCGAGGGAACCCCCGGCCTGCTCGAAGGCGGGACGAACGAGATCGTGATCGCCTACCGACGCCCCGCCTGTGGACACGACGATATCGGCGACCTGTGCCTTTCCGAAGGCTGCCGTAATGGCCGCCAGATCGTCCGGCACGATGCCGAGGTCGATGATTTCGCACGGAAGGTTCGCAAGCATGGCGGCGAGCATCGGGCCGTTCGATGCCGGTAGCGAGCCAGGCGGGGCAGGGGTACCGGGCGGGACGAGTTCGTTGCCCGTCGACAGGATGGCAACCTTGACGCGACGGCGCACCGGCAGTCGGTCATGCCCGCCCAGGACCGCGACCGCCGCCTGCGAAGCGCCAATCGCCGCCCCGGCCTTCAGCAGAACAGCGCCTGACGCGAAATCGGACGCGGCGTCGCGGACATGCTTGCCCGCGGGAAGTGGGTCGGGGCCGGCCCTTATATGCGCCCCGTCCGGCAGCGCATTTTCCTGGATCAGGATCGCGTCGGCGCCCATGGGCAGCGGCGCGCCAGTGAAGATCCGGCACGCTTCTCCGGTGCCGAGTGCACTAGGAAGCGCGCCGCCTGCGGAGCTTTCCCGTGTCACGCGCCAAGGGCCGGGATATTCCGACGCACGGACCGCGTAGCCGTCCATGGCCGACAGCGCCGCCCATGGCTGATCCCGTCGCGCCGTCAGGTCCTGCGCCATCCACCGACCCACAGCGTCCACGACCGGCACGGTTTCTTCCTGAAGCAGGGTCGCCATCGCGAACAGCCTCGCCTGCGCCTCGGCCACCGGCAACAGGCTCATGCGCTGCGGGTCCAGTCGCTCGACTTGCCGCCGGTCTTCGTTTCTAGTCGAATGTCACCGATGACCATGCCCTTATCCAGCGCCTTGGCCATGTCGTAGATGGTCAGCAAGGCGGCGGATGTGGCGGTCAATGCTTCCATCTCTACGCCCGTCTGGCCCGCCGTGCGGGCAGTCGCCCGAACCGTGACGCCGTCCTCGACCAGTTCGAAGTCGACCGTGACGGCGCTCAAAGCGATGGGGTGGCAGAGCGGAATGAGGTCGGCCGTGCGCTTGGCCGCCATGATGCCTGCCACGCGTGCGACCGCAAGGACATCGCCTTTCTTAACGAGGCCGTCGCGGATCGCTTCCAGCGCCCGCGCGCTCATTGCGATGCGGCCCGATGCGACGGCTTCGCGCGTTGTGACGGCTTTCTCCGACACATCGACCATGCGCGCCGCCCCGTCCGCGTCCAGATGTGTGAGGCCGTTGCTCATGCGCCGGTCAGCAGCGCGCGCGTGGCCGATTCGACATCGTCCTGCCGCATCAGCGTTTCGCCAACGAGGAAGCAGCGCACCCCATGATCGGCCATGGCGGCAAGGTCCGCATGGCCAGTAAGCCCGCTTTCCGCGACGAAGGTGCATCCTTCGGGCGCTTTTTTCACTAGGTCGTATGTGCGCGCGAAGTCTACGCTGAAATCGCGCAGATCGCGATTGTTGACGCCGATGAGGCGTGATCGGAGCGTCAATGCGCGCTCCAATTCATGCTCGTCATGCACCTCGATCAAGGCATCCATACCGAGCCCGATCGCCGCATCCTCGATCTCGCGCATTTGGGTGTCTTCCAGTGCGGCGACGATGATGAGAATCGCGTCCGCGCCCAGCGCCCGGCTTTCGAGCACCTGCCACGGATCGACCAGAAAGTCCTTGCGCAGCACGGGCAGCGGACAGGCGGCGCGGGCGGCGACCAGATAGTCGTCATGGCCCTGAAAATAAGGTTCGTCGGTCAATACCGACAGGCAGGCCGCGCCGCCCCGCGCATAGGCTGCGGCATGGGCGGGCGGATCGAAGTCGGCGCGGATGAGGCCTTTGGACGGGCTGGCTTTCTTGACTTCCGCAATCAGGCCAAACCCTTGTTGCGCTGCCCGGTCGAGCGCGTGGCGAAACCCCCTAGGCGGGGTCTGACCGGCAGCGCGGGCCTGAAGCGCCGCAACGCTGGTCGCTGACTTGCGCCGAGCGACATCCTCGCGCTTGAAGTCGCAGATTTCGATGAGCTTGTTCATGAATAGGCTATCCAGCAATTGAGCAGCGCGTTGGCAAGGCCGCGATCGATGGTTTCGGCGGCTTCCTCCACCCCTTCGGCCAGAGTCTCGACCGCGCCCGCCACAAGCAGCGCGGCAGCGGCATTGAGCAGAACCGCGTCTCGGTAGGGTCCATGCTCGCCCAAAAGCAGCGCGCGCATCGCGGCGGCATTGTGCGCGGCGTCGCCGCCCCGGATCGCGGAAACAGGATGTGTTGCCAGGCCAAGATCGCCGCCGGCCAGGCGACGCATGGCGACCACGCCGTTGCCTGTGACTTCGGCCACGTCATTGCCGCCCGCGAGCGACAGTTCGTCCAGCCCTTCGTCCCCCGAAACGATCATCGCCCGGTCCACGCCCAACTGCGCCAGTGCCTGCGCATAGATCGGCACATAGGCTGGCCGCGCAATGCCGACGAGCTGACGGCGGACCCGCGCCGGATTGGCGAGCGGCCCCATGAGGTTGAAGATCGTACGCTCACCGATTGCCCGGCGGATGGGGGCGAGGCGCTTGAGCGCGGGATGGTAATTCTGGGCGAACAGGAAACAGATGCCAAGGTCGTCCAGCGTCGCCTGCGCTGTGGCGGCCGCCTTGTCGAGATCGAGCCCCAGCGCTTCGAGCGTGTCGGCTGCGCCCGCCTTGGACGAGGCCGCACGATTGCCGTGCTTGGCGACCGGAACCCCCGCCGCTGAGACAACGAGTGAGACAGCTGTAGAGACGTTGAGCGTATGATGCCCGTCGCCGCCGGTGCCGCATACGTCGATGGCGCCGGGCGGCGCTTTAACGGCAATCATACGTGCGCGCATGGCGCGGGCGGCTGCGGCGATCTCGGTCGCGGTTTCGCCCCGGCGCGCCATCGCGACGAGGAAGGTTGCAATCCGGTCTTCGGGCAGGTCGGCGTCGAACAACAGGTCGAAGGCGTGAGCCGCCGCTTCGTCGGAGAGCGGCGTCGAAGGATCGGGCAGGCTGGTCATCGCGTTCGCCTTTGCCAAGTCGCTGGCGTCGAGTCGAGCGCCAAGAGCCGCTCAGGCGACTGCGCGCTCACGCACGGGCAGGCCCGCAATGGCCATGAAGTTGGCCAGCATGTCGTGCCCATGTTCGGTCGCGATGCTTTCCGGGTGGAACTGCACCGAATGGATCGGCAGGGTCGCGTGACGGAACGCCATGACCGAACCGTCCTCGCTCGTTGCGTTGACAACCAGCGTTTGCGGGATGTCCTCCACGATCAGCGAGTGATAGCGTGTCGCGGTGAAGGGGGAAGGCAGGCCTGCGAAAAGGCCCGTCCCATCATGCGTCACCGGCGATGTCTTTCCGTGCATCAGGCCACCGCGCACCACCTTTCCGCCGAAATGCTGGCCTAT
>NZ_QFOA01000147.1 GCF_003248505.1 Sphingobium sp.
CGCCATTGCCACCCGCTACGACCAGCTGGCCAACAGCTTCCTCGGCATGGTCCACCTCGCCACCGCCAGATACTGGCTCAAATTTGTCCACGCCGCCTAGGGCTGCAATATACTGTACCGCTGGGTGACCTCGGAGAACTGGGCGCCACCGCCGATTATTATCACTCCAGCCCGCTCAGCTTCGTGAACACCTCGCTCCCGGCCTATGATCTGGTCAATGCGCGGCTTGACTGGCGCAATGTGGCGGGAAGGCCGATGGATATCGGCATCTATGTCACCAACGCCTTCAAGGAGAATTATCAGGCCATCGGCGCTGTGTCGGGCGGCGGACTGGGCTTTAATACGGCCATTTATGGCGCGCCGCGCCAATATGGCCTTACGCTGCGCTATCGCTTCGGATCCTGAACCTGATCGGGCGCCCCGCCGCATGAGGCGGGGCGCTATCTTCCGACAGGGCCGCTCCTTCTCCCATCGCATCATGATGCCCAGGCAATGAGGAGACAGGAAGCAATCATGCCCGAACCAATGGACGAGGTGCTGGCCTTTTTCCGCGAAAGCAGCGGTTCGCGCGACGATATGCTTGCGGCGATACGACGCCGGTTCACCGCCGAGACGCGCTGGGAAAATGTCGGCGTCGCATCCACGCTAGGTATCGAGCAGGCGATTCAGTTCGTCTCAGGATTCCTGGAGAAGATTCCGTTTACGCGGTGTGAGGTCGTGGTGCATCACGTCGCGGCCTGCGGCGATACAGTCCTGACGGAAAGAAGCGACATCTTCTATGGCGCGGACGGGGCGGAGATGGTCTCGCTGCGCCTGATGGGCGCATTGCAGATGGACGGGCCGCGCATCGTCGCATGGCGCGACTATTTCGACACCGGCGGATTTTGAGGGCAGGGACATGACCGAACGTAAAGCCGTCTGGGCGCAGATCGTGCCGATGCCGGGCGAAGATCTCGCGGCGCTGGCCCGCAATTACGAAGCTGCCGGGGTGGAGGGGGTGTGGGCGCCACAAATGTTTGGTGCGCCTTTTACGACGCTGGCCGCCGTCGCTCCTGCCACCCAGCGCATCAAGCTGGGCACCGGCATCGCGCTGGCCTTCGTGCGCAGTCCGCTGGAAACGGCGTGCAGTGCGATCGACCTCGACCTTATCAGCAATGGCCGGGTAGTTCTGGGCCTGGGTTCCAGCGCCCAAAGCCAGATCGAAGGGTCATTCGGCAGCGTTTATGGCAAGCCGCTTGCCCATATGCGGGAAATCGTATCCATAATCCGCGCCATCGTGGCGCACGGCCACGGCGGCGACTTGTCGGAATTGAAGGGCGAGTATCACCATCTCGACCTTTCGCATTTCCGCCTGCTGCACCGGCCGGTCCGGGGCGACATTCCGATCGTGCTGCCCGCTGTGTTCCAAAAGGCCTGCATGCAAGCGGCGGAGATTGCCGACGGATTGCTGGGGCATCCGCTGTGGAACGATGCCTGGATCGAACGCGAAGTGATTGCGAATATTGGGGCGGGGTTGGAGCGGGGCGGTCGCGCGCGCAAGGATTTCTCGCTTAATATCTCGATCTTCACGGCTATTTCCAACGATCGGCGCGAAGCGATAGAAGATTGCCGCGGGACTGTGGCCTATTATAGCCAATCGCCGCAATATCTTCGCTATTTTGAGGAGATCGGTTTCGGCAAGGAAGCGTCGGCCATCCAGGCTGCCTTCGCTAAAGGCGATATGGACGGCATGGCAGCCGCCTGCACCGACGCCATGGTGGAAAGCATCGCCATAGTGGGGACGGCTGATGAAGTGCGCGCCCGGGTCGGCGAACGAGCGGCATTGGCAGACGCCATCACGCCGGTCATTCCTCATTATGGCTTATCGGCTGAAAAAAGCGCTGCCTACACGCAACGTATTGCGGAGACATTTTATGACTGAAACGATGACCGGCACTGTCGCCGCCATGGCTGGCAAAGGGTCCTATAACCGCCATTCTGGTCTTCAACAGGCCAATCTGCAATCGGCTTTGCCACTGCTGGCCGATGCCGCAAGTGCAGTCAGCGAACACTCCGCCGGACCGGTTACGATTGTCGATTATGGCGCTTCTCAAGGCCGCAATTCGATGGCGCCCATGGCAAGCGCCATCGACCTTATCCGTCACAAAGATCCGGCACGCCCCGTCCAAGTGGTGCATACCGACCTGCCATCCAACGATTTCGCTTCGCTTTTCACCTTGCTGGCGACCGACCCGACAAGCTATCTCGGCGATCGCGAAAATGTCTATCCATCGGCCATCGGGCGCTCTTATTTCGACAGCATATTGCCACCCGGCAGCGTGGATCTTGGCTGGTCTTCCAATTCGCTTCATTGGATGAGCCGAAGCCCGGTCGACGTCGCCGATCATGGTTGGGCCGTCTACAGTCAGTCTGCTGAGGCGCGCGCTGCGGTCGATGCCGTGCTCGCAGAAGACTGGCTCCATTTTCTTCGCGCACGCGCGACGGAATTGCGTCCTGGCGGGCGCCTGATATGCCAATTCATGGGGCGTGGCACTGACGGTCACGGGTTCGAGTGGATGGCCGGAAATTTCTGGCAGTCTATTGTCGATATGCAGCGTGATGGGCTGTTTACCGCAGAAGAAACGCTGAGGATGACATCGCCCTCGGCCGGTCGATCGCTCGATCAACTGTCTGCGCCGTTCGAGGCGGGGCAGGTGCCCGGGCTGGTGCTCGATCATCTTTCGGCAGTTCCTGCGCCCGATCCCTATTGGGATGCATTGCAGAAGACCGGCAACGCCGCTGAATTCGGGCGGCAGTGGGCAAGCATGATGTGCGCTGCGAACGGCCCCAATTTTCTTGCTCGTCTGGATGCCCATCGCGATCGCGAGCGATTGACCGATGAGATCCGGCAGCGGTTGGCGGAGCGGATTGAAGCCGATCCGCAACCCAGCCAGTCCGTCATCGTAATCATGTCGATCAGCAAAGCCTGGTGAAGGGAAGGATCACCCCGTCTGAAATGCGAAACTCACGCGTCTTAGGCGGCGTGGACAAATTTGAGCCAGTATCTGGCGGTGGCGAGGTGGACCATGCCGAGGAAGCTGTTGGCCAGCTGGTCGTAGCGGGTGGCAATGGCGGACCATGCCGAGGAAGCTGTTGGCCAGCTGGTCGTAGCGGGTGGCAATGGCGCGGTTGATCTTCAGATGCCCGAACATGCGCTCGATGCGGTTGCGCTGCTTGTAGAGCATTCGGTCATACTCAATCTTCACCCGGCGGTTTGATCGGCCAGGAATGACGGCTTCGATCTGCCGTTTGGCAAGGTCGGCACGGATCGCGTCGGCGTCGTAGCCCTTGTCGGCAAGCAGGGCATCTGGGGCACGCTCCGGTAGGACAATCAAGGCATCATAGGCCTTGCAGTCTGCCGCCTCCCCGGCTGTTAGATGGAAGGCGAGTGGTCGTCCGAAGGCATCAGCCAGGCAGTGAAGTTTACTGGTGAACCCGCCCCGCGAGCGGCCAAGAGCGCGTCGATGAGCCCCCCTTTTCCGCCCGCTGCCGAGACGTGGGCGCGGACTGTGGTGCTGTCGATGCTGTAGTGGCCGGTGTCGGCCATGATCTCGGCCAACATCACCGCCACGGTCTCCCAGATCCCGGCTTCGCTCCATCGCCGGAACCGGCGGTAGATAGTGTTCCAGCTTCCGTATTTGGGCGGCACGTCACGCCACGGCGCACCGCACCGCAGTCGCCACAGTATGCCGTTGATGATCGAACGGTTCTGTTCCGGTGGCCTGCCTCGGCCCCGGTTCTTACGCTCGATCGGCAGCAGATCCTTTAGAATGCGCCATTCCGCCTCGGTGAGATCGCCCCGGCTCAAGCCTGCCTCCAAAAGGCAGCTTTGAATCAACGCTTCCGTGCGGCGTCAATAGAGGCATGCCGTCGATCCATGATGTTGCGGTCATTCGACCGGAATGCGATACCTTCGTGATGATCTGGTGGGGTTGGAGAACGAGGCAGCGGCTGGCGCTCATGGCGGGGATGTGCGGCGTTGCCGCAATCCCTTGGCTTGTCATTGGCTCGACATCGAAAGACTGGCGCGCACTGGTAGGTGGCACGGCGTTTCTGTTCATCCCGCAGATTGTCGGATGGCTGCTCTACGTGGGCCTCGCAACCGGCCGCATGCCGTCCGCGTATGGCCGATCAGAAATGCGCGATGCTGCACCACGATGGTTCTGGCTGACAGGCACCCTCTACGCGGGTCTACTGCTTCTTTTTATCTATATCGTTCTAAGCGTCATCATCAGCGGCACGATCTGGGGTCTCTGATGCTCACCCAATATTGACGCCCGGAATTTGTCCACGCCGCCTAGTTTGAACAAAAAGGCAGAAGCGCCCCCGATCGCAAGCTATGCGGCACCGCAAATATGTTGCGACTTCATAACTCTTTGGGGAGGAAAACCTTGAAACATCTACTGTCTATCGCGTGTTCGCTGGGCTCTCTCGCCTTTGCGAACGTCGCGCATGCTCAGGAAGCGGCGCCCGCGCCGCAGAAGCCGGCTGCTTCCCGGCCGCTGAACCAGACCGATGAAATCGTCATCACCGCTCGCCGCGTTGAGGAAAGCCTTCAGTCGACGCCCGTGTCGGTCACCGCATTCAGCGGTACGGAACTGACCAAGGCCGGTATCAGGGATACCGCCGACCTCATGATCAAGACGCCCGGCGTCTATCTGGGCGGTTCCGGCGGCCGGGAGAACTCGGTGTTCCAGATCCGCGGCATGGCAAAGGCGCGCAGCGGCTTCAATTCGCCCGCCGTTGTCAGCTATTTTGCCGACGTGCCGCAGCCGACTTTCGGCAGCAGCGTCGCGACTTACGATCTGGGCTCGGTTCAGGTTCTCAAAGGGCCGCAGGGCACCTTGTTCGGACGCAACACCATCGGTGGCGCCGTGCTCTTCTATCCTGCAGCGCCGACCTATAAAGTGGAAGGCTATGTCCAGGGTTCCTATGGGCGCTTCAACAACGCCTCTCTGGAAGGGGCGCTGAACATTCCGATCGTCGATGGCAAGGTCGCGCTGCGTCTGGCCGGGCGTGCGGAAACGAGCGATGGCTACACCAAGAACTTGGTCAACGGCAAATATTTCGATGACACCGATTCGCGCGCTGTCCGCGCCTCGTTGCTGATCGAGCCTGCCGACGGCTTCAAGAACGTTACGATCTTCGACTATTACAAGAATGATTATAACGGCGATTCTTTCGTCCTTCGCAATATTCGTTCCAGCAGCCCGCTGCTCGACAATCCGCTCGCCCTTCGTCCCGCGGCGCTAGCATTCCTTGCCGCGCAGCAGGCCCGCGGTGCCCGTGTCGTCGAAGCTACGGGTGAACCGCTCAACAGAAGCCGGCGCCTGGGCATCACCAACCGTACCGACATCGACATCACCGACGATGTCGCGTTCACCAATATCTTCGGTTATCGTCGCACCGAAGTTGACTATCACGCCAATGTCGGCGGTTTCGGCTCGCTGGTTTCGGGCAATCCTGCCCTTCGCGGTGCAGCCTTTACCGTATTTCATGCAGGCGCGATCAATAATACCGAGCAGTTCACGAACGAAGTTCAGTTCAAGGGCACGGCAGGAGCGGTCGATTGGCTGCTTGGCGGTTTCTACCTCAAGAGCAAGCCTTTCGGCCCCACCGGGACGGGTAGCAATGCGCTCACCACCAGCACGGGTTATCTGAACACGTTCAACTACAGCTTCTACGATGAGACCAGCAAAGCGCTGTTCGGCAATGTGAACGTTCGCCTGGACAATCTGCTTGAGGGCCTGCGCGCCAATGCCGGTTTCCGCTACACGTGGGATAAGATCACCGCCTGCACCGCGACCGACACGGTCACTTTCGGTCAGGTGGAGCCGGAGGATTGCAATGCCAGCAATCCGGTGCTTCAGTTGCCCGCTACCAATAGCGTGAAGTTCAGCGCGCCTACCTGGCAGGTGGGTCTTGATTGGCAGGCGACATCCGACCTGTTCTTCTATGCTGCCACCCGGCGCGGTTATCGCGCAGGCGGCATCAACAACCCGACCTTGGGCGGAACGCTGGTCAAGTTCCAGAGCTATGGCCCGCAAAAGGTCACCGACGTCGAACTGGGCATGCGCAGCGACTGGGATCTGGCCGACAACGTCCGTTTCCGTTTCAACGTTTCCGGCTTCATCGGGTGGCACAAGAATATCGCCGCTTCCTTGACCGGCGTCCGGACGATCGTGGCTAGCTGCGTTCCCGGCGCCGCACCGCCGGTTTCGCCGGACGGCGACTGCAATGTCGCGAACGACCCCCAATCGGGCACGTTGCTGATCACGGCAGGCACGGCGCGTATCAGCGGCATCGACATTGACGGCTTCCTGAAGCTTGGCAACTTCACCCTGAACTATGGTGCCAACTTCCTCGATCCCAAATCGACCGGGTTCAGCGCCCCACCTGAACTGGCAGCCTATGTTCCTGCCAATTCGGCCATCGGCTTTGACTTTGTGGCGAAGAGAACCTTCACATTGGGCGCGGATTATGCCGTTCCCTTGGATGACGGTACTGAAATCAATGCCCATGCCGATCTGTACAAGACCAGCGATATTGCCTTCACGGACTCGTCGCTCGATGGTTACACATTGGTCAATGCACGGCTGGATTATAATAATGTATTCGGCAGCAAGGCCGATATCAGCCTGTACATGAACAATGTGTTCAACAAGGTCTATGAACAGAGCGGTGCTTTCGACGGTCCTGGTGCCGGTTTCAAGTCGGTGATTCTGGGGCCGCCGCGCCAGTATGGCGTGCGCCTGCGCTATCGCTTCGGTCGATAGGATTGCGGACTGACGACCGGAAGCTTTCGGTCGCCAGTCACATCAAGGATCAGAACAAAGCCGCGGGAGATTATTCCGCGACATATTGAATATTAAGGTCCATAATCGATGGAAAGCGCCTTACCTTTTGCGCTCGCTTGCATCAATTCCTTAAATCTATCTTGTCGCGCAGCCGTTAAGAAATAAGTCCACGCTTCTAAACGCCAAATCGTCTATCTCATCGGGATGGGGTGCGGTTTCCGGTTCGAGGATGACCGAGTTGGTGAAGAAGATGATCTGGGTGAAATGCTCGGTTAGAGCGGTTTTCGACCGTTCTGAATCGGTCTGGGATTCCCTTCGGACGCGATTTCTGATTCAGAATCCGTGCTGGTGAAGGAGGCCGGCATGGATGG
>NZ_QFOA01000148.1 GCF_003248505.1 Sphingobium sp.
GGCCTGGTCGATCAGGCGACGGGCATAAGGCGCAACCGATTCCAGATAACGCCGCTGGGCTTCGGCATAAAGGGTGCCGAACGCGAGCGATGACTTGCCTGAGCCCGATATGCCGGTGAACACCACGAAGGCGTCGCGCGGTACATCGACGTCGACATTTTTGAGATTGTTCTGGCGCGCGCCGCGAACTTGCACGCAGGCGGGCGGCCCCGCATGCCCTTGATCGGTGGCCGGCCTCGTCGCGTGTATATCCTTGTTCTTCAATTCAGTCTTCCTGCCATATCCGCCCGTGCGGCCCGTGTTCATCACGGTCGGGGTAGCAGATGAATGCTTTTCCGACGCAATACATCCAACGGTTGTTACCGCATCGCGGCGCTTTGCCCAGTTGCCATGGCGCGCTTCATCATGGCCGGAGTCGGGCCATGATGAAGGCCGAGTTGTCGATACGGGCGCATCGCGCCGCTTCGGATCGGCGGGTCAGTAGTGAATGACCGTGCGGATCGACTTGCCTTCGTGCATCAGTTCGAAGGCCTCGTTGATCTCCTCCAAACCCATCGTGTGGGTAACGAACGGGGCCAGATCGATATCGCCTCTCATCGCGTCCTCGACCATGCCGGGGAGCTGTGTCCGTCCCTTGACGCCGCCGAAAGCGGACCCCTTCCATACGCGCCCCGTGACGAGCTGGAATGGGCGGGTGGAGATTTCCTCGCCCGCGCGGGCAACGCCAATCACGATCGACTGACCCCAGCCACGGTGCGCTGATTCAAGCGCGGCGCGCATCACTTGGACGTTGCCGATACACTCGAAAGTATGATCGATGCCCCAGCCCGTCATTTCGATCAGCACTTGCTGGATGGGTTTGTCGTGGTCCTTGGGGTTGATGCACTCGGTCGCACCGAACTGGCGTGCCAACTCGAACTTGGACGGATTGGTGTCGATGGCGATGATACGACCTGCCTTCGCCTGGCGCGCACCTTGAATCGCCGCGAGGCCGATGCCGCCGAGGCCGAACACGGCGACCGAGTCTCCGGGCTGGACCTTGGCGGTATTGTGGACTGCGCCGATGCCGGTCGTGAGACATGTTCGGGGTTAGCCTCGGGATTGATCTTGGCGAGCGAAACTTCGGCGACGACAGTATATTCACTGAAGGTTGAACAGCCCATGTAATGATAAAGGGGCTGGCCATTGTACGAAAAGCGGGTGGTGCCATCGGGCATCAAACCCTTGCCCTGCGTTTCGCGGACAGCGACGCACAGGTTGGTCTTGCCCGACACGCAGAAATCGCACTTGCCGCACTCGGCTGTGTAGAGCGGAATCACGTGATCGCCCGGCCTGACGCTGGTGACGCCCTCACCGACCTCGACAACGATGCCCGCGCCCTCGTGGCCTAGAACCACCGGGAAAACGCCCTCCGGATCACTGCCCGCCAGCGTGTACGCATCGGTGTGGCACACACCGGTGTGCGTCACCCGGATGAGCACTTCACCCTTCCGGGGTGGGGCGACATCGATTTCGACGATTTCGAGTGGCTTGCCCGGCTCGAAGGCTACAGCGGCGCGAGATTTCATGTTGGGATACCCTCGTTGATGGAAACTGATTGCCGGTGCGAGGCCGTTGCGCCATCGCAAATTCGTCGACGTTCTCATACTGTCAGGGAGTATCTTTGTCATACTCCCTGACAGTATACAAGAGGTGTCCTACCGAGGATCTCAAACCAGAGAAGGCAGCAGGGGCTGGCTTCTAAGTGCGAGAGAACACGGGCAAGAAAATGAGCCTGAAATCGTCATTTAAGATAAGTACGCAGAATCTTCATTACGCCCTCCACGCCGTCATCGTGATCGCCACCCTCGCTTTTGAGGGCCGGATCTGCGCCGGAACCGAATGTTTCCCTGAGGTGACTCTCCATCACTTCTGCCATCAGCCCGTTTGTCGCGCCACGCATGGCGACAATTTGCTGCAGCAGGGGAGCGCAATCGGCCCCGGCTTCGATCGCGCGTTCCAAAGCGTCCGCCTGGCCCTTGATACGACGCAAGCGTGTGATGGCTCGCTTCTTGTCCTCTGGTGAATGTGGCATCGCGCTTTCCCAAGAAATCGCTTCAGCATACTATACAGGGGGGGAGTTTCAATCCTATCCAGAGACTGGCGCTTCTGTAATCAGGCGAGGTTGCCTGGCCAATCTCCAAATTCGCCCCCAGATCGGGCAGGCATAGCCGCCATGTTACCCTGAGACAGGTCTGGCACGCGGACGAGGAGCATCATGCTCTCAAGCCTGCGCCACAAGCAACGACGGCATGCGCGCTTAGGGTCCGATCCTGTGTCCGGGAGGGGGAGCCATCGCTCGCTCCCCCAGGTTTGCCGGTCAGACCGTAACGACGACCTTGCCGATCTGGTCATTCGATTCGAGGAAGCGGTGTGCGTCTTGGATGGCGTCGAGCGAGAAGGTGCGCGCGATCCGCGGCTTGAGCGCGCCCGATTCCAGTCCCGCCACAATGAACGCCTTGGCGCGATCAAGGGCGGCGTCGTCCGAGACGATCTCGCTGTAGAGATAACCCTTGAGCGTGAGGCTCTTGCCCAGCACGGAGAACAACGGGAACGGCGTCGGCTCGCCGCTGAGCGCGCCATATTCAAGCAGAATGCCGCCGCGCGCCATGCTCGCGGTCAGCGGCTCGAACGACGGGCCTCCGACCGGGTCGAGCACCACGCGCGCACCTGCACCATCGGTTATCTCCATCACCTTTGCTACCAGATCCTCTTCCCCGGTCGCGACGACATGATGTGCACCGGCATCAAGCAGGGCTTGGCGCTTGGTGCCGGTACGCGTCGTCGCGATCACCGTCGCGCCGACCATCCGCGCAATCTGGAAGGCAGCAAGACCGACGCTGCTGGAAGCAGCGGTGACGATGACGAAATCGCCCTCGCCGAGCTTCGCCTGCTCCACCAGCGCACCCCAAGCGGTGACATACTGCATCCACACGGCCGCCGCTTCCTCGAACGAAAGCGCCGCCGGATGCTTGACGACGAGGCGGGCAGGCACGTTGGCGACCTCGCCATAGGTGCCCCAGCGCGCGATATCGAGCGGGGGGATGAGGCTGACGGCTTCGCCTTCCGCAAACCCGGTCACGTCCGCCCCGACCGTAACGACAGTGCCGGCAGCCTCGTAGCCGAGGCGGCTCGGGAACTCGGCTTCCTGAAGGTAGGCATGGTTGCGGAACATCACTTCGGCGCGGTTTATGCCTATCGCCTTGACAGCGATCTGCACCTCGTCGGCCGCGGGCGCGGGCACTGCCACATCTTCAATCTTGAGGACGCTGGCGTCGCCATATTCGTGGATCCGAACGATGCGGCTCATGGACCATTCCTTGATTATTGAACGATCGTTCTGTATCGATGTCAGCGACGAGGTTCAAGATATTATTTATCGATCATTCCATATCGGGCGCCAGACATGACAGAGACGAAAGCACGTCGCGGCGCAGGTCGCCCTCGCGTGTTCGACACTAACGCAGCGCTCGACAAGGCGGTACGGCTGTTCTGGCAGCGCGGCTACGAGGCGACTTCGATGGCCGATCTGGTGGCGGAGACTGGCGTCGCCGCCGCCAGTCTCTATGCGGCGTTTGGCAACAAGGCGGGGCTGTTCGCGGCGGTGATCGAGCGCTATGCCGCGACGTTCAGCGTCCACCTCTATGCCCCCATCAACGACCCGGCGTTGTCCACCTTCGAGGCCGTCAAAGGCCTGCTGGAGCGAGCGGCGTCATCGTTCTCGGAGCCTGGAACGCCGGCCGGCTGCTTCATGTATTCGGCAGCGGCAGCCGTTTCGCCGGCGTCCGCCGCCATCGAATGCCTGCTGCGCGACAAGCGTATCGCGGCGGAGGCCCTCCTGATCGAGCGTCTGCATCGCGGCGCCGCGCAGGGCGAGCTT
>NZ_QFOA01000047.1 GCF_003248505.1 Sphingobium sp.
ATCGTCGGCACCGGTGAGTCGGGGGCGCATGGATTCTTCCAGCTATCCAGATGACATGTCATCACTCCTTTCAATCGCGCCACCACGGCGCACCGCGACGATCTCCATCGCCGCGATCCCGCCGCTGCCGAGCGCCGCCATGAACGCCTCTCGCGTGTCGAACGCCGAGCCCTGCCCCCACAGGCCGAGCCGACTCGTGTAGCAGAGATTTGCCGGGTCGGTGGCGCCGGTCGCGCTGTTGTAGAGGACGCACGCGCGCGGCAGCAGGTTCTGGAGGCGGACACCGGCCAAACCCTGCTCGGACCCTTTCTGGGTGCCGTATTGGGTGTCGGTGCCCGCGGCATTGGCGAGCTCATGGGCCTCGTCGAAGGCGATGACGCCATCAAAGTCTTCGCCAAGCCAGGCGAGGATCTGCTGCAGGCGGGATTGGGCGTCGTCGCGCTGTGAGCGGAGAGTCGCAAAAGTCAGGAAAAGGATGCCGGTGTCCATCGTGATCGGGGTGCCGAACGGGAAGGCATCAAGCGGCTGGATGTCGATCGCGAGCCCGCCAAGTGCGGACCAGTCACGGCGCGCATCTTCGATCAGGGCGCTGCTCTTCGAAATCCACACCGCCCGGCGCTGGCCGCGGCACCAGCGATCGAGAATGCAGGCCGCGATCTGCTGGCCCTTGCCGACACCCGTGCCGTCGCCGACCATGAATCCCATCCGGTAGCTGCGGCCGTCGGTATCAGGCGTGAGCAGCGTGCCCGCGGGGTTAGGCAGGTGACGCCCCGGCAAGTCGCGGGCGAAGGCTTGGCCAGCGTAGATTACGGTCTCAAGCTGGGCGTCCGACAAGGCGGACACGGCTCGCCGGGGCAACATCGGCCGATAGGTCGGCGCCGGCGGCAGGATGGACGACATCGCCACTGACTCGACGAGTTGATCGGGATGGGGATTCGGCGCGGCGAAGGCGAGACGAGACAGCCTCCAGGGCGCGTAGATGCCGATCTGGTCGCCGCTCGCTGGGGGCGTCGCCAGGATGTCATAAGCGAGAAGCTCGGGGTCACCCGCGATTGTCGGGACAAGCGGCGGCGCGATCGTCTTCATCGGTTCGACCCGCGAAAACAGGCCGCCCTTGCGCGGAGGCGCAGAAGGCACCGGCGCGACAGGGAGCGGAAGCATGGCGGGTGTCGGAGGCGTCGGATCCCCGTCATCGAGCCGGGGCGGAACCTGCAGGACGAGTGGCAGCGCCTCAGCCAGATCGGCGGCGACATGGCACGCGGTTTCGCCAGTCCAGCTCTTGTCGAACACCAGCAACCGGATCGAGATCGCGGTCCCGTGTTTGGCATAAGGCTGGCCGTGGATCGTGATCTCGAAGCGCGGGCGTACGACGGCGCTGACCGCCGCATAGCCCTTGGCCCCGGCGCCATCGCGGGCAAAAGCGGGCGACATCAGCGCGACACATCGCCCGCGGTGACCAAGACGCTGGAGCGCGGACCGCAGATGACGCGCGCCAGCGTGGCGATCGCGGCCGCGTGCCTCGCTGCGCGAGAAAGGCGGATTGATCAGCGCGACCGTCGGCCTGTCCGCAGGGTCGAGCAGGTCGTGGATGAATTCGGCATCGTAGCGGGTCACCGGCTGGCCGAAGAGCGATGAGAGGATATCAGCCCGGAGCGGATCGCGCTCGTTGAGCAGCAACCGAGCACCTATCTGGCGGGCATGAACCGCGAGCATCCCCGTCCCCGCCGAGGGTTCGAGCACGACGTCGGCCTGCGTGATCCGAGCCGCACAAGCCACGAGCCAGGACAGCTGGAGCGGGCTGGAGAATTGCTGAAGATCGACCTGGCGCTCACTGCGATAGCTCTGCGTCGGCAGGCGCCGCGACAGATGGTCGCGAGCCGCCATCGCCGCGGCGGGATCATCATGGTCGATAAGGCCGGCGACCGGGTCGAGCGCGAGTATGGTCTGGGCGGCTTCGAGCGCTTCATAGGCATCGCGCATCGACCAGTCGCCCGCAGCGTCGGACCCGCCGACATGCGCGCGCATCAGCGATCTGAGACACTGGCGCGAAACGCTCGCCCCGGTGGAGAGCTGGTCGGCGAGGATCCTGGCGATATGGAAGAGCTGGCCCGCCTTGGCGCATGGGTCAGTAGCCGCGGCGCAGGCGGCGAGAAGCGGATAGGTCATAAAGGATACTCCTGCAGGCTGAGCGAGAGCCCATGGCCCTCCCCGACGCCGCCACCCCCTTCCCTCCACCTTGCGAAGGGGTTCGGGCGCGGCGGGGCGCGATCGGTCGAAACGGGGCCGCAGCAGGTGCCGCAGCCCCGATCCTCAGCGGTCAGGCGGCTTCCGGCAATTCGACGGGTTCCTCCCGGTCCTGCTCGACTTCCTCGCCCCGCTGTCCCGTTTCCGGCTCGGCGACCGGCTCGGGCTGGGCCGGATCGGCGGAAGCATCAGCAGCCTCGAACAGGCTCGCGTCTCCGGGATCTTCCGCCGCGAACCGCATCGGACCCGGCAGCCACGCGACCGCGCGCTCCTTGGCTTCGGCCTCGGCGATGATCTGCCCAGCGAACAGCTTCTCCGCCGACGCCGCGAGATCGAACTTGCGCGAGGCGGCGTAGCGGGACTTCAGCTCGGAGCCGCCAATGGCGTCGAACAGCCCCAGGATCGCCGGTTTGGTAATGCGATCGAAGAAGTTGCGCGCGGTCGGCCGCCACCAGGCCTTCACGTCGATCCGAAGCTTCGCGCCGAGATGGTTGAGGAAGCCGCTGCCGGTCATGCCATCGGGAACCGCGTGCAGGGTGCGGGCGACCGCCCAGCCCAGCCATGCGGCGCGAGCGGCATCGTCGAGTGCGCAGAAGGCATCGTAGCGTTCCTCGATATCCTTGTGATCGAGCCAGCTGCGATCGAGCGCCTCGTCCAGCTTCGCCAAGGCCTGGGCGGCGGGCGTCTCGCTTTTGAAGCCGGACACCCGCGGCGAGGGCGCCTTGGCCCGCAGTTCGCTCGGCATCCCGCTCCAGCCCATGTGGCACGCATCGTCGACCATGATGAAGGTGCCAAGGTCGAGGGCGAAATGCGGGTCGCTGGCGACGTGCAGCGCAAGCAACTCGGTCTTCATCATCGCCAGCTCGTCCTTGAGCTTCTGGCTGTAGGTCTCGCCCTGGGGTGCGTCGGCGGTCTCTTGATCGAGGTCCGCTGCATCCGGGTCCGGGTCCTCGTCGCCATCAACGTCCTCGCCTTCGTCGACTTCGTCGGGGTCTTCCGAAGCAGCGACGAAAAGCTGCTCGTAGAGCCGAGGCTCGCCGTCCTGTCCGATCATGAGATAGGCGATCGCCGAGCACTTCTGATCGTCCGAGAGCATCACGCCGGTATCGAGGATAGCGCCGATCTCTTCCTCGAGCGTCTCGATCCGAGCTTCCTGTTCCTCGGTATAACCATCGGCCTCTTCGGCGACCCGTTCGATCTCGGCGAGTTCGGCCTCGATCTCCACCTGGCGCGCTTCTGCCTCGGGCGCGAGCGGCACTGGTTCGCCGTCGAGACGGGCGAGCCGGAAGGTCTCCGAATAAGGAATGCTGGTCGCCGACACGGTGCGAACTTCCGCGAAACCCTCGCGCTCGCGAAGCGCCGCGGCCGATCTGGCAAGGACCTCATCGACGAGCTTGTCCACGATATCGCCGTCCCGCCAGAGTTCGGTGGACGCATCGGTATATAGGTCGGCATCGATGCCGCCGCCGGCGGCAAGATAGGCGTCGCGGCCAATCAGCATCGCCTTGGGATCGCCGCCCTTGTAGGAGCCGCTTTCGACCGCCCGACGGATCTCGTTGGCATTATGCCGGTAATAGCCCTGCGACATCTGGGCGAACACCTTGGCCTGGCGATCGGTGTCGCTGGTGTGGGCGTAGGCGGTGGCAACGTCGATCGTGATCTCGCCGGTCCGCAGCGCATCGAAGACCGGTTCGGCGAGATCGGCGAGACGCAAACGCCCGAGGACGAAGCGTTCGGTCTTGCCGAACCGCTTGGCGACATCCGCCGGGGTCTTCTTCTCACGCTCGATGATCGCCTGGAAGCCGCGGCATTCGTCGGCGGGGTTCATCGCGAGATTGAAGTAATTCTCGGCCATGCTCATCTCGATCGCATCGCGGGCGTTCTTCACCGGCAGGACCGGCACCATGAAATCCTCGCCGAAAACGCCCTTGGCGATCAGATTGTGGATCCGCTCGAGACGGCGTCCGCCGCCGAAGATGCTGAAATGCCCCTTCTTGCGGGGCACTGCGACGCCGATCAGGTTCTGAAGGACGATGCCGCTCTCGCCGATATTGGCTTCGAGCTCGGCGTCGGCATCCGCGTCGCTTTGGGTGCGGACATTGTGCGGCGACTTGGAGCAGTCGAGCGCACGGACGTAAATGATGTTCGGGTTCATCGGGTTCACTCCATCGGCGGAGCCGCCTGACCATCAGGCCGCTAACCGCACCCGATCCCCCACCCCCTTCCCCTCCATCAGGAGGACGCGGTTCCAATCGTTCAGCCCATGCCAGGGCCATAAGGTATCGATCGTGCGACCGGCACGCGCATAGGCAATCCTGGCCTGCTGCTCGGCAAGGCGGCCCGCCGGATCGTTGTCGGGCAGAAGGATGAGCCGCTGCACGAAGTCGGGAATGGCGATGCGTGCTAGACGCTCGGCGCCGAGCGTCGCCCAGACCGGGATGCCGAGCAGGAGAGCAGCGGACTCCGCCGTCTCGACACCCTCGGCGATCCCGAGGCAGTTGCCGACCGGGTGGAGCCGGACTGAGCCGGAGAGCGGCCGACCCAGCGCGAGCTTCGGTTTCGATAAATCGGACGCCAGCATGGGCCGTTGAGGATCGAGGAACATCCGCTGGACGGCGACCACCAGGGATCGCTCCTGAATGGCAGCAACAAGCGCCGGGCGGAAGCGAACGGCCCGCTCTCGGCCCAGAGGTGCGCGAGGGTGGAAACGCAAGGCGGGCGACAGGTTGAGGATTCCACGGCTGGCGAGATAGGCAGCCGCCGGCGTACCCTCTATGGGTCGAGCCTCATTCCAAAGAGCGCGCGCCCGCTCGGCCATGACCATGTCGCGATCGGACGCCGCAGTCGAACTGGCCGCAGCGCCGACCGGCACGTCGAAATTCAGCCGTCGGATAGCGCGCAGGATCTCCACGCCGGTGCATCCGGCGAAGCATTTGAACAGCAGGCTGCGGTCTCCGACACGCACCGAGAGACTGGGCGTGCGATCGGCATGCGCTGGACAGCGACACATCCCGCCATTTGGCCGCCAGATGCCGCCGAGACGCGTGACCAGGTCGGAAGCGGCCACCTCGAGTTCGAGGTTCTGTGCGAATGCAGACATGTGATCGGTCCACCCTGCTGAAGAGAATATCCGACCGACTTACCCCCCTCCCTTCTTCGTCATGACGATTGACTGCGGCGCGGTGCGGCGCGCCGAGGTGCCGCCTTGGGTTGTCTTTGGATCGGCGCGCGGGCCACGGCCCAGCGGGGGAAGAGGACAAAGCTTACTGGAGGGTCGTGCCGGAACTCAGTGTGAGTGCGACGGCGTTGCGAATGATAAACCAGTCCGAAAACTGCTCCAGGTCTCCGGCGGCCATGGACTCGTCGATCCTGGCCTGAAGGAAGGCGCCCACCGCATCGCCATGCTGCGCGATCAACTCGCGGGCGATCATGAAGGCCCTGGCATCCTCGTCCCGATCCACGGCGAGGAGAATAGTATTGCCTGGCCATTGGCGCCATGTCCCAGACCAGAAATCAATCCGGAACCGGTACTAGTCGATTGGGCCCTCTTACCGGCGATGCGTGCAGCAGGCCTCGACTGGACTGTCTGCGAGAACCGAACAATGCCAAGGGAAATCGAAGCGGTGACCTCGGAAGCTGATGTCCCCAGCGTGCACATTGCCCGAAAGGAAACAGGCGGATGAATGATGGCCTCCCCATGCGCTGGGGTTTCATTTTCCACTCGGTTCGCAACTACATGTCCGACTTGGCCGAGCAGTGGCACAGCGACGACATCTATCTCTGGAAGAACGAGCCGGGCCACGTCTCGATCGAATTCACGTTCGCGTCGCCGCATTTCAACCGTGCCCGCGACATGTACGATCTCACCGATCGGGCAACCGCACTGAAGGCGGTCCTCGACGGCGCGATGATGCTTGGGGTCGGTCCCCGGGTAAGCGCCTACGAACCCTTTGCGCTCGGCGAGATCATCAATCTGAGGGATCATGTCAGACGGGACGGGCCAGGTCTCGGAAATGTGCTGGTCGAGCCATTCGATCCGCTATCGACCTTCCCGGTCGGCACCAAGATCATAACGCATGACCGCTACAACCCCGAAAATATGATCTTGCAGGCGCGGCAGGATCCGATCGCCCTGGGCGTGCTCAAGCATCTCGGCTTCAATGGTCCCGATTATCGCACCCTCTATGCCCTGTTGGACTGGATGGAATCCGAGGGCTGGAACGAGAAACGGGTTGCCGCTGTCACCGGTCAGGATGCTGAGGTGGTCAAGGCGTTCACGGGCACCGCGAACAACGCGACTATTCTCGGCCCGCTGGCGCGCCATGGCGAGAAACGCTGGCAGGTCCCAAAATCGATCATGACGCTCGAAGACGCGCAAGCGCTGATTCTCCCCGCGACGAAGGCGTTTCTCAGATCGCGGGCTGAAACGTTCGATGCGACGGGCGCGTGGCCCGTTTACGTCAGGCCCTCGAAGAAGGCACGCGCTGCAAAGGAGTGATGAGAACTCAAAGATCTTCGCCAAGGCTCGGCATGTCATCGAGGGAGGCCAGCGCAGCCATCGTTCATCCGATAGGATGCGGTTGGCCCCGGAAGCGCTGTCGACAATTCCCGACGCGAGCGATCATCGTAGCGGGGCCCGTTACCGAGTGGTTGTCGTTGCGACGCGATGCTTGCTCGTCTCAGTGTGACCTTAGATCGGGTCAAGTAGCAGGCACGTTGGCCTGCATTCTTCAGCAGAAGATGCTTTCGAGAGAATTCATCCAAAATGAACATATATCAGGCGCCACTGTTTGGGCGCAAGATATTACAATAACTGACGCTGATTAAGCGGATTCTTGTCGCTCCAGTACGGAGTAGACAGATGGCAGACCAATTCGATTTCAATGGGATGATTAGCGGCTTCCTCCTCGCCAAAGACGAGGCTGATCTACATAATCATCTAGACCGCTGCGCGCACGAGCTCGGCTTTAGGAAATTTGCCATGGGTCACCATGTTGACCTGAGCGGCCCTCCACAAGATGCCATTCGCGTCACCAACTATGATCCCGCGTGGATCGAGCGATCGCTCGGTGATGGCTATTTTGTCTATGACCCTGTGCATCAAGCGAGCACGAAGACTGCGATGGGTTTTTTGTGGTCGGACATTCCTGATATGATCCGATTGACCAAGGCCCAGAAGGCGGTTCTTGAAGCCGCGCGTCCTTATGGCCTGAGCGAAGGCTACACGATTCCGGTCCATGTCCCCGGCGAATATCGCGGCACCTGCTCGTTCGGTGCGGACTCGCTGGATGGTCTTCGGGCAAATGCGCTCCCCCTCGCAAACATGATCGGAACCTACGCGTTCGAGTGCGCGCGTCGAATCATGCGCTCGCGACGCGGCGGTTCCGACGGACCGCCGAATGTGCCCCAGCTGACTGACCGGCAGCGCGATTCCCTGGTGCTCGTCGCACGTGGCAAGGGCGACCCGGAGATCGGTACGCTCCTGGGTATCGCCGCGACGACCGCGCATGGGCATGTCGAGAATGTCCGCCGCGCCTATGGAAATGCCCAGCGTCCGTTGCTGGTGGCACGCGCCCTGTTCGACGGGCAGATCTCCTATTCGGAGGTGTTCGGACGCTGACAACCCTCTGATCAGTCTGTGGCGACCGTCGCGTTTATGAGCGAGCTGTCCTTCCGCTAAACAGCGGGAGAAGCTCAATGATCCAGTATTTCCCGGGGCATCGCGGTCCCGGCGCGTCGGCGGCGCTCGACAATATGCACCGTGATCGCAAGCGCGTCTTTGTCGACTTGCGGCGGTGGGAGGTGCCCGTGATCGACGGGCAGTTCGAAGTCGATCAGTTCGACAGCGAGCACGCCGTCTATCTGATCAGCGCCGGCGACGACGGGACGCACTATGGCTCGATCCGACTGCTGCCAACTGATCGGCCGCATATTCTCGGATCGCTCTTCCCGCACCTCTCCGACGGTCCAAGCCCGACCGGGCCTGACGTCTGGGAAATCACCCGCGGCTGTCTCTCACCCCGCCTTCGCGCTGCCGAGCGGCTTCGCGTTCGCAATCGGCTCACAACGGCGACGGTGCAGTATGCCCTTCTCCATGGCATCTCGCGCTTTGTCTGCGTGGCGGATTCTGGATGGCTCTCCCAAATTCTGTCGCTTGGCTGGAACTGCGAGCCGCTGGGCGAGCCCCAGCTGATCGCCGGCGCTACCACCGGTGCGTTGCAGATCCACATTTCCGCCCGGACCATAGAGCAACTCCGCGAAGCCGGCAGCTATGCGCCCGTTCGTCTGCAGCTTGGCGGCGGCGCGACGCCGCTCGCGGCGTAAGGAGGCGGCGATGCTCATCGAGCCAATCCTCGGCCGGAGGAATGCCGACATCGCGCGCTGGGTGGAGGCTCTGTCCGCAGATGGGTACTGCATCATTCCTGATGCGGCCCCGCCGGCTGCGGTCGCCGCCCTGGCTGCCGACATGAACCCCGAGTTCGAAAGGACTCCGCACGCAACCGGACCATTTTACGGCGAATGGACAAAACGCTTTCATGGGTTGCTACGGCGCTCTTTGCACATGGACGGGTTCGTTCGGAACGAGCTTGTCCTGGGGATCGTCGAGAATATCCTCGGCCCCGCGTGCGACAGCATCCAGCTCAACCTGACACAGGCGATCGAGGTCCTCCCCGGCGGGCTGGTCCAACCTCCGCACCGCGACCAGGACATGTGGCCCGTCCGCACATCCGGTGTCGAATATCTGGTCAATGTGATGTGGCCGTTCACGCCGTATACGGCCGCCAATGGGGCGACGCGCGTCTGGCCTGGAAGCCATCTGCGGCAGGACGAGATCCTGATCGACCCGGCGGAAGCCGTCGCTGCCGAAATGGAGCCAGGGGCCGCCTTGCTGTTCCTCGGGTCTACGCTCCATGGCGGCGGCGCGAACCGGACCATGGCGTCGAGGCGCGGCATGATCGTCAGTTACAGCCTGGGCTGGCTGAAGCCGTACGAGTTGCCTTGGCTTGCCTACCCCCCGGAGGTCGCCCGCACCTTCCCTGCCCCTCTGGCCGAGCTGGCGGGGTACCGGGCGCACCGCCCCAACCTCGGGACCTTCGAGGGTCGCTGTCCATCGACCCTGCTGGGCGGACCACCGACCGGCGCACTCGGGGCGGTCGATGCCCTGAGGCCCGATCAGGAGGCGCTGATCGAGCAGTTCCATGCCGGACTGTTGCCGGCGGGGCTGCGCCTGTCCGGGGGAATGTGAGCCGTGGTAAACGAGCTCCACGGCGTTGGCCCAACGTTAGACCGGCGCGCCATGGTTCGCTGGGCGGCTCGGGCACACTGCCTGCTCAGCGCTCGGTTCGGCGAAGATCTGTTCTCCATGCCGGCGCTGAACATGCTGTTCGACCTCTATGTGAGCGAGATCCGGCAACCGAGGTCGCTCAGCAACCTTTGTGCCGCGTCAAAGGCCCCGGCGCGAACCGCGCTAAGAATGATTAACCGACTGGTCGAGCGGGATCAGCTCATGCGGATTCCCGATCCGAGAGATCAGCGCCGCGTGAACGTAGATCTGTCGCCCAACGGCAGGCAGCAACTCGATGCATATTTCGACGCCTTGCTCGAGTTGCTGGGCGAAACCGAACTGAACAGCGATCCGCCTTGAGTCCCATTCAGCAACTCGTGCGACGCAAGACACGGCTCTGGATCAAAGACTTGCATCCAAAACGGAGTTAATACACATTTGCGATGCAGATGGCAGCGAGGCTGGTCGCCAACTGCAGGGTAGACCTGACCAATTATCTAGAAGCGCTGATCCATGGTGGTTTGGCGCGCGCTTTGGACCAACTACGCCAGCCCGTCTGGATGGATCCACTGTGCCCTTTTTACCGACAATCCATAGTGACGCCGCTCGCCCGGCGCTGCTGAATAACCTTGTTTGACGAAACGGGGCGACCGGGAGATGGCGCAGACAAACGCTCCCCCGAGCCGGAAGGAATCGATCGCGTGCAGCTCGAGGCGGTTTACCGCACGGAGGCCCCTCGCCTCAGACGCCTCCTCGGTCGCAAGGTCTGGATAGAGGATGAGCGAGACGACCTCGTCCAGGAGGCATTCGCGCGCCTTGCCTCGGCGAGGTCGGGCGCCGCGTCGCAGAACCCTGGCGCGTACCTTCACGGGATCGTCCGCCATCTGTTGGCGGACCGTGTCCGGAAGTGGGCGCGAGCGCGAAGTATCCGGCGTATGCTCGAGACTGCGCCTGGTCCGGAGGCGCTCTCTCCCGAGACGGCTGCCGAAATAAATCAGATGCGAGAGCGATATCGCGCCGCGGTCGACACTCTGCCACCGAGGACACATGAGGTGTATATGCTGCATCGTGCAGAGGAACTGGAATATAAGTTGATCGCCGAACTGCTCGGCATCAGCATCCGCACAGTGGAATGGCATATGGCTCAGGCACTCATCCGGATCAGCAAGAGCTTTGACGCCGATGGATGACAAGCACGTGCCGAGCGAGGCTCCCCGGCAGGATCAGTTACTTGAGGAAGGCTCCTTCTGGTTCGCGCGGATGCGCGGTCCGGACGCCGAAATGCACCGCGCGCAATTCGATGCCTGGCTCGCGCGCGGAGCGGCACATCTTGGTGCCTATAATCGCGCCGGCGAGATTTTCGCATTGGGCAAATTCCTGGCGGAGTCGCCCAACGCCGAAGCCAGCGAGGCACGTGCGTCGGCTTACGGCGGGTCGTCATGGTGGAAAGGCTTCGTGTGGCTGGCGCTGGTGGTCGTCACCGTCGGCACCGGAGCCTGGATCAAGCGCGACGCGCTAATCGACGCGTTCGGATACGCACCCGAGATCGCCGCGGAGCAAGCACCTACACTCCGCCCCGGCATCGCGCTGGCGACGCGGGTCGGAGAACGTCGCAGTTTCACCTTGGCCGATGGATCGAAGGTGACGCTTGATCCGGACAGCCAGCTCCTGGCAGCCTTAGGGACCGAGCGACGCGAGCTAAGCCTCAAGCGCGGCCGGGCCCGGTTCGATGTGGCTCACGAGTCCCGTCCGTTCGTCGTCTTCGCTGGCGGCGGCAGCGTAACGGCGCGAGGCACGATCTTCGATGTGATCGTCGGCAAGAGCGATGCCGTGACAGTGCGCCTGCTTCGGGGCGCGGTCGACGTCGTTCGACCGGCGACCTCCCGCGACGCCAAGCCCGCGGTGGCCCGTCTGGCACCCGGGGAAGAGTTCAGTTTCGGAGAAACCGGCGTGCCTGATCTTGGCGCGTCAACGAAGACTTCCGGCGCGACGGCACCCGAGCCATCACCGGCCGCTCTCGCGGCCAGGGAGTACAGCATGGCACCATTGTCCGCTGTGATCGCCGAGACCAACAAGGGATCGGGGTTGCTGATCAGGGCTGCCGACCCTGCCATCGGCGCCCTAAAGGTATCCGGGCGTTTCCGGATCGATGACCCCGAGCGCGTCGCAGAGCGCCTGGCAACCTTGTTCGATCTGGAGATCGATCGGAGCCACAGTGATGAAATTGTGCTCCGGTCTCAATGACAATCGGGTGAAAGATATTGTAGGGACGACCCCGTAGTTCGCGCCCTTGCGGCGATATCCCCCTCAAACCCTCGCCAAAATGGCGAGATCGAGAAGGGGGAAAATCATGGGATTTGTGCGGGACGGGGTTCGAATTCGACTGCTTGCTGCTGCGGCGATCACTGCATTGGCGATCGCCACGCCGGTCAGAGCACAGGAAGGTCAACGACGTGAATATAACGTCGAGGCCCAGAACCTTGGTGACGCGCTACGGACTGTAAGTCGCCTCTCGGGTCGTGAGGTCATCTTCACCGCGGAGGCGGTCGAGGGCAAAAATGCCCCTCGCCTCCGCGGAACTTACACGCCGGACGACGCAGTGCGTGCATTGCTCGAGGGCAGCGGCCTGACGGCGGAATTCCGGAAGGATGTTGTCCTCATCCGGGGGCGATCGGAGGCGCCGGGCGAGGTAGCGAACGACCCGGCAGCACAGAGCGAGATCCTTGTTACAGGGTCGCGCATCCGCGGCGCGCAGTCGGCCTCGCCGGTCATCTCGATCTCGCGAGACGAAATCGAGTCTGCAGGCCAGCGAAATATCACGGATGTTCTGGCCGCGATTCCACAGAATTTCACTGGCGGTCAGAATCCGGGTGTCGGTCAGGGTGTCGGAGGTAGCAACAACACAAGTTCTGCGACCAGTTTCAATTTACGTGGCGCTGGACCGGACGCGACTCTCACGCTCCTCAACGGACACCGGATAGCCTATAACGCACAATACCAAGCGATCGACGTCTCTTCGATCCCTTTCAGTGCGATCGAACGGATCGAGATTGTCCCCGATGGATCCTCCGCGCTTTATGGCTCTGATGCTGTAGCGGGCGTTGCCAATGTCATTCTGAGACCGGACTATGATGGCCTTCTCACCGACGTGAAGCTGAGTGGGTCGACAGACGGCGGTGCCGAGACCCAGCAATATGGCGTTCTCGCGGGAGCCACCTGGGCCTCCGGGGGTTTCATGGTCGCGTATGAGTTCGAACGCAGCACGGCGATTTATGGCCGCGACCGGAGTTACGCCAAAGCGCCCTCTCCGGGACTGACGCTCTATCCCTCTCTCAAGCATCATAATGCTGCGGTAAGCGGCCACCTCAGTATCACGAGCAATCTGAATTTTCGCGTTGATGGCCTTTATAACAAGCGCTGGAGCGATCGATATTCGCCGGTAGATAGCCGAGCAGACTATCTGCTAAACGGCATCCACATTGCGACAGACACCGAAGCCTTCGCGATTGCTCCGAGCCTCGAGCTTAAAATGCCAAACCGTTGGCAAGCGACCCTGTCGGGCAGCTACGCGCAGGACCATAGCCGTTTCAACCAAGAACAGTTTCTGAACGGTAGCCTTAGAGCTGGCACTTACATCTGCTATTGCAACACCGCGGGCACGGTTGAGATCAACGCTGATGGCCCGCTCTTCACATTACCCGGGGGCGACGCGAAAGTTGCGATCGGAGCAGGCTATCGAGCCAACCATTTCCAAGAAACACGGCAAAAGATCCACGCCTCGCAGGAAATTTCGTATGGCTTTGGGGAGCTCAGTCTTCCGCTGATCGCTCCGGACGTCGGCATACCGCTGGTGCGGCGCCTTACTGTCACGGCCGCCGTTCGCTTCGAGAAACCGTCGCAAGGCGACGGTGTTGCAACGCCAAAGCTTGGATTGGTCTACTCGCCAACGTCGGGTTTTGAGGTGCGCGGTACATGGGGACGGTCATTCCGAACGCCAACACTGTTCCAGCAGTATCAGTCCAAGGTCGTCGCCTTGTTCACGGCAGCGAGCCGAGGAGGATCCAACTATCCGTCTGGATCAACGGTCCTGCTTCTCCAAGGTGGGAGCCCCGACCTGAAACCTGAGAAAGCGTCGACCTGGTCGACGTCCGTCGCGCTCGATCCGTCTTGGCTTCCCGGGCTTCACCTAGAGGCCACCTACTTTGATATCGATTACTCCAGCCGGATCGTCGCGCCAGTCGGACAGGCCGCGAGAGCGTTGTCAAATCCCGCCTATGCAGATCTGATTACCTTCAGTCCCAGCGCGTCGGATATCGCGGACGTGCTGGCGGGCGGCACACCCGTAAATACGACGCCGACGCCGTTCGATCCCTCGAAGGTCGTTGCGATCATTCACAACCAAAATTTGAACGTTGCGAGTCAGACCCTTAGCGGCGTCGATGTTAGCGGGACGTACCGCTTCTCTTTAGCTGACGACAGTACGGTGACGCTTTCGCTGGCAGGGAGCTACTTAGACAGCAAAAGAAGGCTAAGCGCCCTACAGCCCGAGCTGCCTCTGGCCGGGGTGGTCTTCAACCCACCGCATCTTCGAGCCAGAGCCGGCGCGGTCTGGCGGGCCGGGCCATCTACCCTTGCGGCATACGCAAATTACATTTCGGGCGTCGAAGATACGAGGGTCGTTCCTACCAATCGGGTCGAGGGCATGACGACGGTCGATATCTCGGGTCGCCATTCTTTCACCCGCGGCCCGCGTCTTCTGAGAGGCCTCACCGTCTCCGTCACCATTCAGAACCTGTTTAACGTCAAGCCGGACACGATTGTGCAGCAATCGCTTGTCGCGGAGAGCCCGTACGACTCCACGAATTACTCCCCTTTGGGCCGGGTCGTCGCTTTCAGTCTATCCAAGTCCTGGTAAGCGCGATGCCAACGAAGAGTTGCGCCATGCGCAGACGGACTTTATCCTCGGTAGGTCGCCTGCGGGCGGTGGCAGTGGCCGGTCTCATCGCCTGTGGCGCGGTCGGAGCGCCGGAAGTTGCCGCCCAGAGTGGTAACGCGCCGACGCTGACAGATATCGTTGAGGCACGTTCGATCGACAGTCTTGTCCTCTCGCCGGACGGACAGCGGCTAGCCTTTCGTGTGATCGAGCGTTCCGTCGCCCGGAATAGCACGACAGCGCAATGGTACTGGGTCCCCATGGGAGAGCCGGCTGCTCCGGTGGCGCTCGGTTCTCCCACCGAACCTATGTGGGTACCCCTGTTCGATTTCATCGAGAATGGTGACGCGCAGTGGGATCCTGGGTCTACGACGCTGTATGTGAGGCAGGCGGGACGCCATGGCATACAAGTCCACCGGCTCGGGCCCCAAGGCGCCGATCGAACCGTCACCGAAGATCCGGCCGACGTAGTCAGCTTCTCCATCTCGGACGATGGAAAGACCATCTCCTACAAGACACGCAACACGCGAGAGGCCATTGCGAACGCCGCCATTCTTGAACAAAGAATGGGCATTCATCTCGACCGGACACTGGTCACCGACGGCCTTCCGCTGATCAACAACTTCCGCATAGGCGGCTCCATGGCCTCTTTGCGGAGAAGCGGTCCGTCAGAAGTGCTGCCCGGCCACTCCGGCGCACTTGCGACCAAATCGGTTGCGATCCCGGGCCGTGATCCTGTCCAAGACCGACCCGCCAAAGCGTCCGTCGACCAAAGGTCAGTTTACACGAGCCTGAGTGCGGAGACGGGCCTCGGTTTCAAGTTGGCTTCTCAACGGACTGCCGTTTCACTCGAAACAGTCGGGGCGATGTCCAAGCTCCTGCCCGTTCCCAAATACGAGCTCACGGCTACCTCCGAGGCCGGAGTCAAAAGCCCCTGCCGCGAAGTGTTCTGCGTCGGATTTTCTTACGCCCTCCGACAGGTCGTCCCAAACGAATCGAACGGCGAGATAGTTGTGCTTTATGAGGCTGACGAGGCCGGTCGTTCCGTTCTCTACGGCTGGAACCCTCTCACCGGCCGCAGTCGGACGATCTACGATCACCGAACGGCGCTGGACGGTGGATCTTCGTACGCTGGATCTCCGTGCCGTCGAAGCGGCAGATACCTGGCTTGTGTCGAGGCGGGTCCAACCCAGCCGCCCGAACTGGTGCGCATCGACATGGAAACCGGCGAGCGCGTGACGCTTTCCGATCCAAATCGATCGCTGGCACGCAAGGCTTTTGCCGCCGCGGAGTTGCTCTCCTGGACAGATGAAAGTGGAAGGCCTGCCAATGGAGTGCTCATGCGCCCGAAAGGTGCCTCGACACGGCATCCTCTGGTCATAACAACCTATCGTTGCCGCGGCTTCCTGCAGGGGGGAACGGGAAGCGTGGTTCCCGAGCATATCCTTGTGCAGCGAGGGATAGCTACGCTCTGCGTTAACACGCGAAGCGAGAATATTGCCGAGCGTGGTCCGGACGGGCACGAAATCCTCCTTGGGGTCCACAAGGCTTCCATCGAGTCCTATCGCTCTGCCATCAATCTTCTGTCGAGGTCCGGCGTCATAGACCCAGCTAAGGTCGGAATCTCAGGACATAGCTACAGCAGCAATGTTGTCGCCTATGCTCTGAGCAACACCAATCTCTTTGCGGCGGCGACACTGGGCACCGGCGTTACGATCGACCCTAACACCTATTATCTTACCGCGCCCGTGCCCGACAGCTGGCGGAAATCTGTACTGCGTTCGATGGCGCTGCCGGAGCCAACAAAGGACACGTCGAAGGTCTGGAACCATATCTCCCCGTCCCTAAACGCAGGCAAGATCACCGCGCCGGTGCTCTTCCTGCCACCGGAAAACGAGTATCTTTTCGGGTTACAGCTCTACACCTCGCTGCGCGATGCGGGCGGAATTGCTGACATGTACATCTTCCCGGGCGAAGGTCACTCCGCCGGGCGTGAACCCATGCATCGCTACTGGCGGTATCGGCGCGCACTCGATTGGTTCGCCTTCTGGCTCACTCAGCGGGAATACGCTTCCCCGGACACGGTCGATCAGTATCGCGGATGGAGGGAGTTGCGGGAGGCTCGGAATGTTACAGGCCACCTGTCGACCCAGTCGCCTGAGAAGGGGGTCTCGACCAGGATCCAGCCCAGACCTCCACATCAACCAGACTCATGATGCGCCTAATCTTCCCGGTCATTTCCGCTCGGGGATCGTCAATCGCGCGAACAACCGCATCGCGATCGATAATGTCTTGTCGCGCAAGCAGCCCATCGGCCAACAACTCTCTAATAAAGCGGCGGTTCGCTGCAAAGAGCTCGTAGAGGAAACTGCCAGGGCTCCCCTTCAATTGTCGTGTTATCAGCTCCGGGGGCAACCGATCGGCGAAGGCACCGCGAGCTGGCGCACGGTTGATTCCGCCAGAGCACCAAAGCCAGGTCGGGATACGCAGACAAAGCTCGATGATTGGCTGCGACATCAGCGGCGCTAGGTTCGGATAACTCAGCTCGCGCTCGAAACCCTCGAGATGATTCTGGATACCGATTATCTGGGCGATATGAGCGGCTTTGCCTGGGAGGGTGCCTGGTGGGCAAAACAGGTGGGGATGCGAGCCGACGCTTTCGCCCGCGTCAATGCAATTGCCCGTCAGGAAGGTCTGATCACGCGGCCACCGGAATTGCGCATCCCGAAACCACGCCCGACGGAACCCCAGTGCAAGAAGCAATGGCACGCCATGATCGGAGAGACGGCTAATGTCGCGAGCGCTCTGCCACAGACCTTTGATTGAGCTTCCCCTCAGAAGACGATCCGCGAGCGGCGCCACCGATTGGAGAGCGCAAAAGACGTTGTCGCCGCCGGCTCCGGAAAAGAACGCATCGGCCCCGGTCCGGCGAGCCAGGTCGATGAATTTGCGGTTCCCCGCCTGAGCGAACGCGCGCGCCACGGGACGCGGGAGGTGAGCCGCTGCCGACACACTGAGGTCGACTTCCCCAATGTCCTCGATAGACTCCGTGAGTGTTGCTTCGAATGCGCCCGCCACTAGTCGAGCATATGTTCGTTCATCGCCGCTTGGATCCTTGGTGGCCAGTGTCAGGCAACTCAAAGGTACGCCGGCGCTGTGCACGCACGCAGCGACAATCGATGAGTCCAGCCCTCCCGACACGCCGATCGCAATGTGTCGAAACTCCCTAGCCCACTCGGCGACGCACATCTCGACAGTGCGGCGCAGCTCCTGCCGAGCAACACGCGCGTCACAGATTTCGGAGCTTCGCGGGGTAAAATCCCAAGGGTTCCACGCCTGCTTCAGCTCGATTCCCTGCGGCCCTGCAACAAGGGCCTCTCCCCCGAGCAGCTCGGTCACGCCGATCAGCGATGTCCGGGCAGAGCGATGATGATCAGCTAACAGGTGGGCGCTGATGGCCACCCAATCGACCTGGGGGGAAAGAAACCCAGACCTGATGAGAAGCTCGATATCCGATGCGACGACGACGACGCCTTTTCCCAACACATAGTAGCAAGGCAGGAATCCAGATGGGTCGCGGAGGATCGTTAGTGTCTTGCCGGCGGGATCGGAGAGGAAGGCAACGTAACCGCCCCAATAGCGCGACAGCAAATTTTCGACGGGGTCATGGGATGGATCGTGGTCCGGTGGTCCAACTTGCTGGACCGCGCCCCGCCTGCCGTCGCGTCGGAAAAGAGTTCCAACGACAAAGCCTTTGCCGCGCTCGAACGTAATGGTCTGGCAATTCGCCAAGAAGAAGCACGCATCGCCGACGAAACCAATTTCAGCCAGTTCTGGGCATTTGGCGGCGACAGCGGCGCACAGCGATCGATCCAGCGCCGGTGCTCCGGACGAGGCTATCAGGGCCAGATAGCGTTTCGGCATCAGATGACCATGATAGGTGTGAAGAGTCTGACATGTTCCAGACGATCGCTCAAAATTGCGCCGCCTTGTTGCACCCAGCAGTGGGCGACAAATGGTCGGACAGCGACGCCGAAAACGAGGTCAGCGGAAACTCCTCGGCTGAGCAGGCGGTCCATGATTGCCAAGGAATAGGGCAGGCAGCGATTGTGCGAGGCGACGACCTTGCCGAGCGCCCGGAACGCCATTGCGGTTGCGGCGCGCACCTCAGATCCATCGGGCCTGCATGAGGACGCAAGCGCACGCTTCCTATCTTCAATAGTGGTCAGAATGGTCGAAAGGTTTGACACTCGAAGGCCGCGTGTGGCGCGGAACAGCGACGCCGCGGCGTTGGCTCTGCCCCATACGCTCGTCGGTTCGTCGCGGTCCCACAGACTCGCGCTGGGGGGGGCATCGTAGCTGCATGCAGCAATAGGTGCTCCCAATCGATCGTGTTGGATTATCCCGGCGTCGATCAGTTCGGTTGTGCTGCTGGATGCGTGATTAGGCACGGACCCGCAGAGAAGACCAAGGAATGATGCCTCCTTTTCGCCAGCGAGAGCGAAGTAGCGGTCCCTGTTCCGGTCGAGGAAGATGGGCCGGTCTCCCGCAATACAGAAGTACACCCCTGCCCTCAGCGTATAATCCATTGGTCATCCACCCTAGAAGAAGCGGCGCGCGGGCATCCCGCGCGCCGCCAAGTAAGGCAGTCAGTCGGCAGCGAGGCCGGTGCCGAGGAATCCGCCCTGCGAGTCGATTTCGGGCTGGACGGCCCCCTTCGTCTCGCCGCTCACGGCGCCGAGTTCGATCACGTCGTTCTGCTGTTCGTCATTGCGATGCATGACACGCTCCTCTTGATCCGCCGCGACTATTCACGGCAATCCAAAGTTAGCGCGGCCGGGATTACTCCGGACCCATAGATATCTGGACAATCTGGCGTGATATCCGAGCAGTTTGGCTTTGCCAGGACCGACCGTTGCCCCGGCCCCGCCGGAAAGCGCTTAAATCTGCGGCTTAACCGCTTGAAGAGTGATCGGCCTGATCATGGATAACGTCTTGTTGATGGACGATTCTCCGCTCGTGATAGCTCTCTATGCGTCGATGGATGCTCTTATGGACATCAACAACTTCCGAATTCATCATCGTGCGGAGCTCTTTGGCGGCATCGGCGACGTTTGCGGCGCCATCGACTCGCGGATAGAATAGCCTCTCGTTGATCTGCCCTATCGTCGCAGCTGCCTCCGGATTCCCGGTTGCCGCCGCAAGTGCCAGGAATATCGATCCGGTCAGCTTGGCGATATCAACCGGCGTATCCCCGATTTCGTCTGGTGAAAACTGGGCCAAGGTCTGACTGAGGACAGACCTCTTTATTCGCTGGGTCAGGCATAATAGCAGATGCGCATTCCAGGCGTAGAGGTGTATCAATTCCTGCGGCGTCGCGAGGGCCACCCGGAAGCCGCCAGCGCTGTCGGGCTCTAACAGGCGCTCTCCCATGAGACGACATGCCGCCTCCCGGACGGGCGTTTTGCTCGATCCGTGACGGTCCGCGATATCCGAGATGTCGAGCCTCTCGCCCGCATGATAGCGGCCGGCCAGATATTCCGCCTTCAAGGCCCGATAGACGCGCTCCTGAGTAATCGGGTCGAGCGCCGCCATCAGCTGGCTCCGGCCGCCATCGACGGCGAGCGCCACCTGGGTGTGAGCGCATTGGTCAGCTGACTCAGATTCCGCTCTGCGATGACCTCGATGCAGAGGCGCTCGAGATCACAGAGGTCGCCGCCACCGAGTTGCTTTGGAAAGCACATACGCTGGCCTGCGAACAACAGGGGTATGAGAATGTGGCCCGACGAAAGACCGAGTTGGTATGTGCAGCGCAAATGGTCGTCGAGCTTGGACTTGGGATTCCCGGACTCGATCTCCCGCAGCCAGCGCACTCCCATGCCGAGATCGCGCGCCAGTTCGCGTTGTGTTATGCCAACCCTCTTTCGTGCTTCCTCGATCTGCCGTCCGGACTGTTCCTTGACGTACGAAAGCGGTCCTTCAGCAACGGAAGCCGCGCATTCTAGCGACATTTCCGCGTCTCCTTATACGGGAGATACCGCCCGCCAAGGCCATTCCGACGAACCAAAGCTAGGTGTGCATACCACCAGTGTCAAACGGAACTGCGTGCCAATTTGGCCAAGTTTTTGCTTGTAGGTAACTGAAACTGGGCGGCAATTCCGAGCATCGCCGTCTCCTCCCTCCGCCGCATATTGGGCGATGCCTCTGGAAGCCCGCCGGCTCGCGCGATAGAGCCAGCGTCGTCACCATCTCGAACCGGCGTACTTTCCGAGCCGGGACGATCGTGATGCGTTACGCCCCACTCTGCGAGATTATCGCCAGCAGCATCGACCTCTTCTGACCCCATTTTAGGGAGGTGCACCGGCGCCGTGCCTCCTTATCATTCGCTCTCGATCGGGGCGGGCGCAGCAAGCGGCGCCAGCGCAGTATAATAGACCCACGCCCGCGCGAGCTGCATCGAGAGTGGGTCACGGAATACGATCTTTTGCCATCGGCCGCGCATCTGCTCGATCGCAAGCTCCGTCCCCTTTGGGGCCTTCAGCACGATCGCGGCGTCACCGGCGGGCTCGCTTCGAAATGTCGCATCCCGCGTCAAATATGCCCTTGGCAGCCCAGCCAGGAACGCTTCCTCCGATTGCGCCGCCGCCTCATGATATTGGCGCTGTTCAGCCTGCGACCTGTCGAATTTTTCGTTCAACTCACTGAAAGCCGCTTTCTCCTGCGGCCCCATCGTTTTCTCCTGCGGGATCAGCGCGTAGGCGCCAAGAAGTGTCAGGATGAAGCTGACGAACCCGACCAGCCCCATGCGCTGAAGCTCGGGAACGGTATTAGGACCAAGTCCCTGGAAAAAGCTTGTTACGAGGTCGAATAGCGAGCCTTGAAGGCGAGTGCTCTCCTCGTCCGTCTCGGCCGTGGCGATAGCTTCCGCAACGCGCTGCATCTCGATAACCGTGCGCGCGGCGAAGGCAGTCATCGTTTCGCGGACATCGTCGCTCGCGCGCAATGTCATCGTGTCGATCACCAGCATTCGCTCGGCGATCGCGCTGAACGTTGCGAACCGCGGCAGCGCCTCGGCAATCATGCGCCTGTAACTGTCGCCGGCGCTCGCCGCCGCAATCGCCGACGCCACCAGCGACTTGTTCGCGTCAAACGCCCGCACCGTGTCGAGCAGCGATGTCCCTAAATGACGTTGTTGCTCGACCAAGCCTCGATTCTGGTCGGCAATCTTGCGCGCAGTCTCACTCACTGACAGCGCCCAGGCGTTCGTCGCGAGACTCTCGAAGGCCTTCTCGCTCGATCGCTCGCGCTCGAGTGTGTCGAGAATCCCGCGATAGGGAGCGGCGAAATCAACGCCGCGCATCAATTCCCTGGCCTTTGTCGCCTGAGTGACCGCGTCGATGATCGTGCTGCCGCCAAGCGCGTGACGATAGAGCTCCGCGCGTCGACGTTCTTCACGCATAAAGCGGTCGGCGGCGCTCTCGGGAAGTCCGAAGGGATTGTTCATCATGACCCTTTTTGTCAGATAGACACGACCTGCGCGACCAACATTTGGCCAACCACCGGCAACCGCGAAGGGGTCGATCGACGCACCTCGGCGCGATCGAGCTTCGCACCGTCCAGTCCGTCAGCCCGCCTTGCCACCGTGCGCTGAATGGCTGGCGGGCAGTTTAGCGCGCTCGAACGCGGCCAGCAGCGCAGCGTGGTCCGCCTGGGCCATTTGCTGGAGCGCCAGGATGTAAATGATGCCCAGAGACGGTGGCTCTCCATCCGGCATCGCTGATTGCGTTCTAGCCGCGATCCGCGATGCAACATCCCAAAGGCGGTGCGGTGCCCCGACATGATGTTCCTCGGTGCCGCTAAGCGGTGAAGCCCGCAGCGCGACCAATGCCTCGACGATCGCCTTCACCGGAATTGTGTCGAGATGGTTCACCGCGACATGGAGCGTGGTCCCCCAGGCGATCAGGGACCGCGTGGTCCGGATCAGATGGCAGTGCGAGTCGATAAGCACGTCCATCCCTGCCGGCGACAACCGGAGTTTGAAGGTTCTCGTTGCCCTGCCCATTCGCCAGCTACCTCCTTCCCGATAGCAATTTTCGCCGATTAGAGAGCGGAAACGGGCGGCTCCCTACTCCGGCGCTTATCGAAGCGGCAATGAAGTGCCGCTCGGGATCGTTTTACGTCCTTCCGATCATTTGATGGTTTCGATCCTCCAAATCATGGACTTACAAGCTTTCTTTCGCCGCTTCGGCACTTCAGTGCCCTGCCTATTGCGAGCATTTCACGACAGCTTCATTGCTCGCTTCGCACCAGATCGGTGGTCACCAGCGAAGCCCGGTACGGCCCGCAGCCAGACGATCGGCACCTGAAAACCTGAACTGAAGCGCGGTTTCGCGCCACGAGGAGACACGTCTCATGACGAACGCACGCCCCTTGTCCGGGCTCGGTGTGATCCTGGCGATCACCCTGGCTACGACCGGCGCCCATGCACAGCAATATCGGCCCGACGCCGAGGGCTATCCCTGCACCGCCAGGGATCGCCTGACGATCATCCAGGACGATCAGGGCTATTCGATCCGCAGCCAGCCTGTCGCGGCTCAGGTGACGAAAGAGGCGTCGGCGACCGGGATCGCGATCGGGAAGGCACTACGCCTCGACGCCAAGATCTTCGGTCTTGTCGACCAGGCTAAAGCGGAGGCGTCCCATGCGCCGCGCCGCTGAACTGCTCTCCGCCGCGCTGCTGTTCACCGGCACCCCAGCCCTCTCGCAGGAAGCGCCGGAGGGTCCCCAGTCGGAACCGCTAACCCTCGCGGCTGCGGAGGCTCAACAGCAGCTGCGCCAGACCTTCACCAACCTCAGTTTCGAGGATTTCGGACCGGCGCCTGTGAAGGGTCCTCTCTACCAGGCAACAGCCGGCGGCCGCATCATCTATTTCGCTCCGGAAAGCGGGCATCTCCTGTTCGCGGCCGTCTACGACAAGAACGGCCTCAACGTTACCGCGATGGCGCAGGACGAAAGTGCCAGAAAGCGGGTCGGCGCCATTGATCCAGCCGGGGCGCTCGTTATCGGCCCGGCGGGCGCGCCGCAGGTCATCGAGTTCACCGATCCCGACTGCCCCTATTGCCATGCCCTTGACCGGTTCTGGGCGGCAAAGTCCGCGGAGGGCAAGGCCGTCCAGCGGCTGATCTATTTCGTGAGCGGGATCCATCCGGAAGCCGCCGCCAAAGCCGAACATATCCTGTGTTCGGCAGACAAGGTCGCGGCCTTCAAGGCGATCTATGCGGGCGCCCGACCGACCACGTTGCTCAAATGCGAAGCCGGGCGCGAGAAAGTCGCCAAGGACGCGATGACCGTCAGGAAGATGGGCGTGTCGGGGACCCCGACGCTGTTCGTCGATGGCAAGCTGATCTCCGGATTCCAGCAGGCCGAGCTCGAGGCGTTCCTCGAGCAGAAGCAGGGGCAAGCCAATGGCCACCCCTGATCCACGAGCCGTGACCGCGCGCGAGCGTGCTCCACTCAATCTGGCGGGCCTCATCCGCGCCCCGCGCCAGCGCTCAGCCGAGCGCGCGCCGGGCTACGAGAGGGCCGGGATGCCGGCGGTCGCGCTCCTCCGGAGCCGTCCAGCGTCGCCGTCGGCCGACAACGATTCCCATCGGTGCCGGCAGGCATGTGTTTGGACGGCTCCGCACCCAAGGAGACCATCAATGCTCAAGATGCTTCGGGGCCGGACGTTCCGCACGATCGACGCGGCCGTCCTGATCCTGCTCGCCGCACTCGCGGGGACGACCATGGCCCACGCCTTCACCGCTCCCGCGGCGGGCGATCTCGGTTACGATATCTACGACATTGTCGTGAACCAGGGCGTCAAGGGCCCGCTCGGTTTCGTCGCGGGCGTCGCCGCCTTCCTGTTCGGCGTCAGTCGCCTGTTCAGCAACATCATGATCGGCATTCCGACGATCGTGGCTGCCGTCTGCCTGATCAAGGCGGACAGCATCCTCCAGACCTTCGGCATGGTGATCTGACGCATCGGCGTGCGGGCCGGCGCGACCGGTCCAGCACGCCTTCCGGGACGGGGGGTGATGGTCATTCCCCGGAAGTCACGCTGACGGCGTGATGAAGCAAGGGAGAAGGGCGTTGGACGAACGTCTTCCACAGTTCCTGCATCGGCCGGTCCAGATCCTCTGGTTCGATAGCCAGGAATTCATTGTGGTCATGTCGACCATCTTCGTCGCCGTCATCGTCGGCGGAATGATCGGCTGGGCGCTCCTCGGTGTCCTTCTCCTCTTCATCCCCTGGAAGCGCAGCAAGCCGCGCGGGTTCATCCCGCACCTCGCCTGGCGCTGGGGGCTCCTCAAATTCCGCAACTATCCGGGTCCGACCCAGACCCGCTTCTTCGAGTAGCGAACATGCCCCACCCCTCCAGACGCAAACAGGCAGCCGACATGATCGGCGACGTGCGCCCGAGCTGGCACCTGCACCGGTATCTGCAGGGCTCGGCGAACCTGTTCGAAGAGAACCGGCTGCTCAAGTTCGCGATTGCCGGCCTGTTCGGCATCACGGCGGTGCTGGGCGCGGTCGTCTACACCTCGAACCAGAATGCGCGGACGGTGATCGTCCCGTTCGGTGCGAGCGGCGATCTGTACGTCACCGGCAACAAGCCTTCGGCGACCTACCTGCGTACGATCACGCGCAACATCGTCAGCATGGCGGGGACCTATTCATCCTATTCCGCCGACCGCCAATTCCAGGAGCTGCTGAGCCTCGTCCATCCGAGCGCCTTCAACGGCCTGCGCGACAGCCTCAACCGGCTGCTCGACGAGCTCAACAGCAATTCGACGCTCTCGATCGCCACCTACATCCGCTCCGATCTGCCGGTGACGTACACCGACAATGAGATCGTCGTGCCCGTGGAGAAAGTCCGGGTGATCGGCGGCGTGATCCGCAAGTTCCGCGGCAATCTGCGCATTCGCTACGCGATCGACAATGGCCGCTTCTGGCTGACCGCCCTTCAGGAGGAGAATGGCATGAAAGAAACCAGCTCCAATAGATCGGAGTCACTACTGCCATGACCGACGTTGCAGCGATATCGGCGCCGTGCATCCTCATCCCAC
>NZ_QFOA01000048.1 GCF_003248505.1 Sphingobium sp.
TCTTGAGGCAGTTGGCCGAGCGGACCGACAGTTCCAGTTCGTCCACCTTCTTGAGCAGATAGCGGTTGATCTGGTTGGTGTCGCTTTCGCCTTCCGACGAAGCGGCGGCAGCGGCGTGGGTAGCCGAAGGACCGGCGACGGGCAGCGCGTCTTCGAAATGGACGAACAGCTGGAGCTGGTCCTGAAGGATACGCGCCGCGTAGGCGACGGCGTCCTCAGGCGTCACCGTGCCGTCCGTTTCTACGGTCAGCGACAGCTTGTCATAATCCAGTTCCTGGCCCACGCGGGTGTTGTCGACCTTGTAGGCCACCTGACGCACCGGCGAATAGAGCGCGTCGACCGGGATGAGGCCGATGGGCGCGTCCGCAGGCCGGTTGGCGACGGCAGGGACGTAACCTTTGCCGACATCGGCGGTCAGTTCCATGTTGAGCGTGGCGCCCTGGTCGAGGTGGCAGATCACCAGATCGGGGTTCATCACTTCGATGTCGCCCACGACGCTGATGTCGCCGGCCTTCACCACGGCGGGGCCGGTGGCGGACAGCTGAAGGCGCTTGGGGCCTTCGCCCTCCATCTTCAGCGCGACCTGCTTGATGTTGAGGACGATGTCGGTGACGTCCTCACGCACGCCGGCAAGCGACGAGAATTCGTGCAGGACGTTCTCGATCTTGATCGAGGTGACCGCCGCGCCCTGGAGCGAGGACAGAAGAACCCGACGCAGCGCATTGCCGAGCGTCAGGCCGAAGCCGCGCTCCAGCGGTTCGGCAACGAAGGTCGCCTTGCGCTTGCCGTCGCCCGACGCCTTGATCTCAAGGCTGTTGGGCTTCTTCAATTCCTGCCAGTTCTTCATGTTGACAGTCATGTATTTCCCCTGGGGATGGGCCGGAAAGCTTGGAAATCCTGAACCCGGCAGGACATTCCGGCGATGCAAACGGGTAAAACGGGCGACGCGTCCGCCGCCCGCCAATCACGGCACGCTGCGAATCAGACGCGGCGGCGCTTGGACGGACGCACGCCATTGTGCGGGATCGGCGTCACGTCGCGGATCGAGGTGATGTGGAAGCCGACCGCCTGAAGCGCGCGGAGAGCCGATTCGCGGCCCGAACCCGGACCCTTCACCTCGACTTCGAGAGTGCGCACGCCATGTTCGGCGGCCTTGCGGCCAGCGTCCTCGGCGCACACCTGTGCGGCGTAGGGGGTCGACTTGCGGCTGCCCTTGAAGCCCATCATGCCAGCCGAAGACCAGCTGATCGCGTTGCCTTGGGCGTCGGTGATGGTCACCATGGTGTTGTTGAAGCTGGCGTTGACGTGGGCGACGCCGGCCGAGATGTTCTTGCGTTCGCGGCGCTTGATGCGCTGGGGTTCGCGTGCCATTTTGCTCTATCCTACTGAAATCGTGAGACGGATGTAAACGGAGGGTCGCAACGACCCTCGACGCTTACTTCTTCTTGCCAGCGATCGGCTTCGCCTTGCCCTTGCGGGTACGCGCGTTGGTGTGGGTGCGCTGGCCGCGGACCGGCAGGCCCTTGCGGTGACGCAGGCCGCGATAGCAGGCGAGGTCCATGAGGCGCTTGATGTTCATCGCGGTTTCGCGGCGCAGATCGCCCTCGACCGTCAGGTCGGCGTCGATGGCTTCCCGGATCTGGAGCACTTCGGCGTCCGACAGATCCTGCACGCGGCGACCGTGGTCGATGCCCAGCTTGTCGGCGATGTCCACAGCGGTCTTGCGACCGATGCCGTGGATGTAGGTGAGCGCGATGATTACGCGCTTGTTGGTCGGGATGTTCACACCCGCAATACGTGCCATGGTAATCTTTTCTCCTGCTCCACAGGGCGGCAAGCCACCCTATCTCAAAGCGTCCGGCCGCTTCGTCCCTGGCGAGGAGAAGCCGCCCATTTCATGCTCCCCAAGACGCAAAAAGACGGCGGGTGCATGAAAGCACCGCCGCTCACCAGCCTGTTGGGGAGGGACGCCTTTAGCGAGTCGTCCAAGACTAGTCAATTGTCGCTATCACATGGACGATCTTGTCTCTTTGCCGGATCGACTCGACTCTCCCATGAATAGAACATATGAAGAACGAATATCTTTGGTTTCGGAGTCCCCGTGATGGAGGCACCAGTCGCCTTGCTTTATAGGCTGTTCTTCGCCGTGAAACCACCTGCGCAGGTGGCGCGACAGATCGATCGTTTCGCCGAAACGCTGGATTCTTCGGCGGACCGTATCCGCCCGGAGAACCAGCACGTGACGCTTGGCATCACGAACGACGAACCCAGCTATCCTTATGAACGCATCGAGGCGCTGCGGCAGATGGGGGCGGGAATCGGTGCGGCGCCCTTCGACCTGCTGCTCGACCGGCTGAGCATCGGCGGTCGATCGGCGGCGCTGCGGCCGTCGCACAGGATCCGGGGACTTTTGGCGCTGCGGCAGGAGGTTGCGCGTGCGATGCAGGGCGCGGGCGTGCAATCGCGCATAGGGTGGGCATTCAGCCCGCATCAGACGCTTTTCTATCGCCGAAGCCCCCCGGAGCAACGGGCCGTCGCGGGCTTCGGATGGCGGGTGGAAGACGTGGTGTTGATATGCAGCCATGTGGGCCATACCCGACACGATATCGTCGGGCGATGGCCACTGTCCGGGGATCGGCAATATCGGCTGCTGTAACGGATCAGCGTTTGCGGACAAACTCCGCCCGCAGCACCAGCCCCTTGATGCCGTCGAAGCGACAATCGATTTCCTGGCTGTCGCCGGTCAGCCGGATCGATTTGATGAGCGTGCCGCGCTTCAGCGTCTGGCCCGCGCCCTTGACGGTCAGGTCCTTGATGAGCGTCACCTGGTCGCCATCGGCCAGCAGATTGCCGACTGCATCCCGGACCTCCACGGTTTCTGGAGACTCGCTACGAGCGGCGGCCTCCGCCGCGCTGATCCATTCGCCGCTGGCGTCGTCATAGACATAGTCGTCGTCGGTCATCGCCGTTCCTTTATCCCTGCATGACGCTGTCTAGCACGGCGGCGCGCAATTCCGGCAGCCCCATGCCTTTTTCGCTCGACGTGGCGATGATGTCCGGATGCGCGGCGGGTCGCTTGCGGATCGCATCTGCGGTGGCGGCGGTGACGGCATCGAGCGCGCTCGCCTTGATCTTGTCTGTCTTGGTGAGCACGATGCGATAGCTGACGGCGGCGGCATCCAGCATGTCGAGCATGTCATTGTCGACATCCTTGACGCCATGGCGGCTGTCGATCAGCACCAGCGTTCGCTTGAGCGCCGCGCGACCGCGTAGATAATCGTTCACGAGGAAGCGCCATTTGCGCACCATGTCGCGCGGTGCCTTGGCGTAGCCATATCCCGGCATGTCAACCAGGCGAAAGCGCAGTGGATCGCCCACGTCGAAGAAATTCAGTTCCTGCGTGCGCCCCGGGGTGTTCGATGTGCGCGCGAGGCCGTTACGGTTGGTGAGTGCATTCAGCAGCGAGGATTTGCCGACATTGGAGCGGCCCGCAAAGGCGACTTCGTTTACCGCCATGTCAGGCAGAAATTTGAGGTCCGGCGCGGATTTCAGGAACGCGATGGGACCGGCGAAGAGCTTGCGCGCTTCCTCGATCAGGTCAGGTTGAGTGTCGTCTGTCATATCGAAAAGACCCTCCCGGTGAGGGGAGGGTCGCTTGTCCTTACTTTGCCGGGACCGCCGTCGCGGGCGCGGGATGCTTGCGATAGAGCCACCATTGCTGGGCCATCGACAGGCAGTTGTTGGTGATCCAGTAGACCAGCAGGCCCGCCGCGAAGGGTGCCATGATGAACATCATCATCCACGGCATGATCGCGAACACCTGCTGCTGCATCGGGTCCATCTGTGCGGGGTTCAACTTGAACTGCAACCACATCGATATGCCGAGCAGCAGGGCCAGCACGCCGATGCCGAGGAAGGCGGGGGGCGTAAAGGGCAGCAGGCCGAAGAGGTTGAGGATGTGCAGCGGATCGGGTGCGGACAGATCCTTGATCCACAGGACGAAAGGTTGGTGGCGCATTTCGATCGTCAGCTGGAGGACCTTATAGAGCGCGAAGAAGATCGGAATCTGGATGAAGATGGGCAGGCAGCCGGCGAGCGGGTTCACCTTTTCCTGCTTGTACAGTTCCATCATCTTGAGCTGAAGCTGCTGCTTGTCGTCCTTATATTTTTCCTGCAGCGCCTTCATCTTGGGCTGCACCGCACGCATTGCCGCCATGCTGGCGAACTGGCGCTGAGCGACGGGGAACATCAGGGCGCGCACGCAGAAGGTCAGGCAGATGATGGCTACGCCGAAATTGCCGATGACCGTAAAGAGCCAGTGCAGCAGCGCGAAGATCGGCTGCTCGAACCAGTAGAACCAACCCCAGTCGATGGCCCGGTCGAACAGCGGCACGCCCGCGCGCTCATACGCCTGGAGCGTCTTCACTTCCTTCGCGCCGACATAAAGGCGCAGGGTTTGTGTGGCGGCCTTGCCGGGTGCCAGCATCGTCTGGGTGAGCGCTGCGTCCGCCTGATATTGCATTCCCGCACCTTTGCGGAACTTGCCTGCAAAGTCGGCATCGGTCCCAGGCACCAAGGCGGAGAGCCAATATTTGTCGGTAAAGCCGATCCAGCCGCCCTTCGACTGGAAGCTCTGGGACGAAGGGCCCTTGTCGAGGTCCTTGTAGTTGACGTCGTAATTGGCAGCGCCGTTGAACACGCCCATCGGGCCCACATGGATGGTCCAGGTATCGGGGTCCTTGGAATGGCCGACGCGGCTGATATAGCCGTAGGGCTTCACGCCTACCGCGCCGGTGCCGTTATTCGACACCTTCTGCTCGGCCGAGATCATGTATTTATCGTCCACCGTCAGGCGGATTTCGAAGAGCTGCCCCACGCCGTTATTCCAACTCAGGGTCACGGGCGTGGAAGGCGTCAGCGCCGTGCCGTTCGCGGTCCATACGGTGTTCGCATCCGGGAAGCGCGTGCCTTCGCCCTGCCAGCCGAAGCCTGCGAAATAAGCATCCTGCGATCCCGACGGGCTGTAGAGACGGACGTCGGGCGAATCCTTTGCGATGGTTTCCTTGTAGGTCGGCAGCACGATATCATCGATTCGTGCACCTTTAAGGTTGATCGAGCCGGCCAGCTTGGGCGTCCGGATAGGCACGCGCGGGCTTTCTCGCAGGACGATGGCGCGGTCGCGGATGGCGGCGGGGCTATCGGCTGCGGGATCGGCTGCGGGATTGGGAACGGCCACCTGCTTGCCGCCCTCGATTTTCGTTGAGGGCGGATTTGCGACGGGAAAGAAATGTTGCGACACATAGGGCCAGCCGAACAGGATCGCTGCGGTCAGCAGCACCGCCAGAATGATATTCTTCTTGTCGTCCACGTCTGTTCGGCTCCGCCGTATGGTGATCTGTCGTGTCAGGGCACCGGGTCGTAGCCCGACCCGCCCCATGGATGGCATCGCATTAGCCGCTTGAGCCCCAGCCAGCTACCCTTGATCGCGCCATATTTACGGACCGCCTGGATACCGTATTCGGAACAGGAAGGCGCGTAGCGGCAAGTGGGGGGCAGGATGCGGGAGGGGCCGAGTTGCCAACCGCGCGCAAGGAGTATGAGGATGCGCGCGATCATGCCGGTTGGTGCGCCGTTGCCGGGGCGGGCTTTGGCCCACGCCCACGCCCGTGATGAGGCCGCGATTCGCGCGCTTCACCCTGCGGTCGGCTCATGACCTTACCGAGCGCTTTGACCAGTTCCGAATGCAGCAGGGAAAAATCGCGTTCGATCCCGCCGTCGCGACCGATCAGCACATAATCCGCACCGGCAATACCATGAACCGGGAGCAATTCACGCGCGAGAACGCGAAAGCGGCGCTTCATCCGGTTGCGAATGACAGCGCCGCCGACTTTTTTCGTTACCGTGATGCCATAGCGCATCGCCGGGTCGCCATCGCCGCGCTCGCGCACCAGCAGCACGAAGCCCGGCATGGGGGCGCGGCGACCGCGATTCGCCGCCAGAAAATCCGCGCGCCGGACCATCATGACCGGCGCGGCGTGCTTTTCCGGCGTTGAGATCAGGCGCTCAGGCTCTTGCGACCGCGTGCACGGCGGGCGCGAATGATGTTGCGACCGCCCGGTGTCGCCATGCGGGCGCGGTAACCGTGACGGCGCTTCCGAACCAGATTGCTCGGCTGAAAGGTGCGCTTCATCGTTCATTCCTCAAACAGATAACAAGAATCGGGCGTGACGAAAAAGGGCCGCTGATGCAGCGGCCGCTCGGGTCAGGGGGCGTCCGATAGGGAAAGGGGGGTAGGAAGTCAATAAGCCAGGGCGCAGATTCACCGGGGTGGTCCGCTTCATTGGCCGCGCGCGCTCGCCACCCCGTCCTTGAGAGCGTCGAAACCCACTGCGCCGTTCAATACCTGATCGCCGATGACGAAGGTCGGCGTGCCTGTCGCCTGCAATTTCTGCGCAAGGGCGATGTTGGACGCGATTTCATCGTCATATCTGGACGATGCGATGGCGGCTTCCGCTTCCGATTTCGTGATTCCCGCCTTCGCGGCAGCGGCGACGATCGTGTCGCGCGTCACCTTCCCGGCGGCATAGAGCGCCCTGTGATAGGCCATATATTGACCTCGCTCGGCGGCGAGGAGCGAGACCTTGGCCGCATTGCCGCTTTCTTCCGACAGAATCGGCAGTTCACGATAGACGATGCGGACCTTCGCATCGGACCCGACCAGCTTTGCAAGATCGGGCAGCGACGCACGGCAATAGCCGCAGGCATAGTCGAAGAATTCCACCACCGTTACATCGGGGTTCGCAGCGCCTTCCCATGCTCCAGCATAGGGTTTCTCGATAGCGCTGCGATGGGAATCGATGGTGCCCGACATCCGTTTGGCCTGAAGCTTCTCGACGGCCTGCGGGATGATTTCGGGATGCTCCAGAATATAATCGTGCACGATCTTTTCGATCGTAGCCTTGTCTGTCGGATTGACGGCGGCGGGGCCGTGTGAGGCAAGGGCGGCGCCGGCGGCAGCCGCGATGAAGGCGAAACCGCCAAGGGTCATCTGCATGGTCCTGTTGGAAAGAGCGGCCCGAAAGCTCGGCCGGTTTTGATCGGTCATGTCTATCTTTTCTTCCGGTGCTGCTCGATCGCCGCACGTGAAACCATCGCGATATCCTGCGCCCGCAGATAGTCAACCGTGCCGGGCTTGAGCCCCTGCATCGCGGCGTCTGCGCTGCGCAGCGCCATCTGATCCTGCCCGATCATCGAATAGCGTTCCGCCGTCGCCAGTGCCGCGCGGGGCGTGTCGCCGCGCCGTTCATAGACGACGCCCAGTTGATACCAGGCAAAGGGATTTTCCCTGTCCCGCGCTACCGCAAGCTTCAGCACCTGTTCGGCTTCGGCGAAATTGGCTTCGTCTTCGCTCGCGATCAGGGCGTGGGCCAGCAGGGTGGAAATGAGCGGCTGGTTGGTGAGCTTGACCGCTTCGCGCAAGGGGGCGATGGCTTCCCTGGGCTTGCCGCTTTCCAGAAGGATCTGCCCTTTCAGCTCCAGGAAATAGGGATCGTGCGGCATCCCCGCGAGCAGCGCGTTCGCCTCCGCCAGCGCGCGATCTGGATAGGCGCTTTTATGCCATGCGTAGGCGCGGGCGTAATGCGCGGGAATGGAAAGGTCGCTTTCAGGATATTTGATGAGCGTCTGTCTAGGCTCGGACGCAAAACCGATGAGCTTCGCCTTGATCCGCTCGAACCGGGCTTCGAGATAGGGATCGACCGGTTTGTTCCACGCGGGATCGGGTTCGTAGACTTCGCGTAGGACCTGGATGCGCTCGCCCGAAAGCGGGTGGGTGCGCCCGTAGCTGTTGTCCTGTGGAATGGCGAGGCGATATTCCTGGTTCTGGAGCTTCTTGAAGAAGTCGAGGCTGCCCTTGCCGCTGATCCCGGCAGTATGGAGGTAACGCGCCCCCGCAAGGTCGGCAGAACTTTCCTGCGCGCGCGAAAAGGCAAGGAACTTGCTCATCGCTGCCTGCTGGCCAAGGCCCATGAGGCCCATGCCCGCTTCCCCCGCACCGCCCGCTATGGCGGCCGCGCCCAGCACGAGGCTGAGCAGCGTGATGCCGGTGGCTTCCTTGATCCCCTCGCCCGAACGGATGATGTGCCCGCCCTCGATATGGCCAAGCTCGTGCGCGACGACGCCCTGAAGCTGGTTCACATTGTCTGCCTGGGCGATGAGGCCGCTGTGTACCCAGACATATTGTCCGCCCGCGACGAAGGCGTTGATGTCAGGGTTGTTGATGACCATGATCTGGACGTTGCGCGGATCCATGCCCGCCGCTTTGACCAGCGGAGCGGACATGTCCGCCATGAACGCTTCGGTTTCCGCATCGCGCAGAATCTGTTGCGCCAGCGCGGGGCGGGCCATGAGAGCCAGCGAGGCAAGCATGACGGCGAGAAACTGAAACAGGCGGCGCATCGGGTGCGAGCCATGACAGGACGCAACTGAACCTGTCCTGAAGCGACGGGACATGCGAAGCGCCGCTGCACTCCGATCGAAACCGGGCGGGCAGCGGCGCTTGTTCTTCACGATCCTTTCCGGCCTTATTGGCCGAAGGTGCGCTGCCACCAGCCGCGACGGGGCGCGCCTTCGGCCGTGTCGCCAGCATCGGCGGTTTCCACCTCGCTCGGAGCGTCGTCGGTCACGGCGACATCGGCATTCGCCTGCGGGGCGGCTTCGGCATCGGCAACTTCCACCACCGGATCAGCCTTCTTGCGACGCGTGCGCTTGGGCTTTGCCGGAGCTTCGGTTTCGCCCGTGGCCGGAACTGCGGCGGCGGCTGCTTCCTCCGCAACGATGTCCGCTTTCTTGCGGCGGGTGCGCTTGGGCTTGACGGGCGCTTCTTCGGCCTCCGGCTCAGGCGCGGCCTCTACCGGCGCTTCGGTCGGGGTCTCGGTCGCTTCTGTCACGGACTCGCCTTCAACCTTGGCCTTGCGGGCGCGGGGGCGTCGGCGAGTCTTGGGCGCGTCCTCGGCGACCGGTTCGGGCGTCTCTTCGGCAGGGACTGCTTCGACCGTGTCGATAACCGGTTCGGCAGTTTCGACCTCGGCTGTCTCTTCCTGCGCGGTGACGGCATCGTCTCCGCCTTCGCGGCGACGGCGACCGCCCCTGCGGCCCCGACGACCGCGGCGACGCGCGCCATTTTCCTCGTCGTTGCCGTCGGAAGCCGTGTCGATCGGAGCCTCGGCCGCGTCGTCGATGTCGGCCGCTTCGGCTTCGTCGCCGCTTTCCTCAGCGCCGTCATTGCCTTCGGTCGCTTCGTCAACCTGCGCCTCGTCGCGTTGACCGCCCCGGCGGCGACGGCGGCGGCGGCGGCGGCGGCCACCCTCGCGATCTTCACCACGCTCGCCGCGATCCTCGCGGGAGGTCTCGGCCTCGCTATCCTCGACTTCGTCCTCTTCCTCGTCTTCCTCCTCGACGATGTCGAGATCGTCGTCCTCGACCGGGAGAGGCGTGTAGTCGACGACGCGCTCGGGGCGGGGGCCGCCCGCCTCCACCGACATGCGCGCGCCCTCGATTTCGCCGTCGGGCAGGACTTCGATCCGCACGCCGTAGCGGTGTTCGATCTCGTCGAGTTCGCGGCGCTTGTTGTTGAGAACGTAGAAGGCCGCTTCCTGGCTGGCGCGCAGAGTAAGCAGCGAGCCGCGACCGCGCGCTGCTTCTTCCTCCAGCATGCGCAGCGCGCTAAGCCCGGCGGAGGAAGCGGTGCGTACAAGGCCTGTGCCCTCGCAATGCGGGCACTGGCGCGTCGAGGCTTCCAGCACGCCGGTGCGCAGGCGCTGGCGGCTCATTTCCATAAGGCCGAAACCCGAAATGCGACCGACCTGGATGCGGGCGCGATCGTCCTTCAGCGCCTCCTTCATTGCCTTCTCGACCTTGCGGATGTTGGAGTTCACCTCCATGTCGATGAAGTCGATGACGACGAGGCCCGCCATGTCGCGCAGGCGCAGCTGACGCGCGATTTCGCGCGCGGCTTCCAGGTTGGTGGCGACGGCGGTCTGCTCGATCCCATGTTCGCGCGTCGAACGGCCCGAGTTGATGTCGATCGACACCAGCGCTTCGGTCGGGTTGATGACGAGATAGCCGCCCGATTTGAGCTGTACGACGGGGTTGTACATTGCCGCCAGCTGATCCTCGACGCTGGCGCGCTGGAAAAGGGAAATGGGGTCGGCATATTGCGTCACCCGGCGCACATGACTCGGCATCAGCAGCTTCATGAAGTCGCGCGCGGCCTTGTAGCCTTCCGCGCCCTCGACGATGACTTCCTCTATATCCTTGTTGTAGATGTCGCGGATCGCGCGCTTGATGAGGTCGCTGTCATTGTGGATCAGCGCAGGCGCATCCGATTGCAGCGTCTTTTCGCGAATTTCGTCCCACAGGCGGGCAAGATAATCGAAGTCGCGTTTGATCTCCGGCTTGGTCCGCTGAAGCCCGGCAGTGCGCACGATGCAGCCCATGGTCGAGGGCAGGCTCATTTCCGCAACGATGGACTTCAGCCGCTTGCGGTCGGCGGCGTTGCTGATCTTGCGCGAAATGCCGCCACCGTGACTGGTGTTGGGCATCAGGACGCAATAGCGGCCAGCGAGCGACAGATAGGTGGTAAGAGCTGCGCCCTTGTTGCCGCGCTCTTCCTTGACAACCTGCACCAGCAGCACCTGGCGGCGCTTGATGACATCCTGAATCTTGTAGCGACGGCGCAGCGCCATGCGTTTGCGGCGCAGTTCGTCCGCAGCTTCGTCGCCGCCCCGACCGCCCTTGCGGCGGTTACCGCGAGGTGCGTCGCCCTCGCTGTCCGCCGGCTCCTCGGCTACCTCTTCGTCATCGTGATGATGCGTCGCCTCGACGACTTCCACGCCGTCTTCGCCATGATGATCGTCATCCTCGTCATCATAGTCGGCGCGCAACGCGGCTTCTTCCTCGGCATGTGCGCGTTCTTCGCGCAGCAACGCCTCGCGGTCCTCGCGCGGGATCTGATAATAGTCCGGATGGATTTCGCTGAAAGCCAGGAAGCCGTGACGGTTGCCGCCGTAATCTACGAACGCCGCCTGAAGCGACGGTTCCACCCGAGTGACCTTGGCGAGATAGATATTGCCCTTGAGCTGCTTGTGCTCGGCCGATTCGAAATCGAACTCCTCGATCCGGTTACCCTTGACGACCGCGACCCGGGTCTCTTCCCGGTGGCGCGCGTCGATCAGCATACGCATTGTCATTGATAAGTCTCCGGCGTGGACGGGCTGCGGCACGGGGCCGCGCCGCCACGCGATCATGAAGGGATGGCCGCGCGCGCGCCGATAAGGGCGCAGGTGCCGGCATCATCCGGTTTAAAAGGAAAAACTGCGTGTCTGCTGCGTCGGCATGGCCGGACATCGCGCCGGGCGAAACCATCCACGCCGCTGCGCCCGTCACCGGGGCAAGCGTGGAAGGAAAATCATGCCTCATGCAGCGTCAACCTGTTTGCGGCATCGGCGCGGACACGATGATCGGTCCGGCGATACCATATCGGGACCCCGTAAAGTCGCCTTTCGCAAGGACAAACCTGTCGGGAATGTGAATGGGTAGCAGTCAACTATCCCCGGGGCAACGGCTGACGTAAATAATGTGACGCCGCGGTCCGCCCCCTGCCGTCATGCGCATCATATGGTGAAGCAAGCGTTAACCAGCCCGTTTTACCCGACTCATACGTCGCAATGCTTAATCGGGGATTCAGCGTGGGGACGCTGAAGACGGATGATCGGTATGAAGAGGGGCTGGACGGGCCGCGCCCGCGCGTTGCACAAGCGACGCATGATCCAGGGCATCGCTGTTGCAGGCTTTATGGCGCTTTCGACGCCCGGCGGCGCGGGCGGCATCGCGGGCGTCGATGTGCACAATGACGCGGTGACGGTGCGTTTCGACGACGGGATCGAGGGCGCGTCCGCTTTCCTGCTGGATGCGCCACGCCGGATCGCGCTCGATATCCACGGCGCGCAGATGGGCCGGACACGCTTCGCGCCGGGGCCGGGCGGCGTCACCGGCGTGCGGCAGGGACAGATTGACGAGCAGACCGCGCGCGTGGTGCTGGACCTTGCGGTTCCTGCCACGCTTGGCGCGCCCCGGATCGCGGCGGATGGCAAGTCGCTGCGTTTCGCGCTCAAGGTCGTGAGCGAGGAACGTTTCCGTAGCGAAGTGGGCAAGGGGCGGCTGCGCTTCGACGCGCCCGCCGATATGGCAGCGCGTCCGCAAAAGCGGCTTCATTCGATCACTGTTCCTATCCCGGCGCCCGCGCGCGGCATTGCCTTGCCACCGATTGAGGGCGCGCGTGACGGGGCGCGACCGTTGGTGGTGATCGACGCGGGACATGGCGGCCACGATCCCGGTGCGATCAACCGCGACACGGGGCAGCGCGAAAAGGACGTGACGCTGGCGATCGCCCAGGCGATCCGCGATCAGCTCGTCCGCACCGGGCGAGTGCGCGTGGCATTGACGCGCGACGATGACCGTTTTCTGGTTCTCCAGGAGCGTTACGGCATCGCGCGCAAACTTGGGGCGGACCTCTTCATTTCGATCCATGCCGATGCAGCGGAGAATGCGCAGGCGCATGGTGCGACCGTCTACACCCTTTCGGAAACCGCGTCGGATCGCGAAGCGGCACGGCTGGCGGCCAGGGAGAACAAGGCCGACATCATCAACGGCGTCAATCTGGGCGGCCAGTCGGGCGATGTGTCCTCGATCCTCATCGACCTGACGCAGCGCGAGTCCATGAACGTTTCGGCCAGCTTCGCTCGGCTGCTCCAGCGCGAGGCATCGCCCTTTGTTCCGTTCCGCAATGCGGGGCACCGCTTTGCTTCGCTGATGGTGCTCAAAGCCCCCGACACGCCATCGGTGCTGTTCGAGACAGGCTATATCAGCAACGCGGACGATGCCGCCTTCCTCGGCTCCCGCGAAGGGCGGGAAAAGATCGCGCGCGGCGTGGCGCGGGCCATCGACGTGCATTTCGCGCGGCGGCTGGCGATGCGGGGTGGCGCGGCTGGAGGATAAAGCCGGGTCGGGCCGTCGAAACGCCGCTGGCCTTGCGCGCATTTTGACCCTAGAGCCTCGTTTCCATGGAAGAGGCCCGTTCCGAACCCGCCCCCACGTCCATCGCCTACCGTCTGCGCCGCGACGCGGGGGGCTTCATGGATCGGCTGCGCCCGATGTTCGGGCGGCGTCTGGTGCGCTGGACGGCGATTGCGCTTGGCGCCTTTCTGATCGCCATCACGCTGTTCTGGCTGATATTCACGCGCGGCCTGCCGGACGCGGCCTCATTGCTCGAATATGAGCCTCCGTTGCCCACCATCGTGCGCGACATCAATGGGCAGCCGGTGCATAGCTATGCGCGCGAGCGGCGGGTGCAACTGCAATATAGCGACTATCCCCCACTGCTGATCCGGGCCTATCTGGCGGCGGAGGATAAGGGCTTTTTCGAGCATCATGGCGTCGATGTGACCGGTTTCGGTGCGGCGGTGCTAGACTATGCAAGCAAGCTGGGATCGGGGCAGCGTGCGCGCGGCGGCTCCACCATTACGCAGCAGGTCGCCAAGAACCTGCTCATCGGTGACGAATATTCCCCCACCCGCAAGGTCAAGGAAATGATCCTGGCCTGGCGCATGGAGAATGTGCTCTCGAAGCAGCAAATCCTCGAACTCTACCTCAACCAGATATTTCTCGGCCGCAACGCCTATGGCGTCCAGGCGGCGGCGCGCGCCTATTTCGACAAGGATGTCGCGGACCTCAAGCTGCACGAGATGGCCTATCTCGCCATCCTCCCCAAGGGACCGGCGAATTATCGTCCCGAAAGCCCGACCGGGCTGGAACGCGCGCTGGATCGTCGCAATTGGGCGCTGGGCGAGATGGAAAGGGCAGGCTGGATTACCGCCGCGCAACGGGCCGCCGCGCAGGCGCAGCCGCTCGGCACCGTAGCGGCGCATGGCTCAAGCTTCGACGCGCGCGCGGGCGGCTATTATATGGAGGAGGTGCGCCGTCGCCTGATCCAGCTGTTCGGAGAAAAAGCGTCGGACGGCCCCAACAGTGTCTATGCCGGGGGGCTGTGGGTGCGCAGTCCCTACGACCCGGTGGTCCAGGATCATGTCAAGGATGCACTGCGCTCCGGATTGTTGCGCTTCGATGCCGGGCGCGGATGGTCGGGGCCGGTCGGGCATATCGACCCGGACAAGGGGTGGGAGCGGGAACTGGCGGCCAGCTATATCAGCGTCGATTACGACGAATGGCGCGTCGCCGCCGTCATCAGCCGATCGTCCAGCGAGGCGCAGATCGGCTTTGCCGACGGCAGCACCGGGGTTCTGCCCGCAGGTGCCGCGCAGACGCCTTACCGCCGCACCGGCGGGCCTGCCTTTTCCGCGCTGAAGGCAGGGGACCTCATTGTCGTGACGCGCAACGGCGGCAATTGGGCGCTGCGCAACATTCCCGAAGTATCCGGCGGCATGGTTGCGGAAGAAGTCCATTCAGGCCGCATCCGTGCGATGCAGGGCGGCTTCGATTCCCGTTTGTCATCCTATAATCGCGCGACCCAGGCGTTGCGTCAGCCCGGGTCGACCATCAAGCCCTTCGTCTATGCCGCCGCGCTCGACGGCGGGATGACGCCTGCCTCGATCATCGTCGACGGGCCGCTGTGCGTCTATCAGGGCGCGGGGCTGGGGCAGAAATGCTTCCGCAATTTCTCGGGGGGCAGCGCGGGGCCGCAGACGATGCGCTGGGGCGTCGAGCAGTCGCGCAACCTCATGACCGTGCGCGCGGCGAGCCAGACCGGCATGGACCGGGTGGTGCGCACGATCAAGAATGTCGGGATCGGCGACTATCAACCCTATCTCTCCTTCGCACTGGGCGCGGGAGAAACGACGGTCGAGCGGATGGTGAACGCATACGCGACACTCGCCAACCAGGGCAGGCAGCAGCCATCCAAGGTCATGGATTATGTACAGGACCGGCGCGGCAAGGTGATCTGGCCGCAGCGCTGGCATCCATGCGACGGCTGCAACATGGCGAACTGGGACGGTAAGCCGATGCCGCGCTTCGGTTTCGAAGGCAAGCAGGTCATGAACCCCATGACCGCCTATCAGGTGGTGCATATCGCCGAAGGCGTGATCCAGCGCGGCACCGCGACGGTGCTCAACGACCTCAATCGCCCGCTGTTCGGAAAGACCGGCACGACCAACGGCCCCACCAACGTCTGGTTCGTGGGCGGATCGCCCGATCTCGTCGCGGGCGTCTATATCGGCTATGACAAGCCGCGCAGCCTGGGCGGCTGGGCGCAGGGCGGGCGGGTCGCTGCGCCGATCTGGAAGGCAGCGATGGCGCCGGTGCTCGAAACGATGCCCAAGACGCCTTTCGTCGCACCCGCCGGCATCCGCATGGTCACCATCGATCGCCGGTCGGGCAAGCGCGTCTATGGCGTGTGGCCAGGCACCGATCTCAAGCCCGCCGTCATCTGGGAAGCCTTCAAGCCAGAAACCGAGCCGCGCCGTTCGATCCGCAAGGAAGAAGCGGAAGCCCAGGCCAAGGCCGCCGATGCGCGCGCCGCGGCGGCCGTTTCGCGCGGACGCCAACGCGACGCCGATTTTCTGGAAGGGCAGGGCGGCATCTATTGAGGCGGTGCCCTTCCCAAATCCGCCGCCCTCGGATAGGGGCAGGCGCTTGATGCGTTAAGACGCCGACAGATTTTCGGAGACAGGACATGCGCGCCGAAGCGCAGCAATATATCGACCGTATCGACGCTGCGCTGGCGCTGTTGCGCCAGTCGCTCGACTGGGATCGCGCGCTGCGGCGGCTGGATGAGCTCAATGCCCGCGTCGAGGACCCGACGCTGTGGGACAATGCCAAACTCGCGCAGGAGGTGATGCGCGAGCGTACGCGGCTGGACAGCGCCATCGGCGCGACCCGCGCAATCGAGTCCGAGAAAAGCGACACCGCCGAACTCATCGAGATGGCGGAGGCCGAAGCCGACGAATCCATGGTCGATGAAGCCGTCGCGTCGCTCAAGGCGCTTGCGGACCGGGCGGATGACGACAAGATCAAGGCGCTGCTGTCGGGCGAAGCGGACGGCGCGGACACCTATCTCGAAATTCACGCAGGCGCTGGCGGCACCGAGAGCCAGGACTGGGCCGAAATGCTGAGCCGCATGTATCGTCGTTGGGCGGAACGGCGCGGGTACAAGGTCGAACTCGTCGATTACCAGGCGGGGGATCAAGCGGGAATCAAGTCCGCCACCTTCCTGTTCAAGGGCGAGAACGCCTATGGCTATGCCAAGACCGAAAGCGGCGTGCACCGCCTCGTCCGCATCAGCCCTTATGACAGCAGCGCGCGACGGCATACCAGCTTCTCGTCCGTCTGGGTCTATCCGGTGATCGACGACGATATCGATATCGAAATCAAGGAAAGCGATCTCAAGATCGACACCTATCGCGCTTCGGGCGCGGGTGGGCAGCACGTCAACACGACCGATTCCGCCGTCCGCATTACCCACGTGCCATCCGGCATCATCGTAGCGAGCCAGAATGACCGGTCGCAGCACAAGAACCGTGCGACCGCGATGAACATGTTGAAGGCACGGCTTTACGAAGCGGAACTGCGCAAGCGCGAAGAAGCGGCGTCGAGCGACTATCAGGCCAAGACCGAAATCGGTTGGGGCCATCAGATTCGATCGTACGTGCTGCAACCCTACCAGCTGGTAAAGGACCTGCGCACCGGCGTCACGTCCACGTCGCCCGACGATGTGCTCGATGGCGCGCTCGACCCCTTCATGGCGGCAGCTCTGTCGCAGAAGGTGACGGGCGAGAAAGTCGATGTGGAGGATGTCGACTGATGCGCGTCATGGCGGCACTGGCGGGTATCCTTGCCCTGCTGGCCGCCTGCGACGGCTTGACTCATGAAGCGGATGCCGACCGCCCCGCCGGCGCACGGGCCTTTCCCCGCGCCGACCGACCGGTCGCGCCGATCGTGTCGACCCGTTGGTCGAGCGAAGAGGCGCGCGACCGTGTCAACGAAGCCGATGACATCATGGATCTTACGGGCATCCGCCCGGGCATGACGGTGGCCGACATCGGCGCGGGCGAGGGCTATTATACGGTACGTCTTGCGCGGCGCGTGGGCAGCCACGGACGGGTGCTGGCCGAAGACATTATGCCCGAGGTCATCGAGGCGTTGTCACGGCGCATCACCCGCGAGAACTGGGGCAATGTGAGTGTCAAGCTTGGCGCAACGGAAAACCCGAAGCTGCCCGAAAATAGCTTCGACCGCATTTTGATGGTCCATATGTATCATGAGATCGCAGAGCCTTACGCGTTCCTGTGGAACCTTGGCCCTGCCCTTAAAAAGGATGGCCAACTGATCGTGGTGGACGCCGACAGGCCGACTGCGCAACATGGCACGCCGCCCCGGCTGCTGGCTTGCGAACTGGCGGCGATGGGCTTCAGGATGGAGCAGTTGATCCCCCGGCCTACGGCAGGCGGCTATCTGGCACGGTTTCGTCGCATCGCAGCGCGCCCCGACCCCGCAGCCATCGTACCGTGCGCGATGCAAAACTGACGAGGCATAGGCGTGCAACTGGACGATCAGCTAAGGCGCTATTTCGGCACTGAAGATTTGGATGCAGTCCCGCCGGATGCGCTGGCCGCAGGGATCGAAAGGATGCGCGTAGACCTCGGTCTCGAAACGGATCGCGGTTATCGGTTCGCGCTCTGGTCGCTTCTGTTCCTGCTTGGTGAAGCGCCCGGACTGGATTCGACGTTTAGTAATGAGGCTGACCGCGACGTTGCGCGCACATTCATGGAAATGGCCGAAACGGGCGGTGGGTGATCCCGTTTAGGCCGCCTGCGGCGGTTTGTGACGGCCCTGATCGACCGGCGTATCGGCCATCACAGCAACATTGCGCCACCATTCGCCGATCACGCTGTTGAAGATCGATAGCGATCCATGGCGCGGTTGCGCTTCCCATCCTGAGACGCCCTCCACGAACCGCCAGCGCGGATCGCAATCGAGAGGTGCATGGCGAAAAGGCATAGCCCCTGCGGGATCGTAACTCGGGCGCAGTTCGCTCGGCACGTCGCGGATGTTGCCATCGGGGAAGGTAACGGAAATGGTCATGGCAGCCTCCTGTTCTGGTATAGGAGGTCAACGCACGACAAGCTTTTGAGTTCAGGCACCTTTCCCCGCTCTTTGGGGCAGCTTGACGGGTTGGCGAGCGAATCCGTGCAATTCCGTCTGTGACAGCTTTGTCACGACGTTGACTTCAAGCGGTCAAACAAATCCCACGGCCGTGAAACATCCCACGAATAGAGGCGCATGCGACATCTCGTCCAACAGGGGGACATCCATGCGTATCACCATATTCTTGCTGCTTGCGTCCAGCGCGCTTGCGCCGGTTGCCGCCGTTGCGCAGGACACGGCACCGGCCGATGCCGCAGCGGCTGCCGACGCGGGAGCGAGTGCCGACATCGTCGTGTTCGGGCGCGGCGAAACCCGCCAGGTGCAGGAATTGCAGGGTAAGGAGATCACCATCCTTACCCCCGGTACCAATCCGCTCAAGGCAATCGAAAAATTGCCGAGCGTCAATTTCCAGTCCGCCGATCCCTTCGGCAATTATGAATGGTCGCAGCGGGTCACCATCCGCAGCTTCAACCAGAACCAGCTCGGCTTTACCTTCGATGGCATTCCGCTGGGCGACATGAGCTATGGCAATCATAATGGCCTGCACATCACCCGCGCCATCAGCAGCGAAAATATCGGCAGCGTGCGTGTCAGCCAGGGCGCAGGATCGCTCGGCACCCAGTCGACCGGTAATCTGGGCGGAACGGTCGAAACCTTTTCGATGGACCCGACCGGCGAATTCGGCGCGCAGTTCAACGGCACATATGGCAGCAACGACACCGTTCGTGGCTTTGGGCGGTTGAACTTCGGCACCAGGGACGGCGTGCGCGGATATGTGTCCTACGGCTATGGCTCCACCGACAAGTGGAAGGGACAGGGTGTCCAGGACCAGCATATGGGTAACGCCAAGCTCGTGATCCCGGTCGGCGAAGCGAAGATCGACGGTTGGCTGAGCTATTCGGATCGGCGCGAGCAGGATTATCAGGACATGTCGATGAACATGATCCGCCGCCTCGGCTGGAAATGGGATAATACATATCCCGACTATGCCCGTGCCATCGACTATGCCAGCCGTCTCAACGACGTGGATCGGGTGAACAATCGGGGCGGGTCGCCTTTCCCCGATGGTCTCTATGACTATAGCGGCGCGCGGGTGGCGACAGGGCAGGTCTATCCTGGTAACGTCACCAGCGCTGACGACGCCTATTACGATGCGGCGGGGCTACGTAAGGACTGGCTGGGTGCCATTGGCCTGACCACCCCGCTGGCCGAAGCCCTAACGTTCAGGATCAAGGGTTATTATCATCATAACAAGGGCATGGGCTTGTGGGCGACCCCTTATGTTCCCAGCCCCAACGGCGTGCCGATTTCGGTTCGCACCACCGAATATGGGATGGACCGTTACGGTGTTTTCGGCAGCCTCGAATATGTCATCGGCATCCAGACGCTGAACGTCGGCGCTTGGTATGAAAACAACAAATTCGATCAGGCCCGCCGCTTTTATGCGCTCGCCAGCCGTACCGATCCCGGCCTTTCCTTCCGTGACTATCCCAGGAATCCGTTCGCGACCCAGTGGGAATTCGATTTCACCACCGACACTTTCCAATATCATGTGCAGGACAAGATCGACCTTGGCATGGTGACCCTCAACCTGGGGTGGAAGGGGTTCAAGGTTACCAACAAGGCGGAAGCGATCGTTTCCGCCACTTTCCCGCAGGGCAAGATCGACGCGACCGACTGGTTTCAGCCGACCGCAGGCTTCGCTGTCGAACTGAGCCCGGAGGCGGAAATCTACGGCGGCTTCAGCCAAGTGACGCGCGCCTTTGCGTCGGCGACGACGACCGGGCCGTTTTCGACCAACCAGGCGGGTTTCGACGCGATTCGCGGCAATTTGAAACCTGAAACGTCGGACACGTTCGAGACGGGCCTCCGCTTCCACAACCCTGTCTTCAACGGCACGCTCGGCGCCTATCTCGTCAACTTCAAGAACCGGCTGCTCGCAGTGCAGGTAGGCTCGGCGATTCAGGGCAATCCGTCCGCGCTTCAGAATGTCGGCGACGTGCGCGCGGTCGGCGTCGAGGCGGCAGGCGACGTGAAGCTGGGCAGCGGGTGGGGCATCTACGGCTCGTACAGCTACACCGACGCCACCTACCGCGACGACGTCCGCAACGGCAACGGCGTGCTGGTGGCGGCGATCGCAGGCAAGACGGTGGTGGACGCTCCCAAACATATGGCGCGGGGCGAACTGTATCTCGACGATGGGCAGCGCTTCGCTCGTGTCGGCGTCAACTATATGTCGCGCCGCTATTACAGTTACACTAACGATGCGTCGGTGCCGGGCCGCGTGATCGTCGACGCCTCCATCGGCTATCGCTTCAGCAAAGTGTTCGAAATTCAGCTGAATGCGACCAATCTGTTCGACAAGCGCTATATCGGTACGATCGGATCGGGCGGCTTCGGCAACAGCGGCGACGCGCAGACTTTGCTGGTAGGCGCGCCGCAACAGTTCTTCGCCACCCTTAAGGCCGGGTTCTGATCATGGGCAAGTCCGCCCTCATCCCTTTCCTCATCGCCGCGATGACGCCCGGCGCGGCGATGGCGGAACCACTGCTCCTCATCTCGATCGACGGGTTGCGCCCCGCAGACGTGATCGAAGCGCGGGAGCGCGGGCTTGACCTTCCCAACCTGCGACGCTTCCTGACCGAAGGGGCCCATGCGTCAGGAGTAGTCGGCGTCGCGCCGACGCTGACCTATCCCAGTCATACGACGCTGCTGACCGGGGCATCGCCCGCGCGCCACGGGATCGTCGCCAACAACAGCTTCGATCCGACCAATATCAATCAGGGCGGCTGGTACTGGTACGCGCAGGACATCAAGGTTCCCACGCTTTGGGAAGCGGCTGCCAAGGCCGGCCTTTCTACCGGCAATGTCCATTGGCCCGTCAGCGTCGCGGCGAAGGGGGTGACCTGGAATCTGCCCCAGATCTGGCGTACCGGCCATCCCGACGACGCCAAGCTGCTGGACGCGCTGGCGACGCCGGGCCTTAAAGGCGAGTTGGAGGCGGCAAGCGGGCAACGCTACGCGATGGGCATCGACGAAAGCGTTTCGGGCGACGAAAACAGGGGTCGCTTCGCCGCCGCGTTGATCGCGGCGCACAGGCCCGACTTCCTGACGGTCTATCTGGCCGCGCTCGATCACGAAGAGCATATGTCCGGTCCCGACACGCCGCAGGCAAAGGCTGTGCTGGAGAAGATCGACGCCATCGTCGGCGATCTGGTCGCCGCCGAGCGCAAGGTGCATCCCGACGCCGTCATCGCGCTTGTAAGCGATCATGGGTTTGAAGCGACGCATAGCGGCATCAACTTCTTTCGCGCGTTTATCGACGCGGGGCTGATCGTGCTCGACAAGGACGGGAAGGTTGCGTCCTGGCAGGCGATGCCCTGGATCATGGGCGGGTCGGCGGCAATCCTGCTCGCGCGGCCCGACGATGCAGGAGCCATGGCGCGGACGAAGGCGCTGCTGGACCGGTTGGCCGCCAATCCTGCAAACGGCATTGCCGCTGTACTAGACAAAGCGGCCATCGCGAAAGTTGGGGCAGCCCCGCAAGCGACCTTCCTCGTCAACCTTCAGCCCGGGTTCGTTACCGATATTTTTCGCGGGGCGTCCGCACCGCTTGTCGCGCGCACCCCGGTCAAGGGGATGCACGGCTATCTGCCAGGCCCCGTTCCTCTCGACGCGACCTTCATGGTGATGGGGCCGCGCGTAGCCAAGGGGCGTGATCTTGGCCGCATCGACATGCGGGCTGTAGCGCCCACGCTGGCGAAGATCATGGGTGCGGCGTTGCCCCAGGCGGAGGGGCAGGCCATCGATCTCGATCGCTGAAGGACTTGACCTGATCGCCCAAAGGCGGGAGCAGGGTTTGAAACCCTCACACGAAATCAGGTGATCGATGCCCGCCCTGTCGCGGTTCCTGCGCTACTTCATGGCGGTCGGCCACCATGGTTCGATCCGTCGTGCGGCGGACGATCTGGGCATTTCGCCGTCCGCCGTCGATCGCCAGCTTCTGAATGCCGAGGCGGAACTGGGCGCGCCACTGTTCGAACGGCTGCCAAGCGGGCTGCGATTGACGGCGGCGGGCGAGATCATGATGGCGGCTGGCAGGCGCTGGCAGAAGGAGCTGGGCGACGTCCGCGATCAGATCGCCGATTTGCAGGGGCTTCGACGCGGCCATGTCCAGATCGCGATCATCGACGCGCTCGCCAGGGGAGCGGTACCCGCCATGGTATCGGCAATCCAGGCGCGTCATCCCGGTATCGGCATCGGCATCAGCGTGCTCGGCAACGATTCAGTGCGCGCGGCGGTCGCTTCGGGGGAGGCGGACATGGGCATCCTGCTCGACCCGCACAGCTATCGCGATCTGGTGGTGCGCGCATTTGTCGAAGTGGTGCTGGGGGTCGCAACGCCGCCCGGTCACCCGCTCGGCGGAAAGCGGAATGTGCGCTTTTCCGCATGCGCGGGATTTCCGCTCATCGTGCCGGCTCATCCGCTCGTCATCAGCGAACAATTGGCGGCGCTGGAAGGTGCGACAGGCCTGTCGCCCACTCGCGTCGCGACCTGCGACCATAGCCAGATGATTGCATCGCTGGTGATGCAGGGGGCGGGCCTTGGCATCCTCACCTCCATCGACGTTGCGCCGGAGGTGGAGGAGGAAAGACTCGGTTTTGCCCGCCTGTCCGATCCGATCCTGCGCCCGCTGACGCTGGCGCTCTGTACCGCAAGCGTGCGCATGCCGTCCCATGCGGCTGCAATGGCGCTGGGCGAAATCGAAGCGGGCTTCGCACAATTGGGCTATGACCGGGATGCGGCATGATCGCGCGGCATTGTGATGTCGAGTGGAAGCCAGTAATCGACCGACCAATCCCAATCAGCCATCACCGGACGATCCATGACGCACGCGGCGCAGCCCGATCTTTTTTCCATATCGCATGACGCGTTCCTTGCCGATGTGACGGCATTGTCAGCCGTTCTGGCCGCAGACTCGTGGCGGCCCGATTATCTGATCGGCATCGGGCGTGGCGGGCTTGTCCCTGCGGTCTACGTCTCGCATCGTCTCAACCTGCCGATGCTTTCCGTCGATCATAGCAGCAAGGTGCCCGGTTTCGCCGACGAACTGCTGGGCAAAGTGGCGGCCAAGAGCGCCGCAGGTGCAAAGTTGCTGATCATGGACGATATCAACGACAGCGGGGGCACCATCGCCCATGTGCGCCGCCTGCTCGGCGACCATGGCTACGACGCGCGCAACCTGCGCTTCGCCGTGCTGCTCAACAATATCCGGTCGCGCGCAAGCGTCGATTACTGGGCGCAAACGATCGACCGCGATAGCGACAAGCGCTGGTTCGTGTTTCCTTGGGAAGCGGGCGCGGCGAAGGAGAATATCGTGGCAGAGGCAGCATCCGTGCCCGAACGGCTACGCTGAGCTGGCAGTCGAAGGCGCCGAACTCCTCAGGTCGAGTTTGCCAGTTACCGTGATCGCGCGACACGCCTGCCGCCCAAAGCCGGGCTGCGAAGGGAACAAGCATTGCTTGCGCGCGCTTTGTCTATAACATCCATAGATAAGCCGCTCGAGTCGGCATAGGAGACGATATGACAGGCCAGCTGGACCGGAAGGGATTGTTCAATCGATGGCGCGCCCGCCTGTCGCAGGCGCTGCTGCGCGAACCCGCCGTGGTTCTTTTGGAGCGCGACGGGGACGAGGCGGTCTCGATGGCCCGGTGCACACCGCCGCTCTTTGGAGAACAGGCCCGGATCCACTCTTCCCTTTGAGCGTCGCGTATCTACATGGGTGCCTCTCTATCGCTTCCCTTATCAGGAGACCGCATGGCCATTCCCAATCGCGACACGCACCGCTCCGTCGAGCCTCTTTTTCTGGAGCGCTGGTCGCCGCGCGCTTATGATGGGTCCGCCATTACGCAGGACGATCTCGAAACCATTTTCGATGCCGCGCGATGGGCTCCGTCGGCATTCAATTACCAGCCATGGCGGTTCCTTTACGCCCATCGCGACAGCGCCGACTGGGAACGTTTCCTAGCCTTGCTCGCACCCTTCAACCAGAGTTGGGTGAAGAATGCCGGGGCGATCGTCTTCATCCTGTCCGACACTCTGATGGCTGCACCCGGGTCGGACGATTACAAACCGTCGCACAGCCACAGCTTCGACGCTGGCGCGGCTTGGGCGCTGCTGGCGTTGCAAGCGACACGGCTGGGTTACCACGCGCACGGCATGACGGGCGTCGATTTCGACAAGGCGCGGGCGGAGCTTTCGGTCCCCGAACGCTACCGCATAGAGGCCGCCACTGCCATCGGGCGACAGGGCGACAAATCGGTGCTGCCAGAAGCGCTCCAGGAGCGCGAGGAGCCGAGCGGTCGTCACGCGGTCGAGTCCTTCGCTTTCGCGGGCAATTTCTCTGGCTGATTCGTCAGCTTGCGGAATGGAGAGGATTTGGGCAACATGACCGAAGGTGTCGCCTTTGCGGCACCTTTCTTCATTTGGCTGGCTTTGTCACATGTCCCTCTCCGAAATGATCGCCGAAAGCGCCATGGCTGCGGTGCTCACCAATCCCCGGCTTCCCGACAATCCTATCGTGGAATGCAACGAAGCGTTCCTGACGCTGACCGGCTATCACCGCGATGAGATTGTCGGGCGCAATTGCCGTTTCCTTGCAGGAGATACGGGCGATTGCGCGACGACCGATACGATCCGGGAAGCCATCCGCGACAAACGTCCACTGCTGGTGGAAATCGTCAACTACCGCAAGGACGGCACCCGGTTCCGCAACGCGCTGATGATCGCGCCGATCTTCGGGATGGACGGCAGCGTTGATTACTTTCTGGGATCGCAGATGGCGGTGGGGGACGACCGCAGCAGCGATGCACGGGAAAGGATCGCTGCTCTCACCGAACGGCAGCGCTCAGTTCTGATCGCCATGGCGGAGGGGCGGCTGAACAAGCAGATCGCCTATGACCTGGGCCTGACCGAACGCACGGTGAAAATGCATCGTGCC
>NZ_QFOA01000049.1 GCF_003248505.1 Sphingobium sp.
CTGTTCCGCCGCCTTTTTGACATATTTCATGCCAAGACCGGTGACGAAGGCATAGCCGAGAACAGCGTGAATCAGGGCGACGATGACGATCGATATCGTGCGACTCGATCCTTGCGAGTGGTCAGCATAGGCCATTCGGCAACGACACTCCTTAACTCATCTTACCAGTGGTTTATACAAAATCAGCCAAAAACGACCCTAGCCAACCGGGCGTGTCCCGGTCACCTTTGGCCCCTAACCGTTCATTTGCTACCGCGGAAACTCCTATCGCGGCGCATCGTGGCACGCAAACGCTTTATCGATATCCCAATTATGATCTACCATTTCATGCTGGAATGACTTGCCTGTGGCATCATTGCCACTAGCTGTAACCCTAGGACGAAGCTGAAGATGAAACCCGCCACACCCCTTGCGGCCCTTTGTGCGCCATGCCTCACTTTTGCCGCATATACCGCAGTTTTCACCGGCTTTGCCGTCGCACAAACGGTGGTAGCGTCACCATCGGCGGCCGCGCCCGCCCTGTCCTATGCCGACATCGTCGACCTGTCCGATGCAGCGCCCGTCGTGGCGCAAGTGCGAATCCGCAACATCGTGCCCCTGAAGGGAGAAGCGGCGGCAACAGTCGTCACAGGGCGGAAAAGGCTGTTCATAGAGGCCGATGTCGAAGCCTTGATTCGCGGTGAATCGGGAATCGCGCCTCGCATCCGCTATCTGTACGACGCGCCGCTCGACGCGCGGGGCAAGGTTCCCCGCCTCAAGAAAGCGTCCGTCCTCGTCTTCGCACGCGCCGCCGAGCGGCCGGGCGAGATCCAGCTGATCGCGCCCGACGCGCAGATCGACGCCACCCCCGATCGGCTGGAGCAGGTCAAGGCGGTGCAGGCTGCGCTGGTCGCTGCCGACGCGCCGCCGCGCGTGCTGGGGGTGGGCGATGCCTTCCATGTCGCAGGTACGATCGCGGGCGAGGGCGAAACGCAGATTTTCCTTCGCACGCAAAACGGCCAACCGGTATCGCTGTCCGTCCTGCGCCGTCCGGGGCAGGAGCCGCGCTGGGCCGTCGCGCTGGGCGAGATCGTCGACGAGGCGGCGCGCGCGCCCCAGCCGGGCACGCTCCTGTGGTATCGGCTCGCGTGCAGCCTGCCGCCCACCCTTCCGCCCCAATCGGCCCGCGCGCTGGCCCCTCAGGATGCCGACGCCGCGCGCGCCGACTATGCGTTCGTGATCGCCGCCCTCGGCCCGTGCGGGCGCACGCGCACGCCTATGTAGAGGGTACGCTATGGCCGCGCGCCCACGCTTTTCCTTGGACAGGGGCGCATGGGCGGCTATCAGCGCGCGCACTTGTTCATCAGGGAAAGACCAGCCGCCATGACCAATCTGCACCGCCATGCCCCGCTGCGCGTCGCGCTGGTCGGCCTCGGCACGGTGGGCGGCGGGGTCATTCGCCTGCTCGAAACCAACGGCGACCTGATCGCCCGCCGCGCCGGCTGCCCGATCCAGGTCGTCGCCATCTCCGCGCGCGACCGCAACAAGGATCGCGGCATAGACCTGTCCCGCTACGAATGGGTCGACGACATGACGACGCTGGCCGCGCGCGACGATGTCGATGCAGTGGTGGAACTGATCGGCGGGTCGGACGGCCCGGCGCTCACTCTCGCGCGTCAGTGCCTGGCTGCCGGAAAGCCCTTCGTCACCGCGAACAAGGCGATGCTGGCGCATCACGGCCTCGACCTTGCCCGTCTCGCCGAACAGGGCGGCATCGCGCTCAAATACGAAGCGGCGGTCGCGGGCGGCATCCCGGTCATCAAGGGAATGCGCGAGGGCGCGGCAGCGAACGAGATCGCCCGCGTCTACGGCATCCTCAACGGCACCTGCAACTACATCCTGACCACGATGGAGAAGGAAGGGCGCGACTTCCACGAAGTGCTCAAGGAAGCGCAGGATCTGGGCTATGCCGAAGAGGACCCCAGCTTCGACATCGACGGCGTGGACGCCGCGCACAAGCTCACCATCCTCGCCAGCCTTGCCTTCGGGACGGAGCTGGATTTCGGCGCGGTCGCCACCACCGGCATTCGCCACGTCATCGCCGCCGACATCGCCGAAGCCGCCGCGCTGGGCTTCCGCATCCGCTTGGTCGGCATGGCGCAGAACGGGCCGGAGGGGCTGTTCCAGCGCGTCCATCCGATGCTGGTGCCGACGGATCATCCGCTCGCCCATGTCGACGGATCGCTCAATGCCGTGGTCGCGGAGGGGAATTTCGTCGGTCGCCTCTTCTTCCAGGGCCGGGGCGCTGGCGAAGGGCCGACCGCCTCTGCCGTCGTCGCCGACCTCATCGACGTGGCGCGCGACGAATATGGCGATGCCTTCGCCATGCCCGTCGCCGCCCTCACCCCCCAGCATACCGCCGACGCGGGCGCGCGCATCGGGCGCGCCTATCTGCGCTTCAAGGTGCAGGATCGCCCCGGCGTGCTGGCGGAGATCGCGGCGGCGACCCGCGACGCGGGCGTTTCGATCGAAAGCATGATCCAGCGCGGCGCGAACCAGACGGACGGCGTCCTCGTCGCCATCGTCACCCACGCGGGCGAGGAACGCTGGGTGCGCGATACGCTGGACCGGCTGGCCGGGTCCGACAGCCTGCTCGATACGCCGATGGTGATGCACATCCTCGACTGAAGCACGGCTCGACGGGCAAGCCCGGGGCGATCAGCGCGGAGTAGCGCCCCTGAAGCGATCCGGCAGCGGCGGCGGCGGTTCCGCGTCCGCGTCGGGATCGAGCAGCAGCGTCGCGCCCTTCGCCAGCGTATCGAACATCTTGACGCCGTTCCAACCGCCGACGCATCCCGCGCCCTGCCCGCCCACGACGCCGCATGCGCCCTGTCGCGTCGGCGCGGCGGACGCGCGCGGCGCGGCATCGCGCATCCGCTGCCCTTCCTGCGTCTCGCGCGGCAGCGGCAGGCGTTCCCTGGCATTGCGCTCGGAGCGCGATCCGCACACGACGATGGCGTCTCCGCTGCGGTCGCACGGGCGCACCACCTGCGTCCGCGCGCGATAAGCCGCCATCAGCGGATCGTCAGCCTCCTGCGCCGCCGCCGTCGGCCCGGGCGCCAGCGTCACGATCAGCAGGAAGAGGGGGCGTCGCATGGAGCGCAGACAATCACCCAATCATGGCCGCATCATGGCCGACCCGTATCGGCGCAATACTGCCTACGCCGCCAGCCGGACGCAGTTTCGCCCGCTGCGCTTGGCCTGATACAGCGCCGCATCGGCCGCTTCCAGCATCGCGGACCGTTCCGCCTGCCCTTGCAGTTCGATCAGCCCCGCGCTGAACGTCACCGCGATCTCCAGCCCGCCGCCCGCCGCGATCGGTTCCCGCAGCAGGGCGCGCAGCCTCTCGCATCGCCGCGACGCTTCATCGAGGTCACGGCCCGGCATCAGGATCGCGAACTCCTCGCCGCCCAGCCGCCCGATGCTCTCGTCTCCGTCCATTCCGGCGGACAACCGCTCGACGAATCCGGTCAGCACCCGGTCGCCCGCACCGTGGCCATAATGGTCGTTGACCGCCTTGAAATGGTCGATATCGATCAGCAGCAGGCAGGATCGCGCGCCCTCCCGTGCACGCTCGACCGCATGGTCCAGTTTCTGGAGGAAAGCGCGGCGGCTGTCCGCGCCGGTCAGCGAATCGCAGGCCGCCTGCTGCTGCAACGCGCGCTGCCGCGCCTTGTGGCGCGAAATGTCGCGCACGGTGGCGACCACCCCGTTGGGAACGCCGCGCTCGTCCACCAGGGCGCGGGTCACCATCTCGCACCATTCATAGGCTTCGGAGGATCGTGCCGCCGGGCGGAACTCGACGCAATGGACGCTGCCGGGCTGCCGCACCGCGGCGCGATGGGCGGCGATCACCGGTTCGCGATCCTGCGGGTCGATAAGGTCGGCGGCGGGATGCCCGACCAGCAATTCCGGCGCACAGCCGATCTGCTCCTGCGCGGCGGGCGAAGCATAGCGGGTGATGCCATCGATGCCGACGGTCAGCACCACGTCGCCGCTATGTTCGGCAATGGCGCGATAGCGGGCTTCGCTTTCCTGCAACAGGCGGGACAGCCGACGCCGCGCGTTCAGCTCCGCCGCTATCGGCACCGACAGCAGGAAACTCGCCGCGAGGTAGAATTGGAAGAACTGGACATGGCTGCCCACCGAGCCTGCCATGACGCTGAGCGGCCCCATTCCCGCCAGCGTCGCAGGGCCGCCGATCCCGGCCAGCAGGATCAGCGCCGCCGCCGCCCCCATCTGGCCGACGCGGAACGCGATCAGGACCAAAGGCAGCAGCAACAGGAACAAAAGCGGGAACGGGGCGCTGAAAACCGCCGTCGCCATACCCGCGAACCCGCCGAGCAGCAACGCAGCCTCCGCCTTTTCGCGCCGCGACGTGTCGTGGGCCCATCGTCTGAAGTCACCCTGTTTCATCAGGATCAGGATCGGCGTGAAGGTCAGGCCGCCCAGCACATGGCCCGCATACCATTGCAGGAAGGACGCCCCATACGGCACCGGCGTCAACCATGCCGCCACGCCCGCGGCCAGCAATCCCGCCACCACATTGGCACATCCGCACAGCGCCGCGATGAAGACCATCAGCGGCCGGATCGATCCGACCACGCGGTGATCGGGCACGAAACGGCGGCACAGCAGCGCGACGATCAGCGACTCGCTCAGGTTCGCGACGGTCATCGGGATCGCGCCCATCGGCCCAACGCCGAACAGCGCGGTCGCCGCAGCACTCGCCGCGCCGCAGGCGATCAGCGTACCGGGCCAGAATTTCCGGCGCGACGTCAGCAATTGCGCCATCAAAATGGCATTGGCGCCCCAGATGAACGCCAGCCCGCCCTCGAACCGCGAAATCAGCAACGCCGTCGTCGCGGCGACGAAATAAATGCATCCCCTCAGAACCGGGGTCAGAAAAGGAGGAGAAGGACGCAGGATCGGGCGCGGCATGATCGCTGGACCCTAGCGTGCGAACCTTAAAATACTCCTCACCGCCCCTGCAAGTGGACGGGCCGCCCCTGCCCGTTATAACCCGCGCCATGACCACCGCTGCGCCCGGCCATCCCGTCTATCGGGACATGGCCACCACCATTTTCGAACGGATGTCCGCCCGCGCCCGCGACACCGGCGCGATCAATCTGGGCCAGGGTTTTCCGGAAGGCCCCGGCCCGCGCGAGGTGCTGGCCGCCGCCGCCGCCGCGATGCTGGAACGGTCGAGCCAATATCCGCCGATGGCGGGCCTTCCCGAACTGCGCGCGGCGGTGGCCGGTCATTATGCGCGTCATCAGGGACTGGACCTTTCGCCGCAGGAGGTGATCGTCACCTCCGGCGCGACCGAGGCGCTCGCCGCTGCGCTGCTGGCGCTGGTGCGACCGGGCGACGAGGTGCTGCTCTTCGCGCCGCTCTACGACGCCTATCTGCCGCTGGTGGAGCGGGCAGGCGGCGTCGCGAAGGTCATTCCCCTCGCCCCGCCCGGCTGGGCTGTCCAGCGCGCCGCGCTGGAGGCCGCGATCGGTCCGCGCACGCGCTTCCTCCTCCTCAACGACCCGCTCAATCCGGCAGGCGCGGTGCTGCGCGACGCGGATCTCGCGCTGATCGCCGAGTTTTGCGTCGCGCACGACCTTGTCGCCATCTGCGACGAGGTGTGGGAACATATGGTCTTCGACGGCGCGGTCCACCGTCCGCTCATGGGCTTTGCGGGGATGCGCGACCGCACCGTCAAGATCGGTTCGGCGGGCAAGATTTTTTCCGTCACCGGCTGGAAGGTCGGCTGGATGTGCGCCGCCCCACCGCTCGCCGCCCTGCTCGCCCGCGCGCACCAGTTCCTGACCTTCACCACGCCGCCCGCGCTGCAATGGGCATGCGCGCAGGCGCTGGATTGGGACGCAGACTGGTTCGACCGGCAGAAACTCGGCTATCGGGCGTCGCGCGACCGGCTGGCTGCGGGCCTTGCCGATGCAGGCTATATCGTGCTGCCGAGCGGCGGCACATGGTTCCTCGCCGTCGACCTTGTCGCCTCCGGCATCGCGCTGGACGACCGCGCCTTTTGCGATCGCCTGATCGACGAAGCGGGCGTCGCGGCCATTCCCTTCTCCGCCTTCTATCCCACCGATCCGGTGACGCATCTCGTGCGCCTGTGCTTCTGCAAGAGCGATGCGACGCTGGACGCCGCCATCGCCCGCCTCGCGACCTTTCGGCAAAAGTTAGTTAGCTAACTAATCTTTTGCGCGACAATGCGTTTCAGTTGTCGCATTCGCTGTCTCACTTGCGACGCGCCGCCCCACTCGCTAAGTTCCCGTTTCGTTCACTTCATCAAGGTTCCCATGGACAGCATCGCCGCCCTCGTCACCCTCGCCGCGCTGCTCATCGGCCTTGCCGCCGGCTGGCTGCTGCGGGGCAAGGCCACGGCCTCCCTCGCCGCCGAACGCGCCGATCTCGCGATCCGGCTCGACAGTGCGACCGTGCAGCGCAATGCCGCCATCGCCGAACTCGCGGTCGAGAAGGAGCGCGTGGCCCAGGCCGCGACTCACGCCGCCCGCTTGGAAGCAGCGCAGGCAGACGCGACCCGCCATCTCGATTCGGTCCGCGCCGAACGGGAAACCGCGCTGCGCGATCTCGCTGCTCTCCAGTCCGACATCCACGCCCGCACCCAGGCGTTCGAGGCGCAGATCGCGGCGCTCAGGGATGCCAAGGAACAGCTTTCGGCCCAGTTCAGCGAAATCGGCGGCCGCCTGCTCGATGCCGCGCAGACCCAGTTCCTTACCCGCGCAGACCAGCGCTTCGCGCAGGCGAACGAAAAGAGCGAAGCGCAGTTGAAGACCCTGCTCAATCCGGTCGAAACCACGCTGCGCCGGTATGAGGAAGGCCTGGCCCGGGTGGAGAAGGAGCGCGTCGGCAGCTACGCCGAACTGCGCGAGGCCATCGCCGCGGTTCATGCGGGCCAGGGCCAAGTGCGCGAGGAAACCGCCAAACTCGTGAACGCGCTGCGCGCCGCGCCCAAGACCCGCGGTCGATGGGGCGAGCAGCAGTTCAAGAACCTTATCGAAACCGCAGGCCTCTCGCCTTTCGTGGACTTTCAGGAGGAAGTCTCGGTCACCGTCGAGGACGGGCGGCTGCGCCCCGACTTCATCATCCGCCTGCCCGGCGACCAGCAACTCGTGGTCGACGTCAAATGCTCGCTCGAAGCCTATCTGAACGCCGTCGATTCGGTCGACGGCCCGACACGCGAGCGGTTCCTCACCGACCACGCCCGCGCCGTGCGCACCCATGCCGATGCGCTGGGGCGTAAGGCCTATTGGGAACAGTTCGACAAAGCGCCCGACTTCGTCATCATGTATGTCCCGGGTGATAATTTCGTCACAGCAGCGCTCGAAGCCGACATGGACCTGTGGGAACGCGCCGCGCGCAATCGCGTCATCATCTGCGGCCCCGCAACCTTCCTCCCGCTCGCCCGCACCCTTGCAAGCCACTGGCGACAGGCCAAGATGCAGGATCAGGCGCGCGAGGTAGCGGACCTTGGCAAGCAACTTTACGAACGCCTCGCCACCGCCGCCACGCACTTGAAGCGCCTTGGCTCGGGCCTCAGCAGCGCGGTCGACAACTACAACAAGTTCGTCGGCAGCTTCGACCGCAGCGTCCTGCCCGCCGGTCGCCGCTTCCGCGACCTCAACGTCGAGACCGGCGGCAAGGAGATCGAGGCGGTGGAGCCATTGGAACTCCTCATCCGCGATTCGCAGGCGGACGAGGCCAAGGCGCTGCCGGTGGGGGAATAGGCAACGGCCATGTCTCGTGCCATAGGAACTGCGCGGTAGATCTTCCCTGTTTCATGGCGTGAAGGGAAATGGGCATGCCATTGATTTACCTTCTAGGCCTTCAGGCCGCCGTGGCTTGGAGTCCTCCGGCCCAGGCAGATTGGGCAGGCGAAAAGCCCCCTGCCGAGGTCCGCTTGCACGCGCCCACCTTGTCCATGCGCGGGGAAGCGCCCATCGAAGTCGACCTCTTAGGGACGGGCGATACTTTCGCCGTGTCGCCTTTTCTGAAACCCACACGAGGGATAGCGTTCGAAGTCTTTTCGGACGCCGGGCAACCCGTCGCACCTGCCGAACCCATGGCGGGTTCACCGCCTCCTCCTCCTCTCGAAAGGGAGAACCTGGTTACCGTATCGACCGCATCGCCCTACCGCGTCCTTACCCACGAGAGCGCAAGAACGATCTTTCCGGGAGCGGGGCGATACAAGGTGAGAGCGCGGGTTTTCCTTTTCAGCTTCCCGTCCGAGCCAGTCCGCTATGCGCAAGTGGTATCGGATACAATCACGGTGAACGTCACCGATTGACAACCTGCATGCCCCTGGCGACGGCAGCTTTAGCCGTTCGCTTCGGACAAACCGGCCGCCTGCCATCCACCCATCCTTGCCCCCGCCCGCTCCCCCCGCCATAAGCCGCTCATGACACGCATCGGCCTGCTCGGCGGCTCCTTCAATCCGGCGCATGGCGGGCATCGCGCTATCTCGCTCTTTGCGGCGAAGGCGCTGGATCTCGACGAAGTCTGGTGGCTGGTCTCCCCCGGCAATCCCCTGAAGCCCGCAAAAGGCATGGCCCCGCTCCCCGCCCGGGTCGCCCGCGCACAAAAGGTCGCCCGCCGCGCCCCCATCCGCGCCACCGCGATTGAGCGTATGCTGGGCACGCGCTACACCGTCGACACGGTGCGGGCGCTCGCCCGCCGCTACCCCCGCAACCGGTTTATCTGGCTGATGGGCGCGGACAATCTGACGCAGTTCAGCCAGTGGCGGAACTGGCGGGGGATCGCGCGCCACATGCCCATTGCGGTGATCGCCCGTCCAGGCTATGATGCAGGGGCCCGTGGCTCTGCGGCCATGAGCTGGCTGCGGCGCTTCGTCCGGCCCGCGCGCCAGAGTGCAGACTGGACGAATTGGAGAGTGCCGGCGCTCGTGCTATTGCGCTTCCGCCCTGATCCAAGATCGGCGACCCTGCTGCGGCAGGCGGACCCCCTCTGGCATCGCGAATATGAAGCAACGCGTGTGCGCGATCCGCTCACGCGCCGGTATGTCGTCTAGATTGGAGTATGTTTGACTAGTCCCGCCCCCGCCAACGATACGGCCCCCAGCGCCGATTCCGTGGCCGCCCTGCACGCCCTTGTCATGCAGTCGCTCGACGACGACCAGGCGCAGGAAACCGTCTCCATCCCCCTGGAAGGCAAGAGCAGCATCGCCGATCACATGGTGATCGCGAGCGGTCGTTCGTCGCGCCAGGTCGCAGCGATGGCCCAGCACCTGGCCGAGAGGATCAAGAAAGAAACCGGCCGGTCGGCCCGGATCGAGGGGCTGCCGGTCGCCGACTGGGTGCTGATCGACGCGGGCGACGTGATCGTCCACCTCTTCAAGCCCGAAGTGCGCAGCTTCTACAATCTGGAACGGATGTGGGGCTTCGTCGACGCGCCGGTCGCCGGAAACGCCTGACGGCCCGTTCGACAGGCGCGCGATGACCGGTTAGGGGGGCGCCCATGCTCCTTCACATCATCGCGCGCGGCAAGATCGGGCGCTCGCCCGAAGCCGACCTCGTCGATCGCTATACGAAGCGGCTGACGATGCCGCATCGCATCACCGAACTGCCGGATCGGGGCGGCAAGCTGCCCCCCGCCGGCCCCGGCACGATCACCGTGATGCTGGACGAAAAAGGCAGGCAGCTCGCCTCCATGGACTTCGCCCGTCGTATCGGGGCCTGGCGCGACGATGGCGCGCGCGAATGCCGCTTTCTGATCGGCGCGGCGGACGGCTTCGACGACGCGGAGCGGGCCCATGCCGACCTCCTCATCGCATTCGGCGCGATGACCTGGCCCCACATGATGGCGCGCGCGATGCTGGCGGAGCAGCTGTGGCGCGCCTGTTCGATCCTGGCGGGCCACCCCTATCATCGCGAAGGCTAGCGCAACCGCCCCTTTCCCCCTAGTCAGGCGGGAAAGCGGGGGCGGACGGTGAAGCGCGCATTATTCATCCTGGGAGTTACGGCGGGCGGCATGGCGCTGGCCACCACCCGCCTGCCCGCCACCCGTCCGGCCGTCGCGCCCGACAGCGCCCTTATCCTGCCAGGCACCGCCGGGACCACCCTGGCGCAGGAGCAGCAGGCGCTCCGCATGGCGCGCCGCCAGTCCGACGACGCGCGCGACCGTTCCGCTCGCCTCGAACAGCAGGCCGCCGCCGCACGCGACGAGGCCGAACAGGCCCGTCGCCGCGCCGCAGCGCTCGCCGCCCGCATTCAGCAGGCCGAAGCCGACATGGAGGCCGCCCGCGCCCGCATCGCTATCATCGCCCGGTTGCAGCGCGCGCAGGCCGCGCGCCTCGCCGCGCGGCAGGAACCGGTCGTCCGCCTGACCGCCGCGCTCCAGATGATGGCGCGCCGCCCGCTCGCCCTGGCGCTGGTGCAGCCAGGCAGCATCGCCGATGCCGTCCACATGCGCGCGGTTCTGGCGCAGATTCTGCCCGTGATCGAGCAGCGCACAGCGAGCCTGCGTGCCGAGCTTCAGGCCAGTCGCGCCCTCAGGGCAACCGCGCAGCAGGCCGCAGACGCACTGACGCAAGCGCAGGCCGACCGCAAACATCGGCAGGACGCGCTTGCCGCGCTGGAAGCGCAAAAGCGCGTCGCCGCACGCGACTATCGCGCCAATGCCGGGCTGGAGAGCGAACGCGCACTGGCGCTCAGCGAAAAGGCGCGCGACATCGGCGACCTTATGGACCGGCTGGAGGAAGCGGGCGACCTGCGCGATCGGCTGGCGGCGCTCTCCGGCCCGCTGCCGCGCCCCGCCCGGCCCGACGCGGCGGTTGCTCCCCCGCCCGAACGCGCCCGCGCCGACACCGGCCCGCCGCCCTATCGTCTGCCCGTCATCGGCCAGCTCGTGACTGGGATGGGTGAAGTGAACGACGGCGGAGTCCGCTCGCGCGGCCTGACGCTCGTGACGCGGCCCGGTGCGCAAGCTATCGCTCCGACGGCAGGGCGCATCGCCTTCGCCGGGCCTTACCGCGATTACGGCCAGATCCTTATCATCGACCATGGGCAGGGATGGACGACGCTCATCACCGGACTGCACCGCGTCACTGCACAGGTAGGGGACAGCGTGCGGCAGGGCGATCCGGTCGGCGTCACCGGCGCCGAACGCCCCGCCATCACCGTCGAACTGCGCCGCAACGGTCGCCCCGTCGACATCGTGCCGCTGGTGGGAATGGGATAGGCGTATGCGTTCACCCGACGCTCATCGCCGACGAACGACAGTCGGTCGAACCGCGCTTTTGCCTTCCCTCGCGAATCGCCCTATATCGACAGTTTGATGCCCAATCGCAGGACACCCATGAAATCCACCTTCCTCCAGGGCGCGGTCGCGCTCGGGGCGCTTGCGCTCATTCCCGCCACCACGGCCGCGTTGTCGGCGGGCGAAGCATCGAGCTACAAGGCGCTCGACGAGTTCATGGACGTGTTCCAGAAGGTCCGCACCGACTATGTCGAGAAGGTGGACGATGAAAAGCTCATCAAGGGCGCGATTGACGGGATGCTCGCCAGCCTCGACCCGCATTCGAGCTTCCTCGACGCACGCGACTTCCAGAACCTCAAGACCCAGACCGAGGGCAGCTATGGGGGCCTTGGCCTTTCGGTCACGCAGGAAGACGGCGCGGTCAAGGTAATCGCCCCGACGCAGGACACTCCGGCGTGGCGCGCGGGGATCAAGGCGGGCGACTATATCACACATATCGACGGCCAGCTGATCTACGGCGGCACGCTCGACGAAGCGGTGGACAAGATGCGCGGCGCGCCGGGCACCGCGATCAAGCTGACCATCGTGCGCGCGGGCCGCGACAAACCCATCGACCTCACCCTCACGCGGGAAATCATCCAGCTCAAGCCCGTGAAGTGGGAGGTGAAGGACAATATCGGCGTCATCACCATCGTCAGCTTCTCAGCCAACACCGGCGCGGATGTGCGCCAGGCGATCCGCAGCATCGACAAAAGCCTGGGCCACAAGCCCACCGGCTACATTCTTGACCTGCGCTCTAACCCCGGCGGTCTGCTGGACGAAGCGGTCAGCGTCAGCGACAGCTTCCTCGAACGCGGCGAGATCGTGTCGCAGCGGGGCCGCAACAAGGGCGATGTCGAACGCTATTATGCCAAGCCCGGCGACGATGCGAAGGGGCTTCCGGTCATCGTGCTGGTCGACGCAGGATCGGCCTCCGCTTCGGAAATCGTCGCAGGCGCGCTTCAGGACCAGCACCGCGCACTCGTCATGGGCGAACGCAGCTTCGGCAAGGGTTCGGTCCAGACCATGCTGCCGCTCTCGTCCACCACCGCGCTCAAGCTCACCACCGCGCGCTATTATACGCCCTCGGGCCGTAGCGTGCAGGAAGGCGGGATCGAGCCGGACATCAAGGTGCCGCAGATCAGCGACCCCGACTACAAGAACCGCCCCAAGTTCCGCGAAAGCGACCTGCGCCGACATCTGATCAACGAGATCCGAACCGACGACAAGGCGCTGGAGGAGGACGCGAAGGAAGATCCGCGCTTTGCCATGAGCGCGGAGGAGCTGAAGAAGAAGGGCGTCACCGACTTCCAGCTCGATTATGCGCTCAGGACTATCGGACGCCTCGCCGCGACGCCCGCCGCCGTGGCCCAGGCAGCCCCCGCTCCCGCCCCGCGCAAGGCGGGCGGCAAATAGGCTCGCTTGGCGTCGAGGTTCAGCATGACGAAAGCATGGGAAGGCTCTAGGTATCCGGCATGAAGAGCCTCTCCCTCGCACGAGCGCTTGCCCTCCTGACACCCGCCTTGTTGCTGGGTGGGGCCTACGCATCTCAATATCTGGGCGGCCTTCACCCCTGCGAGATGTGCTGGTGGCAACGCTACCCCCATATGGCAGCGATCCCGCTGGCGCTGTTCGCCTATGCAGCACGGTCGCGCCCGTGCTGGAGCATGGGCTTCACCGGTCTCGCGGGGCTCGCCGTTGGCATCAGCGGCCTGATCGGGCTTTTTCACGCAGGCGTCGAATATGGCTGGTGGGAAGGGCTCACCACATGCTCGACCACGCCTGCGGGCGGCAGCGGGGCGGACCTTCTCAACCAGATCATGGCCAGCCCCGTTACCCGTTGCGACGTTGCGCCCTGGCACCTGTTCGGCATCTCGCTCGCAGGGTATAACGGCCTCTTGTCCAGCGCCGTCGCGCTCGCCATCTTGGCGCTGATCCTGAAAGCGAGGAAGGCATGAGCGCATCCCCCGACTTCCCCCGCCCGACCCGCCGTTCGACCGCTGCGGACCGTGCCGCCATGCTGCGTGTCGATCAGGCCGGTGAATTCGGCGCGACGCGTATATACGCCGGGCAGCTGGCGGTGATCGGCGACCGCCACCCCTATGGCCGTGTCATATCGGGCATGGCCGCGCAGGAAGAACGACATCGCGCCGCATTCGACGCGATGATCGTGCGGCGCGGAGTTCGTCCGACCGCGCTCGCTCCGCTCTGGTCGGCAGCGGGCTTCGCTCTGGGCGCGGTCAGCGCAGCGATTGGCCCCAAGGCGGCGATGGCCTGCACCGCCGCCATCGAAACCGAAATCGACCGCCATTATGCCGAGCAACTGCTCGACCTTCGCGAAGACGATCCGGAACTTGCGGAGGCCATTGCGGATTTCCAGGCTGAAGAGGTCGAGCACCGCGACGCTGCGATCGCCCATGGCGCAGAGCAGGCACCGGCCTACCCGCTGCTGTCCGGAGCCATCAGGCTGGGCTGCCGCGCTGCCATCGCGCTCTCCAGGCGCATCTAAAAAAGGACGGACCGATGACCAATACTTTCCTGATCGCCGCCGCTGTGTTGCTGGCGGGCGCGTCGGTCCCCGCGCTGGCGCAGCAGCCTGCTTCCACTCCCGCCGCAGCGGATCCGGGCAGCGAAAAGGTGAACATCGTCATCGTTTACGGCGACGACGCCTGCCCGCAAAGCCAGGGCAACGACATCGTCGTGTGCGCGCGCAAGGGCGAAGAGGAACGCTATCGCATCCCCGAACCGCTGCGCGGCGATCCCAATGAACCGAGCAAGCAGGCGTGGGGCGAGCGGGTTCGCTCCATGGAATATGTCGGTCGGTCGGGCACCGAAAGCTGCTCGCCCGTCGGCGCAGGCGGCGCGACGGGTTGCTTTGCCCAACTCGCCCGCCTCGCGAAGGCAGAGAGGCAGGCGTTGGACAATGCCAGCTGGAAGGATCTGGTCGCTGCCGAACGCGCCCGGCGCCTGTCGACCATCGACGCAGACAGCAAGGCCATCGAGGCGCAGGCTCAAGCGGACGAGCGCGCGGAGCAGACGCAGAAACAGCAACAACAGCAGGACGCTGAAAAACCCGCTAAGCCATAATGGCTGACGGCGGGCCACGGCGTCCTTTCGCCAAATATCGTCAACGGGGGCGTTGAAGGAAGTCTTGCCATGCGCGCTCGTCTGATTTTGCCGCTGATCGCGTTCCTCGCGCCCGTTTCCGTCGCCGCGCAACCCGCCCCGCCACCGCAGCGCATCCTCAACCTCACCGTCTATGGTGAGGACCCCTGCCCGAAAAGCGAAGGGGACGAGATCGTCGTGTGCGCCCGCCGCCCCGAATCGGAACGCTATCGCATTCCCAAGAAGCTCCGGGAAAAGCCTGCGGTCGCGGGTGGCCCCGGCTGGGGCGGCCAGGTCGCGACGATGGAACAGGTGCAGCGCAACACGACGCCGATGGGCTGCTCTCCCGTCGGTGGCGCCAACACGGGATGCTACGCCCAGATGATGGCGCAATGGTTCGCGGAACGCCGTCGGATGCAATCGGAAGCCAATCCCTGACCCTTTTGCAAGACGCTGCCTTGCGCTTGGTGACATGTATTGCCAACGCATGTCACTTCGGTTAGGGACAGCCTCGTCATCTGGGGAGTAGCCAGCCGTCCGCATTCAAGCGGGCGGGCCATATGTCAACATATTTGGCCGAGAGGTCATGGCATATGGGACGCGGCCTTGGGCCGCATCGGGCGAGACCAATGGCATCGACGCTTGTCGACCCTGGCCGGGTGGGAAGCGACGGTGGCATTGCGTTCTTCTCCCGCCCGGCCCCGGATACGCAGATGGAAGCTCTCCTCACCTCCGCATCGCTGGTGGCACTCGCCGAAATGGGCGACAAGACGCAGCTTCTTGCGATGCTGCTCGCCACGCGTTTTCGCAAGCCCGTGCCGATTATCCTCGGTATCTTCGTCGCCACCATCGCGAACCATTTCCTCGCTGCGCTGGTCGGCCATTCGATCGCGGGCGTGCTAACGCAGCCTTGGTTCCGCTATGCCGTGGCCGCATCTTTCATCCTGATGGCGGGCTGGACACTGGTTCCCGACAAGATCGACGAGGACGCCCCGCTTGCCGCGCCATCGAAGGCAGGCGTCTTTATAACGACGTTGATCGCCTTCTTCCTCGTCGAAATGGGCGACAAGACGCAGGTCGCGACGGTGGCACTGGGCGCGCGGTTCGACAATCTTCTCGCCGTGACCGCCGGGACGACGCTCGGTATGATGGTCGCCAACGTGCCCGCAGTGCTCTTTGGCGAAACGCTGGCGAAGAAGGTACCGATGCGCGCGCTTCAGGTCGGCGCGGCGTTACTGTTCCTTGGCCTTGGCCTGTGGATGATCGCCGATCTTCAGGGCTGGCTGGCCTAAAAAAGGCATGAGCCGGATGCACGGGCGGTTGTCAGCGCGCAGCGGCTGTTGCAAGGGATGGAAAGGACTTTCCTCCCCTTTGCAAGACATGGGACGCGCGCGATGAAGGACAATCTTGTTACGCTGCTGGGCGGCGGCGGCTTCCTTGGACGGCAGGTGGCACAGGCGTTGATGGAGCGGGGCGCCCGCGTGCGCATCGCCCAGCGCAACCTCGCCACCGCGACCAAGGTGAAGTCGCTCGGCAATCTGGGGCAGACGCAATTCGTCGTCGCCGACATCCGCAAGCCCGACAGCGTCGCGCGCGCGATCCGGGGCAGCGACATCGTCGTCAATCTGGTCGGCGTGCTGGCAGGCGACTTCGACGCCTTCCACCATCAGGGCGCGGCCAATGTCGCGAAAGCCGCCGCAGCTGCGGGCGTAAAGGCGCTGGTCCATGTCTCCGCGATCGGCGCGGACGCGGACAGCCCGTCTGCCTATGGCCGGTCCAAGGCTGCGGGCGAAGCAGCGGTGAAGGCTGCCTTCCCGACCGCCACCGTGATCCGCCCCTCTATTGTCTTCGGACCGCAGGATCAGTTCCTCAACCGTTTTGCCGAACTCATCCGAATATTTCCCATCGTGCCGGTAATCGGCGGTGCCACGAAGTTTCAGCCCGTCTATGTCGCAGACGTGGCGCAGGCGATCGCCAACGCCGCCGAGGCACCCGACATTCATGGTGGCAAGACGTTCGAACTGGGCGGCCCGCAGGTCATGAGCATGAAGGACATCAACACCTGGATCGGCAAGTCGATCGGTCGCGAAAGGCCGCTTGTCGATGTGCCGCACGGCGCAGCTTCATTGCTGGCGATGCTGCCGGGCAGCCCGATCACGCGGGACCAACTTGACATGCTGGGGCGCGACAATGTGGTGTCGCCGGGTACCCCTGGCCTTGCGGACCTAGGCATATCGCCCACGCCGCTTGCCGCCGTCGCCGACAACTGGCTGATGCGGTATCGCAGGCGGGGTCGCTTCGCCAACCGGGCAAGCGCCTGATCGCCGGCTGAGGGCCTGCCCTGCCCCCCCTATCCCTTCCCCCACCTCCCCCATCCGGGGGAGGTGTTTTTCCATGAGGACATCGCCGCCATGGACTTCCATTTCCTGACCGTCATCCTGCTGGGCATCGTCGAGGGGCTGACGGAATTCCTCCCCGTCTCCTCAACCGGCCACCTCATTCTCGCGAGCGAACTGCTCGGCTATGACGCGTCGGTCTGGGCAATGTTCAACATCGTCATCCAACTGGGCGCGATCCTCGCGGTCGTGGTGCTTTACTGGCGCACCTTCTGGGCGGTCGGCATGGGGCTGCTGCGCCGCGATCCGGTGAGCTGGCGGTTCCTGCGCAACCTCGTCGTCGCCTTCATTCCCGCTGTGGCCATCGGCCTTGCGCTCCACGACTATATCGAAATGCTGCTCGGGGCGCCGCACGTCGTCGCGTGGGCGCTGATCGCGGGCGGCGTCGCCATCCTCGTTATCGAGCGGATGGTGAAGGAACAGCGGTTCCACGGCATCGCAGACATCCCGCTCGCCCGCGTGATCGGGATCGGCTTCATCCAATGCATCGCGATGATCCCCGGCGTCAGCAGGTCCGGCGCGACGATCATGGGCGCGCTTTCGCTCGGGGTCGAGCGGCGGACGGCCGCCGAGTTCAGCTTCTTCTTAGCGATACCGACGATGCTGGGCGCAACCGCGCTGGAACTGGTGAAGAAGGGCGACCAGCTGACCTCCGCCGCCGTAGGCTGGAGCGATATCGCCATCGGCTTTGTCGTGTCGTTCGTGGTCGCGATCATCGTTATCAAGGCGTTTGTCGGGCTCATCTCCCGCCATGGTTTCGCACCCTTCGCTTGGTATCGAATCATCGCCGGAACCGCAGCACTGATCTGGCTTGCCGTACGGTAGGTCCGATACGGACCTACATAGCGCACGATTATTTCGCATTCACGAAACATAGATAAAAAACCCATGTATTAATGGTCAGTTATACTGTCCAATATGCAATAATCCGCGTGACTGCGTGGGTTTTTCTGATAAGTACGCCCCGACGCAGATGTTAAGGGACGCGCTATGGCCGACAATCCGATGCTCAAATTCGTCGGGAAGGGACAATCCTACCCAGAAAAGCGCCCGGCCGACGACCGCGCGGACGATTTTCTTGAAATTAGCCGCAGTTTCCTTGTGGAAAAGGCGGAGGAGCAGGCGTCGCGCTGCTCGCAGTGCGGGGTCCCCTATTGTGCGACCCACTGCCCATTGCACAATCACATTCCCGACTGGTTGCGCCTGACCGCCGAAGGGCGCCTGCGCGAAGCCTATGAACTGTCCAACCTGACGTCCACCATGCCCGAAATCTGTGGACGCATCTGCCCGCAGGACCGCCTGTGCGAAGGCAATTGCGTCATCGAATTTTCCGGCCATGGCGCGGTCACTATCGGGTCGGTAGAAAAGTTCATCACCGACACGGCGTGGAAGGAAGGCTGGGTCGAACCGCTCGTTCCTGGCAGCGCCACCGGCCAGTCGATCGGCGTCATCGGCGCGGGCCCGGCGGGCCTCACCACCGCCGAATATCTGCGCGCGGCGGGGCATGAGGTGCATGTTTATGACAGGCATGACCGTGCGGGCGGCCTGCTGACCTACGGCATTCCCGGTTTCAAGCTGGAGAAGGACGTCGTCATGCGCCGCGTCCAGCGCCTCAAGGACGGCGGCATCGTCTTCCATGAAGGGTTCGAGGTCGGCCGTGACGCGAGCCTCGAAGAGCTGCGCCAGCGCCATGATGCGATTCTGATCGCGACCGGCGTCTACAAGCCTCGCGATATCAAGGCTCCGGGCGTCGGTGCGAAGGGGGTAGTGAAGGCACTCGACTATCTCACTGCCTCCAACCGTTCCGGCTTTGGCGACGTGGTCCCGGAGCATGAGGACGGCACGCTGCTCGCCACGGGCCGGAATGTAGTTGTCATCGGTGGCGGCGACACCGCGATGGACTGCGTCCGCACCGCGATCCGCCAAGGCGCGAAGTCGGTGAAGTGCCTTTATCGCCGCGACCGCGACAATATGCCCGGATCGCAGCGCGAAGTTGCCAATGCCGAGGAGGAAGGCGTCGAGTTCGTGTGGCTGACCGCCCCCATCGCATTCGAAGGGACGGATCATGTCACCGGGGTCAAGGTGACGAAGATGCGGCTCGGCCAGCCCGACGCCTCCGGTCGCCGTATGCCCGAACCCGATCCCGGCAGCGAACATACGCTCGACGCCGACCTCGTCATCAAGGCACTGGGCTACGACCCGGAGGAATTGCCCCGTCTCTTTGGCAGCGAAGACCTGTCCGTCACGCGCTGGGGCACGCTGCGCGTCGACCACAAGACCATGATGACCAGCCTCGACGGCGTGTTCGCGGCGGGCGACATCGTGCGCGGCGCGTCCCTCGTCGTGTGGGCGATCCGCGATGGGCGCGACGTGACGGAGCATATGCATCGCTACCTCAAGGCCAAGGCCAAGGTCGCGGCAGGCGAAAGGGTGGCGGCATGATGCGGGCGCTCGTCCTTCCGCTGCTGGCGATCGCCGTCCCTGCCACCGCGCAGACGCCCCCGCCGCCGCCTGCCGCCCCATCTCTCCCGCCGGTCGATCCCGCGCTGCTCGCCAAGGCGCGCCCGATCGCCGCGACCATCATTCCCGACGGCGTGATGGCGCGCATGATGGGACCGATGATGCAGAAGATGCTCGCGCCGATGCTCGACGGTATGACGAAAATGCCGGTTCGCGATCTTATGAAAGCAGGCGGCATGGCTCCTGAGGAAGCGGACCGGCTCAATCCCGCCACAATCGAGCAGATCATGGCCATCGTCGACCCCGCCTATCGGCAGAGAATGCAAATCCTGATCGGGGGCATGATGCCTGCGCTCGGTAGGTTCATGGGCCGCTACGAACCCGACATGCGCGAAGGCATGGCTGAAGCCTTTGCCAGCCGGTACAGTTCGACGGAGCTGGACCAGATCGGCGCTTTCATGAGGACGCCTGCGGGCGCGCGGTTCGGCGGCGGCTTCATGGAGCTGGCGACCGATCCGCACTATCTCGGCAAAGTGCAGTCGATGATGCCCGCGCTGATGCAGGCTATGCCCGATATCATGAAAGATTCGCAGGCACAGCTCGCCAAGCTGCCGAAGCCCCGTTCCTACAAGGATCTTACCCCAGCCGAACGCGAGCGCCTCGAAACGCTGCTCGGCGCAGACCGCAAGAAGGTCGCCCCATGACGAACCATATGGAATCCGAACGCCTCCGCATTGCGCGGGAGGGCATGTATCGCCCCGAATTCGAAGGTGACGCCTGCGGCGTTGGCCTTGTCGCTGCGACAGACGGCCGCCCCTCGCGCCGCGTCGTGGCTTCGGCCATCGACGCGCTCAAGGCCGTGTGGCATCGCGGTGCAGTCGACGCGGACGGCAAGACCGGCGATGGTGCGGGCATCCATGTCGATCTGCCCGTTCGCTTCTTCGACGACGCGATTGCCGATTCGGGTCACAAGCCGCTTCCCAACCGCCTCGCCGTCGGCATGATCTTTCTGCCGCGCACGGATTTGTCCGCGCAGGAAACCTGCCGCACCATCGTCGAAAGCGAGATCATCGACGCGGGCTACACGATCTACGGCTGGCGCCAGGTGCCGGTCGACGTGTCGGTGATCGGCGAAAAGGCGCAGCGCACCCGGCCCGAAATCGAGCAGATCATGATCGCCGGCCCGATGCCGGAGGAACGCGACGTCGCCGAATTCGAAAAGGACCTTTACCTTATCCGCCGCCGGATCGAGAAGAAGGTGATCGCAGCGCAAATCCAGGACTTCTACGTTTGCTCGCTCTCCTGCCGCTCGATCATCTACAAGGGGCTGTTCCTCGCCGAATCGCTGTCGGTCTTCTATCCTGACCTTCAGGACGAGCGGTTCGAAAGCCGCGTGGCGATTTTTCACCAGCGCTATTCGACCAATACCTTCCCGCAATGGTGGCTGGCCCAGCCCTTCCGCACGCTCGCTCATAATGGCGAAATCAACACGATCCGCGGCAACAAGAACTGGATGAAGAGCCACGAGATCAAGATGGCCTCCCTCGCCTTCGGCGAGCAGTCGGAGGATATAAAGCCTGTGATCCCTGCTGGCGCGTCCGACACTGCGGCCCTCGATGCCGTGTTCGAGGCGATCTGCCGTTCCGGCCGCGACGCACCGACCGCGAAGCTCATGCTTGTGCCCGAGGCATGGCAGTCGGAAAGCGCCGAGTTGCCCCGACCTCATGCCGACATGTACGAATATCTCGCTTCGGTTATGGAGCCGTGGGACGGCCCCGCCGCGCTGGCGATGACGGATGGCCGCTGGGTGGTTGCGGGCGTCGACCGCAACGCGCTGCGTCCGCTGCGCTACACGTTGACGGGGGACAATCTGCTGATCGTCGGTTCCGAAACGGGCATGGTGGTCGTGCCCGAAACCAGCATCGTCAAGAAAGGCCGCATGGGACCCGGCCAGATGATCGCCGTCGACCTCAACGAAGGCGAAATCTACGACGATCGCGCGATCAAGGACCGGATCGCGGGCGAGCGTCCTTATGGCGAACTCATCAAGGACTTTTTGACAGTAGACGATCTTGCCGACGCGCCCAGCGCGCTGCCGCAATGGGACAAGACCGAACTGACCCGCCGCCAGGTCGCCGCCAACTTGACGCTGGAGGACATGGAACTCGTCCTCAGCCCCATGGTCGAGGATGCGAAGGAAGCGATCGGCTCGATGGGCGACGACACCCCGCTCGCCGTGATTTCCGACAAGCCACGCACGATCAGCCATTTCTTCCGGCAGAATTTCAGCCAGGTCACAAATCCACCGATCGACCCGCTGCGTGAACGCTATGTCATGAGCCTCAAGACGCGCTTCTCCAACCTCCACAACATTCTGGAGGAAGGCGCGCAGAACAGCCATGTGCTCGTACTCGACTCGCCTGTGGTCACCAGTGGCGAATGGGCGCGGCTCAAGGCTTATTTCGGTCCCGCCGTGGCAGAGATCGATTGCACCTTCCCCGCCACCGGAGGACAGGAGCAACTGCGCTCCGCCATCGCCCGTATCCGCGAGGAGGCTGAACAGGCCGTGCGCGAGGGGCGCACCGAAATCTTCCTGACCGACGAGGGTGTCGGTGAGGATCGTGTCGCCATTCAGGGCATCCTGGCCGCTGCGGCAGTGCATACGCACCTCGTGCGCAAGGGGCTGCGCTCCTACGCATCGATCAACGTGCGCACGTCCGAAGCGCTCGACACCCATTATTTCGCAGTGCTGATCGGCGTGGGCGCGACGACGGTGAACGCCTATCTCGCCGAAGCCAGCATCGCCGATCGCCATGCGCGGGGCCTGTTCGGCGACACGAGCCTCGCCCAGAGTATCGAGCGGTACCGCACCGCCGTAAACGAGGGCCTGCTCAAGATCATGTCGAAGATGGGCATCGCGGTCATCGGCTCCTATCGCGGCGGCTATAATTTCGAAGCGGTGGGCTTGTCCCGCGCACTGGTCAACGATCTCTTCCCCGGGATGCCCGCGAAGATTTCGGGCGAAGGCTATGCCTCGCTTCACTACAGCGCGATGCTACGGCATGAGATGGCGTTCGACGCCGCTGCGGTACGCCTGCCCGTCGGCGGCTTCTATCGCCAGCGCAACGGGGGGGAGAGCCACGCCTATTCGGCTCAGCTCATGCATCTGTTGCAAACGGCGGTCGCGACCGACAGCTATTCTACCTATCTGCAATTCTCACGCGGCGTGCGCGACCTGCCGCCCGTCTATCTGCGCGATCTGCTTGAGTTCAACTTTGCGCGCGAGGCGGTGCCCATCGACGAGGTCGAAGCCACGACCGAAATCCGCAAACGCTTCGTGACGCCGGGCATGAGCCTTGGTGCGCTCTCGCCCGAAGCGCATGAAACGCTCGCCATCGCGATGAATCGCATCGGCGCTAAGGCCGTATCGGGCGAGGGCGGCGAGGACGCGAACCGATTCAAGCCCTATGACAATGGCGACAACGCAAACAGCGTGATCAAGCAGATCGCGTCCGGTCGCTTTGGCGTCCATGCCGAATATCTGGGGTCGGCCGAGGAGATCGAGATCAAGGTCGCGCAGGGTGCCAAGCCCGGCGAAGGCGGCCAGCTGCCCGGTTTCAAGGTCACAGAATTCATCGCGAAGCTGCGCCATTCGACGCCCGGTGTCACGCTCATTTCGCCCCCGCCGCACCACGACATCTATTCGATCGAAGATCTGGCGCAGCTCATCTACGACTGCAAGCAGATCAATCCGCGCGCCAAAGTTTGCGTCAAGCTCGTCAGTCAGGCGGGCATCGGAACCGTCGCGGCGGGCGTAGCGAAAGCGCATGCGGATGTGATCCTTGTCGCAGGGCATGTTGGCGGCACCGGCGCCAGCCCGCAGACATCGATCAAATATGCCGGTACGCCGTGGGAAATGGGTCTCAGCGAAACCAATCAGGTGCTGACGCTCAACGGCCTGCGCCATCGCGTGAAGCTGCGCACGGACGGTGGGCTCAAGACCGGACGCGACATCGTCATCGCCGCCATCCTGGGCGCGGAGGAGTTCGGCATCGGTACGCTCTCCCTCGTCGCCATGGGCTGCATCATGGTGCGCCAGTGCCACAGCAACACCTGCCCCGTGGGCGTATGCGTGCAGGACGAGAAGCTGCGCCAGAAGTTCACCGGCACGCCCGAAAAGGTCATCAACCTTATGACCTTCATTGCGGAGGAAGTCCGCGAAGTGCTCGCGCGCCTCGGCTTCCGCAGCCTCGATGAAGTCATTGGGCGGACCGAACTGCTGAAGCAGGTCAATCGCGGGGCCGAGCATCTCGACGACCTCGACCTCAACCCCATCCTCGCAAAGGTGGACGCCCCCGACGACCAGCGCCGCTTCAGCCTGGAAGGCCGCAATCCCGTGCCCGACAGTCTCGACGCGCAGATGATGAAAGACGCGCGCGCCGTGTTCGAGCGGGGCGAAAAGATGCAGCTCACCTACACCGTTCGCAACACGCACCGCGCCGTGGGCACGCGCCTGTCCGCCGCCGTCACCGAACGGTTCGGCATGTCGGCGCTGGCCGATGGGCACCTGACCGTCCGTCTGCGCGGCAGCGCGGGTCAGTCGCTCGGGGCGTTCCTGTGCAAGGGCATCACGCTAGAAGTCTTCGGCGACGCCAACGACTATGTAGGCAAGGGTTTGTCGGGCGGCATCATCAAGGTACGCACGACAGTCTCCTCACCGTTGTCGTCGAAAGACAACACGATCATCGGCAACACCGTTCTATATGGCGCGACCAGCGGCAAGCTGTTCGCGGCGGGTCAGGCGGGAGAGCGCTTCGCCGTGCGCAACTCAGGCGCGCAGGTCGTGGTCGAAGGCTGCGGGGCCAACGGGTGCGAGTATATGACGGGCGGCACCGCAGTGATTCTAGGCCGTACGGGCGCGAATTTCGGCGCGGGCATGACCGGCGGCATGGCCTTCATCCTCGACGAGGACGGCAGCTTCCCTGCAAACGCCAATCCCGAAAGCATCCTGTGGCAGCGCCTCGACAGCACCTATTGGGAAGCGCAGGTCAAGGCGCTGATCGCCGAACATGCCGTGGCGACCGACAGCAAATGGTCCAATACGATCCTCGACGACTGGGACCGCTGGCGCCGCTACATCTGGCAGATCTGCCCCAAGGAGATGGTCACCCGCCTCGCACATCCGCTGAGCGAAGCGCCGGTGGAAACCGTCGCAGCCGAATAGCGGCTACTGCAGCGTCGCCGTCCTTCCTGGGGACGGCGGCGCTTCGACCTTGATCGTATAGGGCGTAGATTGCGGGGCTAGGCCTGCTCCATCGCCCCGGGCGAACCGGGCGATATTATCAGGCAACGGGTCGATATGCGGCGCGATTTTCGCGGTTGCTTCCACCACAGGCGTTTCGTCGGCGGGAAGGCGCGCGTAATAATCGCCCACTATTCTTTCGGCGCTATCGCTTGCGCGCGCCTCCGCGTCAGGGACCCCCGTTTCGACTTGCCAGTGTCTTTCCTCCAGCGTCGGGCCACAACCGGTGCATTTAACCTCCACAGGCCCCCGCATCGCCATGTCATCGGCAGGCGTGGCGATCGATGCAGCATAGCGCGCAAGATCGTCCCGTTCATCCGCCGCACCGCGTGGCGGGCTAGTGACGAAGGAGCCCAGCCCTACGCCTATCACCATCGCAGCGGCCAAGGTGGTGCCGATCTGTATCCATTTCGTGAGCGGCATCAGCCTCGTCTCCTGTGCGGCAGCCCCCTCGCCCTGCCAGCGGCTGCTAGGTTTTAGATCAATCACAACGCAAAGTGCGATCGGTTGTTGCATGACCCAAAAGCCTTTGCTAAGGGCCGCCTCCTACCAAGGCACCGGCCCCGCCGGTTTCCCTGTTGATGTGCGGTCGTGGCGGAATTGGTAGA
>NZ_QFOA01000050.1 GCF_003248505.1 Sphingobium sp.
TTCGCCGTCCGGTTCCGAACCGAAGGGCACGTCCGCGCTCGCCACGCGCATCGGCGCGCCCGCGGCGGTGCGGGCGAAGACCCAGTCCTTGGCATGTTCGGTGGCGCGGACAAGATCGGTGGGGCGGTTTCCGGGGACCGGCGCCGCCTCCGCCAGCGCCTGGTGCGTGCCGCTCCACGCCGGGGCGACGAAGCGCAGTCCGACGCGCGAGAAGCCGTCGAAGAAGGCGGCGAGGCGGTGCGGGTCGCGGCCCAGGTTCATGTCGCCGCCGATGATGAGCGGGCGGTCGGCGGGCACGACCGCGCCCACGAACTGCGCCATGAGGACGATCTGCCGCCGGTAGGCGCGGTTGGCACGGTCGGTCGACACGCCGCTCGCCGCCCGGCTGTTGAGATGGGTGTCGACGACGCTGACCGTGCCGGTGCCCGGCACATCGAGATGCGCGACCAGCACGCCCTTGTTGGCGAGGCAGTCGTAGCCTGCACAGGCGAAGTCGGGAAAGGCCATGCGGTCGACGCCGGTGACGGGATAGTCGGACAGGATCATAAGGCCGCTGCCGACCTGCTTGCCCATATCCTCGCCCTTGCTCCAGCGCGCGTCGGCGAGAAAGGCGGTGTCGGCGGCATCGGCATGGAGCGGCGTGCGCAGCGCGGCGTCGGGCCCCATCGCGACATGGGCGTAGCCCGCCGCGGTGGCGAGCGCCTGGGCTTCTGCCGAGAAGGCTTCTTGAAGCAGGACGATATGCGGTTGCCGGTGGGCCTGTCGCATGGCGCGCAGCCGCTCCCCGATCCGCTCCAGCATCGGCCCGCGCCCCCGCGCGACGGGCCAGGGCAGGCCTTCCACATTATAGGTCATGACCGACAGCGGATTGTCGACCGCCCGGGCGTCGCCGGGCGGCGGAGACCAGACGGGATGCGCTTCCTCCCGCCCCGATCCCGTCGATGCCACGGCCACCATGCCAGCGAAAAGCAATGTCGCGAAAAGCCTGCGCATATCTTCAACCCCCGACGCATCGGTTAGCAGCGAATTTGGACAGTTTGACTTCGGTGCAATGGCGTTTTTATGAATTGCCGAAGATGAATACTGTGATGAGCTATTTAAAATACTCTTTGTTTAAGTATGGTGATTGCTTCGTGAAAAATTTGTAACAATAGAATTGTTGATTACGGGGTATCGGCAGGCTTAGCGTCATTGTCACATTAGGGTCACCGGCGTTCATCATAGGCCGCCGTGATCGGACGACTGGATGCAGGCCCGTCATGAAAAGACTGCTACTATCCATTCACGATGTCGGGCCGCGCTTCGAGGAAGAGGTCGACCGGCTGATCGGCCATGTTGCCCGCCATGTCGAACCGGGTGCGCTGGCGATGCTGGTCGTGCCCAATCATTGGGGCGCGCACCCCATCGGTACGAATGCGCCGTTCGCCCGGCGACTGAGGCAATGGGCGGACGCAGGCGTCACCATGTTCGCCCATGGCTGGTTCCACCGGGATATGGCGACTCATGAAGACAGGCTGTCCCGGTTCAAGGCGCGCCACATGACGGCGGGCGAGGGCGAATTTCTGGGGCTGAATGCGGGGGACGCGGCGCGGCGGATGGGGGATGCGCGCGTCCTGATCGAAGCGATCACCGGTCGCCCGGTCGCGGGCTTCATCGCCCCGGCGTGGCTCTATGGCGCGCCTGCGCTCGGCGTGCTGAGCAGGAGCGGCTTCGCGCTGGCGGAAGACCATATGAAGGTGTGGCACGCGCCCACGGGCCGGGTGCTGGCGCGCGGGCCGGTCATCACCTGGGCGAGCCGCAGCCGCGCGCGAATGGCATCGTCCCTGCTGGCAGCCAGGCTGTTGCCGCCGCTGCTCGCCCACGCCCCGGTCGCGCGGGTGGCGGTGCATCCGGGCGACGCGCATAGCCCGGCGCTGCTCGCCAGCATCGACCGTACGCTGGCGCGGTTGCGGCGCACCCATGCGCCCGCCCGCTACGGCGACCTGCTGGCGGCATGACGCGGATGCGCATCCTCACCTTCCTGCACAGTTTCGAGCCCGGCGGGGTCGAACGGGTCGCGCTGCGGCTGGTGCGGCACTGGCGCGGGAGCGGGATCGACGCGCCGCTGTTCATGGGGCGCAGCGACGGCGCGCTGCGCGCCGAACTGGCCGGCGACGTGCCGTATGACAGCCCGCCCGCCCCGCCTGTACCCATCGGCTGGTGCGAGACGCTGTGGATGATCGCGACGCTGCCCGCCGCGATCCGGCGGCTGCGCCCCGACGCGCTGTTCTGCGCGGGCAACAGCTATGCGGTGGTGGCGGTGGCGATGAAGCTGATGCTGGGATCGCGCTGCCCGCCGGTGCTGATGAAGATCAGCAACGACCTGGAGCGGGCCGACATGCCGGCGGTCGGGCGGTTCTTCTACCGTCTGTGGCTGCGGGTGCAGGGGCGCTGCATCGACCGCTTCGTTGCGATGGCGCCGGGGCTGGAGCAGGAAATCGCCCGCTTCGTGCGGCCCCGGCCCGGCGCCATCGCGACGATCCCCTCGCCCGCGCTGTCGGCCGCGCGGATCGAGCGGTTGCATGAAATCGCGGATCGCCCCGCGCCGGGCGACGGCCGCCGCTTCGTCGCCATCGGGCGGCTGGCGCGGCAGAAGAACATGCCGCTGATGCTGCGCGCCTTTGCGCTGGGCGCGCGGGCGGGGGACAGGCTGACGATCGTGGGCGACGGGCCGGAGCGGGCGTCGCTGGTACGCCTTGCGCGGCGGCTGCGCATCGCCGACCGCGTGAGCTTTGCCGGCCATGTGCCCGATGGCGCGATGCTGCTGCGCCGCCGCGACACGTTGCTCCTCACGTCCCGCTACGAAGGCGTCCCGGGGGTCGTGCTGGAAGCGCTGGCGGCGGGCGTTTTCGTGATCGCCACCGATTGCAGCGCGGCGATCCGGCCCCTGCTGGACAACGGGCGGCTGGGCAGCGTCGTTTCGTCCGGACATCTGGACGCGCTGGCGCAGGAGATCGGCAAGCTGCGCCGCTGCGCCGACCGGGAAGCTGCGCTGGCGACGGCGTACCGCTTTACCATCGAGGGCGCGTCGCCCGAGTATCTGGCGCTGTTCGCGGCGATGACCGACCGTTCGGCAGCGCCCGCCAACGCCCGCACCGTTCCGCCCTCCATGCCGAGCCTGTCATGACCAGCGATACCGCAACCCTGCCGCCGCCGCCCGCACCCGGCGGTATCACGATCGATCGTTTCGATCCCGCGCCGCTGATCGCGCGGGGGCGCAACGGCTGGACGCGATGGGCCGGGCCGGTCGTGTCGCTTCTGATCCTGGTCGTCGCCTTCATGCAGTTGCGCCATGTCGACCCGACGGAGCTGTGGGCGCTGCTGCCTGCCTCCGCCGCCTTCTGGGCCGTCTATGCCGTCTATTATCTGGCCGGGCCGGTATCCGAATGGGTGATCTTCCGCCGCCTGTGGTCGATCCCGGGCGAGGGCCTCGCGGCGCTGATGCGCAAGATGATCAGCAACGAACTGCTGCTCGGATACCTCGGCGAAGTCTATTTCTACGCCTGGGCGCGGCGCAACGCGACCGTCACCAATGCGCCGTTCGGCGCGATCAAGGATGTCGCGATCCTGTCCGCGCTGGGCGGCAATATCGTGACGCTGGCGATGGTGGCGCTGGCCTGGCCGTTGCTGGGCGCGGTGGACGCAGGGTTCAACCGTTGGGAAGTGGCGGGGTCGATCCTGTTCGTCTTTGCCCTGTCCGCCGTCGCCCTGCTGCTGCGGCGTCGATTGTTCAGCCTGCCGCGCCGCGAACTGATTGTCGTGTTCGGCATCCAGATGCTGCGGATCGTGGGCAAGAACCTGCTCGCCGCCGTCATGTGGCACATGATGCTGCCCGCCGTGGGCCTGACCTGGTGGGTGCTGCTGGCGACGTTGCGCCAGTTGCTGTCGCGCCTGCCGTTCCTGCCCAACAAGGATGTGGTGTTCGCCGGCATCGCCGCGTTCCTGATCGGGCGCGATAACGACATCGTGTCGGCGATGGCGCTGATGGCGTCGCTGATCCTCGTCACGCATCTGATCGTCGGGCTGTGCCTGGGGGTGAGCGGCCTGACGCGCGAAGGAAAACTGCAAGGAAACCGGGCATGATCCCCTCTCTTTTGATCGCCGCCGCGCTCGCCTCCAGCCCTGATCTGGGCAAGGCGGAAGGCCAGTGCCGCCCCAACGAACATGGCCCCGCCTATCTGGTGGAGGTCAAGGGCCTGAAGGACCGGCAGGGGCTGCTCAAGCTGGAGCTGTATCCTGCGAGGGACGGCGATTTCCTGGCGGACGACAATGTGCTGATCGCGGCGGGCAAGCCGTTCCGCCGGGTCGAGATGCCGGTGCCCAAGGAAGGCCGCGTGGAAATGTGCATCCGCGCGCCCGCGCCGGGCACCTATGCGCTGAGCCTGCTCCACGACCGCGACGGCAACCACAAGTTCGCATTGTCGGTCGATGGGGTGGGGTTCGCGGGCAACCCGAAGCTGGGCTGGTCGAAGCCCAAGGCCGCGGCCGCGAGCGCGGCGGTCGGCAACGGTCCCACGCCCATCGCCATCGTCGTCAACTATCGCCGGGGGCTGTTGTCCTTCGGCCCGCTGGAGAAGTGAACGATGCGGATCGTCGATGTGTGCGCGCTTTATGCGCCGCAGGGCGGGGGGGTCAAAACCTATGTCGAGCGCAAGCTGGCGGCGGGCGCGGCGGCGGGGCATGAGGTCATCATCCTGGCGCCGTCGGAAAATGGCGGGGTGGTGGAAGCGCAGGGCGGCGGGCGCATCGTCATGATGCCTGCGCGGCGCTTTCCGCTCGACCGGCGCTATTCCTATTTCGACGACGAGGCGTCGCTGCACGCGATGCTCGACCGGTTGCGGCCCGACATGGTGGAAGCGTCGTCCCCCTGGGCGAGCGCGTCGATGGTGGCGCGCTGGCGCGGAAGTGCGCCGCGCGCGCTCATCATGCATGCCGATCCGCTGTCGGCCTATGCCTATCGCTGGTTCGGTCCGGTGCTGAGCCGCAAGGCGATCGACCGGGGGTTCGAGTGGTTCTGGCGGCATCTGCGCCGCCTGGACGCGCAGTTCGACATGGTGGTGAGCGCGAGCGACAGCCTGACCGCACGGTTGCGCGAAGGCGGGCTGCGGCGGGTGACGACGCTGCCCATGGGGGTGGAACCGGGGCATTTCCACCCGCGTCATCGCAACGGGGAACTGCGCACGCGGCTGCTGGAGCGATGCGGTCTTGGACCGGACGCCACGCTGCTGCTGGGCGTGGGGCGTCATGCGCCGGAAAAGCGATGGCCGATGGTGATCGATGCGGCGGCGTCGGCAGGCTATCACAGTCCCGTCGGCCTCGTGCTGGTGGGCGACGGTCGCGATCGGGCGCGGGTAGTGCGCGCGGCGGACAATAATCCGCATATCCAGCTGCTCGCCCCCATCAATCGGCGCGACACGCTGGCCGAACTGCTGGCGAGCGCGGATGCCCTGGTCCATGGGTGCGAGGCGGAAACCTATTGCATGGTGGCGGCCGAGGCACGGGCGAGCGGATTGCCGGTGATCGTGCCCGACGAAGGCGGCGCGTCCGATCAGGCGCGGGGCGGCGGGTTCCGCTACGCCGCGACGCAGGCGGAGAGCATGGCGATGGCGATCCGGGATTTCATCGCGACGCGCGAGGCGGCGCGGGAACAGGCGACCGCCGCCGCGCCCGGGGTGCGGACGATGGACGTGCATTTCGACGATCTGTTCGCGACCTATGCGGGGCTGCTGTCGCCAAGGGTCGCGGCGTGACGCGGCGGCGCGGATCGCGCGCCGCCGTATCGGGGATCAGGCCGCGGCGCGGCGTTCCTTCAGTTCCTCGTTCAGCATTTCCGCCAGCAGGAAGGCGAGTTCGAGGCTCTGCGCCGCATTGAGGCGCGGGTCGCAATGGGTGTGGTAACGATCCGCCAGCCCTTCGTCGGTGATGGCGATCGCGCCGCCGGTGCATTCGGTGACGTTCTGCCCGGTCATTTCGGCATGGATGCCGCCCCCGAAGCTGCCCTCGGCCCGGTGCACGGCGAAGAAGCCGCGCACTTCGGCCAGGATGCGGTCGAAAGGCCGCGTCTTGTAACCGTTCGCCGCCTTGATGACGTTGCCGTGCATCGGGTCGCAGGACCAGACCACCGGGTGCCCTTCGCGCAGGACCGCGCGGACGAGCCGGGGCAGCCCCGCCTCGATCTTGTCATGGCCGTAGCGGGTGATGAGCGTGATGCGCCCCGCCTCGCGCGACGGGTTCAGCACGTCGAGCAGCCGGATGAGCGCGTCCGGTTCAAGGCTGGGGCCGCACTTCATGCCGATGGGATTGCCGATGCCGCGCAGATATTCGACATGAGCGCTGCCTTCGAAGCGCGTGCGGTCGCCGATCCAGAGCATATGCGCGGAGGTATCGTACCAGTCGCCGGTCAGGCTGTCCTGCCGGGTCAGCGCCTGTTCGAACGGGAGCAGCAGCGCTTCGTGGCTGGTGTAGAAGCTGGTGCCGCCCAGTTGCGGCACGCTGTCCGCGTCGAGGCCGCAGGCGCGCATGAAGTCGAGCGCCTGGCCGATCTGGTCAGCCATCTGCTCGAACTTGGCGGCCCAGGGGGAACGGCCCATGAAATCGAGCATCCAGCCATGCACCCGGTCGAGCGAGGCATAGCCACCGGTCGAGAAGGCGCGCACGAGATTGAGCGTCGCTGCCGACTGGTTGTAGGCGCGGATCATCCGTTCGGGGTCCGGCTCGCGCGCCTGCGCCGTGAACGCGATGTCGTTCACATTGTCGCCGCGATAGCTCGGCAGTTCGACGCCGTCGATCGTTTCGGTGTCGGCGGAGCGGGGCTTGGCGAACTGGCCCGCCATGCGCCCCACTTTCACCACCGGCAGCTTGGACGCGAAGGTCAGCACCACCGCCATCTGGAGCAGCACGCGGAAGGTGTCGCGGATGTTGTTGGGATGGAATTCGGCGAAGCTTTCGGCGCAGTCGCCGCCCTGAAGCAGGAAGGCTTCGCCCGCCGCGACCCGGCCGAGATCCGCCTTCAGGTTGCGCGCCTCGCCCGCAAAGACGAGCGGCGGAAACTGACCAAGCTGAGCCTCCACGGCGGCGAGCGCCTGTGCATTGCGATAGAAGGGCATCTGGATGCCCTTATGGCTGCGCCAGCTTTCCGGCGTCCACTTCGCCGCCACGTCGAGTCTCCTTCATCGTAAAATAAGGGGGCGCACCTACGCGTTCGCCGCCGCCAAGGCAAGTTTATAGCGGTGAGGCAGGGGCTTTGCGCAATGATTTGTCCCGATCATTCTGATCGGCGGCGTCTATTTCTGGCAGGGCCATTTCTCGTTGAGCGCGACGCTGACCAGCACCGAGGCCGGCCCCTTGCGCTGGTCGGGCCAGCGTTCGAGATAGGCGACGGCGGTGCGGCGCGCCTGATCGGCGGTCATGCGGTCGGGCCAGCATACCGGGCGGGCGCGACCGATGAACATGTCCTTGCGGATGCCGTCCACCACCCCGACGATATAGGCGGTGCAGGCGAGGTCGTAGCCCGGTGCCTTGTTGCGGCATTTGGCGAGCAGGGTCGTGCCGGTTTCGAACATGAAGGCCTGCGCGCGGGCGGGCGCGGGCGTCAGGGACGGGAGAGCGGCGGCGGCCAGCGCTGCGGCGACCAGGAGGCGCATGACGAAGGGTCCTTTCACCCGAACAGGTGAGGGGCAGGTAATGCCCGGTTCCTGAACCCCGACTGTCCGACGACCGGTCCCCGCGCCGCATGTGTCCAAAAGGACGCAGTCGCGTCATTTTTATGAAAGCGAATTGCATCGGGACCGGCGGCGCGCCAGAGCAGGGCCACGACGTTGACAGGAGACAGGACATGGCCAAACCCGAATCCTGGCGATTGCGCCCCGAAGCCTATCGCTTCGTCACCAGCATCGACACGCGGTTTCAGGACCTCGACACGATGGGCCATATCAACAATGTCGCAATATCCGGCATGTTCGAAACGGCGCGCATCCGGTTCCATCACCATCTGGGCCGCCATCCGCAGGAACAGGGCGTGCGTTGGCTGGTCGCCAACGTGACGCTGAATTTCATCGAGGAATCGCATTTCCCCTATCCGTTCGAAATCCATTGCGCCATCGGCCATATCGGTCGGACGAGCTGGACGATCAGTTCGGCGGGCTTCCAGAAGGGCGTGTGCGTCGCGACCGCGGACACGACCGTGGTGACGCATGGGGCGGAAGGGCGACGCACGATCGACGAAACGCTGCGCGAAGCGATGGAGCTGAATTTCCTGCGCCAGCCCGAATAGGGATCAGGCGAAACCGGCCATCCGGCGGCTCCACTGGAGCGCGACGACCGCGCCCTTGACCGGCTGGATCATCGCTGTGGCCAGAATGACGGCCAGCGTCGGCCAGATCGCCGCCTGCCAGCCCAGCGGAATGGCGAACGCGGCATTCACCTCGATCATCAGCGGCACGAGGATGTGGCCGAGAGCCAGGATGACGATATAGGCGGGGAAATCGTCCGCCTGATGCAGGTCCAGCCGCTCGCCGCAATGCGGGCAGGCGGGCGCGACCTTGAGGAAGCGGGCGAACATCCGTCCTTCGCCGCACGCCGGGCAACGGCCCCGCAGCCCCTGCACAACGGCAGGCCAGAGCGGGCGGTCGACAGGGGCGGGATCGGTCATGGATGCCGGGGTAAAAGGCCGCCCGCCGCCGCGCAACCGGCAATTGCGCGGCGGCGGGCCTTTCCCGCGCCCCAAAGCCTGTTAAGAAGCGGCCATGCGCCTGCCCGGACCGTCCGAAGCCTTTTGCCTGTTCGACGATGCGCGTGCGCCTACCGTTGATCGATCCCCCGCCCATGCGCGGCTCTATCGCGATCCGGTCGGCATCGTGGCGGCTTTCGACATGGCGCAGGTGCAGCCCGCGCTCGACCGGCTGGCCGAAGCCCGCGACGCGGGACTGCATGTCGCGGGGTTCCTGTCCTACGAGGCGGGGCTGGCACTGGAGGATCGACTGGCGCCCATTGCGCGGCGGCGGGACGCGGGCGGTGCGCCGCTGCTGTGGTTCGGCCTGTTCGAAGGGGTGCGGCTGATCGCGCCCGACACGCTGCCCGCGCTGCTGCCCGACCCGGCGCGCGCGACCGTGGGCGCGCCCCGACCGCTGATCGGGCAAGCGGAGCATGAGGCCGCATTCGCGCAGGTGCAGGACTATATCCGCGCGGGCGACATCTATCAGGTCAACCTCACCTTTCCGTGCGAGGTGCCTTTGTCGGGCGATCCGCTGGCGCTCTATGCCGCGATCCGGCCGCGCGCGGCGGCGGGCTATGGCGGGGTGATCCGCACCGGTGGGCACAATCTGCTGTCCTTTTCGCCCGAACTGTTCTTCACGCAGGTGCGCGGGCTGCTGACGGCGCGACCGATGAAGGGCACGGCGACGCGCGGGGGCGGCGCGGAGGCGGACGCGGAGGCGGACGCGGCGGCGGCGGGCGCGCTGGCGCAGGACCCCAAGCAGCGGGCGGAAAATCTGATGATCGTCGACCTGCTGCGCAACGACCTGTCGCGCGTGTCGATGGCGGGCAGCGTTATTGTGCCCGAACTGTTCCACGTCGAAACCTATCCTACGGTGCACCAGATGGTGTCGACCGTGCGCGCGCGCATCCTGCCCGGACTGTCGCCCGTCGATGTGCTGCGCGTCCTTTTCCCCTGCGGGTCGATCACCGGCGCGCCCAAGGTCCGGGCGATGGAGATCGTCGATGCGGTCGAACCCTTTGCGCGCGGCCCCTATACCGGGGCGATGGGCTGGATCGACCCGGAGGGCGATGCCGCCTTCAATGTTGCCATTCGCACCATTTGCGTCGAAGAAGGAGCAGGGACGGGTCGTCTGGGCCTGGGGTCCGGCATCGTGGCGGATTCCGATGGCGCAGCCGAATGGGCGGAGTGTCTGGCGAAGGCGCGCTTCCTGTCCGCGATGTGACGGGTGTGCGAATGCATAAGGGTTGCCATGGCGTTGGCTGACGGACGGTTCGACCTTTTGGAAACGATGGCGTTCGATCCGATGGACGGGGTCAGGTTGCTGGAGCTGCATCTGGCGCGGCTCAAGGCCAGCGCCGACGCGCTGGGCTTCGCGTTCGACCGCCACGATGTGCGCAACGAGCTTCAGGCCGCGACCTTTCGCCTGCGCGAGCGGAGCCGGGTGCGGCTGCTGGTGTCGCGACGCGGATCGGTGGCGATCGAGGTGCGCGAGCATCGCACCTGGCCCCAGGCGATCCTGCCGGTCGCCGTGGTCCCGCGCCAGGCGCCTGCGCACGACCTGCGGCTGCGGCACAAGACGACCGACCGGACCATCTATCGCGACGCATTGAAACGCGGCGGGACGTACGAGGTGCTGTTGAAGGACGAGCAGGGATACCTGACCGAGGGCTGTTTTTCGACGTTGTTCGTCGAGCGCGGGGACAAGCTGGTGACGCCGCCTTTGTCGCGCGGGGCGCTGCCCGGCATCCTGCGGCAGAGCCTGCTCGACATCGGCGAGGCGGTGGAGGGCGATCTGCGCGTTGCCGATCTGGAGAAGGGCTTTTTCCTCGGCAATGCCGCGCGCGGCATGGTGGCGGCGACGCTGGCGCGATAGCCCGGCTTTTCCCAAAGGAAAGCCATTGCGCGCCATCTGGCCGGTTGCCCCTTTGGGCGTTGCGCACTAAGGGGCGACGCGTCCGCTTAAATTGCGGAATTGGTGATCTTACAGAAAGAACGTTGCCATGAGCCAGACTTCCGCAGCCCTGGGCCGTATCCAGCCGTCCGCCACGCTCGCCATGAGCGCACGCGTGAATGCGCTCAAAGCCGAGGGCGTGGACGTTATTGGACTGTCGGCGGGCGAGCCCGATTTCGACACGCCCGATTTCGTCAAGGAAGCGGGCATCGCCGCGATCCGCAACAACCTGACCCGCTACACCGATGTGGACGGCACGGCGGACGTCAAGGAAGCGGTCGCCTTCAAGTTCAAGCGCGACAACGGCTTGGTCTACAAGCGCAGCCAGATCAGCGTCAATTCGGGCGGCAAGCACACGCTGTTCAACGCGCTGGTGGCAAGCGTGGACAAGGGGGACGAGGTCATCATCCCCGCGCCCTATTGGGTGAGCTATCCCGATATCGTGAATTTCGCGGGCGGGACGCCGGTCTTCATCGAGGGGCCTGCGAGCCAGGGCTACAAGATCACGCCCGCGCAGCTCGACGCGGCGATCACGCCACGTACCAAGTGGGTGATGCTGAATTCCCCGTCCAACCCGTCGGGCGCGGCCTATTCGGCGGATGAGCTCAAGGCTCTGGCCGACGTGCTGCTGCGCCACCCCCATGTGCTGGTGATGACCGACGACATGTACGAGCATGTCTGGTACGCGCCCACCCCCTTCGCCACCATCGCGCAGGTGTGCCCGGAGCTGTACGATCGCACGCTGACGGTCAACGGCTGTTCCAAGGCGTTTTCGATGACCGGCTGGCGGATCGGCTTTGCGGGCGGCCCGGAATGGATCATCAAGGCGATGGGCAAGCTGCAATCGCAGTCGACCAGCAACCCGTGTTCCATCAGCCAGGCCGCTGCCGTCGCGGCGCTGACCGGGCCGCAGGATTTCCTCGAAGAACGCAACGCCGTGTTCAAGAAGCGGCGCGACATGGTCGTCGCCATGCTGAACGACGCGCCGGGCCTCGATTGCCCGACGCCCGAAGGCGCCTTCTACGTCTATCCCGACGCGAGCGGCGTCATCGGCAAGACGACGCCCAAGGGCGCGACGATCGACAGCGACGAGGCGTTGATCGGCTATTTCCTCGACGAGGCGAAGGTGGCGGCGGTGCACGGCGCGGCGTTCGGCCTGTCGCCCGCCTTCCGCATCAGTTACGCGACATCGGACGAAGTGCTGAAAAAGGCGTGCACGCGCATCCAGGAAGCCTGCGCCGCGCTCCGCTGAAACGGACGGGCTTCGGCCAGGGATGTGAAAAACGGAAACGGTGTTTTTCATGCCGCGCCGTCTTGCGATTGGCGCGGCATCCTTTATATGCCCGTTGCGAAGAGAAACCTAATTAACCGTCGCATTCGTCCTCCTCTCATGGCCGCCCGTCGAAAGCGGATGCCGCCATGGCTGCCGTTCAGTCAGGGGCAAGGTCGACGACGATAGACGGACCCGGCATGACCGGTAGAAGGAAAAGAAAGGCGTTGCCCATGAAGGCGTTCCTCAAATCCGACCTGTTCCTGCGCTTTCTGGGCGGGTTCGCCATCGGTGCGGTCGCCATGTTCGCGCTCCAGCCGAGCGAGCCGCCGATGTTCGGCACGAGTGCCGTCGCGGCGACGCATACCCCTGGCCAGACCGATGCGCAGGTCGCGCGCTAGGCTGCTGATCCCCGCGCTGGCGGCGGCTCTTGTCGTCGCAGCGCCGGCCCGCGCCGAACGCGTGGTGCAGGCACCTGTGCCCCTTATCGACGCAGCGCCTACCCGTGCGCTGGAAACGGCTGTCTTCGCAGGCGGCTGCTACTGGGGGGTAGAGGGCGTATTTTCGCATGTGAAAGGCGTGCACCTCGTCCTGTCGGGCTTTGCCGGCGGGCCCAGGGGGCGACGCGTCGATTATGAGACGGTCAGCGGCGGCGATACCGGCTTTGCCGAATCGGTGCGCGTGACCTACGATCCGAAGCTGGTCAGCTACGGCACGCTGATGCGCGTGTTCTTTTCCGTCATCGCCGATCCGACCGAGCTCAATTACCAGGGGCCGGACCATGGCACCCAGTATCGCAGCGCGCTGTTTCCGCTGAACGCCGAACAGGACAAGGCAGCCCGCGCCTATCTGGCGCAACTGGGCAGGGCTGGGCTGTGGCGCGATCCGATCGTGACGCGTGTCGAGCGCTTCACCGGGTTTCAGGATGCAGCCGCCGACCATCAGAATTTCATGCGGAACAACCCGCGCCATCCCTATATTGTGCGATGGGATCAACCCAAGCTGACGGCGTTCAAGGCGATGTTCCCCAATCTCTACCGGGATCGTCCGTCCGCCTGATTGACAGGAGCGAGACATGAGCGACACCAAAGGCCTGAAACTGCTGTCCACCCTGAACGACGACGGGCGTCTGACGGTGGAACTGGTGGAGGAAACGTTGCACGCTCCGCAGGGCGCGCAGGTGCTGGTGCGGATCGAAGCCGCGCCGATCAACCCGTCCGACCTCGGGCTGCTGTTCGGGCCTGCCGCCGTGGACGAGGCGGACTATGCCCCGCGCAGGATCGTCGCGCAGATGCCGGACGCCGCGATGAAGGCGATGGCGGCGCGGATCGGGCAGGCGATGGGCGTCGGCAACGAAGCGGCGGGCACAGTGATCGCTGCGGGTGACGACAAGGCGGCGCAGGCGCTGCTGGGCAAGCGGGTCGCGATGATCGGCGGGGACATGTATGCGCAGTTCCGCCTGATCGATGCGAGCGCCTGCATGGCGTTGCCCGACGATGTGACGGCGGAAGAAGGCGCGTCGGCCTTCGTCAATCCGATGACGGCGCTGGGCTTCGTCGAAACGGCGAGGGCGGGCGGACACACGGCAATCGTGCACACCGCCGCCGCGTCGAACCTGGGCCAGATGCTGGTGAAGGTGACGCAGGCGGACGGTATCGGCCTCGTCAACATCGTGCGGAGCGAGGAGCAGGCGAACCTGCTGCGCGGGATCGGTGCGGAGCATGTGGTCAACAGCCGGGACGAGGATTTCGGCGCGCAGTTGGAGGCGGCCATTGCCGCCACCGGTGCGACCGTCGCCTTCGACGCTATCGGCGGCGGCACGCTGGTCAGCCAGATCCTGCACGCGATGGAAAAGGTCGCCAGCCGCGATGCGCCCTACAGCCGTTATGGATCGAACACCCCGAAAAACGCCTATATCTATGGCGCGCTCGATACCGGACCGACGATCCTGACGCGCAGCTTCGGCTTTCAGTGGGACGTTTCGGGATGGCTGCTGTTTCCGGCGCTGCAAAAGGCCGGGCCGCAGACCGTCGAGCGGATGCGCCAACGGGTGCGCGACAATTTGAAGACCTTGTTCGCGAGCCAGTACAAGGCGCGGCTGTCGCTGGAGGAGGCGCTGGGCCGCGAGGCGGTAACGGCTTATAATGCGCGGCGCACGGGTGAGAAATATCTGATCGTCCCCAACTGATGCGCCCGATTGCCGGGACGCGCGATGCCCGTTAGCTTGGGTGCGAAACATAGGAGTCTTTCGACATGATCCAGCGTCACCGCTGAGCGCGGGCAGGCTCGCTGGCGGCGTCACTGTCGCCAATGGCTGGATTGTCATGCGAGGACTTCATGGAAAGACTGACAGACAAGCTGTGCGTCGTCACCGGCGCGGCGCGCGGGATCGGACGCGCTATCGCTGCGCGCTTCGTTGCGGAAGGCGCAAGCGTCATCCTGACCGATCGGGACGAGGCAGAAGGGGCGCAGGCCGCACGGGACATGGGCGCGCGGTTCGAGCGGATCGACGTGCGCGAGGAAGAGGACTGGGCGCGGCTGGAGCGAATCGCGCCTGCCATCGACGTGCTGGTCAACAATGCGGGGGTCACGGGGTTTGAGGATGGCGCGGTGGCGCACGACCCCGAACATGCCACGCTGGCCGACTGGCGCGCGGTCCATGCGGTAAACCTGGATGGGACGTTTCTGGGATGCCGCTATGCAATCCGGGCGATGAAGGCACGGGGGAGCGGGTCCATCGTCAACATTTCCTCGCGGTCGGGGCTGGTCGGCATTCCGGGTGCGGCGGCCTATGCTTCGTCCAAGGCGGCGGTGCGCAATCACAGCAAGAGCGTGGCGCTCTATTGCGCGCAGCAGGGATGGCGCATCCGATGCAATTCCATCCACCCTGCCGCGATCCTGACGCCGATGTGGGAACCGATGCTGGGCGACGGCGCGGATCGGGAGGCGCGGATGGCGGCGCTGGTCGCGGATACGCCGCTCCGGCGCTTCGGTACGGCAGAGGAAGTGGCGGCGGTCGCGGCGATGCTGGCGGCGGACGAGTCGGCCTATGTGACGGGCGCGGAGTTCAATGTCGACGGGGGCCTGCTGGCAGGATCGGCGGCTTCACCGGGATGACCGGTAACGCAAAGGGGGCGGCGTTCGCATGAACGCCGCCCCCTTTTAAGCGTATCGGACGCCGCGTGCTTATTTCGGCGACAGCACCATCAGCATTTGCCGGCCTTCCATGCGGGGATAGGCCTCCACCTTGGCGATCTCGGCGACATTTTCGGCCACGCGCTGAAGCAAATTCATGCCAAGCTGTTGGTGGCTGAGTTCGCGACCGCGGAAACGCAGGGTGATTTTCACCTTGTCGCCGTCACCGATGAAGTCGTGCACCTTCTTCATCTTCGTATCATAGTCATGATCGTCGATGTTGGGACGCATCTTGATTTCTTTGAGTTCCTGCGTCTTCTGCGTCTTGCGGGCGATGTTCGCCTTTTTTTGCGCTTCGTACTTGAACTTGCCGATGTCGAGGAACTTGCAAACCGGCGGATCGGCGTTGGGCGAGACTTCGACAAGGTCGAGGCCGACCTCGGCTGCCTGCTCGATCGCCTCCTGCGTAAACATCACACCCAGATTTTCGCCCTCGTCATCGATGACGCGCACTTTGGGCACGTTGATGAACTCGTTATAGCGGGGGCCGGACTTCGGCGGCGGCGCCAGCGGGCGGCGCATCATCGGGGGACGTATAGCGGTATCTCCTATGATCGTTTCAAAAACGGACGGCTCTTAGCGGCTTTTGACGAAAGCCGAAAGGGGCGCGCGGTCCGACCGTTACGGAATCACGCGCCCTTGCGGCATTTCTGCCTCACCGTATATCGGGCGCCTGCGCCTCTTTTGCAAGACGGGCGACGATATCGTCCACCGAAAGGACGCTCTGCCCCTCCTTGCCCAGTTCGCGCAACGCCACCGTGCCCTCGTCCGCCTCGCGCCGTCCGACGACGAGGAGGTTGGGGACCTTGCCGAGGCTGTGTTCGCGCACCTTGTAGTTGATCTTTTCGTTGCGCGTGTCGGTTTCGGCGCGAATGCCAGCCGCGCGCAGGCGGTCCACCACCGAGCGGGCATAATCGTCCGCGTCCGACACGATGGTCGCGACCACCGCCTGCACGGGGGCCAGCCAGAGCGGGAAGCGGCCCGCATAATGTTCGATCAGGATGCCGATGAAGCGTTCGTAGCTGCCGAAGATCGCGCGGTGGAGCATCACCGGGCGGTGCCGCTCGCCATCCTCGCCGATATAGGATGCGTCGAGTCGGTCGGGCAGGACGCGGTCGGACTGGATGGTGCCGACCTGCCATGTCCGCCCGATGGCGTCGGTCAGGTGCCATTCCAGCTTGGGCGCGTAGAAAGCGCCTTCGCCCGGCAGTTCTTCCCAGCCATATTCCGGGGTGTTGAGCCCGGCGGCGGCGACCGCGTCGCGCAGTTCGTTTTCCGCCTTGTCCCACATCTCTTCGCTGCCGAACCGCTTTTCGGGGCGCAGCGCGAGCTTGATCGAGTAAGTGAAGCCGAAATCCTTGTAGATGCGGTCGGCGAGCGCACAAAAGGCGCGGACTTCCTCGACGATCTGGTCTTCGCGGCAGAAGATGTGCGCGTCGTCCTGCGTGAACTGGCGCACGCGCATCAGGCCGTGCAACGCGCCGTGCGGTTCGTTGCGGTGGCAGCAGCCATTTTCGTAAAGGCGCAGGGGCAGGTCGCGATAGCTTTTGATCCCCTGGCGGAAGATGAGGACATGCGCCGGGCAGTTCATGGGCTTGAGCGCCATCCATTCCGCGTCGTTAGACACCAGCGGGCCTTCGTCCGCGACGTTGGGCACTTCGTCGGGGATGACGAACATATTCTCGCGATATTTGCCCCAATGGCCCGACTGTTCCCACTGGCGCGCATCCATCACCTGCGGAGTCTTGACCTCCCGATAGCCAGAATCGTCGATGGCGCGGCGCATGTAGGATTCCAGCTGCCGCCAGATGATATAGCCTTTGGGATGCCAGAAGACCGACCCGTGCGCTTCCTGCTGGAGGTGGAACAGATCCATCTCCGCGCCCAGCTTGCGGTGGTCGCGCCGGCCCGCTTCCTCCAGCCGCGTCAAATGCTCGTTCAGCTGCTTCTTGTTGAGCCAGCCGGTGCCGTAGATGCGGCTGAGCATCGCGTTCTTCTGGTCGCCGCGCCAATAGGCGCCCGACACGCGGGTCAGCTTGAAGGCCTGCGGATCGAGCTTGCCGGTGGAGGCGAGATGCGGACCGCGGCACATGTCGTACCAGCCCTCGCCCGAATGATAGACGGTCAGTTCCTCGCCCTGCGGGAGTTCTGCGGCCCATTCCGCCTTGAACGTCTCGCCCGCCGCGCGCCAGTGCGCGATCAGGGTGTCGCGGTCGATCACCTCGCGGCGCAGCGGCTTGTCGGCGGCGATGATCTCGCGCATCTTCGCCTCGATCGCGGGGAGGTCTTCCTCGGTAAAGGGCCGGTCCTTGGGCGCGAAGTCGTAGTAGAAGCCATCGTCGGTCGACGGGCCGAAAGTGATCTGCGTGCCGGGGAACAACGCCTGCACCGCTTCGGCGAGGATATGCGCAAAGTCGTGGCGCGCGAGTTCGAGCGCGTCGGCCTCGTCCTTTGCGGTGACCAGCGCGAGGGCGGCGTCGGCCTCCAGCGGGCGACCGATGTCGCGCAGTTCTCCATCGACGCGCGCGGCGATGGCGGCCTTCGCCAGACCCGGTCCGATGGCCGCCGCGATGTCCGCCGGGGTAGTGCCGGGCGCGACTTCGCGCACGGAACCGTCGGGCAGGGTGATCTTGAGCATGGCGGACACGGGAAGGGATCTTTCTGTTGGAAGGCGTGAAGAGCAGCGGAAAAAGCCGCGCCTACCCCTTAAATGGGCGGGCATCGCTGTCAATAGAAGGGCGGGCGATAGAAGACCGCTGTCCTTGCCCTCTCCCTGCGCCGTCTGTAGAAGCGGGTCGCGAAGGGAGGGCAGGGCGTGAAGGTGGTACGCTTGGGTCTGACGCTGACGATCGGCCTCGGTGCTTTCTGGGCGGCCGCGCATGTCGGCGCGCTGCTCCCGCACGACCGGAGCGTTCTCAATCCGTTGCAGGCGAGCTCGGGTGCGAGCCAGCGGATGATCGACCTGCGCCGCTACCTGCCTGTGATCCGCTGATTTAGACGAAGACCAGGCGCGCTTCGTCGCCCATGTCCTGCAACAGGCCGACCGGGCCGCCCGTCGCGATGCCCTGCGGCAGGTCCGCCGCATCCATCGCCGCCATGGCGAGGCCGCTCTGGCAGGCGATCGTGCGAACGCCGAGCGCCAGCGATTCTTCCAGCAGGGTGGCAAGGTCGGGCAGGCCCGCCGCCCGATGCGCGGCGTCGCGCGGCGCGCTGACGGGCTGGCGGAGAAGGGCGACGGCGTCGAGCTGAAGGAAAATCGTCGCGTCGCCGCCCAGCGCCGCCTGTGCCGCCGCCAGCGTCAACGTCCCGCGCAGCCGTTCGGCATCGGCGGTCGCGACGATCAGCAGGAGGGGACGCATGGTTCCACAGCGCAGGCCGGGCAGGCCGGGTCCTTCGCTACGTCGAGCGTGCGAAAGCGCATGGCGAGCAGGTCGGCGATCAGCAGCCGCCCGACCATGTCGGTGCCGAAGGGCACGATCTGCCGGATCGTTTCCAGCGCGGCGAGGCTGCCCATCGTGCCGGTCAGCGCGCCGATCACGCCGGTTTCGGCGCAGTTGCGTTCGGGCGCATCGTGCGGATCGCCGACGAGGCAGCGATAGCAGGGGCGGCCCGCTTCCCACCCGCGATAGGTGCCCAGTTGCCCTTCGAACGGCCCCACCGCCGCCGAGACGAGAGGGATGCGAAGACGGTGGGCGCTGTCCGCGACGGCCAGCCGCGTCGCGAAATTATCGCACCCGTCGAGCACCACGTCCGCCTCGCGCAGCAGCAGGTCGGCGTTGTCGGCATCGACCCTTGCGTTGATGGGGATGAGCTTCACGTCCGGGTTGATGCGCGCGACCGCAGCCATCGCGGCCTCCGCCTTGGGCGCGCCCAGGTCAGCCGTGCCGAACAGAACCTGCCGCTGGAGGTTGGAAAGTGCGACGGCATCGTCGTCGATCACCCGGACGGTGCCGACGCCCGCTGCCGCAAGGTAGAGGATGGCCGGGCTGCCGATGCCGCCCGCGCCGATCACCGCGACCTGCGCCGACAGCAGCCGCGCCTGTCCCGTGCCGCCGATTTCCTTGAGCACGATGTGTCGGGCGTAGCGTTCGAGCTGATCGTCGGTCAGTGTCACGGCGCGTCCGACCAGAGGAAGCGCACCTGCGAGCGCCGCCATTGCGGCGTTGACGAACCCGATTTCGGGAAAGAATTGCGCAGCGTGCCGAGGATGCGCGTGCTGACGAACTTTTCGACGGCGGTGCACTGGACATTGACGGGGGCGATACGCATCGGCGTACCGTCCCCTGCCAGCAGGAAAAGCATGTCGATTTCCAGCAGCCACGACCCTTCGTAAGGGACAGCGCCGGTGCATTTATTCTTGCGATAGAAGCGGGCGACATCCTCCGACCAGCGCGGGGATACGCGGCGGCCCTGCCAGTTTTCGATGACGGGGACTTCGCTCAGATCGGTGGGCATCGGCGGCGGCGCAGCGGTGGATGGGGCGGCGGCGGCCAGCATCATCGAAATCAGCATCGTCATTCCGTCACACTCCCGTCGAACCGAAGCCGCCTTCCCCCCTGGCGGTTTCGTCCAGACTATCGACTTCGCGGAAGCTGGCAAGCTGTACCGGCGCGACGACAAGTTGCGCGATGCGGTCGCCGCGCGCGATGGCGAAGGGCTGGTCGCCAAGGTTGACGAGGATGATCTTCAGTTCGCCGCGATAGTCGGCATCAATTGTTCCGGGCGTGTTGGGCAGGCTGATGCCGTGCTTGAGCGCCAGGCCCGAGCGGGGGCGGACCTGCACTTCGTAGCCGTCGGGAATGGCGAGCGCGAAGCCGGTCGCGACGGCGTGGCGACCGCCCGGCGGGAGCGTCAGGTCCTCCGCCGCCACAACGTCCATGCCCGCAGCGTGCGCGGTCGCATAGGCGGGCAGGGGCAGACCTTCGCCGTGGGGCAGGCGTTTCAGCCGGATTTCAACGGGGCTGAGCGGAGAGGGCATGGGCAAGCCTTTCGATGAGGCGGAGGGCGACGTCGTCCTTGGCCATGGCGGGCCAGCTGTCGATCCCGTCGGCGGTAACGATCCGGACACTGTTGTTATCGCCGCCCATCACGTCGCCCGACACGTCGTTCGCGACGATCCAGTCCGCGCCCTTGCGCGCCAGCTTGGCCTGCGCATGTTCGGCGATCTTTTCCGTTTCCGCCGCGAAACCTATGACCAGCGCAGGGCGGCGGGCATGACGGCCCAGCGTCGCCAGAATATCGGGGTTTTCGGCAAGTGCGAGCGGGGCGGGCCGACCGGAACCGTCCTTCTTGATCTTCTGTCCGGACGCGTCCGCCGCGCGCCAGTCTGCAACGGCGGCGACCATGATCGCGGCGTCGGCGGGGAGCGCGGCCTCGACCGCGGCGAGCATGTCGCGCGCGGTTTCCACGTCGACCCGGTCGACCCCGGCGGGGGTGGGAAGATGCACCGGCCCCGCCACCAGCGTGACCCGTGCCCCCGCCCGCGCGGCGGCGGCGGCGATGGCGAAGCCCTGCTTGCCCGACGAGCGGTTGGCGATGTAACGCACGGGGTCGATCGGCTCATGCGTGGGGCCTGCGGTCACAAGGACGTGTCGACCGGCGAGCCGTTGCCGGTCCTGCGCGAAGGCGGGCCGGTCGGCGAGCGGACCGGGCGCGTGCGGGCGATCCAGCCGGTGCAGGATTTCCGCGACGATTTCTTCGGGTTCGGGCAGGCGGCCCTTGCCGAATTCGCCGCAGGCCATCGACCCGCTGGCAGGCTCCATGATCGTAATGCCGTCTGCGCGCAGCGTCGCCAGGTTCCGCTGCGTCGCGGGGTGTTGCCACATGCGCACGTTCATCGCGGGCACGGCGAGCACCGGCTTGTCGGTGGCCAGCAGGACGGTCGTGGCAAGGTCGTTCGCAATGCCGCCCGCCATCCGGGCGAGGATGTCGGCGGTCGCGGGTGCGATGACGATGAGGTCGGCCTGACGGCTGAGCTGGATATGCCCGATCTCGCGTTCTTCCTTCAGGTCGAACATGTCACCATAGACATGATCTTCGGTAAGGACACCGAGACTGAGCGGCGTGACGAACTTCTCGGCGCTTTGCGTCATCACCGCGCGCACGGCGATGCCGCGCCGTTTCAACAGGCGGATCAGCTCGAGCGATTTGTAGGCCGCGATGCCGCCCGAGACGATGAGGAGAATGCGTTTCGTCATAAATGCAGATGGAGGGCGGCGGCGCCCGCCATGCCGGCGGCAGCGGCAACCAGGGCGACGAGCGCGGTGCGCCAGCCGCCGCCGACGCGGATCAGGCGGATTTCGTTCAGCGGCGGCGGCGGGGGGGCGCCGCCCTTTTCCGGGAAGGCGTCCTCGATCCGGCGGACAAGGCCGGGCAGGCGCTGGAGCGTGCGCCAGTTTTCGATCAACGTGTCGGCGGCCTTCGCTTCCGGCCCCAATTCGGTGCGCAGCCATTCGCGCACATAGGGGCCGCTCGTTTCCCAGAGGTTGATGTCGGGATCGAGCGCGGTGGCGACGCCTTCCACCATGACCATCGTCTTTTGCAGGAGGAGGAGGTGCGGCTGCGTCTGCATGTCGAAGTCGCGGGTGATGGCGAATAGTCCGTCGAGCATGCCGCCGACCGACAGTTCGCGCACGGGCTTGCCGCGCATCGGTTCGCCCACGGCGCGGAGCGCGGTCGCAAATTCCTCGACGCTGTGGTGGGCAGGGACATATTGCGCCTCGAAATGGATTTCGGCGACGCGGCGGTAATTGCCGGTAATGAGTCCGTAGAGGATTTCGGCGAGCCACATGCGCGCGCGCCGGTCGATCCGGCCCATGATACCGAAGTCGATGGCGACGATATCGCCGGAGCCGGTCACGAACAGGTTCCCCTGATGCATGTCGGCATGGAAGAAACCATCGGCGATCGCCTGCCGCAGGAAGGCGTTGACGAGGCGACCCGCCAGATCCTTCACATCGTGGCCCGCCGCGATCAGCCCGGCGCGGTCGGCGATCTTGATGCCGTCGATCCACTCCATCGTCATGACGCGCCCGCTGGTGCGGTCCCAGTCGATCTGCGGGATGCGGTATCCGGGCACCGCCTCCATCGCTTCGGCGAGTTCGGAGGCGGAGGCGGCTTCCCGCCTAAGGTCGAGTTCGCGCGCGGTCCAGCGCTTCATGTTGGCGATGACGAGGCGGGGACGCAGGCGCGCAAGCTCTCCGCCCAGCTGCTCGACATGGGCGGCGGCCCATTCGTAGGTCTGGATGTCGCGGTTGAACTGGTCGATGACGCCGGGCCGGATGACCTTGACCGCCACGTCGCGCCCATCGGCGGTCAACGCCCGATGCACCTGCGCGATCGACGCGGCGCCGACCGGGGTTTCGTCGAACCGGGCGTAGAGCGCTTCGAGCGGGCGGCCGAAGCTGAGCTCTATCTGCGCCTTGATCGTGTCGAAGGGGACGGGGGGAAGCGCGTCCTGAAGGCGCAGCAGGTCGTTCGCCGCTTCCTCCCCCACAAGATCGGGGCGGGTGGCGAGGGTCTGGCCCAGCTTGATCGCGGCGGGGCCGATGGCCTGGAACGCGTCGGCGTAGCGGGGCTGGGCGGGGACGCGCGCGCCGAAGCGGGCGATGCGAACGAGGCGGCGGACCGGCGCCGGGGTCAGCGGATCGCGCTCGATCCCCGTCAGTGCGCCGTGCCGCGCGAGCGTCCGGCCCCATTTGAGGAGCCGCCAGATATGGGTGGCGTGGGTGGTCATGCCGGGCGTCAGATCTTCCAGCCCGAATGAATGGCGACGAGGCCGCCCAGAATCGGCTCCACCTTCGTATTGGCAAAGCCCGCGTCGCGGATCATGCCTTCGAACCGGGGCATCGGCGGGAAGCGGCGGATCGATTCGATGAGGTAGCGATAGCTGTCCGCGTCATTGGCGAACAGTTTGCCTAGGTGCGGCACCAGCTTGTGCGAATAGGTGTCGTAGACATCGGAAAAGCCCGGCCATGTCGTCGTCGAGAATTCGAGGCAGAAGAAACGCCCGCCGAATTTCAGGACGCGGTGCGCTTCGCGCAGCGCCTGGTCGATATGGGTGACGTTGCGGATGCCGAAGGCGATCGTGTAGGCGTCGAATTCCCGGTCGCCGAAAGTCAGCGCCTCGGCATTCTGTTCCGACCAGATCAGCCCTTCATACCCCTTCTTGCGGGCCCGCTCCATGCCCACGGCCAGCATTTCGGGGTTGATGTCCGACACGGTCACCTGCCCGCCATGGCGATGCATGCGGAAGGCGATGTCGCCGGTGCCGCCCGCCATGTCGAGGATCTGTTCGCCGGGCCGGGGCTTCACCCGCCGCACGAACTGGTCCTTCCACAGCCGGTGCGCGCCGCCCGACATCGCGTCGTTCATGAGGTCGTATTTGCCCGCGACGTTGGAGAAGACCGCGCGGACCATGCCCGCTTTCTCGGCGGCATCGACGTCGCGATAGCCGAAGGATGCTGTTTCGCTCATGGGGTAAGGCCTCTAGCTGCTGTTCCCCCGCCTTGCCAGCGGGAAGGCGAGGCCGGGGAACGTTTCGGACGCGTCATTCATTGGCGGTATGAACCATCGTCCGGGGGAGATGATCCGATGCGCCGCAGGATATTGGGGCTGGCCGCTGCCCTTTTGTGCATGGGCGAGGCGCAGCCGCAGGTGCAAAGCCCGCAGCAGGTCTACGGCCCGCTGTTCGAGGCGGTGCAGGGCGAGCGCGTCTTTGCCGACGGCAAGAGCTTCGTCGACGCAGTGCCTCGGGGAGCGCCTGCCGCCATTTTGGAAGCCTATCGGCGCGAACGGCCGCAGGGCGCGGCTTTGCGTACCTTCGTGCTGCGGCATTTCGACGTGCCGGGCGAGGAGGGCGCGGCGCACGAGCAGAGTCTGCGCGGCCATATCCGCGCGCTCTGGCCCCAGTTGACGCGGCCCGCCTTCACGCCCCCTGCGGGCGCGTCGGCCATCGGCCTGCCCGCGCCCTACATGGTGCCGGGTGGGCGGTTTCGCGAAATCTATTATTGGGACAGCTATTTCACGATGCTGGGCCTCAAGGCCGACGGGCAGCAGGCGCAGATCGATTCGATGCTGGCTGATTTCGAGAGTCTGATCGACCGCTTCGGCTTCATCCCCAACGGTACGCGGACCTATTATCTCGGTCGCTCGCAACCGCCGTTCCTGAGCATGATGGTCGATCTGGCGAGCGATCCTGCCGATCCGCGCCATCTGAAGGCGCTGCGGGCGGAACATGATTTCTGGATGCGCGACAGCCAGGGGCTGGCCGCCGGGGCGGCGGCGCGGCGCGTGGTGCGGATGCCGGACGGGGCGCTGCTCAACCGTTACTGGGACGACCGGGCCGGACCGCGCGACGAAAGCTGGGCGGAGGACCGGGCGACCGCGCGGGAGAGCAACCGCGATGCAGCGGAGGTCTATCGCGACCTGCGGGCCGGGGCGGAAAGCGGCTGGGACTTTTCCGCGCGTTGGCTCGCGGACCCCCGGCGACTCGCGACGGTCCGCACGACGC
>NZ_QFOA01000149.1 GCF_003248505.1 Sphingobium sp.
TATCCCCGATCTCGTCCGACACCCGCCACCTCGCTAAAAGAGCGGCAATCATCCCGGCGAATGGGCACCGCGCAAGGCGGCCCTCAGGCCCCGCTTACGCATGGATGGCGCGAACTCTTTCACAGGATCTTCGGGACAGGGTCGTCGCGGCGATTGATGGTGGGTTGAGTTGCCGCGCGGCGGCCGATCGCTTTGGTGTCAGCGCGTCGAGCGCGATCCGTTGGCGGCAACTTGCTCTGCAGCATGGCCATGCCGTCGCCAAGCCGCGCGGAGGAGACCGGCATTCCGGCAGAATCGAGGCCCATGGCGGCTTTATCCGGGATTTGGTTGACGAGCAGGGCGATATGACCTCGGTTGAGATCCAGGCGCGGCTGTTCGAGCGGGGCGTGCCGGTTGGGATCGGCACGCTGCATCGCTTCTTCGTGCGCCACGCGATCACGCGGAAAAAAAGACCGGGCACGCGATCGAGCAAGACCGCCCCGACGTCCTGAAGCAACGCCGGCATTGGTTCGACGGCCAACTCGATCTCGCCCCGGAACGCCTGGTGTTCATCGACGAAACGTGGACCGCGACCAACATGACCCGCAGCCACGGCCGCTGCCCCAAAGGCGAGCGACTGCGGATGGGCTTCCTGCACGGCCACCGCAAGACCACCACCTTGGTTGCCGGGCTGCGCATGACCGGCATGGTCGCGCCCATGGTGCTTGATGGGCCAATCAACGGCGACTGGTTCGAAGCCTATATTGCCCAGATTCTTGTCCCGGAACTACGGCCCGGCGACGTCGTCATCATGGACAATCTGTCGAGCCACAAGCGCGCGTCGGTGCAGGTGCTCATCGAGGCCGCTGGCGCGACCCTGCGCTTCCTCCCGCCCTACAGCCCCGACTTCAACCCGATCGAGAAAGCGTTCTCCCGCCTCAAAGCCATGCTGCGAAAAGTCGGCGAGCGGACCGTCTCTGGCCTGTGGGACCTCATCGGCAGGCTCGTCGATATCTTCAAGCCGGGCGAGTGCGCCAATTACTTCAGTTCTTGCGGATACGAACCGGAATGAGCGAAAACCGCTCTAAGGCCATTTGTCGCTGTTTCGACAGATCCGTGACGCGCCCTAGATGTTTGATCTTAGGGTTAGATGGTGCGATCATTTGGTTGGAATGGAAGAAAACCTCATGGGGCAAGTACGATACGGGAGCACCGCGACCAAGCAGGCCGCGGTCTATTAGCCGGTGCCGACAATCTCGATCCGTGGCCAGTACGCCACCGCCGTCGATCCGCTAGGGTTGCTTGTGACTGTCTTGGTTGCGCATGCGGCGTTGAAGAACGCAACCGGCGATCAGTTGAACGGCAGGGCCAAGGCGAGCTACCTGGGCGCAAAGAAGAACCTTCTCGCGACCGTGCCCGGCAGCTTGCCGCCGCGCCGGGACCAGATCGGCCAGCGCTCGTCCACCCTGTCGCGCGAGGGCGATAGCTATTATTACATCCATACGGAGCCGATGCGGTTGCCGGTCTGGCGCGCTGTGTTGGCGGATGATCCGGCGACGTGGCATCACATCGACGCGACCTCTGGCGCGCTGCTGCGCACGGTTGACGGCGCTACCCGCGCCGAGCGCTGGCTGTGCAACGCGCCACACAGCTTCGACTCGCCGGGCTTTAACCAGGGCTCGTTGCGCTCGCTGGCCTGGACCGGCGTCCGGATGGGTTGGCGAAAGTTCGCCCGCGACTTTCGCCGCTCTCGCTGGCGCTTTTCTCTCACAAGGAGCCGATCATGATCTTTTCGGGCTCGCCATCGCTCAAACGGCGGACCGCCCTGCTGCTGGGCGGCCTCATCGCCGCTAACCTGGCGGTGTGGATTTGGGCCTATGGCCTGTTCCACGCGCAGCCGCTAATGCTGGGCACCGCGCTACTCGGCTGGGGCCTGGGCCTGCGCCACGCCGTCGATGCCGACCACATCGCGGCGATCGACAACGTAACGCGCAAGCTGATGCAGCAGGGGCAGCGGCCGATCGCGGTGGGGTTCTGGTTCGCGGTCGGGCACTCCGGAATTATCGCCATCGCGTCGGTCACCATCGCACTCACCGCCAGCGCCTTGGCGCAGTTCGGCGCGTTCAAGGAAGTGGGCGGGGTGATCGCGACCGCGATCTCGGCACTATTCCTGTTCGCCATCGCCGCGATGAACCTCATGATCCTGCGCAGCGTGTGGCGCACTTTCGTGCATGTCCGCGACGGTGGCGCTTATGTCGAGGAAGATCTCGACCTGCTGCTGGGCGGGCGCGGCCCCTTGTCACGGCTGTTCCGGCCGATGTTTCGCCTCGTCAACAAAAGCTGGCACATGGCCCCGCTTGGCTTCCTGTTCGGGCTAGGGTTCGACACCGCTACCGAAGTCGCCATCCTGGGCATGTCCGCCAGCCAGGCGGCGAACGGGCTGTCGATCGGCTCGGTCCTGGTGCTGCCGGCGCTGTTCGCGGTCGGCATGGCGCTGGTCGACACCGCCGATGGCGTGGTCATGCTTGGCGCCTACGAGTGGGCCTTCGTCAAGCCGATCCGCAAACTGTACTACAATATCACCATCACCCTGATCTCGGCGATGGTGGCGATCGTCATCGGCGGGATCGAGGCGCTGGCGTTGATCGGCGACAAGCTCGGTCTCACCGGCGCGCCCTGGCGGATCGCGGCGGAGCTGGGCGAGAATTTCAATAGCTTGGGCTTTGCTATCATCGGCTTGTTCGTGGCCTGCTGGTTGGCAAGCTTCGCGATCTACCGCTGGAAGCGCTTCGACAAGATCGAGGTCCGGACTGGATAGACAGCAACATCTTCGTCATTCTCGCGTTCGCAAGACCACCTTTGTCGTAATTCGTTGGAAATCGCTATCTGATGCACCTTCCTCCGGTCTTGGTTTTCGCCCTGCCATTCAATTGACTACGAGGT
>NZ_QFOA01000051.1 GCF_003248505.1 Sphingobium sp.
GGCGAACAACAACTGTCCGACCATATGGGCTATGTCATCCGCTATGCGGGGCCAGCCTCGCCCGCGCCCCTTACGGTCCGCCTCGCCAGCAACGACGCGCGGGCCGGGCGCGGACGCGGCTTCTGACGCGTCTTCGAACTGTCGCCTTCCCCTGCTATGGCCTGTCGTCCATGATGCTGCGCTTCCTCCTCCCGCTCGCCCTTGCGACCCCGCTGGCGGCGCAGACCCCCGAGCCCGCGTCGCCGCCGCCCGCGCCGGTCAGCCTGCGCCTGTCCGCGCCCGAAGCGCATCAGGGTGCGGCGTCGGACGGCACCTATGTCTATGCGATCGACAATGACCGCATCGGCAAATACCGCATCGCAGACGGGGCGCGCGTCGCGGGCTGGCAGGGCGAACGCCGCCTCTTCCCGCATATGAACAGCTGCACCGTCGCGGGGAAGGAACTGGTCTGCGCCGCGTCCAACTATCCCGCCGTGCCGCAGACGAGCGCGGTCGAATTTTTCGACACCGCGACCCTGCGCCATGTTCGCACGGTCAGCCTCGGGTTCGGTCCGGGTTCGCTCACCGCGATGGATCGCCATGGCGGCAAATGGTGGGCGGTGTTCGCCAACTATGCGGGCAAGGGCGGGGAACCGGGACGCGACACGCACTACACTCTGCTCGTGCGGATGGACGACGCCTTCCGGCAGGAAGCGGCGTGGACCTTCCCGGCACAGGTGCTGGATCGCTTCGCCCCGTTCAGCTGCTCTGGCCTCAGCTGGAGCAACGACGGGCGGCTCTACGTCACCGGCCACGACCGCCCGGAAATGTACGAAGTCGCGCTGCCGGACGCGGGATCGCAGCTTGAACTGCGGCGCGTGATCGGCATCGCCTCGCCCGGGCAGGCGATCGACTGGGACCCGGTTGTGCCGGGGCGGCTCTGGTCCATCGACCGCGCGAAGACGGACATGGTGGCGAGCGCGATCCCCCCGAACTGACCCGGCTTACTGGGGTTTGAGCGTGTCCATGATCTGTCGCACGGGCGCGATGTCGTAGCCGGCCGTCGCCGCCTGCGCCGCCAGCACGTCGGGATGGTCGCCCGCCCGTGCGCGGGTCAGCGCCCACAGCAGCGTGCTGCGCGTCCCCGAACGGCAATAGGCGAGCATCCTGCCCCCTTCGGCCTGTTCCAGCGCGCCCGCCATCCCGTCCAGCTGCCAGGGCGCAAAGCCGCCGTGCGACACAGGCACCGCGACATAGGCGATCCCCGCTTCCTTCGCCGCCGCCTCGATCGCCGCGCCGTTGACCTGTCCCGGCTCTTCGTCGTCGGGGCGATTGTTGACGATGACGGTCACGCCCTGCGCCTTCGCCTCGGCCACGTCCGCGACGCTGATCTGCGGGGACACGAGCAGGCGGTCGGTGATCTTGCGGAACATGATGGCTTCTCCTTTTCCGGGCGATCCCATGCGCCCCCGGCCCGCGCATTTCAAGACGGGAGGCCGCATATCCTATGCTTAGTTAGCTAACTAACGATACCGCGCGCAAATGTCGTTCGATTGTCTACTTCGCTGTCTCTTTATCTCACAAAAAGGGCCGGATCGCCGCCAGGAAAGCGTCGCCATAGGCATCCAGCTTCTTCTGCCCGATGCCGCTGATATGGCTCATGTCCCGGATCGAGGAAGGCCGCTGCTCGGCCATTTCGCGCAGGGTCGAATCGTGGAAGATGACATAGGGCGGCACCCCCTGTTCCTGCGCCAGTTCGCGGCGGCAGGCGCGCAAGGCGTGGAACAGCGGGTCGCCCACCGGATTGGCTTCCGCCGCGCCGCGCGCATTGCGCCGCCCCCGCGCGCGCTTGGGCGGCATGAGGATGCGCACCTCCTCCTCCCCGCGCAGGATCGGGCGGGCATGCGGCCCCAGCATCAGCCCGCCATGCTCCGTCGTCTCCAGCGCGTCCCGCACCAGCAGCGCGCGCTGCACCGGGCGCAGCAGCGCCGCCTCTTCGCCGATAACGATCCCGTGGACGCTGATGCGGTCATGCCCCCGCTCGCGCACCTTGTCGTTGGGCGCGCCGGTCAGCACCGCCTCGATATGCCCCGCGCCGAAACTCTGCCCGGTGCGATAGACCGCCGACAGATATTTCCGCGCCGTCTGCGTCGCATCGACGCTGGCGGGCGGCGACAGGCAATTGTCGCAATTGCCGCAGGTCGGCTGCGGGTCCTCCCCGAAATGGCGCAGCAGGATGGCCCGCCTGCACGTCGCCGTTTCGACCAGGGCGCCCAGCGCCGCGATCCGCGCCCGCTCCCCCTGCTGGCGCGCGGGTTCCAGCTCGGCGATCCGCATCCGCGCCCGCGCGAAATCCTCCGCCCCCCAGAACAGGTGCGCGACCGCCGGTTCGCCGTCGCGTCCCGCCCGGCCCGATTCCTGGTAATAGCCCTCGATCGACTTGGGCAGCCCGGCATGAGCGACGAAGCGCACGTCCGGCTTGTCGATCCCCATGCCGAACGCGACGGTGGCGACCATCACCATATCCTCGCTGGCGATGAAGGCGCTCTGGTTCGCGGCGCGTTGCTTGGGGTCCATGCCTGCATGATAGGCGCGCACCGCTCGCCCGCCCCGCCCCAGCGTCTCGGCCAGCTTCTCCGTCGCCGCCCGGGTCTGCGCATAGACGACGCCCGGCCCCGGTTCGGCCGCCAGCAGGTCGGCGAGCTGCCGGGTCAGGCCCTCGCGCGGATGGACGGCGTAGCGGATGTTGGGCCGGTCGAACCCCGCGATGATCAGCCCGTCGTCCGGGATGCCGAGCTGGACCAGAATGTCCCGCCGCGTATGCGCGTCCGCCGTCGCCGTCAGCGCAAGGCGCGGCACCTGCGGAAATTCGTCCAGCAACGGGCGCAGCAACCGATAGTCGGGGCGGAAGTCGTGCCCCCATTCCGAAACGCAATGCGCTTCGTCGATGGCGAAGAGCGCGATCTTCGCAGACCGCAGCAGGCTCCTGAACCCCTCTCCGCTCGCCCGCTCCGGCGCGACATAAAGCAGGTCGAGGTCGCCGCCGCGCAGCCGGTCCTGCGTCTCGCGCCAGTCGGCGTCCACGCTGGTCAGGCTGGCGGCCCGGATGCCCACCGCCTGCGCCGCGCGCAGCTGGTCGTGCATCAGCGCGATGAGCGGCGACACCACGACGCAGCATCCATCGAGCGCCACGGCGGGCAACTGGTAGCAGAGTGACTTGCCCGCACCCGTCGGCATGATCGCCAACGTCGGCTGCCCCGCCATGACGCGGCTGACCACCTGTTCCTGCACCCCGCGAAAGCCGGTGAAGCCGAAAATATCGTGGAGAAGCGTGGGGATGTCGCGCGGCATGGCCGTGCCTTAGCCGCCCGCGCGCGCCGGGGCCACCCGCCAACCCGTCAAATTGCGTCGGCTTAGTCCGCCGGATCGAGCAGGCAGCCCCAGCCCGGCTTGAAACGCGCCGTCCTGTGGCTGAGCAACGGCACGCTGGCCCGCACCGCGCGCTCTTCGGGCAGGTCCTCCAACCGCACCATCGCCATGCCCGGCTCCTTGTCGCCGGTGCAGCTTGCCATCGCCCGACCCTCGACATAGCGGCACGAACAGCCGATCCGTGCACCGTATGCCGCGCCGAGCTGCGCCCGCGCGGTCAGCGTCGGGCCTGCGCAGGCGAGCAGCCCGAACAGGACGAGGACGAGCAGCGCCGCCCCGATCCACCATGTGCGTTTCGCCCTCATGGCGTTCATTCCCGCTATCCTGTCTGGCCCGCTATCCTGTATGGGCGCCGGCTTATGCAGATCGACAGCCGAATCGTAAAGCGCCTTGGCATCGCCGCCACCCTGATCGCGACGCTCGCGGTGGGAACGCTGGCGGGGCGCGCCCAGCAGCCGGAGCCGCTCTACCGCGTGTCGAGCAAGGCGGTCGTGTCCGATTCGGCGCTGCGCGGCGCGATCGACCCGCTGTTCGACGATAGTGCCATGGGCGAAACCCGCGCGCTGCTGGTGATGCGCGACGGCGAAGTCATCGCCGAACGCTATGCGCCGGGCTTTGGCCCCGACACCAAATTGCTGTCCTGGTCGATGGGGAAGAGCGTGACGGCGGCTCTGGTCGGCCTGATGGTCGCCGACGGACGGCTCGCGATCGACGCGCCGGTGCCGGTCCCCGCCTGGAGCCAGCCGGGCGACCCGCGCGGCGCGATCACGCTGCGGCAATTGCTGACGATGACGTCGGGCCTCGACCATGTCGAAGATGGCGAGCCGGTGACGGACGGCGACACGGTGCGGATGCTCTTCATGGACGGGGCGCGCGACATGGCAGGATTTGCCGAGGCCAAGCCGCTGGCGAACGATCCGGGATCGACCTTCGCCTATTCGACCGGCAGCACGCTCATCCTCGCCGACCTCATGACGCGGATGCTGACCGACAGCGACGATCCGGACATTCGGCGACGGGCGATGCAGGCCTTCATCGACGGGCGGCTGAAGGCTCCGGGCCAGTTGCCGAGCCTCACGGTCGAATATGATGCGCGCGGCACGATGATCGGCGGCAGCATGATGCACATGACCGCACGCGACTACGGTCGCTTCGGCGAACTGCTGCGCAGGCGCGGGCGCGGGCCGACCGGGCACCAGATCCTGCCGGAAAAATGGATCGACCTGATGACCACGCCCTCGCGCCGCAATCCGGCCTACGGCCTCCATGTGTGGCTCAACCGGGACGGGCCGCACAGCGCGCTGATGCCGGGTCAGGCACCGACCAGCCTGTTCGGCTGCGTCGGGCATGGCGGGCAATATATCCTCATCTCCCCGTCCCAGCGGCTGACCGTCGTGCGCATCGGCATGTCGCCCAGGAAGGAACAGCGGCAGGCAGTGCGCGGTGCACTGGCAAAGCTCGTCGGCCTGTTTCCGGGCTAGATCAGGAATCGCCCCTCGATCACCGTGCGACACTGGCCGGTCAGGACGGCACGGTCCCCGTCCAGCCGACAGCCAATCCGCCCGCCCCGCGCCGACGCCTGAAAGGCGCTGAACGCGCTCCGCCCCAGGCGTTCCGCCCAGAAGGGAGTGAGGAGGCAATGGGCCGATCCGGTCACGGGATCTTCGTCCACGCCGCCGCCCGGCACGAACACGCGGCTGACGATATCGCTGTCCGTCCCCGGCGCGGTGGCGATCAGCATCACGTCGCCCTGTCGCTTCAGCGCCGCGAAGTCGGGCGCCAGCGCCTGCACCGCCGCCTCGTCCGGGAACAGGAACAGGCTATAGCCCCCCTCGCGCCAGAAGGACGCGACCGGCGCGCCGCCCAGCCCCGCCGCCAGATCGGGCAACGGCCTGTCTTCCATCGTCCAGGCAGGCAGAGACAGCGCATAGCCATCGTCCTGGCGGCTGACCGTCAACACGCCTGCATGGCGCGTGCGAAAGCGGATTGCGTTCCCCTCCATCAGCACATGCCCGCTGGCGAGCGTCGCATGGCCGCACAGCTTGACCTCCACCGTCGGCGTGAACCAGCGCAGCGCATAGTCGGCTTCGGGATCTTCCGGCGTCGGCACGGTAAAGGCGGTTTCGGAAAGATTATTCTCGCCTGCGATGGCCTGAAGCGTCGCATCGTCCAGCCAGCCGTCGAGCGGCATGACGGCGGCGGGATTGCCGGTGAAGGGCGCGTCGGCGAACGCATCGACCTGGGTGAAGGGAATGGATGGCATGGCGAGCGTCCCTGTGCTGCTGTCCCGCGCTGATGCCGCACCCGCCCCGCGACCGACAGGGCCACATCGCCCGCAAAGGCCGGGACCATCGGCAAAAGGGGCCAGCCCCCGTGACAAGGACCGGCCCCTCGATGCGGCGTTCAGGGGACGCTTTGACCGTCAATCCGCGCGCTGCGCGCTGACGCTCCCCAAGCTTACGCTCTGCCGCACGCCCACCCGCGGGCGTTGAAGGTCATCGTATCGCAACCACCCCCGAGTCGTCTTGCGCGTTCGACGCGGCAACGCGTCACTTCGCCGCGTCAGTCCCGCATTGGGCGCGGTGAAGCAGCTTCTGGTCGGCCAGCACCAGCGCCATCATCGCCTCGACCACGGGCACGCCGCGAATGCCGACGCACGGATCGTGCCGCCCCTTGGTGACGATATCGGACGCCTGACCTTCACGCGTCACCGTTTCGACGGGGATCAGGATCGAACTGGTCGGCTTGAAGGCGACGCGCAACTTGATCGGCTGCCCGGTCGATATGCCGCCCGCGATACCGCCGGCATGGTTGGCGAGGAAGGTCGGGCCATCCGCGCCCGGCCGCATCGGATCGGCATTCTGCTCGCCGCGCAGCCGCGCTGCGGCAAAGCCGTCGCCGATCTCGACCCCTTTGACCGCATTGATGCTCATCATCGCGCTCGCCAGTTCGCTGTCGAGCTTGGCATAGAGCGGCGCCCCCCAGCCTGCAGGAACGCCCGAGGCGACGCATTCGACCACCGCGCCGAGCGACGATCCGTCGAGCCGCGCCGCGTCGACCAGCCCCTCCCATCGCCGCGCAGCGCCAGGGTCCGGGCAGAAGAAGGGGTTTTGGGCGATATAGGCGGGATCGAAATGGGCAAAGTCGATGGCATCGCCGCCGATCTCGCTCACATAGGCAAAGATATCGACGTCCGGGATCACCGCCCGCGCCACCGCGCCTGCGGCCACCCGGCTCGCCGTTTCGCGCGCCGACGACCGCCCGCCGCCGCGATAGTCGCGAAAGCCGTATTTGGCGTCATAGGCATAGTCGGCATGACCGGGACGATAGGCCTTGGCGACCTCCGAATAATCCTTCGACCGCTGATCGGTATTCTCGATCATCAGGCTGATCGGCGTGCCGGTCGTCTTCCCTTCGAACACGCCCGAAAGGATGCGCACTTCGTCCGCTTCGCGCCGCTGGGTCGTGAACTTCGACGTGCCGGGCTTGCGCAGGTCGAGCCAGGGTTGGATATCCGCTTCGCTCAGCGGCAACCCCGGCGGACAGCCGTCGACCACTGCCCCGATCGCGGGACCGTGGCTTTCCCCCCAGGTCGAAAAGCGAAAGACGCGGCCGAAGCTGTTGAAGCTCATTTGTCGAGCGCGATATCGGGTGCGTCCTCGGCCTTCATGCCGATAACGTTGTAGCCCGCATCGACATGGTGGATTTCGCCCGTGACACCCGCCGACAGGTCGGACAGCAGGTATAGCCCGGCCCCGCCGACATCGTCGATGGTGACGTTGCGGCGCAGCGGCGAGTTCAACTCGTTCCACTTGAGGATGTAGCGAAGGTCGCCGATGCCGCTCGCGGCCAGCGTCTTGATGGGACCTGCCGATATCGCGTTGACGCGGATATTTTCCGGCCCCAGGTCCATCGCCAGATATTTGACACTTGTTTCGAGCGCCGCCTTGGCAACGCCCATGACGTTGTAATGCGGAATGACCTTTTCCGCGCCGTAATAGCTCAGCGTCAGAATGCTGCCGCCTTCCGGCATCAAGGCCCGCGCCCGCTGCGTCACCGCGACGAAGCTGTAGGCCGACACGTTCATCGTCAGCAGGAAATTATCGAGGCTGGTGTCGACATAGAGACCGCGCAGTTCGTTCTTGTCGGAAAAGCCGATGGCGTGAACGACGAAGTCGAGCCCGCCCCAACGGCTTTCGATCTGCGCGAACGCTGCGTCCAGATGCGCCATGTCGGTCACGTCGCAGTCGATCAGAAAGTCCGAACCCAGTTGCTCGGCCAACGGCTTTACGCGCTTGGCCAGCGCTTCGCCCTGATAGGAGAAGGCTAGTTCCGCCCCCTGCGCATGCAACTGCTTGGCGATGCCCCAGGCAAGCGACTTGTCGTTCGCCAGCCCCATGATGAGGCCGCGCTTTCCTGCCATCAAGCCTGTCATATCGTCGTTCCGTTTCCCTGCGTGTCTGGCGCCTTGTCCATTTCCTCATCGGGGAATTCCGCCAGCGCCGCGTTCAATTCCGCGCCAATTACCACGCCAAGCCCCACGAGAAAGAAAAAAATGAGTGTAATCATGACCCCTGCCAGGCTGCCATAGGTGCGGCCATAGCCGCCCAGCAACGACAGGGTCGGCGGCAGCAGCAAGGTCGTCCCATACCACCAGAGCGAGGTGGCCACCGCGCCCGGCCATTTGGGAAAGCGGCGGTCCTTGTAGAGAGAGGGCGTCAGCGCGACGAACAGCGACCACATCGCGACGCACAGGATCGCCATCGGCACGAGCTTTGCCGATGCGACCAGCGCGATCGCGTCGTCGGCCCAGGGGAGTATCTGATGCAGGAACTGGTCGATACCGGTGATCACGACCTGCATGGAAAAGGCGAACATGACCGCAAAGACGCTAGCCAGCGTGATGCCGATGGCGCTCAGCCGATATTGCCAGAACGCCTTGGTGCTCTTCGTCCCATAGGCGCGGCGCAGGATGTCGCGGATCGTTTCGATCAAGCTGCCGACGGTCCACAGGCCCACCAATCCGCCTAGCCACAGCAGAGGGCCGGATCGCGCCGTCAGCACATCGTTGATCGGTTGCCGCACCACGTCCGCGACCCCGCGCGGGACCGTGTAGAGAAAGGCGTTGACCGCCTGCACCCCGTCATGCGTCCGCCCGAAGATGCTCGCCACCGCCGCTGCGACGATGAAAAAGGGGAAAAGCGTCATCAGCGAGAGATAGGCCAGGTTCCCCGCGTGGATGAAACCGTCGCTATAAGTGCCGACCGCGACGCGCTTCGCCACTTCGAAAATGTGCGATCCGGGCCGGACCTTGTCGATCTGGCGATGAAGGCGGGCGCGCGCGCCGTCTCCGGTGTTGCGGCGCGACTCGGGCGAAAGAGGGGACGGCATCGGCATCAGCCGGGCTTAACGCCTCATACGCCCAAATGGGCGCGCACGGCCCGGCTGTCCTGCCAGCTTTCGATCAACGCCCTGATCGCGGGGTCGTCGGCGGGCACGTCGATCTGAAGCGTGACGAGCTGGTCGCCCCGTTGGCCGTCCTTGCCGGTGAACCCCTTGCCACGCAGGCGCAGCGTCTTGCCGGACGACGTGCCCGCGGGCACGCCCAGCATCACCGGGCCGTCGACCGTCGGCACCTTGACCTTGCCGCCCTTCACCGCCTCGTCCAGCGTGATGGGAAGGTCGAGCAGCACATTGTCGCCATCGCGCGTGAAAAAGGGATGGGGCTTCACCTCGATCGTGACGATCGCATCGCCAGCGCCGCCCGGCCCCGCCTGCCCCTTGCCCGACAAGCGCATCTGCGTCCCGCTCTCGACCCCGGCCGGGAGCTTGAGGTCGATGGTCTTGCCATCCTGAAGCGTGATCCGCTGTGGGGCGAGGGTGGCCGCGTCGACGAACTGCACCGCCAGCCGATAGGCGACGTTCGCGCCCTTCTGCGGCGGAGCCTGGCGCCCGAAGCCGCCGAAACCCGCTCCGCCCCCACGGCGACCCGCGCCGCCGAACAGTCCTTCGAAAATATCGCCGAAATCCGCTCCGCCCGTCTCGAACCCGCCTCCGGGCTGCCCGCGAAAGCCGCCCCCCGGGCCACCGCCGCCAAAGCCGAACGGCGCGGCTGGATTACCGTCGCCATCGATCTCTCCCCGGTCGAACTGCGCGCGCTTGTCCTTGTCCGACAGCAGATCATAGGCGTTGGTGACGGCGGAAAACTTTTCCGCTGCCTTCGGATTGTCCTTGTTCCGGTCGGGATGCAGTTCCTTGGCAAGTTTGCGATAGGCAGACTTGATCTCCGCTTCATCCGCGGTGCGGGCCACGCCCAAGGTCGAATAGGGATCAGCCATTCACTCTACCTGTTGCACAAAAGCATCACTGCGGCCTATGTGGACGATAGCCCGGCCACATTCAAGACATGGCGGTCGCCATCTCTCGACAATCGGTCATATCGACAGGGCGCAGGACGCGGCCTAGGACGGGGGCATGACCGATCCTTTCTCCCTGTTCGACCACTGGTACGCCGAAGCGCGGCAAACCGAAATCAACGACAGCAACGCCATGGCACTCGCAACCGCCGACGCGCGGGGACGACCGTCGGTGCGGATGGTGTTGCTCAAGGGGCATGGACCCGACGGCTTCGTGTTCTACACGAATTTCGAGGGACGAAAGGCGGGCGAACTCCACGCCAATCCTCACGCCGCTCTTCTCTTCCACTGGAAATCGCTGCGCCGACAAATTCGGATCGAAGGCCCCGTCAGTCCGGTCGAGGACGAAGCGGCCGACGCCTATTTCGCGACGCGCAGCCGCGACAGCCAGCTTGGCGCATGGGCATCCGACCAGTCGCGCCCGCTTCCCTCGCGCGACGTCTTCATGGATCGGTTCGCGCAAGCAAGCGCGCGCTTCGAAGGCGGCCCGGTGCCCCGCCCGCCGCACTGGTCGGGTTTCCGGCTGACGCCGCAAACCATCGAATTCTGGCAGGACCGCGAACATCGCCTGCACGAACGCCGCGTCTTTTCGCGCGATGGCGACGGCTGGCGCGAAGGACTGCTCTACCCCTGACGGCAGGCGCGGCGGAAAGCGCGTCCAGCTTCGTCTTGGAGGGATAGGGGCGGTCGCGCGCCGATTGCGGGCAATCCAACCGCCTGATAGGTGTCGGCCAAAGACAGCATATTGAGCGGAGCGCGCGCCGGGCGTGCGCCCGAGAGGGATTTGATGCGAAACAGACTGACGGCTTTCATCCTCATCGGCATGATCCTGGGGGTGATCACCGGCTTCGTCGCCAATCTGATGGTTGGGGGTGACGAAGCGCTGGCGAAGGACGTTGCCGGCTATTTCCACCTGCTGGCGGACATTTTCCTCCACCTCATCAAGATGATCATCGCGCCGCTGGTCTTTTCGACGCTGGTCGCGGGCATCGCCCATATGGGCGACAGCGCTGCACTGGGCCGGATCGGGGGGCGGGCGCTCGCATGGTTCATCATCGCCAGCCTCATATCGCTGACGCTGGGCCTCATCTTCGTCAATTTCTTCGCGCCCGGCGAGGGCCTGAATCTGGTCCGGTCCGGCGCGGATTCAGGCGTCAGTACCGAAGCGCTCAACTTCCGCGACTTCATCCTCCACGTCTTCCCCACTTCCATGGTGGGTGCGATGGCGGAAAATTCGATCCTCCAGATCGTCGTCTTCTCGCTTTTCGTAGGCGTGGCGCTGACCGCCATCGGCGACAAGGGCAAGCCCATTGTCACGGTGATCGAGGCGATGGTCGACCTGATGTTGCAGGTGACGGGCTATGTCATGCGCGTTGCGCCGCTCGCGGTATTCGGCGCGCTGGCATCGTCGATCACGGTGCAGGGCCTCGGCGTGCTCAAGACTTATGGCGCGCTGGTGGGCGAATTCTACATCGCGCTTTTCTGTCTGTGGCTACTGCTCGTCGCAGCCGGGTCCATCTTCCTTGGCAAGCGGATGGTGAAGCTGATCCGCTACGTGCGCGAACCCATCCTGATCGCCTTTTCCACCGCCTCGTCCGAAGCGGCCTATCCCAAGATGCTGGAGCAACTCGACCGTTTCGGGGTGCCGCGCCGCATCTACAGCTTCGTGCTGCCGCTCGGCTACAGCTTCAACCTCGACGGGTCGATGATGTATGCGACCTTCGCGACGATCTTCATCGCGCAGGCTTACGGGATCGACCTGCCGATCGCGACACAGATCACCATTCTCCTTGTGCTCATGGTCACCAGCAAGGGCATCGCCGCCGTACCGCGCGCATCGCTGGTGGTGGTTGCCGCCACGCTAGGCCAGTTCGACCTGCCGGTGGAGGGCGTGGCGTTCGTACTGGCGGTCGATCACTTCATGGACATGGGCCGCACCGCTACCAACGTACTGGGTAACGCCATCGCCACGTCGGTCATCACCAAATGGGAAGGGATGCTGGAGGTCGAGGAGCCTGTCGACGTGGAACATCCAAAGGCGCCGGCTAACACACCTGCGGATGGGCGGCGGGGCCTGGAACTGGCGTCGGACATGGTCGACGATCCGCGCAAGGGCTAAAGCCGCCTCCGCTATGGCGTCCTACCAGAGGACGCCACGCACGGGGGTCATCGGATCGGGCGCCGGGTCGCCTATCGACTGAAGCAGGTCGATCTCGATCGTGCGACACATTGCGGTGAGTGGATTGTCATGCACGGTATCGGCGAACGGATCGACCAGATCGTCGCCGATGCGTAGCACTGCCAGAAACATGAGCCCCGCCACCGTCGATCCCAGCGGCGTCGCAAGTCCCAGCGTCTCGACAAGGCCGATGGGCAGCGCAATACAGAAGATGTGAGTGAAGATCGTCGGCAGGTAACGATATTGTACCGGCAAAGGCGTGTTTTTGATCCGCTCCATGCCGCCCTGGGCGTTGGAGATGTCCACCAGCACCGCTTCCATTTGCGCCTGCTGAATCGTATCGATCCAGCCATTCGCCTTTGCGAGAGCGATGCGCCGACCGGTGCTGTCGAGCAGGCCGTTCGCTGGGTTCGTTCGGGCCAGAGCCTTGCCCTTGTCTTCTTCGTTGAGGAATTTCTCTACGTCCTCGCCGATGGGCTGGCGGCGAAGCTGGCACCGCAGCGCATTCACATAGGCGATCTGCCGCTTCACGATCTCGCGCTTGACTTCGCGGGCTTCGGGATCGGGCAGGAAATTGCGCGCGGCACGCGACAGGCTGCGCGACGCGTTGATCATCGCGCCCCACAATGTGCGCGCCTCCCACCAGCGCGCATAGGCGCTGTTCGACCGGAAGCCCAGGAACAGCGCCAGAACCGTGCCGAAGATCGTCAGCGGCAGCGGAGGAGCTTTGAAAGGCAGGACGAAATAGGTCAGAGTCACCACGCAGTCCCATACGAACAGGCCCAACAGCGGCTTCCACACTTCGGAAACGACGCGACTGAGGCTGGGGACGGGATCGACGATCATGATGTTCTCCGGCGATGGGACTGGCGCAACGCCTGCGCCGATCAAATCGCTCCGCCGATGCCGCGGCGAAACGAAATGTTACGGACGAGGCCCCGACCGGCGCGGCCGGGGCAGCGCGATCAGCGCAGCTTTGCAATCGAAAGCCCGTCCTGCTTGGCGCGGGTCTTCACCGATTCCTCGCTACGGGTGAGCGCCTTGGCGATCGCCTTCAAGGCCATGCCCTTCTTCGCCAGGGTATGCAGCTTCTGGATCTCGTCCGCAGTCCAGGGCTGCTTGTGCCGCTCGAAACGATCTCCCGCCATGGCGATCAATCCGCGAAGGGATCGCGCACGAGGATGGTGTCCTCACGCTCGGGGCTGGTGGATACGAGCGTCACCGGGCAGCCGATCAACTCCTCGATACGGCGGATATATTTGATCGCCTGCGCCGGAAGATTCGCCCAGCTGCGCGCTCCGGCGGTCGTGTCCTGCCAGCCTTCGATATCCTCGTAGATCGGCTCGGCCCGCGCCTGGTCCTGCGCGTGGGCGGGAAGATAATCGAAGGTCCGTTCACCGATGCGATAGCCGACGCAGATTTTCAGGGTTTCGAACCCGTCGAGCACGTCGAGCTTGGTCAGCGCGATGCCTGTGACGCCCGACACCGCGACCGATTGGCGCACCAGCACCGCGTCGAACCAGCCGCAACGGCGTTTGCGCCCCGTGACGGTGCCGAATTCGTGGCCGCGTTCGCCCAGGCGCTGGCCAACGGCATTGTCCTGCTCGCTCGGGAACGGCCCTGAGCCGACTCGGGTGGTATAAGCCTTGGTGATGCCGAGCACGAAGCCCGCGCCGCTGGGGCCAAGGCCGGTCCCGCTCGCCGCCGTACCCGCAACCGTATTGGAGGATGTAACGAACGGATAGGTGCCGTGGTCGATATCGAGCAGCGTCCCTTGCGCGCCCTCGAACAGGATGCGCTTTCCCTCCGCCTTCGCCTTGTTGAGCGTCAGCCAAACCGGCTTTACGAACGGCAGGATAAACTCGGCGATATCCCGCAGCTGCGCCATCAGCGTTTCGCGGTCGATCGGCGGTTCGCCGAACCCGGCGCGCAGCGCGTCATGGTGCGCGGTCAAACGGTCTAGCTGCGGCCCAAGATCGTCGAGGTGGGCCAGATCGCATACGCGAATCGCGCGGCGACCGACCTTGTCTTCATATGCGGGGCCGATACCGCGCCGCGTCGTGCCGATCTTGCCCGCGCCGCTCGCATCCTCCCGCAGCCCGTCGAGGTCGCGGTGAAAGGGCAGGATCAGGGGGCAGGTTTCGGCGATCTGAAGGTTGGCGGGCGTGATTTCCACCCCCTGCCCGTTCAGCTTCGCCACCTCGTCACGGAAATGCCAGGGGTCCAGCACCACGCCGTTGCCGATCACCGACAATGTGCCGCGCACGATGCCCGATGGAAGCAGCGAAAGCTTATAGACTTTTTCACCGACCACCAGCGTGTGCCCGGCATTGTGACCTCCCTGGAAGCGGGCGACGACATCGGCGCGTTCCGACAGCCAGTCGACGATCTTGCCCTTGCCCTCGTCGCCCCACTGAGCGCCGATCACGGTTACATTAGCCATGGATACAGTCCTCCGCCCGCCGCGCGGACCGGTCATGCCCTTCGACGGGACTCGACATGCCGGTAGGATGAGGGACGCCGTTTGCGTCCGAATGCGGGGCGCGCGGTAACTCCGCGCCGGGCCTCCGTCAAGTCAATAGGCGCGCGGTTCGGTGCCGTCGAGCCAGTGCGAACAGCGCTGTGCCGCGCCGTCCTCGCCTTCCTTGAGCGCCGCGACGGTGTGCCAGCCCTGTGCGCGCAACGCTGCCGCCGCTGCCGCGTCGTGCCCCAGCGGCAGGAAAATGCGCCTTGGGCTTTCATCGCCGAAGCCTGCGTCGATCAACGGGTCGGGATAGAGGGAAAAGCCCATCGCGGGCTCGTCCGCGCCGTCCGCCCGCGCGATGGCATAGCTGCCCCCGCGACCGATTTCGCCAATGAAGCCATCGGCGAAGATGGAGAAGCCGAACCAGTTCTGGAATTCGAAGCCGTGCCGTTCGGTCGGATCCAGCGTCAGCGTAATGTCCCACCCGATCGGCTTTGCGATGGCGCGAAGCCCTGCGATCCGGCTGCCAAGCGCGCCTCCGATCCGCGCGTCGAACGCCTCCAGACGCTCCATCGCGCCGTGGAAAGGCCCGGTCGCCTCGATAAGGGGCAGGTAAGCAGCCGCCGCCGGGCTGATGGCGACGAGGGCACCGGCATCTTTCGCGTCGAGCTGGGTGCGGACGGCCTCGACCTCCCGCGCGTCGAGCGGAAGAGGACCGGCAGACAGCGTGTCGACGAGGTCGGGCAGAGTGAAGTCGATGGTCAGCCCGGTGACGCCCGCCGCCTGCAACGCCTCGATTGCGACATTCACGATTTCGACCGCTGCGGCGCTGCTGTCGCTGCCGATCAGTTCGGCGCCCAGTTGCATCTTTTCACGCTCGGGTCGCAACTGGCTGGCCTTCTGGCGAATGACCGGACCTGCATAGGACAGGCGCAACGGACGCGGCGCATCGGCAAGGCGCGTAGCGGCGATCCGCCCCACCTGTGCGGTCATGTCCGGACGAAAGGCGAGCGTTCGCTGCGACACAGGGTCAACGGCACGCACCAGATCCTGTGCGCGCATCGAGGTCAAACGCTGGGTCAGCGTATCCTCGAACTCCGCGAGCGGCGGCATGACGCGCTCATAGCCATGGGTCGCGACCGTATCGAGCACGCGCCGCGCGAGACGCGCGGAGGCTTCGGCCTGCGGCGGCAGGCGGTCGGAAAGGCCCTCGGGAAGGAGGCCGGGCGGGATCATGCGGCTCGTCATGGTCATGGGCTGGCCCTTAGCAGCTTGCGCGAGCAAGGCCAGCCCATCGTCCCTCAGGCGAAGCGCAACGGCTTCACCTGCTTCACGCCGGCGAGGTTGCAGATTTCAGCACGCAGCGGTTCGGTCACGATGCCGTCGACCGACAGCAGCAGCACCGCTTCCCCGCCCTGGTTGCGGCGCCCAAGGTGGAAGGTGCCGATATTGACGGCAGCTTCGCCCAGCGTCGAACCCAGACGGCCGATGAAGCCGGGCGCATCCTGATTGACGATATAGAGCATCGTGCCGTCGAGGTCGGCTTCCACCTTGATGCCGAACAGTTCGACGAGGCGGGGCTGGGCATGGCCGAACAGGGTACCCGCGACCGATTTGTCGCCATTTTCCGTCGTGACGGTGACCCGTACCAGCGTCTGATAGTCGCCCTCCCGGTCGTGCCGCACTTCGCGAACGTCAAGACCGCGTTCTTTTGCGAGGAAGGGTGCGTTCACCATGTTCACCGTGTCGGAATAGACGCGCATCAAACCGGCGAGCACCGCCGCTGTAATCGGCTTCTGGTTGAGTTCGGCGGCATGGCCTTCGACTTCGACCGCGACACCCGTGATCGCATCGCCTTCCAACTGCCCCACCAGGCTGCCGAGCCGTTCGGCCAGCGCCATATAGGGCTTGAGCTTCGGCGCTTCCTCGGCGCTCAGCGAAGGAACGTTGAGAGCATTAGTGATGCCGCCGTCGAGCAGATAGTCCGAAAGCTGTTCGGCCACCTGAAGCGCGACGTTCACCTGCGCCTCGTCGGTGGAAGCGCCAAGGTGCGGGGTGCAGATGAAGTTTGGCGTGCCGAACAGCGGCGATTCCTTTGCCGGTTCGGTCTGGAACACGTCGAGCGCAGCGCCCGCGACCTGCCCCGAATCGAGCGCTTCCTTGAGCGCCGCTTCGTCGATCAGCCCGCCGCGCGCGCAGTTGACGATGCGAACGCCCTTTTTCGTCTTGGCGAGGTTTTCGCGGCTGAGGATGTTGCGGGTCTGGTCGGTCAGGGGGGTGTGCAGCGTGATGAAGTCCGCCTTCGCCAGCAGCGTGTCGAGATCCGCCTTCTCGACGCCCATCTCGACCGCGCGCTCGGGCGTCAGGAACGGGTCGAAGGCAACCACCTTCATCTTGAGGCCCAGCGCGCGGCTCGCGACGATGGAGCCAATATTCCCCGCCCCGATAAGGCCGAGCGTCTTGCCGGTCACTTCCACACCCATGAAGCCGTTCTTCGGCCACAGGCCTTGCTGCGTCTGCGCATTGGCTTCGGGAAGCTGGCGCGCGAGCGCGAACATGAGTGCGATAGCGTGTTCGGCGGTGGTGATCGAATTGCCAAACGGGGTATTCATGACAATCACGCCCTTGGCCGAAGCATAAGGGATATCGACATTGTCGACGCCGATGCCTGCGCGTCCGATGACCTTGAGGTTCGTCGCGGCGTCGAGGATGTCCTTGGTCACCTTGGTAGAACTGCGAATGGCAAGCCCGTCATACTGGCCGATGATCGCTTTCAGCTCATCCGGGGTCTTGCCGGTGATCTCGTCGACCTCGACGCCGCGGTCGCGGAAGATCGCGGCGGCGCGGGGGTCCATCTTATCGGAAATAAGGACTTTGGGCATGGTGATGGTTCCTGTGCTTCACCGCCCCTCGGCTTGCGATCCGAAGTTCGCCTTTAGGCGGGCGGCATGAAATGACGGTGGGAGGCCCCGGCTTAAGGGCCGGGGCGATGCGAGAGGTTTAAGCGGCGGCCTTCGTCTGGGAATAGGCCCAGTCGAGCCACGGTCCGAGCGCCTCGATATCGGCGGTTTCGACCGTCGCGCCGCACCAGATGCGCAGGCCCGCCGGAGCATCGCGGTAACCGGCGATGTCATAGGCCGCGCCTTCCTTTTCGAGGAGAGCGGCGAACGCCTTGATGAAGGCTTCGTCCGCACCCTCGACCGTCAGGCAGACGCTGGTCTTCGAACGCGAAGCAGGGTCGGCGGCAAGGTGGCCGAGCCAGTCACGCTCCGCCACGATCCTGTCCAGCGCCGCTGCATTCGCGTCGGACCGGGCGATCAAACCGTTGAGGCCCCCGACCGACTTGCCCCATTCCAGCGCAAAGATCGCGTCTTCGACGGCGAGCATGGAAGGCGTGTTGATCGTCTCGCCCTTGAATATGCCTTCGGACAGCTTCCCCTTGGCCATCAGGCGAAAAACCTTGGGAAGAGGCCAGGCAGGCGTGTGGTTTTCCAACCGCTCGACGGCGCGGGGCCCGAGGATCAGGACGCCATGACCGCCCTCCCCGCCCAGCACCTTCTGCCAGGAAAAGGTGGCGACGTCGATCTTGGCCCAATCGATCTGGTAGGCGAACACGGCGCTGGTCGCATCCGCGAAAGTCAATCCTTCCCGATCAGCCGGAATCCAGTCCGCGTTCGGCACCCGAACGCCACTGGTGGTGCCGTTCCAGGTGAAGAGCACGTCCGTGCCGAAGTCGATTTGGGCCAGGTCGGGCAGCTGGCCGTAATCGGCGCGGACGACAGTCGGGTCGAGCTTCAGCTGCTTGGCAGCATCCGTCACCCAGCCTTCACCGAAGCTTTCCCAGGCGAGCGTAGTGACCGGGCGCGCGCCCAGCATCGTCCACATCGCCATTTCGAATGCGCCGGTGTCGGAACCGGGGACGATGCCGATACGATGCGTATCGGGCAGATTGAGCAGTTCGCGCATCAGGTCGATGCAATAGGCGAGGCGTGTCTTCCCGATCTTGGCGCGATGCGAACGACCGAGCGATTCGGCGCTCAGCTTGTCGGCACTCCAGCCGGGAGGCTTTGCGCAGGGACCGGAAGAAAAGAAGGGGCGGGCCGGATGGCTGGCGGGCTTTTCAGCAGGCGCAACGGTGGCGTCAACGGCAGTCAGTTCAGTCATAATATGCGTCTCCTTGCAGAGAGCACGCGCGGCGTTGGGACCGCGTGGCCCGCTGGCCGCCCTAAAGATGCGGGCGGCGGAGTCAAGTGGACGCCAAATGCGACGAACGGTTTTTTTCGTTAATCCACTGAAAGAATTGGGATGGTAAAGCCCGATTCATGAATGAACGGGCCAAGGAATACCGGCGCGATGTGGCCTTCGCTGTGTTGCTGGCAAGTGTGATGAGCCTTGGCGCCTGCGGTAAGGACCTCGTCCCGCGGGGCCGGGTCGCCGCCGCATCGAACCGGGCGCCCGTCGCACGCGCGCCATCCCAACCGACGATGGGAACCCGGCAATGCCTTGCGCGTCTGCAATCGCAATCGGTTCGGTTCACCCCCCTGCCCGACCGGACTTTCGGCGGGGGATGCAGCGCGATCGGCAGCGTCAAGCTGCTCGACATCGGAGTGCCCACGACCAATCTGGGTGCAATGACATGCAATCTCGCGGCCAATTTCGTCGGCTGGGTACGGTATGGCGTACAGCCCGCCGCGCGCCTGATCCTGGGCGCGGAGGTGGAGAGAATCGAGACATTCGGCACCTATAATTGCCGCCCGATCGCGGGCAGCGGAAAGCTGTCCGAACACGCGCACAGCAATGCGGTCGACGTCAGCGCGTTTCTCCTGTCGGATGGCCGACGCATCACCATTCAGAAAGATTGGAACGGCGACAGGCGTACGCGGCAATTCTTCGAAACGGTGCGGGCAAGCGCCTGCAAACGGTTCCGGACCGTGCTCAGCCCCGATTATAACGCTGCGCATCACGACCATTTTCATTTCGATATGGGGGGGCGAGGCGGATTCTGCCGTTGAGCGGACTTGGCAGAGTCATCTTTGGCTCTTAAGTCGCCGGGATGACGAAAAAAGAGATTAAAGAACGCAAATTCCGTCCCGCGCGCGAAGAAGCGGTCGACGCCCGCAAGCAGCTTGAAACCCCGCAGACGCAGAGCACGGCCTATCGCCTTGCTTTCCAGGACACCGAATTCCTGCTGCGCGAGGATTTGCGCCCGGTTCGATTCCAGCTGGAGTTGCTCAAGCCGCAATTGCTGATGGACGAAGCGCGGATCGAATCGACCTTCGTATTCTATGGATCGGCACGCATTCCCGAGCCGGATCAGGTACAGGCCCGCATCGACGCGGCCTCAACGCCGGAACAACGCCGTCTCGCCGAAAATCTGGGCGCGAAGGCCCGTTATTACGAAGAAGCGCGCAAACTCGCGCAGATCGCGGCGCAATATCCTGTCAACGCAGACGGGTGCCGCCACTTCGTCGTCTGCTCGGGCGGCGGCCCCTCGATCATGGAGGCGGCCAACCGGGGTGCACAGGATGTAGGTCAAACCACCATCGGCATGAATATCGTCCTGCCGCATGAACAGGCTCCCAACCGCTTCGTCACGCCGGAACTGAGTTTCCAGTTCCACTATTTCGCGCTGCGCAAGATGCATTTCCTGTTGCGCGCCCGCGCGCTTGCGGTCTTCCCCGGCGGCTTTGGCACGTTCGACGAGATGTTCGAACTGCTGACGCTCATCCAGACCGGCAAGATGAAGCCGATCCCCATCCTGCTCTATGGCCGCGATTTCTGGAATCGCGTCGTCGATTTCGAGGCACTGGCGGACGAAGGCGTGATTTCGCCCGCCGATCTCCAGCTCCTTACCTGGGTGGAAACGGCGCAGGAAGGATGGAATGCGGTGCAAAGCTTCTACGAAAATAGCGAGATGCCGGCGGATTGCTGACCCGTAGCGCCGCATGGTGCGCCCTTGCCCTCAAGGCCGCGCCGCTTTAGGGCGCGGCCATGCGCGCGGACCTGGCCCATATCAACACCTGGATCTTCGATCTCGATAACACGCTCTATCCGGCGAAGGCGGACCTGTTCGCGCTGATCGACGTGAAGATGGGAGAGTTCATCCAGGGCCTGCTCGGGTGCGACCCGCAGCAAGCGCGCGCAACGCAGAAGCGTTACTTCATGGAGCATGGCACGACGCTGTCGGGCCTGATGCACCATCACGGCATCGAACCGCGCGCATTCCTGGATTATGTCCATGACATCTCGATGGATCGGCTTGAAGTCGATCCGGTGCTCAACGCCGCCATCGCGGCGCTGCCGGGCCGCCGCCTTATCTTCACCAATGGCGACGCGGCCTATGCGACGCGTGTGCTCGACAGATTGGGCCTGTCCGGCGCGTTCGAACTGATTCACGACATCCATGCCTGCCAATATGTGCCCAAGCCGGACCCATCAGGCTATGCCGAACTTTGCCGGGTCCATTCGGTTGAGCCGACCTCCGCTGCCTTCTTCGAGGACATGGCCCGCAACCTCAGGCCCGCCAAAGCCATCGGGATGACCACGATCTGGGTCAACAACGGCTCGGAAGCCGGGTCACACGACCATCATCCCGACTTCATCGATTTCGAAACCGACCATCTGACGCCGTTTCTGGCCGCCATTCTGGGGAAATGACCATGAGCCAAGACCTGATCGCCACCATCGACGCTGCCTGGGAAGACCGGGCGAACGTCACTCTCCAGACGCAGGGCGACGTGCGCCACGCGGTGAACCGGGCGCTCGCCCTCCTCGACAAGGGTCAACTGCGCGTGGCGGAGCCGACCGCGGAGGGATGGCGGGTCAACCAGTGGGCGAAGAAAGCGGTGCTTCTGTCCTTCCGCCTCAACGACAATGCCATGATCGACAATGGTCCGGGTGCGGGCCACTGGTGGGACAAGGTGCCCAGCAAGTTCGCCGGTTGGGACGAAGCGGCATTCCGCGCCGCCGGGTTCCGCGCCGTTCCGGGCAGCTTTGCACGGGCAGGATCGCACATTGCGAAGAACGTCATCCTGATGCCGAGCTTCGTCAACATCGGCGCATTCGTCGATGAAGGCACGATGGTCGACACCTGGGTGACGGTCGGCAGCTGCGCGCAGATCGGCAAGAATGTGCACCTGTCCGGCGGCGTCGGCATCGGCGGCGTGCTCGAACCGCTTCAGGCGGACCCCGTCATCATCGAGGACGACTGTTTTATCGGCGCGCGCTCCGAGGTTGTGGAAGGCGTGCGAGTCGGCAAGGGGTCGGTGCTGTCGATGGGCGTTTTCATCGGCCAGTCGACCAGGATCGTCGACCGTGCCACGGGCGAGGTCTTCATGGGAGAAGTGCCGCCCTATTCGGTGGTCGTTCCCGGATCGCTGCCCGGCAAGCCGCTGCCGGACGGTACGCCCGGCCCCAGCCTCTACTGCGCGGTGATCGTGAAGCGCGTCGATGCGCAGACTCGGTCCAAGACGGGTATCAATGAGCTGCTGCGCGACTGATCCCATGGCGGGAGGGCGCGCGCCCTCCCCTATTCGAGGGCGAGCAGCGCAAAGGTCGCAAGCCAATGCTCGCCCATATAATCGCCCGCAACATGCGGAAGGCTGGCGTCGATATGTCGGGACGCTGCCTCCCGGGCGATCGGTTGGACCGGATCGCCCGGCCCCAAAGCCGCCGCGATCCCGCGCCAGCACCACGCACGGCTAAGGTTGAGGCCGTCGAGATGCGCGATTTTCCCATCGCTTCGATCGGACACGATAGCAGACTGGAATAAAGTCACCGGCTCACCTTTCGTCAGATCGGGCAGGAAGGCGTGGAACCACGCCTGGAATGCCGCGCTGTCCAGCAGTCGGCTCATCAACAGCGATTCGCATAGGGCAGGAGAGAGGAACTCATCCCCGCCCGGCTCCCAAGCCTGGCACGCGCGATCCTGCCCGAACCAGCCCAGAGCCTTTTGCCGGATCAGGGCTGCCAGCGCGGCGTCCCGCTCCTCAGCCCATTCGAGCGCCAAAGTCAGTGCGAACGCAATGTTGAAATGCGTGCCCACGCGCAGCGGGTAGGTCAGTTTAGGCAGGAACGCGCGAAAGCGATCGGCAAAATCGCGCGCCAGCGGTTCGACGGCAGCACTCCATGGCGCGTCGTGGCGCTCCAGTTCGGCATGGAGCGCCAGCGCCCACGCCCAGCCATAAGGACGCTCGAAGCCTGCGCTCATCGCTCTGGCAAGATAGGCACGCTCGCCCGCTATGTTGGCGGGGGTCAACATCGCGTCTGCACGTATGCGCACTTGCGGCACCGAGCTCATATCGGGGAACAGGCGTATCAGGCGCATCACCTGCCACCAGCCATGGACGCAGCTATGCCAGTCGAAGCTGCCATGAAAGACCGGATGATGCTCACGCGGAGGCCGGGCATCTTCCGGCCCGGTCAGCACCAAATCCATCTTGAAGGGATATTCCCGCCCCAGATGCGAGAGGGTGAGTTCGACGAATCGTTCGCCGATATCCCGCGTCAACAAAGTCATGGAAAGGCCAGCCAATAAATGAGGAGGATGTTGACGGCGAGCAAAGGGATTGCCGTCCCTGCCTGCCGCCGGATGACGCCATGTTGGTCCTTCATATCCAGCAGCACCGCAGGCACCAGATTGAAATTCGCGGCCATCGGCGTCAGCAGCGTGCCGCAAAAACCCGCGAGCATGCCTATGGCGCAGACGATCGCGGGATCGCCATGCCAGCTGTGGATGAGGACGGGCACGCCGATTGCGGCCGTCATCACCGGGAAGGCGGCAAAGGCATTGCCCATCACCATCGTGAACAACGCCATGCCAAGACCATAGGCCGCGACCGCGCCGAAGAGGCTGCCTTGCGGTATCGCCTGCCGCACGATCCCCCCGACCGCGTCGCCCACGCCCGCTAGTGCGAATACTGCGCCCAGCGCAGCGAGCATCTGCGGCAGGATCGCCGCCCAGCCGACGCTGTCCATCAGGCGCGCGCCCTGATGCAGCGGAGTCAGCGGCGACGCGCGAAACCACAGGCAGCCGGTGGCGCAGGCCACGAGCACTCCTAACGCCAGCGCGATCAGCGTCGCCTGCTTGCCGTCGAACAGAAGAGGCATCTGCTTGAACAGCAGCGTTCCGACAAGCGCCGTTGCCGGAATGATGAGCGCGACGATAAATAGACGATTGCCGAACCGTTCCGCCCCGCTGCGGCGGGTTTCGGGGGAAGCTTCGGCCCCACCGCGCCGCATCCGCCCGAACGCGCCCAGCGCTACCAAGCCCAGAACCAGCACACCGTTGCCAAAATCCCCCAGCCGATCGCCCGCCCACATGCTGAGCGCCAGCAACGCCCAGAAGACGGCATTGGCCAGACGGTCGCGCACCCCGATCAGCGCGTAAGCGGCGAAGATCGTGCCCATCATCGCATAGACCCATGGCAGCGAGATCATGGCGCAGCCCGGCCGATACGGCGGTCGAGCCGCCAGAGACGGAAACCATGGATGACGAATGCGGCAACGGCGGTGGGAATGGCCCAGACCGACAACTGAAGCGGTTCCAGCAAGATGCCATATTGCTCCAAAAGTCCCTTGATCAGCAGGATCGATCCGATCGCAAGGAATACATCCTCCCCGAAGAACAGGCCGACATTGTCGGTCGCGGCAGCCCAGCCCCTGATCTCATCGCGCTCTTCTTCGGTGAGGCGTCCTGCCTGACGCTCGGCGGCCGCTTCCGCAATGGGCGCGACCAGTGGCCGGACCGTCTGTGCGGGCCCTGCGACGGAGGTCAGGCCCACCGCCGACAGGCCCTGCCGCAGCAGAAGATAGAAGATGAGGAATTTGCCCACGGTCGCGCCCCGCATCCGGTCGATGAGGCCTCGCGCCCGCTCCTGCAATCCGCACGCTTCGAGCAGTCCGATAACCGGCAAAACGATCCAGATGACGCTGACATAGCGCGCCTCGTTAAACGCTTTGCCGAGCGCGGCAACGATCGCAACCGGATCGAGCCCCGCGGCTATGCCGGTGACGATGGCGGATACGAAGATGACGAGAAGGGGATGAAAGCGCAGCAGGAAGCCGCCTACAATAACGGCGATGCCAAGCAGCACCATCGCGGCTAGAGACCTGCCTCTATCGCCAGGCGGATCGCTTCGGCCGCCGTCCTGACGCCCAACGCCTTGAGCATCGCGGCACGATGCATTTTCACCGTGCGTTCG
>NZ_QFOA01000052.1 GCF_003248505.1 Sphingobium sp.
CAGTCCCTCCCGACTGCAACAGTAGGCCGGACAGACGACTGCAACCGACCGAACGTCAAAACATCAATTTGTACTTGCAACGCGGGAGCCATCCACAGACGACAGTTCCGTCTTGAAGTCCCCCGCCGCCCCGCGCAGCAGATTGCCGTCCGCCCAGATGCGCCGGATCGCGCGGATCGGCCGCGCCGACAGCGCGACCGCGAAACTCGCCGAATAGCTGTAGCTGGTCACGCTCCCGCGCCCCTTGCCCGCGCTGCTCTTCGTCCGCGTCTCGCGCAGGTCGGTGGCCCAGATGACGGTGCCTGCGACCCGCATCGTGCCGAAGATCGCGGGCACCTGCGTGCCATATGTCGATGTCTGCACTTGCAACTCGGCCAGCCGCCGCCCCTCGCGCCCCTTGGGGCGGAACAGCACGGCATGATCGAACGCATTGCCGACAAGGCCGCCGATCGCGCCCCCGACCGGCCCGCCCAGCGCCGTCCCCACCGCCGTCAGCACCATCGTCGCCATCGCACAGTCTCCCTCTTACGCCCGCCACCAGCCGAGCACCGGCCAGGGCGAAGGCCCCGGCGTCTCCACCACGCGGCGCAGCCCCGCATGGGCATGGACGAACCCCGTCTCCGTCCCGATCATCAGGTGCAGCTGCATCGGCCCCGCCCGCACCAGCGCCACGTCGCCCGGCGCGCCTTGCGCCACGTGTTCCAGCCCCGCCTTGCGCAGCCAGTGTTCCGCGCGTGTGCGGTCGCCGCTGCGCAATCCGTAGGCAAATGCCGCCTCCCGCCCCGTCGCCATCGCGACCAGTCCGACGCAGTCGATGCCGTCGCGCCCGCGCCCATGCAGGCGGAACGGCACACCGACCCAATCCCGCGCCGCCGCCACGATCCGCGTCCCGCTCATGCGCCGGGATATCGCGTCAGCAGGTCCATGCCCGGCAGGTAAGGCTCGCCGCGAAAGTTCACCGCATTGCCGAACCGCGTGGCGCAGGTCGCCAGCTGCCGGTCGCATCCCTCGACCAGCAGCGCCAGCGTGCCCGCCGCCACATCGAACGGCGGCGGATCTGTCAGCGTCAACGCGTCCGCGCCGTTGTCCGCCACCGCCTGGCCGATCCCCGCATTCGCGCCGGTCATCCAGCGCAACGTGCCGAAGGCATAGGCTCCCGCCGCCAGTCCGCCGACGGCCACGCGCGTGTCCTCCACCCCGGCGACCGCGACGATCCGCCGCCGCCCGGCCATGTCCACGCGGCAATCCCTGTCGCCCAGCCGGGCGCGGCAATCGGGGGAAGTGGACGGCGCGACCGGCGCGCGCAGCGCCGCCGCCGCGCCGATCAGTTCCGCGCTGAACGCCGCGCCCGACCGCGCGACCGCGCCGATCTCGCCCCGCGCCAGCAGCAGCCACAGCGCGCCCGGCTCCTCCCACTGGGTCAGCCGCAGCTCCAGCGCCGCCCCGTCCCATCGGCCCGCCATCAGGTCGCGCTCGCTGATCGCATCGCTGGTCAGCGCGCCCGCCACGTCGCTGTCGTCGCCGTCCAGGTCGATGCCGCTGCGCATCGCGCTCGGCGTCAATCCCGGCGCGGCGCGATAGGGCAGGCCGCCGACCGTGAGGTCGCGGTCGTGGCTCGTCAGCCCGATCGTCACTCCGTCCCGCCGTTCGACCCGCCAGCAGAAGGCCAGCGTGCCGAGCGGCTGGCTCAATGTCTCCAGCCCGCTCATTCGCGGATCTCCACCAGCGGCACGGACGGCGCTTCCCCGGCGGCGAAGGTCGCGCGGTTGATTTCCAGCCGGTCCTCAGCAAAGCGTACCGGCACGTCGAACCGGAATCCCGCGGTCAGCACCGCGCCCGCCGCAGGCGCGGTGTCGAACGCGATGACGCCCATTCCCGCATGAGCCCACCCGTCCGTCATCTCGACCCCGTCCGCCGCCACGCGGATGCTGCCCGCGACGGGCCGGGTGATCCGGCGGACCTGCGCGTCGGCGCTCCCGCCATAATGGCGCGTCAGCGCAAATTCGGCGCGCACGCCGTCGCCGGTGCCCAGTCGCTGGTCGATGGGCGATGGGGCGGTGCCCGGCGCGCCGCTGCGGTCGTCATAGGGATCGGTGAAGCGGAACCCGCGCGCCGCCCCCCGGCGCGCGCGGAAAAAGGCGATCAGCCGCGCCATGTCCGCTTCCGACCGGACCCCCGGCCCCGCGTCGAAGGACAGCCGCGCGTCCGCCCAGTCGCTGCTGCGCCGTTCATGCCCGCTCACGCTTTCGACGATCTGCGTCGAAAAGGCCGGGGACACGCTCGCCTCCCGCCCGATGGCGAGCGGAAAGAGTATGTCGTCAAACGCTTGCATGTCATCCTCCCCATCGATCCTGAAGCAGGTGAAGCCGTCCCGGCACACCTGCGGCAGCGCCCAGACGAAGGTCTGCGCCGTCCCCCGCGCGACCGCCGCCCGCGCAGCCGCCGCGATTGCGCGCCATTGCTCGGCCTGGTCGGGCCGCAGCACGAAGCCGGCAAGATAATGTTGTTCCTCCATCGGATAGCCCAACCGTTCCGTCGCCAGCGCGACACCGCGCGCGGTGAGGTTGGGCCGCCCCTCCGTCACCCAGTCATAATCTTCCAGCTGCAACACGTCGAAGGCGGGCGACGCCCACCCCACCGGCATGTTCGCCCGCTTGGCTTCGGGCGCACGGGGGTCGAGGATCGTGGGCAGATAGGCGAGCAGATGCGTGACAGCGCCCGGCGCCCGCGCCTTCACATGCGCACAAAGCGCCGCCGTGGACGCTGCCAGCAATGCCCCCGCCGCATCCAGCAGCGCGGCCTGCTGCGTGTCGAGATCGCCCCACACGCTCGGCACCGACACCGGGCTTCCGCCCAGCGCCGCGCGCGCCGCGTCGTCGTACAGACAGATGCGCCCGTCGCCCGGCATCACCCACCACCATGGCTCGCCCACCTGGAACAGGATCGGCAAGCCCGCCTCCAAGCCGATGGAAACGAAGGCTTCTGCCACCTGCGTCAGATAGGCCATCGCCCCCTGGTGCGCGGGCGACAGCAGCGTGGAGGGCGGCTCCCACCCGGTCAGCGCCGGGTCGCCATTTTCCGCCCGCTGCTTCCAGTCCTGCCAGCAATGCGCGTCGAACAGTTCGTAGGACAGCGACCAGACGATCCCCATTCCCATCGCCTTCGCCCGCCTGGCAAAGTCCCGGTGCCACGCCGCGCACGGCGCGTTGAGCACTCCGCCTGCCAGGCTGACGAACAGCCCCTCTCCGGCCCGCTCCAGCCGGAAATAATGGCTCATCCCCACATAATGGTTGATCGCGCCGCGATAGCCGAGCGCATGGATCGCCTCGACGATGCGCTGGGGCGTCTGGTTGAAGGCGTCGTCATAGCCCGTCGCCATCGACAGCCCATGTTCGGGCAGCATGATGTCGCCCACCGCGATGACCGATCCCGCCCCCTCGCACCGGATGGCGCTCATCTCCGCCCATCCCTCGACCGCTGCGGGAAAGGGCGTGTCGCCCTCGTCATAGTCGGGCGGCACCAGCGACAGGAACATCCGGTCGATGTCCCCCGCCCACACGGGGTCGGCTTCCTCGGGCCAGCGATATCCGCCGACCAGATCGGCAAAATCCAGCGTGACGACAGCATCTTCCGGCCCGCCGCTGGCATAGTTCCACAACCGCACATACCAGGCGCGCGGACGCCCTTCCGCATCGCGCCCCTCGATCGTCAGCGTGGGCCCATGGGTTTCGTCCAGGCGGCGCACGCCCCCCGACCGCCAGCGAAAGGACAGCACGCACGCCCGGAAATCGCGCGCCGTTTCATAGGCGATCAGCGGATGGCTCCACCGGTCCTCCGCTTCCCAGATCAGCCCCGCCAGATCGCCCGATCCATGGAACACCGCGTCCATGCGCAACGCATCGGCGGCGGTCGTCACCACGCTCGCCATCATCGGGCGCGGGAAGTTGACGGTCCAGTGGGTCGCGGCGAACCGCTTCATCCAACGGCTTTCCTGCCCCCGCCGCGCGTCCGCCAGCCAATATCCGATCCCGCTCATCCGATCGCTCCCCTCACCGCCCGCGCCACCTGCCGCGCGCTGCGGGCCAGCAGCCGCGCCTCGCTCGCACCGCCCTGCCCGTTGATCGCGATGCGCACCTGCACGTCGCGCGCCCCGCCGGTCGATCCATGGACCTGCCCGCTGCTCGTCGGCACGAACACCTCAGGCCCGCGCTCTCCCACCAGATAGGCGCGCCCCGGCGCCACCGGTCCGCCGGTCGCGCGCCCCGGCAGGCCCAGCGCCCCGCCGATCAGCGACGCGCCCAGCGTCACGAGGCCCCCGCCCGCGCCGCCGCCGCCAACACCGCCGATGGCCCCCTGCACCGCGCTTGCCGCAATCGAATCGAGCACGCCGACTGCGATCCGGCGCAGATCCTCGAACCCGAACTTGCCGGTCCGCACCGCGCGCAGCAGCCCGCTTTCGATCCGCCGCCCGGCCCGCTCCGCCCCTTCGGCAAGCGGCCCTTCCATGCCGCTGCGCATCGCCTCCACGTCGCGCGACAGCCCCGCCGTGTCGGCGCGCACGCGCACGACCAGCGTCTCGATCTCCTCGTCCATCCCGCTTCCCCCCGTTTCAGTGCGCGCCCGTGCCATCGGGCATCGCGCCCATCAGCCGCGCCAGTTCCGCGCCGTCGACGCCCGCGCCCGCCGCATCCGCCTCCTCGCCGCGCGCCGCGCGCAGCACGCACGCCAGTTCCTGCGGCGTCGCGCGCCAGAAAGTCGCGGGCCGCCACCCCAGCAGCCATCCCGCAACGCCCGCCAGCCGCGCCGCGCCTTCGCCAAATCGCGTCATCTTCCCGCCAGTATCTGCCGCACGATGGCCTTGAGCGCGGGCGTCGCCTTCGCCATGCCCGCCGCCACCACCGCCTCGCCCAGTGCCTCGCGCGTCAGGTTCCCGCGATCCGGCAGGCAGTGCCAGAACAGCGCGACCAGATCGGCCAGCGACAGCCGCCCGTCCGCCGCCCGCTCGATCAGGTCGAACAGCGGCCCCAGTTCCTGCTCCGCCGCCACCAGCGCGCCGAAGGTCGGGCGCAGCACCAGCGTCTCGCCGCCCAGCATCAGCGCCGCCTCGCCCCGCTCCGGGTTCGCCGCCGCGCTCACAGGCTCACCACCGGGCCAGAGCTTTCGAGGCTCAGCGCGTAATTGCGCTCTCCGTTATAATCGCCCGCATAGTCGAGCCGGGTGACGAGGAACCGCCCCCGCATCCGTTCCCCGCTTTCGAAGCTCAGCTCGAAACTCTCGATGGTGCCCGACAGCGCATGGTTGCGGATGCGCACCTCGGCGGCGGAGCCGGTGAACAGGCCCGCGGCCGACACGCTGACCGACCTGACCCCCGCGCCCGACAGCAATTCGCGCCATCCGCCCGAATCCTTGGACGTGACGTTGACCGCCTCGCCGTTGACCGACAGCTGCGTCGTGCGCATCCCCGCGACCGTCGCGTAGGTTGCCGGACTGTTGCCGTCGCCAACTTTCAGCAAAAATGCACTTCCTTTTTCGACGCCCATGGCGCATCCTTTCTTCAGTCAAACCGTGCAAAATGCAGGATATGGAGAGGGTTCGATGTTTGTTGCCGTAGCTTCGCTCGCGATGATGGCCGCCGCTGCACCGTCCGCCGATGACGTCGGCACCGGGCGCAAGGAATTCGCCAAATGCCTTTCGGCCCAGGTGAAGCCCGCGATGGATGCGAAGATGTCGACCGGCGATTTCCAGGCGTCGATCAAGAAGGCCTGCGCCACGCAGGAGGCCGCGTTCCGCGCCGCCATCGTCGCGCAGGACAAGGGCGACAAGATGTCCGACAGCGCCGCCGCGTCGGACGCGGACGATCAGATCGGCGAATATGTGGACAAGATCACGTCCGAATATGAAGAGAATAGCCGCCCGAACTGACGGCCTTCCGCTCACGCCCCGGGGCGGGCGGGATCACCCGTCCCGCACCGCCCTGACGCGATAATCGATCACGGCCCGCCAGCCGCCGGCGGGCGCAGTCCCTTCCCGCGCGATCCGCGACCGGGCCAGCCGCACGCTCGCCACGCGCCACCCGTCCGGCGCAAGGCTCAAGCCCTGCAACGCCGGGTCGATCCGCGCGATCGCCGCCGCGATGGCCGCCGCCCCGTCCGCCGCCGCGACCAGCCCGACGGTCAGCCGCAACTCGCGCCCTTCCAGCGCCTTGCCGCCCCAGTCCGTGCCGATACACTCGCCCGCAAAGGCGTAGGGGGCCGCCGCCCGCCCCGGCTCGCCGTCATGCACGGCATGGACCAGCGCCATCAGCGCCCCGTCCGCCCGCAGCGCCGCAATCGCCGCCGCCCGCACCGCCATTTCCGCGCTCATGCCCCTCTCCCCGCTTCCCGCAACGCAAGGTCGCGCATCCAGCGCGCGCGAAGCCCTCGCCCGCGCAGCCGCACCGCTTCACCCTCCTGCCTTGCCTCGACCCCTAAGCGGGCCAGCGCCGCCGCGATTTCATCGCGCCGCGCCTGCGCCCGCCGCTCCAGCCACCGCACCGGGATCATGTCAGCCGCATCCCGCGCCATGGCCGCCACAGCGCGCTCACTACGGCGGGCGGGGTCGCGCTGTCGTTGCCGCGCGCCAGATAATGGTCCGCCGCCAGTCGCACGATCCCCTGGCGCAACGCCTGCGGCACGCCATCGCCGTCGCTCGCCAACCCCGCGCGATAGGTGACGGCAATCGTCCCGGCGATGCCCGCCTGTGCGATGCGCACCCATCCCTCGCCATTCCCGTCGATATCGACTGCGTAGGCATCGACCGGCAATGGGCGTGCCGCGCCATCCGCTCTCACCGCCTCGACCGTCTCGATCGCGACCACGGGCCGGGCCGACAGCCGCTGCCACGCGCCCGACGCCCGTTCCGCCCCGAACAGCGTCTCGCGCGTCCGCCGCACGATCAGCCATTGCCCGGTGAACCGCTCGCACAGCGCGCCCGCGCCCCGCAGCAGCGCGCTCAGCACCATATCCTCCTCCTCGCCCGCGATCCGCAGATAGGTCTTCAATTCCGCCAGCGACGCGGGCAACGCCCCGTCCTCTGCATCCGTCAGCATGGTGTCGCCGCCTCCCGCCGCCCCAAAAAAAAGGGGGCGCGGACCGTGCGCCCGCGCCCCCACAAGATGCCGCTGCCCCCTTTACGAGGCAGCGAACTTCATCAGCTTGATCGCCTCGCTGTTGGCCACGCCGCCGCCGATGCGCTTGACCGCGTAGAAGTGGACGAACGGCTTGTTGCTGAACGGATCGCGCAGGATGCTCGTCTCGCTGCGCTCCGCGATCACATAGCCCGCCTGGAAATTGCCGAAGGCGATGGACAGGCTGCCCGCAGCGATGTCCGGCATGTCCTCGGCCTCGACCACCGGATAGCCCAGCAGCGTCGCGGGCCGCCCCTCCGCCAGCGACGGCTGCCACAGGAACGCGCCGTCCGCCGTCTTCATCTTGCGGATGACGCTCAGCGTCGCCGAATTCATGACGAAGCTCGCCCCCTGGCGATAGGGCGCCGCAAAGCCGCCCGCTGCGCCCGACGGCACATATTGCAGCGATCCGAACGCGCGCACCCCGTCCGCCTCGGCGGTGGCGGCATAGGTCAGGAAACCCCTGGGCTTGTTGATCCCGTCGCCCTTGACGAAGGCGCTGCCCTCCGCCGCCGCGAATTCGCGCGCGATCTCGCCCGCCAGCCAGCCTTCGACATCGAACTGCGCGTCGTCCAGCATCGCCTGGCTCGCGGCGGGATTGGCGAAAAGCTCGCCCGAAGGGGGCACGATTTCGTTGAAGGCGGGCGTCCCCGTCTCGCCCCGCGCGCCCGTTTCGCTGGCCCATCCCGACACGATGCCGCCCGACGTGACGAGCTTGCGGTAACCCGCGCTCCCCGTACGCACCACATTGGCGATGGCGCGAATGGGCGACAGGCTTTTGAGCGTCGCATCGATGATCTGGTCGATCTCGCGCGGCACCGCATAGCCGCCCGCCGTGCCGCTCGCGCCTGCAAAGCTCTTGAGCTCGACGCCCGCTTCATGGCCCTGCCGCAGGTAGCGGTCGACGAACGCCGCCCGCGCCGGGTCCTCCATGCCGCCCTTCACCCCGTCGAGCGCCGGACGCCGCTGCGCCAGCAGAGCGCCCTTCAGCGCCGCCACTTCCTGCGCCAGTCCCTCGATCCGCTCGCCCTGCGCCACGGCGTCCAGGCTCGCTTCCAGTTGATCCGTCATGCCCGTCTCCACAAAAAAGGGCGGCCCGGAATGGACCGCCCGAACAAAATCCGATTGGGGGGGAAGGGGGACTTACCCCTCCACCTTCACCACCCGCGCCAGCGGCTGCATGGGGTGCGTCACCACACTCACCTCCACCAGTTCCAGCGCCAGCAGTTCGCGCGGCCCTGCCCCCCGCGCCGCGCGCACGCGATAACCGAACGACAACCCGTCCACCGCCCCGCCCGCCAGCGCCGCCGCCGCTTCCCGCCCGGCGGCGCTGGCGCGCGACACCTGGCCGATCACGCGCAGCCCGCGCGCGTCCTCCCGCGCGCTTTCGATCCGGCCGATGACGTGGCCGGGCGCGTGCTGCCACAATAAAGGCACGCCCGCCGTCGCCAGCCTGCCTTCCGCATCCGGCCCGAACGCGCCCGCGCGCACCACGTCGCCGCCCCGGTCCACCCGGTCGAACACCGCCGCATATCCGGCGAAGCGCAGGTTCCCGTTCACGCCTTCACCAGCCCGACGAGCCCCGTCTTGACCGCGATGCCTAGCAGGATCAGCGCCATGCCGATCCGCACCGCCCATCCGATCGCGGCCCCGCGCGCCGCCTTCTTCGCGTCGCGCCACGCCGACAGCAGGTCGCGCAATTCGCGCACGTCGCCCTCCGCCCCCCGGTCGGCCAGGCCCAGCCGCTCCAGCGCGCGGCCCGCGCCCGTCTCGCTCGCCTCCTCGATCAGCGCGCGGATCGTCACCATGTCGGCGACCTGCCCCTGCGCCTGCGCGACCAGCCTCGCCAGCATCTCGTCCTTCATGACGCTCCTCCTTTCCAACGCGCGATCAAGCGCCTATCTGCGCGGCCATGAAGCGCACGCATCGCAAATTGCTGATCATGATCCTGCTGCTCGCCCTGGGCGCGGGCGCCTGGGCCTTCGGCCTCGACCGCCCCGCCGATTGCTGGACGAAGGGCGGCAGCTGGCTGTGGGACGGCGGCTTCTGCCGCCTCGACACCATGCCCCAGCGCCCGCCCGAAACCTAAAGGCCGAGCATCGCCTTCTTTTCCTCCGCCGTCAGGAAATCGGCGGCGGCCACCCGCTCCCACAGCGCGGCGCGTTCGTCCGACAGGGCGGGCACGGCATCCAGATCGGCCTCGATCGCGACCCCCGGCCACCACCCGTCCAGCCCCTGGCTCAACCCGCCGCAGATCTTCGCCACCAGCGGCAGCACCGCCTGCCGCCACAACGCCTTGTTCGCCTCGCGATAATTGGCATAGGCATTGTCGCCCGGCAGCCCCATCAGCATCGGCGGCACGCCGAAGGCGAGCGCGATCTCGCGCGCCGCCGCGCTCTTCAACCCCACGAAATCCATTTCGGCGGGCGTCAGGCTCATCGCCTTCCAACTGAGCCCGCCTTCCAGCAGCATCGGCCGACCCGCATTGGCCGCACCGGCAAAGGCCGCCTCCATCTCGCGCTTCACCCGCTCGAACTGTTCGGGCGACAGCACCGACCCGTCGCCCGGATCGTAGACCATCGCCCCGCTCGGCCGCGCCGCATTGTCGAGCAGCGCCTTGTTCCAGACGCTCGCCGCATTGTGGATCGCGACCGCACCCGCCGCTGCCCCCACGCAACCCAGACCGTAATGATCGTCGAGCGGATGCAGGGATTTCAAGTGCAGCACGCTCGTCCGCCCGGTCGCGTCCTCCGGACACAGCCGCGTCACGCTGTCGCCCACGCGATAGAGATAGACGGCGGGCCAACCCCGCGCGTCCGCCTGCACGCTCACGCGCTCGGGCCGCAGCGCGAACAGTTCGGCGGGCATCCCGTCCGCGCCCGAAATCACCTGGACATAGGCGTTGCCGTGCAGCAGCAGGTGGCACGCCAGCGTCTCGACCAGCGCCTGTCCCGCCGACGCGCGCCCCACCAGCGACAGGATGCGCGCCCCGTCCTCAACCCCGATATTGCCGGAGGGCCGCACCTTGAGCGCGCACGCACCCGCCCCCTCCGACACGAGGCGCATCGCCCGCTGTGCGACGGCATTGCCCATGACGCCGCTGCGCAGTTGCGCCTCATAGCTTGCGGGCCATTCGCCCAGCGCCACCGCGCCCGTGCCCCACGCACGCGCCAGCACCGGTCGCGCATCGCATGACGCCGCTTTCGTCCCGAACCATTTCATGGAATGCTCCTTACAAACGCGAAAACCCCCTCCCCGGCGTGGGGAGAGGGTTTGTGGACGGGGCGGCGGCGCAACGGTCGCCTGCCCGAAAATGTCAGCCTGTGGGGCCGCGCACTCCCGTTACGGGTTGCGCTTGAGCACCCGGTCGCAGGTTGAATTGGTGCCTTCGCTCTTGCCGATCAGGCGCCCCGCAACCGCGCCCGCGCCCGCGCCCAGCAACGTCTCGCCGACGCTGCCACCGGCAAGCAGACCGACGCCCGCGCCGCCTGCTGCACCGATCACCGTGCCCTTGTCCCGGCCCTTCTTGCCCTGGACCAGGCAGTAACGCACGTCGTCGCGGTCGCGCGGCGCGGCCCGCGCGATGCGTGCGCGATCCTTGCTGTTGAGGCTCTGCGCCATCACCGGGGTCGCCACCACTGCGAGGCCTGCCGCCGCCGCAACGAGTAACTGCTTCTTCATGCCTTGTGCTCCGTCATACGATATCTGCGCCAAGAACGATGGGGCTTAGCGGCAGTTCCCTGTGGACAACATGGCATTGCGGGCAGGCCGCGTGGGGGAACCCAACGCATGACGCCGGGTTGAGAAACATTCCATTCCCCCCGCGTCCACCCAAGGAGCCACCATGACCAACCATGTCGCCAAAATCGTCGAAGTCGTCGGCACGTCCGACTCCAGCGTGGACGACGCCATCAAGGGCGCGATCGCGAAGGCGTCCGAAACGCTCGACAATCTTCAGTGGTTCGAAGTCGTGCAGATTCGCGGCGCCGTCGAAGGAACGCAGGTTCAGCGTTTCCAGGTGATCCTGAAAATCGCCTTCGGCCTGGAGGAATAAGCGAGGCTTTCGCCTCACATCCCCCGCACCCGCGCCTCGCCCGCTCGCCCGAGCATGAGTTCGCTCATCGCCCATACCAGCGCGTCGGCGCGGTCGGGCGAGCGCCCCGGCCCGACATAACCGCCCCCGGCGATCAGCCCGCACATCTCGTCTTCCAGGCGCGGAAACGCGCCGCGATGCGCGACCCGTCCTGCTTCGTACAGTGCCGCCACCGGCTCGGCCCGCGCCGTCTTCCCGCGGCTGGCGTGAACCAGCCTGACGGGTAGCGCCGCTTCCGCCGCGCGCAGCACGCTTTCGACCATCTGCCCGCCATTGTTCGCTTCGGCGATCACCCGGTCGGCGCCGTGCACCATCGCGGCGGCGGCCACCGCCCTTGCCCATCCTTCGGGCCTCTGCCCCTCGACGCTGGCATCCGCGATCACATAGGCGCGCCCGTCGCTGCCCAGCCCCGCGACCACGATGCCGCATGCGTCGCCGCCCGCGCTCGCCGGCGGATCGACCGCCACCACCACGCGCGCCAGCATGCTCGGCACATGCGCGATCCGGCACCGCTCGATCAGGTCTCGGGTCCACAACGCGCCCTCCACCTCCTCGATCAGTTCGCCGTCCAGTTCCTGCCGCCCGAGCCGCGTGCCGCCATAGGCCGCCGCCATCGCCGTAACGAAGCCGGGGGCGAGGTTCGCGCCATTGTCCGCCGTCGCCCCGCGCGTGATCGCCACGCCCTCGCCCGCCGCCAGCCGCCGCACCAGCGGCACCGGCCTCGGCGTGGTCGTCGCCAGCACGCGCGGATCGTCGCCCAGCCGCATCCCCATCATCAGATTGTCCCACGCCGCTTCGCCGCCCGCCCATTTGGCGATCTCGTCGGCCCAGCCATGGCTGAACTGCGGCCCGCGCAATCCTTCGGGGTCCGCCGCGCCGAACAGCGTCGCCACCGCGCCGTTGGGCCAGGTCAGCCGCCGCAGCGCCGGGGCATAGTCGGGCCGCGCCCACCATGGCGCGACCGACAGCAGGCCCGACGCGCCTTCCACCATCACGGCGCGCGCTTCGCCCAGCGTCGCGCCGACCAGCGCGATGCGCGCACGGGGATCGGCCTCAGCGATGCCGCGCACCCATTCCGCGCCTGCCCGCGTCTTGCCGAAGCCGCGCCCCGCCATCATCAGCCATATGCGCCATTCGCCCGGCGGCGGCAGTTGCGCCGGGCGCGCGACGAAGCGCCATTCGGCCAGCAGCCGCTCCGCCCCGCCCGCGTCCAGCCGCGCCAGCAGCTCCGCGCGCACGGCATCGTCCGCCCCCGCCAGCCATTCGCTGTCCGAAACCCGCATCGCCCCCTCCCCCATGCCGGGGAGGCGCGCTCCCCCTATTTCCGCGCGGCCATCCCGCCGAAGGTGACCAGGCTCTCCGCCCCGTCCTTCGCCACGGCCGCCACGCCGATGAAATGATCGTCCACCACGATGTCCTTGAGCACGGTCTGCGTCGCACCCGTCACCGTGCGGCTGTCGGTCCAGTCCTGCGCGTCCGCGCGCCGCCAATAGACCTTGTAGGCCGCCGCCCCCGGCACCGCGTCCCAAAAGACCCGCGTGTCCATCGACAGCGCCCCGTCGAGCGAAACGGTCGCGGGCGCAGCGGGCGCATCGGCCAGGTCCTTGAGCGTCGCGACATTGAGCGCGGTCACCTTGGCCAGATAGGGAAAGTCCATCCCCTCGACCGTGTCGCCGTAGACGCGGCCATTCTCCGTCCTCAAATCCTGATGCTGCCGGTCGTAATTCTCGATCCCCACCGAAAAGCGCACGGCGGGAAAGCCCAGTTCCAGGAACGGCGAATGATCCCCGCCCCGCCCGAACCGGTCGAACCGCCGGACCGCAAGCACGTCCAGACCGATCGCCGGCTCCGCCTTTGCAAGGCCGCGGATCTTCTTCGCCAGCGCGCGCGACGGGCCGTCATCCTCGCCGCCGATGGCGCGCCGCACCAGCGCCTGCGACCGATCCTCGGCAAAGCGCGACCCTTCGGAAAACACCCGCACCCGGTCGGCCACGCGCTGGCCGTTCTGGCCCACCGTGTTGCCGACGATGTCGTTGTTCAGCATCGCGCGCACCTGCCAGCCGCGCTTCTTCGCCGTGTCGGCCAGCAGCTTGGCGCCCCACAGACCCTGCTCCTCGCCCGACAGCAGCGCATAGACGATGGTGCCGTCGAATTTCCGTCCCGCCAGCACCCGCGCCGCCTCCATCACCAGCGCGCTGCCCGACGCATTGTCGTTCGCGCCCGGCGCATCGCTGGTGGCGTTCATCACGTCGGTGACGCGGCTGTCGATATGCCCGGCGACGATCACCACCTGATTGGGGTCGCCGGTGCCCTTCTGGATCGCCAGCACGTCGACGACCTCGACCCCGTTCGGCGCGCGCGGGCCGGTGAAGCGGTCCGCGATCGTCTCGACCGTCAGGCACCCGCCGCATCCCTTGCCGATCTTCGCGAACTCCCCCGCGCTCCACGCCCGCGCCGCGCCGATCCCGCGCTTGGGGTCGGTCGCCGAAGACAGCGTATGGCGCGTGCCGAAGCTCACCAGTTTCTCGACCGTGGCCTTCAGCCGCGCGGCGTCGGGCGCCTTGCCCTGGGCCAAAGCGGGGGTCGCGACCGTCGGCGCGACGATCAGGGCGGACATCAGGATGGTGCGGATCATGGCGTCACTCTGCCGCTCTGTTTCACGATTGTAAACAGACGGATTTTCCGTGTTGCAGCAACAAAATGTCACCGTCCGTTACTGGAACCGTTGACGTTCGGCAGCCATTTCTGCCGCTTCTTCCCGCAACAGCGAAGAAAGATCGCCGATGTCGCTCAATCCCTTTTCCCGTCGTAAAGCCTCCACCGCCCCCCGCGCGTCCGGGCGGCACGAAATCGTTTCCATCCTGGGTGCCGCGCTCATCGTGGGCGGCGGATCGCTGGCGGCGGGCTATGTCTCGCACCGCCCCGACACCGTGAAGCCCGCCACCGGCACCGCGCACGCCCTCGCCCTCGCCAGCGACCGCGCCGCCAACGCCAGCGAACCGCGCTGACGATCCTTCCCACCCGATTGCGTGCAAACGCACATCGCGCCGGGGAGTGGGCGCAGGGCTTTGCGCTTCCCCTAAAAACATGGCCGGGCATGGTGGCGATCCGCTATCGTGCTTGCCATGTTCATGGACTTTCGCGACCAGCCGCCCCCGCCCCCCTGGGACCCGCGCCCCGCCCGGCGTCGTCCGCCCCTGACCCCGCGCCAGCAAAAGACGCTGGGCGCGATTGTCGGCATCAACATCGTCCTGCTGCTCGTCGCTCCCATCGGCGGCGCAACCTTCCTCGCCGCGCTCTGGGCGCTGCTGCGATGAATGGCGACGTAAGGCTGGCGCCGACCTCGCCTGCGCTACGCCCGGTCAATAAGTCCGGTCAATAAGTGCGGCTCGTCACTTTCCCGGTTCCGTCGGGCAGGATTTCGATCAGGTGCGCGCTGTCATTGTCGCATTGCGCCTTCCATCCCTTCACCCCCGGCCGGATCTCGGCGCGGGTCGATCCGGTCACGGCGGGGCATGTCGCGCCGCTGGCCTTGATCGCCTTTTCCAGCACGCTGTTGCGCGTGGGTTCATCCAGCTTCGCGACCTGCGCCGCCGCGCCTGTTTCCACCGCCGGTGCCGCGCCTGCATTGGCGAGCGTCGGCTGCTCCGCCTTCTCGCCGCACCCCGCCAGCATCGTCACCAGCACCAGTCCCACAAAACCGCCTCGCATTCGCGTCACTCCTGTCTTCCTTCCGGCGGCGCGGCGGGGGCTTGCGTCAGGTCGGTTACCCGATACCCCACATCCGACACGCGCCGCCGAATCAAGCTTCCTGGCGGCACCCTATAAGCCGTTGTGGCGGTATAACGTTCCACCTTGTAGACACCGCCTCCGCCGCCATCCGTGTTGGGCGATGTCGCCGCTCACCTCAAGTGACAATAAAAAACCAGCATGTCACCTCCCGCGCCCTCCGGCCTGAACCTTTCTCAACGACACTTCGGTGGCAAAGTAAAAAAAACTCCAAATGTTTTGCGCGCCTATCCTCCCGCCGCGGCGCGTTTCCTTGCGATGGCGGCCATCATCGCGTCGACCTGCGCCACCGCCTCGCGGCTGTCGGGGCGCGCGCCTTGCCCCCCGCGTTTTTCGCGGATGCGCGCCACCTTGTCGCGATAGGCCAGGAACAGGCGCAGCGCGACCGTCAGGTTGGGCGCGCGCTTCACCTTGCGCGCCTTGACCGCGCCGTCGGCATCGGTCGTCACTTCCTCCGCCTCCGCGCCGAACAGCGACGCGCGCATCAGCATCAACTCGATCTCGCCATAGCCCGACGCCACCGCTTCGTCCCACGCCCGGTCGAAAGCGGGGTCAGCGGCCCGCCGTCTATACGCGCCTGCCCGGCACCGGCCCACCACCCGCGCCGCTTCGCTCGCGTTGCAGGTATCGGCCAGCGTTTCGAGGAACAGCCGTTCCTCCGCGCGGGTCCACCCGTCGCTGCGCGCCTTGCGCTTCTGCGGTCGCGCAGCGCCACCCGCGCGCTGCCGCCCGATCACCGCTTCCCTCATGCCGCCCCCTCTTCCGCCGGACGCGCGCCACGCAAAAGGGGCCAGCCCTTCGCAGGACCGGCCCCTTGTCGCCTCGCCGCGCTGGCGAATCGCAATTTTCCACTGTGCACATCCCTGGCAGATCAGCGTGACGCTGTCAAGCAAAATGTGCCATATAGGTTATTTTGCTGCGATGGCCGCCACTGCGGGCGCTTCCTCGGCGAGAGCCGCCGCGACGCTGGGCCATGCCTTGACCGCCGCCAGCCATGCCGCTGTTTTCGGCCAGCGCTGCGCGTCGAGCCCGTCCGACACATAGCCTACATTGATGAGCGGGCACGCTGCCGCCAGATCGGCCAGAGTGAAGCGATCTTCCACCAGCCAACCGCTCGGCGGCAGCACGCTTTCGACATAATCGTAGATCGCCGGCATCTCTTCCGCCTCTGCCGCGTCCGCCGCCGCCAGGTCCGGCTCGCGCTGCAACCGCCGCGCCACCGCCCGGTTGAAGAAGATCTTCTGCCCCGCCGCCTGCGCGATGGTGTCGCCGAACTCGTCGAACCAGACGGTGCGGGCGCGCGCCTTGGGGTCTGCCGGGATCATCTCCTCCCCCGGCTTCAACGCATCCATATAGGTTACGATGGCGGTCGAATCGCTCAGCAGGAAGTCGCCATCCTCCAGCGCCGGTATCTTGCCGAAGGGCGATCCCTTGAAATAACCCTCCGCCCCGCGTCCGAAGCCCGCCGTCTTCACTTCGACGGGAATGCCCTTTTCCGCGGCGAAAACGACGACCTTGCGCACGAACGGCGATAGCCGCGCTCCGTGGATAATCATGCCTGTTCCTCCTTGCCTGTGGTCGCAAAGCCCTGCGGGGTCGCACCATGCGCACCCAGTCTCAACATGCAACCTTATTCCGCCGCGCGCCGTACCACGCTCAGGAAAGGCCTCACCACGCCCATCACCCGGGCGACCGTCTGCGCCTTTTCCCCGACCGGCGCGACATAGTCGATCACCGCTTCCGCCGCCGCCTCGCCCGCGCCGGTCGCGATCGCCCAGGCGGCGAGATAGGCCGACGCCATGCATCCCCCCGCCGTCGCGACCCGTCCGCTCGCATGGAACGGCGCGTCGACCACCCGCGCGCCCGTCGCTGCGACCCAGGGCTTGCTGGTCGCGTCCGTGCACACCGGCACGTCGCCCAGCAGCCCCAGCGCCGACAGCAGCAGCGCGCCCGAACATTGCGCCCCCACGATCTGCCGCGCCGGATCGATCCGCAGCCGCGCCATCAGCGCGGCGTCCGCCACGACATCGCGCGTGCGCACGCCGCTTCCCACCAGCACGATGTCATAATCTGCCAGCCCCTCGACCGGGGCGGCATTGTCGATCCCGACGCCGTTCATGGAGATTATTCGTTTCTTATCCGAAACGATATTCGCGCGCCATCCCGGCACCCGCCCCAGCCACGCCAACGCGACGAAGCTGTCCAGCTCGTTGAATCCGTCGAAAGTCAAAACCGCCGCCCGCATCGCCCTGTCTCCTTCTGGCATCGGGGTTTAGCGTCGCGGCGGCGCGCCCGCCCGATCCACTTGAACCCGGGCGGCTACTCCCCGCCCGGCGGTCCGTCCGCAGACACTGTGGTGCGGGTATAGTCGATGCGGATGCGCACCCAGCTGCCCACCATCGCCTTGCCGTCGACGCGCGGCGGCAACACCAGGAATTGCCAGGCGGCCAGCCGCACCGCCTTGGCAAAGCCCGACCCCAACGGCGATTCGCCCAGCGTCTGGCAGTTTTCGACATGATAATGGTCGACCGTCTTGCACGCGACCAGTCCCCATCCCTTCGCCGGGGCATTTTGCGGCAGATAGGGGGAAAGTTCGGCATTGGTGGGCCGCCTGTACCATTCCGCCTCGAACAGCTGCACGCCGCCCGGCCCTTCGCCCGGCCCGACCACCGCCTTGCTGTCCCCCTGCCCCGATCCTGCCCCGGCCTTGCCCTTGGGCAGGTTGCCGATGTCGGCGGCGGCCATCTGGGTGCTGTCGAGCGTCAGGAATGGAAAGGGCGAAGGCGGCTGCTCGGCAGGCTTTTCGACCGGCACGGGCGGGCGCACCACGGGGGCGGCGGCTTTCTGCGGCGCGGCCTTCTTCTGCTCGCGCTCCTGCGACTTGTCGGCCTTGGCCTGCGCTTCCTCGCTCTGCTTGCCCGCCTCCACGTCGAAGGTGACGGGCAACCGTTCGTCCTGGCGCGGCGGCTCGAAGCGCGGCGACAGGGTAAAGAGCGCCAGCAACAGCAGCAGGTTCAAGACCAGCGCGAACGCCAGCCCGCCCGCACGCTGCCGCACCTTGGCCCAGGGAATGGAAGGGATGTTCAAATGCAGCGACCGGACAAGCAGGAAATGGCGTCATGCCCAGACGGCGCGCGAAGGTCAACGCCGTAGGCCGGCAGGCCGGAGGCGCACAAACAAATCCGTAGGCCGGCAGGCCGGACGTGCACAACAAATCCGCAGGCCGGAAGGGCGGAAGCGCACGAACAAATCCGCAGTCCGGAAGCGCTCAGGCAAATCCGCACGCCGACGGGCCGGATTCGCTCATGAGGCCGCAGACGCGCCAACGGGGGCGCAGCCTCGCGGCTCCGCCCCGGTCAGCCGCGCGTCACGTCAGCACACATCTTCCTCGCGCACCACCGGGCGGCTTTCCCGCGTCGCGCGCATCCGGCTTTCGAGATCGTCCGGGTCGCTGGTCAGCACGACATGGTCGTCATGCACTTCCAGCAATTCGCCGACGAAGGGAAAGCCCTCCAGGCTGCCGGTCACGCGATAGCTGACCGTGTCGCCGACCTTGAAACTGGCCGGATCGGTATTGAAGGTAAAGGGGCATTCGCCCGTTCCCATAAACTGCATCGCCACTCTCCTTGCCCATATATGGTAGCCTGCCCGCTCCGTCGATCAAGAGGGATGCGCCCCGCCCGCGAAAGCGCTGGCGAGCCGTAACGATCTGGGCTAGGCCGCGCGCGATGCTTACCCGGCTTTACCAATGGACACTGGCGAAGGCGGCGCACCGCCACGCGGAACGCTGGCTCTTCGCGGTCAGCTTCATGGAATCGAGCTTCTTTCCCATCCCGCCGCATCCGCTGCTCGGCCTCATGTGCCTGGCGCGGCCCGAACGCGCGATTCGCTTCGGCGTGATCTGCACGCTGGCGTCGGTGCTGGGCGGGCTGTTCGGCTATGCGATCGGCCATTTCCTGTATGAGGCGCTGGGCCAGCAGATCCTGCACGCGCTCGGCCTCGCCGCCAAATTCCCGGTCGCTGCCTGCTACCTGCGCGACTATGGGGCGGAGATCATCCTCATCAAGGGTGCGACGCCCATCCCCTTCAAGCTCATCACCATCACGGCGGGCTTCGTGGGCCTGCCGCTCTTTACCTTCCTCTGGGCCAGCATCGTCAGCCGGGGCCTGCAATTCGTGCTGGTCGGCTTCCTGTTCTGGAAGTTCGGCGCGCCCATCAAGGCGTTAATCGAAAAATATCTGGCGCTCCTTTCCGCCGCCTTTGTCCTGCTGCTGGTCGGCGGATTCTTCGCCGCGTCGATGCTGTCGGGTGGCGGCCACAAGAGCGACAAATGCTCGAACGCCACCATGGCGACAATCGGCCGCTAAAGGGCTTTCCCATGCGCGCGATCCTGGCCCGTCCCCATCTCGCAGCGCTCGCCGCCGGGTTCCTGTCCGCGACCGGCTTCGCGCCGCTGTCGCTCTGGCCGCTGACGCTCGCCTGCCTCGCGCTGCTGCTGTGTCTGGTCGATCGCGCGCCCGACCGCCGCGCCGCCTTCGCGCGCGGCTGGCTGTTCGGCGTCGGGCACTTCACCCTCGGCCTCAACTGGATCGCCCACGCCTTCACCTTTCAGGACGCGATGCCGCACTGGTTCGGCTATGGCGCGGTCGTCCTGCTCTCGCTCTATCTCGCGGTCTATCCGGGGGCAGCGACGCTGGCGGCTTGGTGGCTCCATCGCCGGATCGGGCCGGGACAGCCGCTCACGCTGCCGCTGCTCTTCGCCGCGACGTGGCTCGTCGCCGAATATCTGCGCGCGACGCTCTTCACCGGCTTTGCTTGGAACCCGCTCGGCGTCGTGCTGCTGCCGACCGGGGCTGCCATCGCCGCGACATGGGTGGGAACCTACGGTCTCGGCGCGCTGACGATCCTCGCCGCCGCCGCGCTTTTGCTGGCGGTTCGCCGACGGTTCCGCACCGCCGCCACGGTCGCCCTGCCGTTGGCGGCGCTGGCGCTGTGGGGGTACCTTGCGCCCGCCCCGCCGACGCCCCCCGGCGCGCCCCGCATCCGCATCGTCCAGCCCAACATCGGCCAGGATGAGAAATATTCGGTCGAGGCGGAGCATCGCCATTTCCGCACGCTGGCGACCCTTTCCGGTCAGCCGCGCCCGGCCCCGCGCCTCATCTTCTGGCCCGAAGCGGCGATCCCCGCCTATCTCGACCTCGAACCCGACTGGCGCGCGCGACTCGCCGCGCTGCTCGGCCCCGGCGATCTCCTCATGACCGGCGCGGACAAGGTCTATTTCAAACCGGTCGAGGAGAACGGCGTCATCACGCAAAAGCTCGCCGGGGCGAACAACAGCCTCTGGATCGTGACCCCCCGCGCCACCGTCGCGGGCCGCTATTCCAAGGCGCATCTGGTCCCCTATGGCGAATATCTGCCGATGCGCCAGCTCCTGACGCCGCTCGGCCTTTCCCGCCTGGTGCCGGGCGACGCCGACTTCTGGCCAGGCCCCGGCCCGCAAAGCCTCCCCCTCTCGCCCGCGACGGGCCGCCCGCCGCTTCGGATGGGTGTCCAGATCTGTTACGAGATCATCTTCTCGGGCAAAGTCATCGACGCGAAGAACCGCCCCGACTTCCTCTTCAACCCGTCGAACGACGCCTGGTTCGGCAGTTGGGGTCCGGTCCAGCATCTGGCGCAGGCGCGGCTGCGCGCGCTGGAGGAAGGCATTCCCATCCTGCGCTCCACTCCGACCGGCGTGTCGGCGGTGATCGATGCGCGCGGCCAGGTGCTGCGCTCGCTCGGGCTGGGGCGCGCGGGCTATCTCGAATCGGGCCTCCCGCCCGCGCTCCCCCCGACGCTCTTCGCACGCCTCGGCAACCTCCTCCCCTTCCTGCTGGCGGCGCTGTTACTGGGCGCTGCCATTGCAACCGGGCGACGCAGCCGCTAAGGCGTCGGCTGCACATAAAGATTTCTTTATACGCAGACACAGCATCAGACTGGAGCAACCATGCGTTCGAATTACCTCTTCACTTCCGAATCCGTGTCCGAAGGCCACCCCGACAAGGTTGCAGACCAGATCAGCGACGCCATCGTCGACCTCTTCCTTTCCAAGGACTCCGAAGCCCGCATCGCGTGCGAAACGCTGACCACGACGCAACTCGTCGTGCTCGCGGGCGAAATCCGCTGCAAGGGCGTCTACGAAAACGGCCAGTGGGCCCCGGGCGCGCAGGAGGAGATCGAAAAGACCGTCCGCGATACCGTCAAGCGCATCGGTTACGAACAGGAAGGCTTCCACTGGGAAACGTTCCGCTTCGAAAACAACCTTCATGCCCAGAGCGCGCATATCGCGCAGGGCGTCGACGCTGCCGGCAACAAGGATGAAGGCGCGGGCGACCAGGGCATCATGTTCGGCTTCGCCTGCGACGAAACGCCCGACCTCATGCCCGCGACTCTGGACTATAGCCACAAGATCCTGGCGAAGATGGCCGCCGACCGCCACAGCGGCGCCGCGCCCTTCCTCGAACCCGATGCCAAGAGCCAGGTGACGCTGCGCTTCGACAACGGCAAGCCTGTCGCCGCCACCGCCATCGTCGTCTCGACCCAGCATGCGCCGGGTTACGACACCGGCGACAAGGAAGCGCAGCTCAAGGCTTATGTGAAGGGCGTCGTCGCCGAAGTCATGCCTGCCGAACTGCTGTCGGACGCCACCGTCTACCACATCAACCCGACCGGCAGCTTCGAGATCGGCGGGCCGGACGGCGACGCGGGCCTCACCGGGCGCAAGATCATCGTCGACACCTATGGCGGCGCGTCGCCCCATGGCGGCGGCGCGTTCAGCGGCAAGGACCCGACGAAGGTGGACCGCTCGGCTGCCTATATCACCCGCTATCTGGCGAAGAATGTCGTGGCTGCGGGCCTTGCCACGCGCTGCACCATCCAGATCGCCTACGCCATCGGCGTGTCGGAACCGCTCTCGCTCTATGTCGACACCCACGGCACCGGCACGGTGGGCGACGACAGGATCGAGGACGCGATCAAGTCCATCGCCGACCTGGGCGGCCTCACCCCGCGCGGCATCCGCACCCATCTCGGCCTCAACAAGCCGATCTACCGGCCGACCGCCGCCTACGGCCATTTCGGGCGCAAGCCCGACGGCGACTTCTTCCCTTGGGAAAAGACCGACCTTGCCGACAAGCTGAAGGCCGCGCTGTAACCGCACACCCTCAGGCGAACGGAAAAAGGGCGTCGCAGCATTTCGCTGCGGCGCCCTTTTCCTATCGGGAACATGACGAAAAGTTCATTGGAAAACCCCGCGCGCCCGGACCATAAAGCGGGTGTCGGGTTCGTCCCCCTGTCGAACCCGACACCTTCAAAGTCTTCTTTCCTCGGAGACCCTTGATGACCAAGATGGTTGCCACCGCCCTTCTCGGCCTCGCCCTCACGCTCGGTAGCGTCGCTCCTGCGTCTGCCGCGCCATGCAAGGACGCCAAGGGCAAGTTCGTCAAATGTCCCCAGAAGGCGCCCGTCAAAAAGGCGCCGTGCAAGGACGCGAAGGGTCGCTTCGCCAAGTGCAAGTGACCTGACGGACTTCCTGCGTGGCGGGCGCGGCTTTCAGCCACCACGCCCGGCAACACACACGACCGATCTCCCCTGACCCGGTTAGCCGACCATCGACCGATCTGCCCCTTCCTGCGTCCCTGCCTCCTCTGTGGGCTGTGGGAAGGGGTAGTCCGGTGCTCTCGCCATGTCGGCGCATCCTTCCTCCCCTTCCCCCGTCATCGCGGCTTGCCCGGCTCGTCCGGCCCCGCTATCGGCGCACCCCATGACAGCGCACAAGTCCGGCGATCCGACCACATTGAACCGCCTCTACGGCCGCCAGTCCGGCCCGAAGCTGCGCAAGGGGCAGCAGGAGATGGTCGACACCCTCCTGCCCGCGCTGTCGGTTCCCGAAGACGGCGACATCACCGCCGCATCGCTCTTCGGCACCGACCGCCCGCTCCATTTCGAAATCGGCTTCGGCGGCGGCGAACATCTCGCCTACCGGGCGGACCTGCTGCCCGATCACGGTTTCATCGGCGCGGAACCCTTCCTCAACGGCGTCGTGCAGGCGCTGGGCCATGTCCGCGACCAGGGCCTCGCCAATGTCCGCCTGCACATGGGCGACGCGCTTCAGGTGCTCGCCCGTATTCCCGATGGCGCATTGAGTTTCGTCTATCTTCTCCATCCCGATCCCTGGCCCAAGGCGCGCCATGCCAAGCGCCGCATGATGAACCCCGGCCCGGTCGCGATGATCGCCCGCAAGCTCAAGCCCGGCGGCGAATTCCGCTTCGGCACCGACCATCCGGTCTATCTGCGCTGGGCGATGATGGTGATGAACGGCCATCCCGACTTCGACTGGCTGGCAAGCACCCCCAACGATTTCCAGACCCGCCCCGGCGGCTGGCCCGAAACCCGCTACGAGGCGAAGGCGCGGCGGCAGGGACATGAGGTCTGGTACTTCCGTTACCGCCGCAAATAGCGCGTCATGGCAGCATGACGACAGGGGCCGCCGCACGATTGCGACGACCCCTGCTGCGATCATCTTTGTCGGGGTTTCAGTTGCCGGCGATGCCATGCACCTCCACCGGCTGCGCGGCGGCATAGCGCTCCCCGCCGTCGGCCTTGGCGAAAGCGGCCTTCATGCGCGGTTCGACATGGGCGATCGCCTTGGCGCGGCACGCGGTATAGGTGGCAAGGTCCGGGCTGTAGCATACCCGGCTGGCGGCACGGGCGATGCGGGTGCGCAGTTGCGCCTGGTGCTCGGGCTTCGACAGGTCGAGGTCGCCGTGGCGCACCTCCACCGTGCGGCCGTTGGGCAGGAAGTCCTGGGCGGACGCGGTGCCTGCACCCAGCGCGAAAGTCAGCGAAGCGGCGGCGAGAGCGGCGATCTTGAACGAAGCGAACATGGCATAATCTCCTCTTGAACCTGATGGAACCGGCGCGCCGCCGACAAGGGGGCTGCGCGGATCGGCGCCGGTGCGGACGGAGGGAGCGCCCTTGAAAGGGTCCTGGGGGGCGGCGCTCCTTGCCGTCTGCCCATTCGATCTACGCCGGACAGGCAGGCCGCGCGCGCGCGCTTCGACCCGGATGCGACTTGGATCGGCCAAGCGACAAAGCGTCGTCCAGGCCGGACGAACGGCAGCACGAACGACATGGATCGCGCCACCGGCGACATGGTCGCCCAAACGAACCGTAGGGGAATACGCGAATCGCAACGACATGGCGCGCGCACGAAAACGCCCCCGGCGCAAGGGAAGGCCGGGGGCGTATCCAGGCGCTGTCGGGCACACCGGATGGGAATATGGCGGGAGTGCAGACCACTCTATCGGCGGTGAACGTCGAGTGAATGACCGCTGTTCCCTGAACCCCTCCTAGCGCATCCTATCCGCGCCCCATCCCCCTCGTCGACGATCTGCGCGAGTGTTCAGGCGGGCGTCATGTCGAAAGGACGAACAACGGCACGAGGAGGACGAACGACATGACGGTCCTGGCGCTAAGGGTGCAACCTTTGCGGGATCGCCGGGTTCAGCCTCCATCGAACGAAGGAGACCATAATGGCTATGTCCCGACTGGCGACGATCGCCGCCTCCATTGCCGCTCTGGCGGCGACCGCTGCGCCCGCCCTCGCCCAATCCTGGCGCGATACCGGCTACGCCCAGCGCGACTATCGGCAGGCGCGCTATGACAACGACCGCCGTTACGACAATCGCCGCGACTGGGAGCGCCGCCGTGAACTGGAGCGTCGCCGCGACCGTGAAGCCCGCCGCGACTGGCGTGACGACCGCCGCGACGACCGCCGACGGGCAGACCGCCGCAACTGGAATGACGGTCGCAACAACGGCGACGTGCGCGGCAAGGATTGCGTGACGAAATATGACAAGAACAGCGGTCGCTGGAACCAGCGCTGCTACTGACGCTTCAAGTGCTTCAGGCATGAAACGGGCCCGGATCGCCGCTGGTGCGATCCGGGCCTTTTTCGTCTCGGTGCCTGCGGGCTCGCGCGATACAAGATTTTTGGGGTAGCGACCCGTCCCAACCGGACTAGGTTCGATGGGGCCATGACGACCTCCCCATCCGACGCCATCGCCACGCTCAGCGAAAAGGAAAAGCAGACGCTCCGCCTGATGGTCAGGGGCCACGATGCCAAATCCATCGCCCGCGCCCTCGGCCTTTCGGTGCACACCATCAACGAGCGCCTGCGCGATGCCCGGCGCAAGCTGGCGGTATCGAGCAGTCGGGAGGCCGCCCGAATGCTGCTCACCGCCGAGCAGGATCGGGCTGCCCCCGCCCCCGATTTGTCGGGGGACACGCAAATCGGGGCAGACCCGCCGCACGTCCTTGCCGATCGGGATGCAGGGCGGACCGACAGCCGCCCCCGCATCGTCAAAGGAGTGTTCTTCATGTCCATCGTCATCGGACTGTTCGCGCTGGCCCTTGCCCCGGTCGCGACGCCGCCTGCCTCTGTCCCTGCCGCCGCACAGGACGCGCCCGATCCGGCCATCGTCGATTCGGCCCGCCGCTTCCTCGCCCTCGTCGACCGGGGCCAGTGGGATGCGAGCTATGCCTTGACCGGCAGCGCGTTTCGCAAGGTCAACAGCGAGGAAGTCTGGGCACGGGTGTCGCAGGAGGTCCGCCCTCCGCTCGGCGCGGTCGTCTCCCGCTCCCTCCTGTCGCTGGAGGAACTGCCCGCCCCGCCCGCCGGCTATCAGGTCGTCAAATTCCGCACCGATTTCGCCAACAGGCGGCAAGCGGTCGAAACTGTCTCGCTGGAGCGCGAGGACGGCGCATGGCGCGTGGTCGGCGTCACCCTCGGCTAGACGCAGCGATAGCGGGAAGGGAACGACCGGAAACGCCATCGCTTCCCTTCCCCTTGCAGCATCTTTCGCTCGGCTCGGTCGCTTCCTATCTACCGCTCTGGATTCCCGTCTGGAACGAAGATAGAACATCGCCCCATGAGCCTTACCCATATTTCCGTCCGCGGCGCGCGCGAGCATAATCTCAAGGGCGTCGATGTCGATCTTCCGCGCGACAGCCTGATCGTCATCACCGGCCTGTCCGGGTCGGGCAAGTCCTCGCTCGCCTTCGACACCATCTATGCCGAGGGGCAGCGCCGCTATGTGGAATCGCTCTCCGCCTATGCGCGCCAGTTTCTGGAGATGATGCAGAAGCCCGATGTCGAGCATATAGAGGGTTTGAGCCCCGCCATCTCCATCGAGCAGAAGACGACCAGCCGCAATCCCCGCTCGACCGTCGCCACCGTAACGGAAATCTACGACTATATGCGCCTGCTCTGGGCGCGTGTCGGCATCCCCTATTCCCCCGTGACCGGGGAACCGATCAGCGCGCAGACGGTCAGCCAGATGGTCGACCGCGTCATGCAACTGCCCGCTGGCACGCGCTTCTACCTGCTTGCCCCGGTGGTGCGCGGGCGCAAGGGCGAATATCGCAAGGAACTCGCCGAATGGCAGAAGGCGGGCTACACCCGCGTGCGCATCGACGGCGAAACCATGCTGATCGAGGACGCCCCCGCGCTCGACAAGAAATACAAGCATGACATCGAAGTCGTGGTCGATCGTCTCGCCGTCGAAGCGGACATGGGCACGCGCCTCGCCGACAGTTTCGAACAGGCGTTGAAGCTTGCCGACGGCCTTGCTTATGTCGACCTCGCCGACGGGGTCGTCCCCGGTCGCGAAGGGGAAGCGCAGTCGGACAAGAAGATGAAGGGCGCGGCCATTCCGCCCAACCGCATCGTCTTCTCCGAAAAATTCGCCTGCCCCGTGTCTGGCTTCACCATTCCAGAGATCGAACCGCGCCTCTTTTCCTTCAACGCGCCGATGGGTGCCTGCCCGGCCTGCGACGGACTTGGCGAACGGCAGGAATTCGACCCCGAACTGGTCGTTCCCAACGAAGCCCTGTCGCTGAAAAAGGGCGCGGTTGTCCCTTGGGCCAAGTCCAATCCGCCCTCGCCTTATTATATGCAGGTGCTGGGCAGCCTGGCGAAGGAGTTCGGCTTCAGCCTCGACACGCCTTGGCAGGATCTGCCGGGCGAGGTGCAGCTCATCATCCTCCACGGCACCGGCGGCAAGCCCGTGACGCTGCGCTTCCAGGACGGCAAGAAATCTTACGAGGTCAAGAAAGCGTTCGAGGGCGTCATCGGCAATCTCAACCGCCGGATGCTCCAGACCGACAGCGCCTGGATGCGCGAGGAACTGTCTAAATATCAGACCGCGATGCCCTGCGAAACCTGTCACGGCGCGCGGCTGAAGCCCGAAGCACTCGCGGTCAAGATCGCGGGCGAGGATATCTCCATCTCCACCCGCCGTTCGGTGGTGGACGCGCTCGCGTTCTTTTCCACCCTCCCCGACCATCTCAACGATCAGCAGAACCAGATCGCCAAGGCCATCCTCAAGGAAATCGTGGAGCGCCTCGGCTTCCTCAACAATGTCGGCCTCGACTATCTGAACCTCGACCGCACGTCCGGCACGCTGTCGGGCGGCGAAAGCCAGCGCATCCGCCTCGCCTCGCAGATCGGCAGCGGCTTGTCGGGCGTGCTCTACGTGCTCGACGAACCCTCGATCGGGCTGCACCAGCGCGACAATGACCGGCTGCTCGTCACTCTGAAAAGGCTCCGCGACCTCGGCAACAGCGTCATCGTCGTGGAGCATGACGAGGATGCGATCCGTGCCGCCGACTATATCGTCGACATGGGACCGGGTGCGGGCGTCCATGGCGGCACCATCGTCGCCGAAGGCACTCTCAAGCAAATCCTCAAGAACAAGAAGAGCCTGACCGCCGATTATCTGAACGGCACCCGCCGCATCGACGTACCCGCCAAACGGCGCAAGGGGTCGGGCAAGAAGCTGACCGTCCACAACGCCCGCGCCAACAATCTGCGCGGCGTCACCGCGTCGATCCCGCTCGGCACCTTCACCTGCATCACCGGCGTCAGCGGATCGGGCAAGTCCAGCTTCACCATCGACACGCTCTACGCCGCCAGCGCCCGCACGCTGAACGGCGCGCGGATCGTCGCGGGTGCGCATGACAAGGTGACGGGCCTCGACCATTGCGACAAGGTGATCGACATCGACCAGTCGCCCATCGGTCGCACGCCCCGGTCCAATCCCGCGACCTACACCGGCGCGTTCACCAACATTCGCGACTGGTTTGCGGGCCTCCCCGAAGCGCAGGCGCGCGGCTATAAGCCGGGCCGCTTCAGCTTCAACGTCAAGGGCGGCCGCTGCGAAGCGTGCCAGGGCGACGGCGTGCTCAAGATCGAGATGCACTTCCTGCCCGATGTCTACGTCACCTGCGACGTGTGTCACGGCGCGCGCTACAATCGCGAAACGCTGGAAGTGAAGTTCAAGGGCAAGTCCATCGCCGACGTGCTCGACATGACGGTCGAGGATGCGGTCGAATTTTTCAAGGCCGTGCCTCCCATCCGCGACAAGATGGCGATGCTCGCCGAAGTGGGGCTCGGCTATGTCAAGGTCGGGCAACAGGCGACGACCCTGTCGGGGGGCGAGGCGCAGCGCGTCAAACTTGCCAAGGAACTCTCCCGCCGCGCGACCGGCAACACGCTCTACATTCTCGACGAACCCACCACCGGCCTGCATTTCGAGGATGTACGCAAACTCCTCGAAGTCCTCCACACGCTCGTCGATCAGGGCAACAGCGTCGTCGTGATCGAACATAATCTCGATGTCATCAAGACCGCCGACTGGATCATCGACATGGGACCGGAAGGCGGCGTCAAGGGCGGTGAGGTCGTGGCGGAAGGCACGCCGGAAAAGGTCGTGAAGGAACCGCGCAGCTTCACCGGGCGCTATCTCGCCCCGCTGCTGGGAATGGAGGCGCTCGCGGCGGAGTAAGCGGGCGGTCGCGACTGCCCGCCCCGCAGCCTCGCCTCGTCGCAGACCGCAAAAGCGGTCGAAAACACGGGAACCTTCGCCTCTCCTGACCGGTTATGAAAGCAAATATCACCAAGGAGACGCACATGATCCGCACCCTGATTTTCGGCGCCATCGCCGGTTATGTCGGCAAGAAGCTGTATGACGAAGGCAAGCTGACCGAGTTCAAGAACGACCTGAGCGCCCGCTATGGCGAAGCCAAGGCCAAGCTCGACGACCAGCGCGTGTCCGCTCCGCTGACGACCTCGCCGAACGCATCGTCGACGCCGCTGTCGCACTAAGACCGGCGCCCCCTACACGATCTGAAAGTTTCCGGCGGCACGTCCCCCCGCTCGCCGCCGGTTGCCGCCCGCCTTCTGCCGCGTCCCCCCTCTCTCGGCAGACGGCGGGCGGTTTCACGTCCGCTCCCCCGAACCGGCCTTCGCCCGGCGCAACCATGTTTGTACCTTCGGGTTCATATCCCTGGAGCGGGAATCAGGAAGGAAATCCCATGCGCAAGCCGATCCTCGCCGCCGCCATTCTCGCCATGCTGCCGCTCGGCGCATGCATGTCGGACAATTACGGCGGCGGCTATGGCTATAACCGGCCCGAACGCCGCGGCCCCCCGCCGCGCCGCCGACCCATCCGCGACAACGACTATATCTATCGCGACAATAACGGGCGTTATTATTGCCGCCGCGACGACGGCACCACCGGCACCATTGTCGGCGCGCTCGCTGGCGGCGTGCTGGGCAATATCATCGCGCCCGGCGGGTCCAAGACACTGGGCACGATCCTCGGCGCGGGCGGCGGCGCGCTCGCCGGACGCGCGATCGACCGCAACGACGTGCGCTGCGAATAATCGACCGACAGCCGCCCATGAAAAAGGGCGCGGGGACATGCGATCCCCGCGCCCTTTTCCGTGTGAATGAAGCCTAGAGCTTTTCGGTCAGTTCCGGCACCAGCTTGAACAGATCGCCGACCAGTCCGATGTCCGCGACCTGGAAGATCGGCGCATCCTCGTCCTTGTTGATGGCGACGATGGTCTTGCTGTCCTTCATACCCGCCAGATGCTGGATCGCGCCGGAAATGCCGACCGCGACATAGACTTCGGGAGCGACGATCTTGCCGGTCTGGCCGACCTGATAGTCGTTGGGGACGTAGCCCGCATCGACCGCCGCGCGGCTTGCGCCCACGGCCGCACCCAGCTTGTCGGCCAGCGGGAAGATCAGCTGTTCGAACGTCTCGCCGTCCTTGAGCGCGCGACCGCCCGACACGATGATCTTGGCGCTGGTCAGTTCGGGACGTTCCAGCTTCACGATCTCCGCCCCGACGAAGGAGGACAGGCCCTTGTCGCCGGTAGAAGCCACCGCTTCGACCGTGCCGCTGCCGCCTTCGCTCGCGGCCTTCTCGAACGCGGTGCCGCGCACGGTGATGACCTTCTTGGCGTCCTTCGACTGGACGGTCGCGATGGCGTTGCCTGCGTAGATCGGGCGCGTGAACGTGTCTTCGCTCTCGACCGACAGGATGTCGCTGATCTGCATCACGTCGAGCAGCGCGGCGACGCGCGGCGCGATATTCTTGCCGTTGGAGGTGGCAGGCGCCACGAACGCGTCATGGTCGCCCATCAGCTCGACGATCAGCGGCGCGACATTTTCAGGGAGCGCATGGCCGAACGCCGCGTCGTCGGCGACATGGACCTTGCCTACGCCTGCGATCTTCGCAGCGGCATCCGCCACGGCGGACACGCCCTCGCCCGCGACCAGCAGATGTACCTCGCCCAGCTTCGATGCGGCGGTGACGGCGGACAGCGTCGCGTCCTTGACCGCGCCGCCCTCATGTTCAACCCAAACCAGAGTCTTCATTGTCTTCGATCCTTTCGGAAATTCAGGCGGCGACGCCCATGGCCTTCAGCTTGGCGACCAGTTCGTCCACATCGGCGACCTTGATGCCGGCCGAGCGCTTGGCCGGTTCCACGACCTTGAGCGTCGCGAGGCGCGGCGCGATGTCGACGCCATAGTCGGCAGGCGCCTTGGTCGCGAGCGGCTTGGACTTCGCCTTCATGATGTTGGGGAGCGAGGCGTAGCGCGGCTCGTTCAGGCGCAGGTCGGTGGTGACGATCGCCGGGGTCGACAGCTTCACCGTCTCCAGCCCGCCGTCGACTTCGCGCGTCACATGCACGCTGTCGCCCTCGACCTCGATCTTGCTGGCGAACGTGCCCTGCGGCAGGTTCAGCAGCGCCGCGAGCATCTGGCCGGTCTGGTTGCTGTCGTCGTCGATTGCCTGCTTGCCCAGGATGATCAGGCCCGCGCCTTCTTCTTCCTGCACCTTGGCGAGCAGCTTGGCGACGCCCAGCGGCTCGACCTCGTCGTCGGTCTGGATCAGGATCGCACGGTCGGCCCCCATGGCAAGCGCGGTCCGCAGCGTTTCCTGCGCCTTGGCGACGCCGATCGACACCGCGACGACCTCGGTCGCCACGCCCTTTTCCTTCAGCCGGATGGCTTCCTCGACCGCGATCTCGTCGAACGGGTTCATGCTCATCTTGACGTTGGCAAGGTCCACGCCAGTGCCGTCCGCCTTCACGCGCGGCTTTACGTTATAGTCGATCACCCGCTTCACGGGCACAAGGATCTTCATCTTCAACATCCTCCGTTATCAATGGCAACACGGGCGCGGGCAGCCCGTTTCCGGACCCCCCGCACCCTCAATGTCTCTGTTCAGGCGGGAAAGTGCCTCAGGCTGCCTTCCTCACTTCCGCCACGATCTTCTTGGCCGCGTCGCCCAGGTCGTCCGCCGGGACGATAGGGAGACCCGAATTGGCCAGAATGTCCTTGCCCTGCTGGACGTTGGTGCCTTCCAGGCGAACGACCAGCGGAACCGAAAGGTTCACTTCCTTGGCGGCGGCGACGATCCCGTTGGCGATGATGTCGCACTTCATGATGCCGCCGAAGATGTTGACGAGGATGCCCTTCACCGCCGGGTCCTTCAGGATGATCTTGAAGGCC
>NZ_QFOA01000150.1 GCF_003248505.1 Sphingobium sp.
CATGCGGTAGAGGAAGAAACCTCCCCGCGTTTCGCGCACAGCGACTTCACGGCCGGTCTGCGGATCGATCGTCACCTCGTTCCGGTCATGCCGGTCCTGTCCCGGCGTACGCCAGGAGACCGTCACCCCACTACCGCCCCGAGCATGGGGCAGCGACACGCTCCAACTTTCCGCGCCTGCACCGCGCTGCCGCAGGATGACGTCCGCAGCGTCGAGCGCGCGCGGGCTGACAGTGGCGCCCGACGACAGTTCGGGCCGCATCCAGCCGTCGATTTCGAACTGGAAGAAAGCCGCCGTTCCGAAGACGAAGACGATATATAACAACCAGCCAGGCAAAAGGCCCACCCAGGTATGAAGCGACGCCATCGACTGGCGAAAGCCCTGTCTCATGTCTGCGCGTATCCCACCATTCACCGGTCAGAAGCTCGTCCGGACGGAGAAGGCGATGTTGCGCGGCAGGCCGATCACATACATCGACGCCCAGTAGGATTTGTTCGTCAGGTTCGCGACATTCAGGTTGAAGCTGACCGGGTGGTCGACGATCGTTGTTTTCAGATGCGCGCCAAGATCGAAGACAAGGTAGCCGTCGATCTTCTGGAGATTGGCGGCATCCTTGTAGGTTGGCCCGGCATAAAAGGCGCCACCACTCAGCGACAGGCCGGAAATGCCCGGAATCTCATATTGCGCGAATATCTTTGCCAGCCGGTTCGACACGTCGGTCGGCTTCTTGCCCTCCAGCGCCGGATTGTCGGCCTTCCTCACCTTCGCGTCCATCAACGTGCCGCCGGCGATCAGCGTCAGCCGGTCGGTCACCTTGCCGCTGAGGGTAAGTTCCAGACCCTGATGTATCTGAAGCCCGTCCTGCGTGATCGTGAGCTGGCCGGACGACGTCACATCCTCATAGGAATTTGCTTTTTCGATGCGGAACAAAGCTGCCGTGATCAGCAGGCCTTCGCGCGGGGCGAATTTGGCTCCGACCTCATATTGCCTGGACACAAACGGATCGAGGATCTTGCCCGGTTCGGCATAGGAGGGTTCGTTGGGCGTGACCGACCCGCTTTCCAGACCCTCCATATAGCTGGCATAAGTCGTCACATTGGCGGTCGGCTTAAAGATCAGCGATGCGGTCGGCGTCACCACCGTCTTGTCATAGCCAGTCACATCTCCTGCCACGGTATAGCTTTTCGTAACCATATTGGTGCGATTAACACCGATCAGGGCGTTCAGCTTGTCGGAGAAAGTGATGTCGTCGCCCAGGATGATGTTCAGATTGCGTGACGTACTCGCCGTATAGCGGGCGCCCCAATCCTGCTCAGCCAGTGAATCCGGCTTGGCCCAGGACATCAGGTCGTTGGGATCGGAATAAGCCGGCGAATTGCTGGCATAGGCATAAGCCGTGACATGCTGGCGCACGCGCAGCCTGTCGATGGAAACACCGGCAGTCAGCTTATGCTTTATGCCGCCAGTGTCGAAGGAAGCGTCCAGATAGCTATAGGCACCCTGTGCGATGTTGGCGGCAGGAGCGGCACGGCTGGGCCAGCCGATCACATAGCCGCTGTCCGCGAAATAGATGGGATAGACATTGATCGCCTCGCTGACGTCGCGCTTGTAGATATAGGCCGCGTTGACAAAGTGAGGCAGCCATTTGCGAATGGCGGCGAGGTTGAGGAAGCTGGCAAAGGATAAAGCGGTTTTGTCGTAACGCGTTGCGATACGACGGAACTGCTTAAGTGCCCGAACATGCGCTCGATGCGGTTGCGGTCACGATAGCGGCGGAAGTCGCAGGGAATGGGTTCACGGCGATTGGCCTTGGGCGGGATGATCGGCAGGATGCCGTGCATCAGCAGATTTTCGCGGACAGCATCACCGTCATAGCCCTTGTCGGCCAACAGCGCCTTGGGCTTGGCGACGGGGATCGCCATCAGGGCATCGACAGCGCCATAGTCGGACGCTTCACCGCCCGTCAGGATGAAGCCGATAGGGCGTCCCTGATTGTCACAGCGGGCGTGGACCTTGCACGTAAAGCCGCCGCGTGATCGACCAAAAGCCTGCGCACAAGCCCCCCTTTTCCGCCCACCGCCGATACATGGCCGCGAACTATGGTGCTGTCGATCATATGTTGCCAGTCGTCGGTCAGTCCCAATTCCACCAATGTCGCCAGGATCGCATCCCACACGCCCTGTTCGGCCCAGCGCCCGAACCGCACATAGACCGAGTTCCACAGGCCATAGCGTTCGTGCATATCCCGCCACGGACAACCGACCCGCAGAACATGCAGCATGCCGTTGAGAAAACGCCGGTTATCATGGGCAGGACGGGACTTGCGACCGCGCTCCGATGGCAACACCCCCGCGATCACATCCCATTCCTCGTCCGTCAGATCGCCCCGGCCCATCATCGCTCCTCGCAAAAAGAAGCTCTGAATCAGAAATCAGGCAGATTGGGAATCCACTTTGTCAACGCGACCTAACGTCAGCTGGCATGACGGCCCTTATTCTCAGGTACGTCTAATAGAATATTAGTAGAGGCCGGATTTCATGTGAATGATTTCCTACAAACTTCTCAACATGCAGAATCATTTATAGTAAAATTCTTAAATATTCTATGCTTATCTGCTAGATTTTATCATTCACCAATTTGCGACGGGACTAGCCTTGTCATATGACGCAGCCAATCCCATCGCAATCTGGAGGCGTTACCGCCAAGACTTATTCAAAATAAGGCCATCTTCTCTCTACGATTTTTTCTTCGCAAGAGCCGCCCGCTTCGAGAGATAGGGCCGTGGCGCGTATGTCAGATCCTGAACGAATGGGAAGCTGGGCACGCGGTTCTTGTTTTCGATATTGGG
>NZ_QFOA01000151.1 GCF_003248505.1 Sphingobium sp.
GACAGTTTGGTCCCTATCTGCCGTGGGCGTCGAAATTTGAGAGGAGTTGACCCTAGTACGAGAGGACCGGGTTGAACATACCTCTGGTGTACCAGTCGTCCTGCCAAGGGCGCAGCTGGGTAGCTATGTATGGACGGGATAACCGCTGAAAGCATCTAAGCGGGAAGCCTCCCTCAAGATAAGATTTCTTCGAGCGGTCGTAGACCACGACCTTGATAGGCCGGATGTGGAAGCATGGTAACATGTGGAGCTAACCGGTCCTAATGGCTCTGATCGCGCTTGAGATGCCCCACCATCAACGACAGTCCTGAAAAAAGACTGCCAATGACAGGCGGTCATTACGCTCAGGCCGGACATTCAGTAAAATAGTCGCATCCCCAACCGGAAACGCGACAGCACGGACATCGATTGAACCCCCAAAGCGCCAGCTTCATTGCTTGGTGACCATAGCGTCAGTGACCCACCCGATCCCATCCCGAACTCGGCCGTGAAACCTGACTGCGCCGATGGTACTGTGGCTCAAGCCCCGGCCCCGGAAGAGTAGGGCGTCGCCAGGCATTGAAGCTCGCGCTTTGGACTAAACCCATTCACAAACCCCTGTTGGTACAAAGCACAGCGCGCAACCAAAACGCGCCAGCCCAACACACGGTCCCGCGGGATGGAGCAGCCCGGTAGCTCGTCAGGCTCATAACCTGAAGGTCGCAGGTTCAAATCCTGCTCCCGCAACCACCGATACCGACATACCGGACACCTCCGACGCACCAGCGCCGGGGGCGGTATCGTTTTTGGCGGATTGCTGCCGCTCCAGCCAATCCAGGATGGTACCGAATTCACCATGCAGCATAGCGTTGACTTCGCCGCGCCTGGTGCCCGGCGTCAGGACGACGCGCTCGATGAGCCCGCGCAGGGCGTCGGCGGCCTCTTCGCGCTCTTCGGGACAGACCAGGGCGTCTGCCAGGCGCTCGACCTTGCCGCGATAAATCTCGGCGATGTTGGGATGGATATCCGGAACATCAGCCGGCGCGGCAGCTAGACGGGCGCGGATGGTGTCCTCCTGTGCTTCCAGATCGAGAAGGCGGTCGACGAGGGTGCGTGTTCCCTTGCCTTCTTCCACTATGTCCAGAACGCCCTTGATCGCTTTCAAAACCTTCTCGAGTTCAGCGCGATCTGCCGTGTCGGTTGCCCGGCGCTCGCGGTTCAGACGATTGGTCTCCTCTACGCAGGTGCGAATGGCCTTGGCGGCCACTTCGGGGCTCATCATCCGATCGCGGAGGCCATCGAGAACCCGCGCCTCCAGTTTCTCACGAGAGATGCTATGCCCGTTCGAACAGCTTCTCGTGTCGATATGGTTCGAACACGCAAACCGCCCCTGCCCGCGAAGGGTATAAGACCCGCCGCAGCATCCGCAGTAAACGAGGCCGGAGAGAAGGCTCCTCGGCCGACGGGTTCGGTTCAGTTTGTTGTGTGCCGCGCGCGTCGCTTCGATCACGCCGGCATACTGGACCGCTATATCTTCCTGTCTTGCCTTGGCTGCCTGCCACAGTTCCTCATCGACGATCCGTAGATCGGGGACGTCGGTGACGATCCATTCCGATTGCGGATTGATCCGTGACACGCGCTTGCCGGTCTGAGGATTCTTGAGATAGCGAAGCCGGTTCCAGACCAGCTTCCCGATATAGAGCTCGTTGTTAAGCAGACCGGTCCCACGCTTTGCGTGCCCCCGGATCGTCGTCGACGTCCAAAGTGTGCCGGTCGGCGCGGGTATGCCTGCTTCATTCAAGCGTCGCGCAATCGCCTGAGGGCTGAGTCCGTTGGCGAACTGCCGGAAGACCTGACGCACCACCTCGGCTTCGACGGCATTGATGCTGCGCTCGCCATGGACTGCCTCGCCTTCGCTGGAGAAGCGGCGAACAACGTCATAGCCGTAGCACAGGCCACCACCAGACTTGCCTTTCTCGACGCGTCCGCGCAGGCCACGATGGGTCTTCTTCGCAAGGTCCTTGAGGAACAGGGCATTCATGGTGCCCTTAAGGCCGACATGTAGCTCGGACACCTCGCCTTCAGCCAGCGTGACGATCTTCACGCCAGCGAATTGCAGGTGCTTGTAGAGCGTTGCAACGTCGGCTTGATCGCGGGATACGCGATCCAACGCCTCCGCGAGCAGAACATCGAACCGGCCCATCTGTGCGTCCTGAACGAGGGCCTGAATGCCGGGGCGCAGGATAACGCTGGCGCCGGAGATCGCAGCGTCCTTGTAGCTGCCTATAACATGCCAGCCTTCACGCTTCGCCTGCTCCCGGCATATTAGGAACTGATCCTCGATCGAGGCAGCACTCTGCTTGTCGTCGGAATAGCGGGCATAAAGGGCGACGCGGGTCATATCGTTCTCCTCGCGGAGAAATTAACATGATGCTCGTTACCTGCCAAATTGGGCGGCCCGCATTTAGGCAGTGGAGCATTCCTGCAGCTCACGAGGACAAGATAGCCTAGGCTTCAGAATGATCCATGGCGACGTTCCTCATTGGCGGACAAAGATTTCATAGGCGGGTACCGCTCGCATTCGAGTGCATCTTTGTAATCGCTTATGTCGCTCCCTATCTAGGGGGGGCGCAATTACTTGATCGAGGAATCCGACATGGCGAACGGATGGGCGCGCGATGGCGCCGTACAGGATCAGATCGATGATACGGTGACCGATGCTGTCTTGCGAGCCCGAGGCATGATGCCGACGGGCGAAGGTAGCGACGAATGCGACGATTGCGGCGAGGACATTCCGCAGGCTCGCCGCGCCGCCTTGCCGGGTACGCGGACCTGCGTTGCGTGCCAGGCGAAGCGGGATGCGAATATGCGCGCTGTCGGGATCAACCGGCGCGGGAGCAAGGACAGCCAGCTACGATAGACCTGTCGGTACGGTTCAAACCCGTCATTCAGCGCACTCGGGGAAAATCGTTCAGGGAAAAGCCTCTAATATCACGACATCGCATCGTTCTTCCTTGCCGATGCGGACTTCCGGCGGCGTACCGGCTTGCCGGCAATTTCGATCCAGACCGGTGCGTGGTCGCTGGTCTTTTCCCAGCCGCGCACGTGGCGGTCCACCTGCGCGTCGGTGAGCCGGTCGGTGAGCACCGGACTGAGCAGCAGATGATCGATCCGGAGACCGACGTTGCGGGCGTAGGCGTTCCGAAAATAGTCCCAGAATGTGTAGATCTGAACTGATGCGGTGGATGCCTCCCTTCATCGGGCATCGTATGATGCTCAATAGCGCCATGGCGGCGCATGAAGGAGGAGCATATGGCGAATGCACACA
>NZ_QFOA01000152.1 GCF_003248505.1 Sphingobium sp.
CCGCAACAGCAAATGGTAGCCAGAATTCACCAACCGGCGCGGCCACCTATCGGCCATCATAATTGACGCCGACCGGACTCCGTAATCGTCGCGCTACAATTATGCTCCCTGAGAGGGTCGTCCTTGGGAACCAAGAAAACAATGGGGTTTTTCATACATGGACTGGAGGACAAATGTCGGACGAAGGACTCATTCAGACCAAACCAGGTCAAGCTCACTCGGAGGACGGCCTCGTCGTTCTCGATGGTCCCGATGGCATCGCTGTTACGATGACGGCAGAAGCCGCGCGCGGAACAGCCGCAAGCCTGAAGTCGGCAGCGGATGAAGTCCTAGGCGAAGAGGTAAGCCCCTCTGCACCGATCAATGATTTGGAAAGTTAACCAGCCTCAATATCCAGACCGGCATACCATTCTGCATATGGCGTGTTCCTCGCCATGTGCCTGTTGTAATCCGGCATGCTATCGGTCCACCACACATGCCCACGCTCTCCCAGCGCTTCCTTGGCAGAATTCACAAGCCTGTGTGCATTTCTCTCTCCCTCCTCATCTCCTGATCGCTTGGCGACCGCAACCTGGCGCCTGGCGTCCATCAATTTATCGACGAGCTCCTGGCGACGTTGCTCAGAAAGGCTGGGATCAGACATCCGCCACAGCCGGCCGCGGACCACAAAGTAACGTCCGTCCGGTGTGACCGGATGCTCGCCCGCCGTCCGCCCAGTAGTCGCTTCATCGCTGCGTGGCATCTATATGAAGGAAAGCTGTGGCTGACCGGATATGGGCAGCGTGCCAGATCGCCAGAGATCCTCTGTCCGCTCCACTTCCATACGGCTCTCCCCGAATGGTTCGCGGAATTGAAACGCGATCACATCCTGGATCGATCCTTGAAACCACCGCTGATATTCGTGGGGATCCAGTAGAACTGGCATCCGATCATTGGTCGGCATCACCGCAGGGTTCGCGGTCATCGTCATTCCCGCATAGACGGGACCATAGTCGATGATGTTCCGGCAAAAGCCAGCCCAAGCCATGACCGGCTGCCCCTTCACGGAAAACCATGTCCTCGTCTTCCTACCGGCGGCACCGTCCGGATTTGCGAAATGCGAGATCGGGATGATGCACCTGTATCTCGGATCGACGACCATCTGTTCCCACATCCTATTCGTGAGATCAGCAACGAGCCCGATGCGACCAGGCAGCTCTTCTCCGGAGAGAGACTCACGAGTGAAGCGCGGAAAGCCCCAGTCCATCGGCTTAAGAAACCGGCGCCCCTTATGCTCGATGATCGCCATCCCGCCTGCGCCTTCGGTCGTCTCGGCTGGCAATTCTATTGTGCCCGGGAGCTGAGCATCGAACTGGCGGGCGATCTCATCCAGCGGGCTGGCAAAGATATGAAGTCGGGACATTGGCAGCTCCATGACTGCGAGACTCGGGAGTCAGAACAAATAAGGAACATACCCTGACCTTACTTGGAGTCAATTCGTCTCGGTCACAAGCGTTCCGGCGATCTCCGTAGCCACGGGCCTGCGCAAAATATCAATTCGGTCATCCGACCACGCTACGAGACCCCGATCTTCGAAGGCGCGCAACCATCCGTCCATCGGCCACCGACTCCAGCGGTCAAAGAAGATGCCAGCATTCCTGACAATATCCTCGAAGTGCTGTAGCGGAGGGTCGTAGGTCGCATGATGCTGATGGAACGCACACGTCCCTCCCTGAAATAGCAAAGGCACGCCAGCCTTCTCCGCGCGAAAGCCAAAATCCGTGTCCTCGGCCCCATACCCGGTGAACGTTTCGTCAAACCCACCCAGATTTCGAAACGTCTTCGCTCGAATACCGAACGCCAGCGACCAAAATAGACCGTAGTTCCTCTCGATCCGAATTCCTCCGGTGGGAAAAGGTCGAGCCGGGTGAGGCTTGCCTCGTGAAAGAAGGTCGTCCTCGCGCCAATCCCCGTCTGCTTGCCCGGGACCAAGATATCGGACTTCCCCACAGACCAGGGCATCATGCGCCGAAAGTGCCACGTCGATCGCTCTAGGCAACGCGGCACTCGGGATGCAATCGACGTCCAGAAAAAGAAGGTGATCCCCGGCCGCCTTAGATGCCGCCAAGTTGCGTGCAGCCGCCAATGGTAGAGCGCCGCCTTCCATGCGAACGACATCAACAGGGAAAGCTCCCGTCTGCACAGTGACGGGTCGGCTGCTTCCCATATCGACTACAATCAGCTCATTCAGCCTGGCTTCAGAGCGCTCGAGGCCTCGCACGAGGTTTGCGAGATGGCGCTCGCGGTTCTTCACCAGCGTGAGCACGCTCAGTTTTTCAGCCATAGGTCCAACCTATATTTCTCGTGTCGGTCGCCTCGACACTGACGAACGTTATCTCCCAGTGCACTTAAGAGCTTCTCAACGGCCTCGTCTCCAGTCTGCGGGTAGTCCGTTTCCAGAATGTAGTGCACAAGCAGAATGACGCTGTTCGACTGAAGCCCCGCAAGCCAGTCCGCTGCCCGATTGATATCCGCATCGTCCCAGTAATAGGCGACCTCAGACAGGACAACGAGATCGAACCCGCTCGCGCTTGGTGCTTGTCGGGGAAACTGCATCGTTGCAAAATCGACGTTCGGAAGCGCATGGCACCGATTCCGAGCCCGCTTCAGGGCGGTCTCGCTGACATCGGCGGCCAGCAATTGGCAGCAGTGTCTAGCAAGCATCGAGGTGAGCGTGCCGCCAGCGCATCTGAACCGCACCGGGTTTGCCGGAGGCTGTTTGGTTTAAGTTACGCAGCCATGGAGACGTCGTCCAGCATGGCATAATATTGTGCTTCGGCTTCAGCAGG
>NZ_QFOA01000153.1 GCF_003248505.1 Sphingobium sp.
CTTCGCACGCAGTTCATCCAGCGACGGCATCGATGCCAGGGCCTTGACGCCCTCCGCATCGAGCAGCACTTCGCCCATCGCGCCGCCAACGATCTCAAGTTTGTCGTTGGTCTTGGCGAAATCGATCGCAACCTTGGCGGCGGCGACCGGATCGGCCGAGGTGGCGAGGCCGACCGGACCGGTCAGCAGGTCGCTGAGGCCGGTATAGGCGGTGCCATCCAGGGCGATACGGGCGAGGCGGTTCTTCGTAACCTTGTAGGAAGCCCCGGCTTCGCGCATCTTCTGGCGCAGGACGGTCGACTGGGCGACGGTCATGCCAAGGTTGCGGGTCACGACGACCACGCCAACATTTGCCAGCTCTGCGTTCAGCGCGGAAACGACCTCAGCTTTCTGATTACGATCCATGCCATTACTCCACTTCATGTCCCTGCGGGCGACCCGCACGGACGGCTAAAACCCGCGGGGCTGCCGCGGGGCACTAGGTCCGAAGGGGAGAGATCGACTAGCCCGCGCCATCTAAGGAACAGGCAGACCCGGAAGACAGGGCATCGAAACCCGTTCCGGCAAAGAACTTTTCCCCGTCTAGGTCGGACATTAAGAAGGGCATATTCCCTTCACCGACTGTCTCGGACGGAAGACGCGCGGGGCAAGCCCCACGAGTCTGCTGCGCGGGCCTTTAGGGCATCGCGGCTCGCTCGTCAATCGAGGTTGGGCCGCAGATAGCGCTCCGCTGTCTCCAGGTCGATGCCGCGCCGCTGCGCATAATCCGCCATCTGGTCGCGCCCGACCCGCGCGACGCCGAAATATTCCGACTGGGCATGGCCGAAATAGAATCCGCTCACCGCCGCCGTCGGCAACATCGCGAAGCTTTCGGTGAGGGTGATGCCGGTGGCATGATGCGCGTCCAGCATGTCGAACAACAGGGGCTTGAGACTATGCTCCGGGCAGGCGGGGTAGCCCGGTGCCGGGCGGATGCCGCGATATTTTTCCTTGATGAGCGCTTCGTTGGTCAACTGCTCCCCTTCGGCATAGCCCCAGAGCGCGGTGCGCACATAATGATGCAGCCGCTCGGCAAAGGCTTCGGCGAACCGGTCGGCCAGCGCCTTGAGCAGAATGTCCGAATAATCGTCTATCGACGCCTTGAACCGGGCGAGGTGCGGCTCGATGCCGTGGATCGACACGGCAAAGCCGCCCATCCAGTCGCCGTCGGGGCTGATGAAGTCGGCCAGGCACATGTTCGCCCGCCCTTCGCGCTTGGCGATCTGCTGGCGCAGCATGGGCAGCCGCACATGGCGTTCGTCCTCGACATGGACGACGATGTCGTCCCCCACCCTGCGGCACGGCCACAGGCCGCACACGCCACGCGCGGTCAGCCATTTCTCGTCGAGGATGCGCTTCAGCATCTTCTGCGCGTCGGCGAACAGGCTGCGGGCGCTTTCGCCCACGATCTCGTCTTCGAGGATCGCGGGGTAATTGCCCGCCAGCTCCCACGCGCGGAAGAACGGCGTCCAGTCGATATAGTCGACCAGATCCTTAAGGTCCCAGTCCGGGAAGCGATGGACGCCCGGCAGGCGCGGGCGCGGGGCTTTCAGGCTTTCGTCCATCTCGAACGCGTTGGCGCGCGCGTCCTCGATCGACAGCAGCTGGCTCTGCCCCTTGCCCTCGCGCGCGGTGCGAACATGGGCGTAATCGTCCTTGGTCTTGCGGACGAAATCGTCCTTCTGCGTTTCGGATACGAGCGCCGTCGCAACGCCCACCGCGCGGCTGGCGTCGAGCACATGAACGACCGGGCCGGTAAAAGCCGGATCGATGCGCAGCGCGGTATGCACCCTGGACGTGGTCGCGCCGCCGATGAGCAGCGGCATCGTCATGTTGGCGCGCTGCATTTCGGCAGCGACCGTCACCATCTCGTCCAGCGAGGGAGTGATGAGGCCGGACAGGCCGATCATGTCGGCGTCATTCTCGTTCGCCGCATTGATGATGTCCTGCCAGGGCACCATGACCCCCATGTCGATCACTTCGAAGCCGTTGCACTGGAGCACGACGCCGACGATATTCTTGCCGATATCGTGCACGTCGCCCTTGACCGTCGCCATGACGATCCGCCCCTTGCCCTTCGCGCCCGGCTCCTTGGCTGCCTCGATATAGGGGAGGAGGTGGGCGACCGCCTTCTTCATGACGCGCGCGGACTTGACGACCTGCGGCAGGAACATCTTGCCCGCACCGAACAGGTCGCCCACGACATTCATGCCGTCCATCAACGGCCCCTCGATCACTTCGATGGGCTTGGCCGCCGACAGGCGCGCTTCTTCCGTATCCTCGACGACATACATGTCGATGCCCTTGACGAGCGCATGTTCCAGCCGCTTGGCGACGGGCCAGCCGCGCCATTCCTGCGCCGCCTTTTCCGACGCCGCGTCCTTGCCCTTGAAGCTTTCGGCCAGCGCGACGAGCCGGTCGCCCGCTTCCGGATCGCTGTTCAACAGCACATCCTCGCACGCCTTGCGCAGCGCGGGGTCGATGGCGTCGTAGACGTCGAGCTGCCCTGCGTTGACGATGGCCATGTCCAGCCCTGCGGGGATGGCATGATACAGGAACACGCTGTGCATCGCCCGGCGCACCGGCTCGTTGCCGCGGAACGAGAAGGAGAAGTTCGACAACCCGCCCGAAATATGGACGTGCGGACAGCGCGCCTTGATTTCCCGGCACGCCTCGATGAAGTCCACGCCGTAGTTGTTATGCTCTTCGATCCCCGTCGCCACGGCAAAGATATTGGGA
>NZ_QFOA01000154.1 GCF_003248505.1 Sphingobium sp.
GGACGCACGGCGCAAGGCCGTTTTGTAATGGACCCTACGCACGGGTGCTGCGGGCGCATTATGCCCTGAAAACATCGAGATAAGTCTGTATCACATGTCTCACGTCGAACCGGTGGGCTGTCGTACGCGGAACACCGGGCTCACACGGGGCCACATATCTTATTGAAACGACTTCGGGAATTTCGTGATACGCGTCGTACGCCATTGCGGATCCCAGAATGCTGTGACGCGGATCCGTTGGGGCGACGCCCGTTGAATCCTGGCCGAATTCATGGTCCTTTTGTCGCGGCAAGAAAGGATCGCGCCATGACGGAATTGAATGAGGAGTATATCAGCGATCTCCGCCGGGCGGTGGTCAAGGCCATCTGTGAAGTGTCGGCGCAAAGGCAACATGCCCCGGAAGCGGGCAAGGGGAATACTCTCTATATCGGGACAGCCGAAGTCTGTCAGATGCTCACGATTTTGCTGACCGAGTTTTTGGAGGGCGTCCCTGGTCTCGATACGCCCAGTGAGGTGCGGCGCATGTCGGACGTTGTAGTCAAGAAGATCAGACTGGGGATCGGCGAAATCCGTCGACACCGCGAGGAGACAGGCGGAACGCCGCCGCCGTCCATCATCATCAGAGGCAACTGATCAAGGCCGCCCAGCCTGTTTTCCTGTCGGCACATATCCTCAGCGCTAAATCTCTGGATCAACCTGGTGATAGGGCGGCTTGCGCCAATATTGCCATTCCGGTAATATGCGACCGCTTCATGATATTTTCGAAGGTCTCCAGATAAGGAGACCCTTCGCTTGCCCAAGCTTAATTTCCGCCTCGATGAATCGCTGCATGCCGCCTTGTTGCGCCGTGCGCTTGGCGCGAACCTGTCCTTATCGGGGTTCATCCGTCAGCTCCTCGAACAGGCGGTCGATGAGCGCAAGCGCTATGTTTTCTCCTCCCAGGATGAGATCCTCGCTACCTCGATCCAGATCCTATCGATAGTCGCGACATCCGTCGGCCAGCAATCCCCCGAAGCGCTGGAACAGGGCATGGCGCAAGCCCGGATTATCCTTGCCGAACGCGGACTGCTTGGCGGGGAGGATATCCCATGAGCATTTTTCGCAACGACACGCTGGGCTCCTGGACGCGCGGTGGACAGGCGATCGTCCACAATGTCCGAATGACGACCCAGGTCTTTTACCAGACCATATTGGCGGGCTTCCTCATCTGGATCATCGGCACGCTCTGGTATGCGTTCGAGAAGTCGACCGAGTATGAGCGGTTCGTTCTGGTCAAACTCGCCGAAGCCACGATCAAGGTGGATGCCGCCGGCGGGACCAATGATCCGGTGCAGTTTCGCACCCCCGACGGTCAGACCTACTGGACCTCGGCAGACTGGCTGGTTGCCTCCGCCCTCGCGAAAAAGACCCTCCATGCGTTCGAAGGCTATCTGCTGCATGGCGCACTGCTCTCCGGCCTGTTCACCCTTGTCATGCTCGCCTGGGCCTGGTTCTACTTCACCCGGACGGGTAGGGGCCTTGGCTCCAACGAATATCTGCGAGGGGCAAGGTTCGGCACGATCCGCCAGGTGAAACGCGCGCTATGGCGACAGACCAAGGGACCGCTGGTGATCGGCAATGTGCCGGTGCCTGAGGCCTATGAACCTGAGCATATCCTGCTGTGCGGGGCGCCGGGTACGGGCAAGACAAACCTCATCGTCGGCATGCTCGACGGCATCCGCAAATCGGGTCGGCGCGCCATCGTCTATGACACTGCCGGAACCTTCGTCGAGAAATTATATCGGCAGGGCACTGACATGTTGCTCAACCCGCTCGACCAGCGGGCGGCGCGCTGGTCACCCTGGGTCGATGTGCCACGCGATTATCATTACGACCAAATCGCGGAATCAACCATTCCCGACAAGCATGGCGATCCCTTCTGGGCGAAGGCGGCACGGGGCACCTTGGTTGCGGTCATGCGCAAGCTGGCGCGCCAGAAACATACCTATGTCTCGGTCCTCCTCGACCGTCTGCTGCGCTCGAAACTTAAGGACCTTGCCGCCTTCGTGACCGGCACCGATGCCGCCGCGTTCATCAGCACCGAAGGCGAAAGGACATCCGCCGGCATCCAGGCCGAACTTGCATCGGTCATGCGCAGTTTTGGTTATCTCGATGATACCGAGGACGGCTTCTCGATCCGCGACTGGGTTGAGAAAGGCGCAGACGGGAGCTGGCTCTTCATCACCGTGAAGGCCGACCAACTTCCCTCGCTACGCCCGCTCATCACCGTCTGGCTCGACATCGCAATTAGCGCCATCATGAGCCTGACGCCCGATCGCGACCGACGGCTTTATTGCGTGATCGACGAACTGCCGACGCTGCATAAGCTGCCGTCGCTCTCGGACTTTCTCGCCCGTGCCCGCAAATACGGCGGCTGCGGCATATTGGGCTTCCAGTCCTATCCCCAGCTCAAGGCCACTTACGGCAAGGACGATGCGGCTGCGATCACTGGCTATTGCTCAACCTGGGTGGCGCTACGCGCGAACGACACGGATACCGCCGAGCATGTCTCAATCAACCTCGGTCAGGTCGAACAGGTCGAAGCCAATGAGGGCATGTCCTATGGGGTCAACGACATGCGCGATGGGGTCAATCTGTCGCGGATGCAGGTGACGCGGCCACTGGTCATGTCGACCGAGGTCACCAACCTGCCCAACCTGGTCGGCTTCCTGCGCTTCGGCCGCAATTTGCCCGTGGTGCGGTTCGATAGCCGGTTCAACAACGTACCATCGTT
>NZ_QFOA01000155.1 GCF_003248505.1 Sphingobium sp.
CGGCGAATGCCTGCGCGCACGAATGCGGCTGCGGGGGCTCCGAACAACCCCTTGCATTCGACGCTGTGTCGAACATGAAGGCCCGAGGCATCCTCAGTCGTAAGTGTCCGGCCTGACGCGTGTTGCTGGCACGGCCCTGCTGCGCGAGGCCGTCGGCTCTCGGGAGTGTCCTTTCGCACTCCGCAAGGAGAGTGCGGATGGGGCGCATGGAGGTCATCACCCGGGTCGAGCGGCGCCGGCAGTACTCGGACGAGGAGCGCGTGGCGGTGCTGGCGCAGTGTGACGAGCCGGGCGCCACGGTTGTCGGCGTGTCACGGCGGCTGGGGATCTCGGCCAGCCTCATCCATGGCTGGCGCAAGACGCGCCGCGAGGCCGAGCGCATTGCCAGCGAGCCGTTGCAGTTCATCACCTACGGCGCGGTCGCAGACGTCGCCTCGCCTGAACCGGTTGTGGCGCTCGCCCCGGCAACACAGGCCGAGCGCAATTTTGGCGCGCCTACCCGCGAGGCCACGCCAGCCCCCGATGACTTGGCTCGCCCGCATCCGGGGAGCCGGCCCGGTGGCATCGACATCGACTTGGCCAGCGGCGTTCGCCTGTCGGTCGACAGCTACGTCAACGAGAAGGCGCTGGCACGCGTCCTGCGGGCGTTGCGGGAAGCGTCATGATCTCGCTGGCGCCCGGCACCAGGGTCTATCTCGCGAGCAAGCCAGTCAGCATGCGGTTGGGGTTCGACGGGCTGGCGGCGCTGGTGCGACCGCTGTTCGCGGTCGAGCCCTATGCGGGTCACGTCTTCCTGTTCCGCAGCCGGAGCGGCAATTACCTCAAGGCGCTGCACTGGGACGGCACCGGCCTGTGCCTGTTCGCCAAGCGGCTGGAGCGGCACCGCTTCGTCTGGCCACCGCTGGTCGAAGGTGGTGTTGTGCTGACGCCGGCGCAGTTCGCGCTGCTCGTCGAGGCCATGGACTGGCGCCGCACCGTGGCGCCTCCGCCACCCCGCCTGCCGGTGCAGATGTAGGCGGGAAAGCCGCAGAAAAGCGCGCATTTCGCTTGGGCGCGAGTCGCGCGTCTGGTACACAGAACCATGTCGCAGGGCGGGATAGACATACCGGAAAATCCTGACGATGTGCGGGCGCTGCTCGCCGCCATGCAGGCCCGACTCCTGGCCTCGGAACAGGCGCTGGAAGCCGAGCGCACCGCTCATCAAACCACGCGCGAGCAGCTCAATGCGGCCAAAAACGCGGTCAAGCTGACCACGCTCCAGATCGAGAAGCTCAAGGTCCAGCTCGCTCGGTTGCGCCGCATGAAGTTCGGCCAGTCGTCCGAGCGGCTGACGCTGCTCGCCGACCAGCTGGAGCTGACGCTGGAGGATCTGGAAGCCGAGCACGCCCATGCCACCTGCGTCGTCGCGGGCGATGTGTTGGCCGACACGCCCCAGGCACCCGGCCGCAAGCCCCGACGCGAACCGCTGCCCGCGCACCTGCCGCGTCAGGAGGTCATCCACCCCGCGCCGGAAGCGGACGGCTGCACCGCCTGCGGCGGCACCATGTCGGCGCTGGGCGAGGACGTGACCGAGGTGCTGGAGTATGTGCCTGCCCGCTTCCAGGTTGTCCGCCATGTCCGCCCCAAGCTCGCCTGCCAGCGCTGCGATGCGATCTCGCAGGCGGCGGCACCGGCGTTGCCGGTCCCGCGCGGGCGCGCCGGGCCGGGGCTGCTGGCGCATGTGGTCGTGTCTAAGTTCGCGGACCACCTGCCGCTCTACCGTCAGTCGCAGATCTACGCCCGCGAGGGCGTGGACCTCAGCCGCTCGACGCTGGCCGACTGGATGGGCCAGGTCAGCTGGCTGCTCCAGCCTCTGGTCGACCGCATTGCCGACCACGTGATGGCCAGCCCCAAGCTCCACGCCGACGACACGCCCGTCCCGGTGCTGGCACCCGGCACCGGCAAGACCGCCACGGGGAGGCTATGGGTGTATCTGCGCGACAACCGACGATGGCGGCCGAGCGACAAGCCCGCTGCGCTCTTCCGCTACAGCCCCGACCGCAAGGGCGAGCGCCCGCGCGAGCACCTGAAGGCGTTCACCGGCTTTCTGCAGGCCGACGCCTATGCCGGGTTCGCGCGGCTCTACGACCCGGACCGCAAGCCCGGCCCCATCACGCCGGTCGCTTGCTGGGCGCATGCCAGGCGCAAGCTCCACGACGTCTACCAGGCCGACCCGAGCTCGGTTGCGGCCGAGGGACTGCGCATGATCCGCATCTTGTACGAGGTCGAGCGCGGCATCACGCGGGACCCGCATGACGACCGCCGCAAGGCGCGCAAGCTGTCGAAGTTGACCGCGCTCGACTTCTTCGCCTGGGCCGGCGACGTGCTGGGCCAGGTATCGGCGCGCACGCCGCTGGCCGAGGCGCTGCGTTATGCGGTCCGCCTCAAGCCGGCGCTGCTCGCCTACACCGGAGACGGCCGGCTCGAGATCGACAACAACCTGGCCGAGAACGCGCTACGCGGTATCGCCGTAGGCAGGAAGAACTGGATGTTTGCCGGTGCCGACTGTGGTGGCGAGCGCGCAGCCGCCATGTACAGCCTGCTTGAAACTGCCTTATGCCGCACGCGGCATAAGGCAGTTTATGCCGGACGACGAACTATGCCGAGCGGGCGCATATTCGCCAACCTTTATCGTGATCTGACGGCG
>NZ_QFOA01000053.1 GCF_003248505.1 Sphingobium sp.
AGATGATGTCCTCGGGCGGGAAGCCGATGGTCATCAACAGCTTGTAGGCGCGCTCGCAAATCTCGACCTTGCGCTCCTTCGTGTCCGCCTGCCCGGTTTCGTCGAACGCCATGATGACGGCGGCGGCGCCGTAGGCCATGCATTTGCGGGCATGACCCAGAAAGGCTTCCTCGCCCTCCTTCATGCTGATCGAATTGACGATCGGTTTGCCGGACACGCACTTCAGCCCCGCTTCGATCACTTCCCACTTCGAACTGTCGATCATCACCGGCACGCGGCTGATGTCCGGTTCCGACGTCATGAGCTTCAGGAAGGTGGTCATCGCCTCGACCGCGTCGAGCAGCCCTTCGTCCATGTTCACGTCGACGATCTGCGCTCCGTTCTCCACCTGCTCGCGCGCGATGTCGATGGCGGCGGCATAGTCGCCCGCCATGATGAGCTTCTTGAACTTGGCGGAGCCGGTGACGTTGGTGCGCTCGCCGATGTTGACGAAGGTGGCGGTGCTTTGCTGGGTCATGGTCTTTCGTTCGTTCAGGCAGCGATGTGCATGGGTTCAAGACCCGCGAGCCGCGTCACGACCGGCAACTGCGGCACGATGCGCGGCTTTTCCCCCGCCAGCGCCCGCGCCACCGCGGCGATATGCGCGGGCGTGGTGCCGCAACAGCCGCCGACCATGTTGACCAGCCCTTCGTCCACCCACTGACGGATCAGGCTCGCGGTCGTTTCGGGCAATTCGTCATATTGGCCCAGCTCGTTGGGCAGGCCGGCATTGGGATAGGCGAGGATCAGCGTGTCGGCATTTTTCGAAAGGTCGCTCAGATACGGGCGCAGCAGGTCCGCGCCGAACGCGCAGTTCACCCCGATGGTGAGTGGCTTCAAATGCCGCAGCGAATACCAGAAGGCGTTGACCGTATGGCCTGACAGGTTGCGGCCCGACATGTCGGTGATGGTGAAGCTCAGCATCAGCGGCACGGATCTGCCCGCCGCCGCTTCGGCCTCTCGGGCGGCCATGCCCGCCGCCTTGGCATTGAGCGTATCGAAGCAGGTTTCGACCAGCAGGAAATCGACTCCGCCCGCGATCAGCGCGTCGCACTGTCCGCGATAGTCTGCCTTGAGCGTATCGTAATCCACCTCGCGATAGGCAGGATCGTTCACGTCAGGGGAGATGGAGAGCGTCTTGTTCGTCGGTCCGATGGACCCGGCGACGAAACGGGGCTTCCCGTCCTTCGCACTTGCCTTCTCGCAGGCTGAGCGGGCGAGCCGCGCGGCAGCGACATTGATGTCCCAGACCAGATGTTCGCAGCCATAGTCGGCCATCGCGATCCGGGTGGAGGAAAAGGTGTTCGTTTCCACCATGTCCGCGCCCGCCTCCAGATAGGCGGCATGGATGCTCTCGACGATGTCGGGCCGGGTCAGGCACAGAAGGTCGTTGTTGCCCTTCTGGTCCTTGGGCAGGTCCAGGTCGCCGCGATAATCGGCTTCGGTCAGGCCATGCTTCTGGATCGACGTGCCGTAACCGCCGTCGAAGATCAGGATCTTGTCCGCCGCAAGGGCGCGCAACTGGGCTTCGGCATTCATGCCACATTCTCCGTCGGGGTGACCGCTGCCTTGGGGCGCAGGCCCAGCAGGTGGCAGATCGCATAGCTCATTTCCGCCCGGTTGAGCGTGTAGAAATGGAAATCGCGCACGCCGCCTTCGTGCAGCTTGCGGCATAGTTCGGCGGCGATGGTGGCCGACACCAATTGGCGCGCGGCGGGCAGGTCGTCCAGCCCTTCGAACAGGCGCCCCATCCAGTCGGGGACAGTGGTGTTGCACATCGCGGCCATGCGCTGCGTCGCGGCGAAATTGCTGACCGGCATGATCCCCGGCACGATATCGGCAGCGATCCCTGCGGCCAGCACCTTGTCCATGAAGCGGAAATAGGCGTCGGGCGAAAAGAAGAACTGTGTGATCGCCCGCGTCGCGCCCGCGTCCAGCTTGCGCTTGAGGTTGTCGAGGTCGCTCTGCGCGCTCGCCGCGTCGGGATGCACTTCGGGATAGGCCGACACGCTGATTTCGAAGGGGTGCAGCTTCACCAGCCCTTCGACCAGTTCCGCCGCACCGCTGTAGCCGTCCGGGTGCGGTTCGAACCGGCCGCCCGCCTCGGGCGGATCACCGCGCAGCGCGACGATGTGGCGCACGCCCGCGTTCCAATAGGCGTTCGCAATCTCCGCGATTTCGCTCTTGCTGGCCGCGACGCAGGTCAGGTGAGCCGCCGCCGACAGCGGGGTTTCCTGCGCGATCCGCGCCACCGTCGCATGGGTGCGCTCGCGCGTCGATCCGCCCGCGCCATAGGTGACGGACACGAATTCGGGCGCCAGCGGCGTCAGCGTTTCGATGGCCGACCACAGCTGCGCTTCCATCTTTTCCGTCCTGGGCGGAAAAAATTCGAAGCTCACGCGCGCGTCGCCGGACAGGTCCGCATAGAGCGGCGCTGCAAGGTCGTTCAGGGTCATGCGGAAATTCGTCCTTCGATGGGCAGGACGTTGCCGCTCGCGCGCCGTCCCAGCCACAGTTGCACTGTCAATTGGTCGCCCGGCAGCATTTCGACCCGCTCCAGGGCAAGGCCCGCCGCCGCGAACCATCCGCCGATCTGCTCGTCCGAAAAACCGAGCCGCGCATGCTGGTCGCGAGTGCGCAGCTCTTCCCGCTCGTGCGGGGCGAAATCGGCGATCAGCACGCGCCCCTTGGGCGAGGCCACGCGCGCGGCTTCGGCGATCGCCGCTTCGGGCGCCTGCGCATAATGGAGCACCTGATGCATCACCACCGTATCGACGCTCCCCGCATCGAGCGGCAGGTCGAGGAAGTCGCCCAGCAACAGCGCATAGCGGTCGCCCGCATCCTGCGGCAGCTTGGCGCGGGCGAGCCGCAGCATGTCGGGGCTGCGGTCGATGGCGGTCACGGCGCGCGCGTCCTGTCCGAACAGTTCGATCATCCGCCCCGTGCCCGTTCCGATGTCGAGCAGATGGCCGATCGGTTCGGGCTTCAGCAGCGCGCGCATCGCCGCTTCGACCTCGCCCTCCGCGACGTGGAGCGACCGGATCGCGTCCCATTCCTCGGCATGGTCGGCAAAATAGCTTTCCGCCGCCTTTGCGCGGTCGGCGCGCACCGCCGCCAGGCGCGCAAGGTCCGCCGTCTGCCACAACGCTTCGGCCGCCGCGGGTTCCAGCCGGTCGAACAGGGTCAGGAACGGTTCCACGGCGCGCGCCCGCGACAGGCGCAGGAACACCCAATTTCCTTCCTTGCGCCGTTCGACCAGACCCGCTTCGGCAAGGATGCGCACATGCCGGGACACGCGCGGCTGGCTCTGTCCGACCACTTGCGCGATTTCGCCCACCGCCAGTTCCATGGCGCGCAACAGGTGCACGATCCGCAGCCGTGTCGGATCGCCCAGAGCGCGGAAAATGTCGAGCGACGCTACCATGGCGGTATCATATAAAGAAATCTTTATATACGTCAATGCCGCGCCTTCATGCCGGGCGATCCCGGGCTCTTTACCGCAACCGTCATGAAATGGGATTGAATTGCAGCGTTCAAGGCATTACGAATCGGCCCGCAGGCGCAATGGGGGGTGAGCTTTTCTCCGAGAGTGGTCTGCATTTTGTTTTTCTCAGAGAGGGGTTGTTGCCCATGACCAAGTCGATTGCTCTTTCGCTCGTTCTCGCCGCTTCGCTCGGCCTCGCTGCTTGCTCGGGCAAGAGCGAAGAAAACGCCGCCAATAACTCTGCCAATGCGGCTGAGAACGCGTCGAACGCTGCCGACAACGCCATGAACGCCGCGCTGAACGCTGCCGACAACGCCGCCAACGCTGCGTCGAACGCGACCAACAACGCCGCGAACGCGATGTAAGACCCTTTGGGGGGTTTTTCAGGTTACGAAGGGTCGTGCCGGCAACGGCGCGGCCCTTTTGCGTGGAAGGATGTGCGATGATCCGCCTGACCCTGTTGTCCGCGATGCTCGTGCTGCTGGTATCGTGCGGCCCGGCGGAAGGGGAGGGCGATGGCGTCGGCGGCCTGACCGCCGCGCAGGCCGATGCGCTCAATCGGGCAGCGGCGCGCGTCGATGCGCAGGATGCCCCGACAGGCGATACCGGGCCTTCGCTCAATCCCGCCGCCGCAGCCGCTGCTCGTGCGGATCGGCATCGCGAGGCGACCCGACCTTGAGGCCATAAAAAAGGGCCGCCCGTGCGGGCGACCCTCTATAAAGCGATGCCGTTGCGCTCTTAGCAGTTACGGTCGATTGCCCGACCGGCCAACGCGCCCACGCCTGCGCCCACGATGGCGCCGGTCGTGCCGTCGCCCCGGCGATATCCGTAGCGGTCGCGACCGCCCTTGCCGATCTCGTTGCCCAGCAGACCGCCTGCGATCGCACCGATGATGGTGCCGCCGGTGCCGTTGTCACGGCAGCGATAACCGCCGCGATAGCCGCGATAATTGTTGCGGTAATAACCGTCGCCGCGATAGCCCCGATCGTATCCGCGATAATCGCGATAGCCCCGGTCGTACCCGCCGCGATAATAATCGCCCCGGTCGTAGCCGCGATAATATTGCGCGCTGGCAGGGGCCGTGGTGGCGGCGAAGGATGCGACGCCCATCGCCAGAGCCGCGCCCAAATTTACAAGAAACTTCGTCTTCATGGCGGTTCTCCTCATCTTGCCATCCTCTGGGGCGGCCGTCTGACAGAACGGGATAGCCCTTCGATTGCACATCTTATGACCGATTCGCCTTGAGCCAAGGCTGAATGTAGATGACAGCCTGCGTTCAGGGACCAACATTCTGCCATGCCGGTGCTGCGGCCTGCCGACAAATCGCCTAAGGCCTTTGCCGATGCTGCGAATTTTCATCGTGCTGGCTATCGCCATCCTGTTGCTGCCCGCCCGGCCGCCGTCCAAACCTGCTGCGATCCGGCCGGCGGAGCTGCTCGTCCGATCCCGTCCGCTTGCCCTCAGCAGCGCCGACCCGGCGCTTCGCCGGGCGGGTGCGCTGACCTATCTGGGCGGCTGGTCGCTTGAGAGTGACAATCCCGGCTTCGGCGGCGTCTCCTCGATGCTGGTCAGCGACCGGGGGCAGGTTCTGGCGCTCAGCGATTCAGGCGTCCTCATGGGCTTTCACATGGGGGCGGGGGACGCCGAGCGGCGGCCCTTCATCGCGCCCCTCCCGGTCCGCCCGCAGGATCGGGATCGCCCCTGGTGGCAATGGGATTCGGAATCGATGGCGCACGACCCCGTGACCGACCGCTATTGGGTGGGGTTCGAAATGTTGCAGTCCATCTGCCGCTATTCGCCCGGCTTCGCCCGTGTGGAGGCGTGCCGCACCTGGCCGGAAATCGTCGCCTGGCCCGAAACCGGATCGATAGAATCGCTGGCGCGGCTGCCCGACGGGCGCTTCCTCGCCATCGGGGAAATGGGAATGACGCGCGACGGTCGCCACGACGCGCTGCTGTTCAGCGGCGATCCGGCGGAAGGGGCCACGCCCGATCCCATCCATCTGCGCTATGCCCCGCCGCAGGGTTTTCGTCCCACCGATGCGGTGGCTCTGGACGACCGGCACCTGCTGGTCCTCAACCGTCGCCTGACGATGAAGGACCTCTTCACAGCGACACTCGCCATCGTCGACCTGCCGCCCCGCCCGCAGCCGGGCGCGTTGCTGAGGGCGCGCACGCTCGCTTTGCTGGCGCCGCCGCTACTCGCCGACAATTTCGAAGGGCTGGCGGTCACGCACGAAGGCGGAAGGCGTGTCGTCTGGATCGTGTCCGACGACAATCACGAATTTTTTCAGCGCACCCTGCTTCTGAAATTCGCGCTGCCCGACATTCCTTGAAAATCCCCGCTGGAAAACCACGCAAAAAAGCGGCCCGGTAAGGGGCCGCTCCTGTGCCGAAACCTTCCGAAAGGAAATCAGGCCGCGACGGCGGACTTCTTCTTGAGGATGTCGCGCTTCAGGCGACGAGCCTTCAGCGACAGCTTTTCGTCGCTGGTCTTGACCAGCCAGTTGTCCAGGCCGCCATTATGTTCGACCGAACGCAGGCCGTGGGTCGACACGCGCAGCTTCACCGTGGTTTCCAGCGCCTCGGAAATCAGCGAGACATTCTGCAGGTTGGGCAGGAACACACGCTTGGTCTTGTTGTTGGCGTGGGACACGTTGTGACCCACCTGGCGGCCCTTGCCGGTCAGCTCGCAGATGCGCGACATATCAAATCAACCTTCAAAAATTCGGGTTCGTTCGGAAAGCCGCGCCGATAACGGGATTCGGGCAATCCGTCAACCCGCAGCGGCGCAGCCGGGCAACCCTTTGGCGCACGCGGCGTTGTTCCCATCGTTAAAGCAAAGGAGGCGGATATGAAAGCCATCGGAGGCGTGTTGATCATCGTGCTGCTGGTATTGGCCGGAGGCATCGCCACGGGCTTCATCGACCTGCAACGCACGCAGACGGGAAGCCTGCCGCAAGTGCAGGTCAAGGGCGGGCAACTGCCCAAATATGAAGCGAGCGTCGCAAAGGTCGAAGTCGGCACTCGCAACGAAACGGTCGAAGTGCCGACAGTGGACGTCAAGAAGCCCTGATCTTCCCCTGACGGGCGCAGATGTTTAGGGCGGGGCGGTGACCTCGCCCTTTCCCTTGCCTGACCCCATGCGCCGCGCGCTCGACTTGGCGCGCCTTGCCCAGGCGGCTGGGGAAGTGCCGATCGGCGCGGTGGTAACACGAAATGGCGTTATCGTGGGGGAGGGGCAAAACCGCAATCGCCGCGATTGCGATCCCACCGCTCACGCCGAAATCGTAGCGATGCGCGCTGCGGCAGCGCATTTGTGCGATTTCAGGCTGACCGGATGCGACCTTTGGGTCACGCTGGAACCCTGCCCGATGTGCGCAGGCGCAATCTCTCACGCGCGGATCGCGCGGCTCTATTATGCCGTGTCCGATCCGAAGGGCGGCGCCATCGAACAGGGGCCGCGCCTCTTCACCCAGCCGCAATGCCTCCACCGGCCCGAAGTCTACGGTGGCCTCGCCGAAGCGGAGGCCTCAGCGCTGCTGCGCGACTTTTTTGCCGCCCGCCGCTGAATAATCGATGCGGTAAAGCCGGTAGGGCAGGGTCATGCCCGTCCGCAGCGTCACCGGCTTCAGCCATCCCGGCACCGTTCCGCGCATCAGCCCGGCATAGAAGCCCTGCGGACTGCGCGACTGATAGATGGTGCCCTCCGGGAAGTTGGGGCACAGCAGCAGATAGGTCGCGTGGTGCTTCGCCGCGATGGCGCGAAAGCCGCTTGCCGGTCCGTCGAAGGCGTGATGGATGTCGAGGATCGTCGATCCGTTGCGATGATAAGGTCCGGCCAGCGCGCTATGGTGGGTCGTCGCAATGAGGCGCGGCCCCATGTCCACCATGGTAAAGATCGTCGCGGGCGGCAATTGATCCAGCACCTCCAGCGCCGGCAGCGTGCGGCAACGCGCATTCGCCTTGTTGATCGCATCGGTGCGCGCCTTGGCGGATGGACGCCATGCCTTGGGCACCGTGCCCGTCACCCGTTGATAAAGCGTCAGCGCCTGCGGATAGAGGGGGTATACGAAGGCGACCGCCGCTAGCACCGCCGCGCCTGCGCCCGCGACGATCCGCGTGCGCCGCGTCCCGGTCATCAGCATCGCGACCAGCTTGTGCGCCGCCCATGCGGCAGGCGGGATCGCCATCAGCTGCGCTGCCGGACCTGCGCGCAACTGCCAGAACAGGAGCGCGGTCGAAAACAGCATCATCAGGCCGACTGTCGCCCAGGCCCAGAGCCGCTCGCCATCCCGGCGCGCGTCCCACAAGGCCCAGAGAAGGCCGATCACGCCTGCCACCGGCACGGCGAGCAGCGGCACGACCAGGCTTTGCGCCTGCGCCGTGATCGGCTTGGCCTCTCGGATATTGGCCAGCCACAATCGCTGGAGTTCGGGCGAAATCTGGTAGGGGGACAGGCATTGCGGCCAGTTCAGGTAAAGGAACGCCGCCACCGCGCCGCCCACGACCGCGCCTGCCGCCATTCGCACCGGCCAGGTGCGCAGCGGCAGCAGCGACAGGATCGTCATCCCCGCGCCCGCCGTGCCGAACACCGCGACCCAGATGGGGGAGATCGCGTCGCACACCATCGCGCGGTTCGCATAGCTCGCGAACAGGAGGTAAAGGACGGACGTGCCGCCCGCGAGGCTCAGCGCATAGGGCAGCATCCGCTTTTCCGCGCCGGGCCTGAAGACCCAGCGCAGCGCGATCAGCGCGCCTCCCGCCGCCAGATAGACGATCATCTCCATCCCGATGGCGATGGACAGGGCGCTGGTCAGACCCGCGACGATACCGCCGCGCACTCGCTTCTCGTCGATCACCCCGGCCAGCATTGCCAGCGCCAGCGCCAGTTGCCAGCCATGATGGTCGATGCGCATGGGTGCATACATGCCAAGCGCCATCTGGGTCGCTAGCGGTGCGAGCGCCGCGAGGAACCAGCCGTTCGGCCCCGCCAGCCGCCGCCCGATAAAGCCCAGGCTCAGCATCAGCGGGAACAGCGGGATCAGCGGCGCGATGCCGCAGGCCAGCCGATCCGCCAGCCCTTGCCCCACGAACGCGCGAAAGAACAGCATCAGGCCCGCGATCGGCAGGTCGACCAGCCGCGACCAGTGGATATTCGCGCCGCCCGGTGGATCGAGCCTGTATTGCCGCAGATCGAACCAGCCCTGTCCCGCCAGCCAGTCCTTGACCTGGACATAGCGGATATTGTCGTCGGTATCGCCCAGCACCAGCCAGTGGATCGCCTGCCAGCGGTCGACCAGATTGGCCGCCACGATCGCGATCCACAACAGGAAGGTCAGCCAGACCCAGTGTCGCGCGGTATAGGCGCCGGTCGTCCGCAGCCAGTGGGGAAGGCGCGCGCGCAGGGTTTGGCGGCTATGCAAGGTCATGGCGGTGGATTAGACGCTGCGGCACAAAGCGCAACGGGGCCGTTTCATGAATTTGCTGTCACGATTGTCACCGCAGCGGCAGGCGCTGGTCTGGCAGATCGTCCGCTATGGCATCACCGGCCTGTTCGTCACCGCCTGCCAGGCGGCGATCTACTGGACGCTGGCCGCGCCGGTCGGCCTGCATCCGCAACTTGCTAACACCGCAGGCTTCTGCGCGGCGGTGCTGATCGGCTATGTCAGCCACAACGCCTTCACCTTTCGCGGGCAGGACAAGCAGGGCAGCCATGCCGCGCGGACGGTTCGCTTCGCTGCGGTGTCGCTGGTCAGCTATGCGCTCAATGCGCTCTGGGTCTATCTTTGCGTCACTTACAAGGAATGGCCGGAATGGTCGCCCATCCCGGCCATGCTGTTCGTGACCCCGGCGGTCGTCTTCGTGCTCAACCGCCGGTGGGTGTTCCGCTGACGCCTTAATGCACGAAGCGCGCGACCACGTCGCGATAGGACCGGCTGACCTTCACCTGCGCACCGCTTTCGAGGACGAGGAAGCATTCGCCGTTGGTATGCGGCTTCACCTGCCGCACCTGGCTCAGGTTCACGATGGTCGATCGGTGCACGCGCTGGAAATTGCGCGGGTCCAGCCGCTTTTCGAGGTCCTTCATCGTCTCGCGCAGGATCAGCGAATTGTCGGCGGTATAGATGCACATATAGTCGCCCGCCGCGTCGATTCGCTCGATCGAATCGACATCGACGCGGAAAATCTGCCCGCGATCCTTGATGTTGATGAGCTTTTCGAACCGGTTGGAGGCAGGCGCCTCGTCGTCGGAGGCGAAGTCGCTCATCGCCTGCGGCGCGACTTCGGCCAGCACCTCGCGCAGTTTTTCGACCTCCTGCACCTGCCGCTTTTCCGACAGGCGCTGGCGCACCCGGTCGAGCGCGTCGGCAAGGCGGCCTTCCTCCACCGGCTTCATCAGATAATCGACCGCTTGCGCTTCGAACGCGCGAATGGCGTAGTCGCTGTAGGCGGTGACGAAGATGAAGAGCGGCGGCTCCACTTCCATCATGCCCTGGACGACGGAAAAGCCGTCGAAACCGGGCATCTGGATATCGAGGAACACAAGGTCGGGTTTGTGCGTCTTGATCGCGCGGATGGCTTCGCGGCCATTGGTGCAGGTTTCGACGATTTCGACATCCTCATGCGCTTGCAGACGCAGCGCAAGGCCTTGGACAGCCAGGCTTTCGTCGTCGACGAGGATTGTTCTGATGGTCATGCGGCCACTTTCGATGTTTCATCCATGTTCAGCGGAAGTTCGATGATGACCGAAAATCCGCCCGGAGTGGAACGCGTTTCGAAGCTTTGCCGTTCCCCGAACGCCTGAATCAGCCGGTCGCGGATGTTCGGCAAACCAACGCCTGTTCCCTCGCTCATGGGGATGTGCGGCTTCATTCCGCTTTCGTTCAATCCCGGCCCCGTGTCCGATACGACGATCCGGACGTTTTCACCGGCAGGCTGCGCGCTGACGGTGATGTCCGCGCCTTCCTCCTTGGGGGTGACGGCATATTTGATCGCATTCTCGACCAGGGGCTGGAGCAGGAGGGAGGGCAAGCGGGCTTTCGACACCGCAGGATCGACCACGAAGATCGGGCGCAACCGATCCTCGAACCGCATCTTTTCGATCTCCAGATAGAGTTTGAGCGTCTCGATCTCCTGCTCGATCGTCACCTGCGCGGTGGGCTCGTTGATGAGCGTGTAGCGCAGGAAGGAGGACAGGCGCGACAGCATTGCGTTCGCGCGGTCGGTCTGCTTCAGCAGCACGAGAGTCGATATGGAATTCAGCGTGTTGAACAGGAAATGCGGATTGAGCTGGTATCGCAGCATGGCGAGCTGCGCGTTCGCCGCCTGGGTTTCCAGCCGCAGCAGCTGGTCGGCCTGCTCCTCCACCGTCAGGTAGAAATTGATCGCATAATAGAGCGCGGACCACGCCCCGATCAGCGTCACCGACAGGTAGAAGGCGCCCAGGAACAGCTGCAATCCTGCCGTCTCGCTCGCCCGGTTCTGTGTGGAAAAGACCCATGCGTCGATGAACGCGACGAGGCCCGCGGCCAGCAGTACCGTCACGATGGACACGCCCCAGGTGACGAAGGGCCGTTGCCGTTGCAGGAAGCGAAAGACGACCGCGATCAGCAGCGTCACCGAATAGCCGGTGATGGTGGAAATGAGGACCGGGATCAGGCTGGAGAGCGGCTGCCCGTTGGCGACGGTCGACGACCCGCGCAACAGGAAGGCACCGGCCCACCCGAGCGACTGAAGGTTCCAGAAAGCGCGGTTCTTGTCCGCGAAGAAGGGTTGGGGCTGGATGCGGGGCGCGGACATGATGCCCTCGACCCTAGAGGCTTTCGGCGCGCACGTGAAGCGGGGTCAGGCGGCGGCGGGCTGCCGCTCGGTTTCCGATGTCATCGGCGTCATTTCGTCGGGGCATACCCAGCAAAGGTCCGACAGTTCCAGCATCCGCCCGTCATGCGCCTGGATGGCGACTCCGCGGATCGGCTGCCGGTCGCGGATGTCGGCCAGCACCTGGCACGATTGCGGACCGCATCCCCATTTTTCGCCCCACTGGCGCAAGGCGATCATGGCAGGGGCGAGGTCCTGTCCCTTGTCGGTCAGCCGATATTCGACCTTCCGCCGGTCGCACAGCATCGGCTGGCGCACCATGATCCCGTTTTCGACGAGGCGCGACAGCCGGTTGGCCAGGATGTTGCGGGCGATGCCCAGCGTCGACTGAAACTCTTCGAAATGGCGCAGCCCCGACAGCGCGCCGCGAAGAATCAGGAACGACCAGCGTTCGCCCATAGCCTCCAGCGCGGCGGGAAGCGCGCATTGTTCGAGATCCTGGGCAAGGTTATGTTTCATAAGCCGACATGCATAGCGCAAAGCGACGGTCGATGCAAAAGAGCCGTCTGATTGACAGTAAGTGGGATTTTTTTGTTGCGCCGCAAGCCCGTTCTCACACAATCGGGCAACGATGCTGCGTCAATATGAACTTGTCGAACGGGTAAAGCGCTACGATCCGCATGCGGACGAAGCGATGATCAATCGCGCCTACGTCTTTTCGGTCCAGAAGCACGGGAGCCAGAAGCGCGCCAGCGGCGACCCCTATTTCAGCCACCCGATCGAGGTGGCGGGCATCCTCACCGACTTCAACCTCGACGACCAGACCATCGTGACCGCGCTGCTCCACGACACGATCGAGGACACGCTCGTCACCTATGAGGAGATCGAGAGCGCGTTCGGCCCCGACGTCGCGCGCATGGTCGACGGCGTGACCAAGCTCAGCAAGATCGAGGCGATGAGCGAGAATGAGCGGGCGGCGGAAAATCTTCGCAAATTCCTGCTCGCCATGTCCGACGACATCCGCGTGCTGCTGGTGAAGCTGGCCGACCGGCTGCACAACATGCGCACGCTCCACTTCATCAAGAACCCGGACAAGCGCCGCCGCATCGCGCGCGAGACGATGGATATCTACGCCCCGCTCGCCGAGCGGATCGGCATGTACGACTTCATGCGCGAAATGCAGTTGCTCGCCTTCCGGGAGATCGAGCCGGAAGCCTATGACAGCATCACCCGCCGCCTCGAACAGCTGAAGGAGGGCGGCCACGACAAGGTCGACCGCATCGGCGCGGAACTGCAATTGCTGCTCGCGGGCAAGGGGATGTCGGTCAGCGTGTCGGGCCGCGAAAAACATCCCTTCTCCATTTGGAAGAAGATGCAGGAACGGCACATCAGCTTCGAACAGCTGACCGACGTGATGGCGTTCCGCGTCATCACCGACAGCGTCGAGGACTGCTACCGCGCGCTCGGCATCATCCACCAGACCTTCAAGATGGTGCCGGGCCGGTTCAAGGATTATATCTCGACGCCCAAGCGCAACGGCTACCAGTCGCTGCACACCACCGTCATCCATCAGGACAATGCCCGGATCGAGGTGCAGATCCGCAGCCGGACCATGCACAACGACGCCGAAATGGGCCTCGCCGCGCACTGGGCCTACAAGCAGAAAGGCGACGCTGCCGACCATCACGCTGCCTGGCTGCGCGATCTCGTCGAAATCCTGGAGCAAAGCCAGGACGCCGACGAACTGCTCGAACATACCCGCATGGCGATGTATCAGGACCGCATCTTCGCCTTCACCCCCAAGGGCGAGTTGCATCAGCTGCCCAAGGGATCGACCACGGTCGATTTCGCCTATGCCGTGCACACCTCGCTCGGCAACCAGACCGTGGGGGCGAAGGTGAACGGGCGCGTCGTGCCGCTGCGCACCACGCTCGAAAACGGCGATCAGGTCGAAATCCTGAAGTCGGTCGGGCAGGAACCGCAACCCGGCTGGCTGACCTTCGCCATCACCGGCAAGGCGCGCGCCGCCATCCGCCGCTACATTCGCCAGAAGCAGCGCGGCGAGGAAATCAAGCTGGGCGAAAAACTCTATGACGAGATCGTCGGCCGCTTCACTCCCGATCTTGCCAAGGAACTGGGCGAAAAGGCGCTCGTCGCCGCGCTCAAGCGCCTGAAGCTGGAGGATCGCGCCGCATTGATGGTCGCCATCGCCACGCACCGCGTCCTCGACCATGAAGTCATGGAAGCGCTCGTCCCCGGCTCCACCACGGCGGAGGGGGTGGAGGAAGCGCATCCGCGCCAGCATGAGCCGGTGTCGATCCGCGGCCTCACTCCCGGCATCGCCTACAGCCTGGGCGATTGCTGCCACCCTGTGCCGGGCGACCGGATCGTGGGCGTGCGCCGCACCGGCGAGCCGATCGAGGTGCACACGATCGATTGCCGGTCGCTGGAGGTGGAGCAGGGCGACGACTGGGTCGATCTTGCCTGGGACAGCAAGTCGAAGGGCGGCACCGCGCGCCTCTCTGTCATCGTGAAGAACCAGCCGGGCGCGCTCGCCGCCGTCACCAATGTGTTCGGCGCGACCAAGGCGAACATTCTCAATCTTCAGCTGGTGAACCGCGAAGGGCCGTTCCACACCGACGTCATCGACCTGGAAGTCGCCGATGCCCAGCATCTCAACCGCATCCTGTCGGCGCTTCGTGCGCTCGACACGGTGGTGCAGGCCGACCGGGTCTAGGAAGAAGGGGGGCGGGGGGAAGGCCGGGGAGAAGACCTCCCTCCCGCCGCCTGCGCCTTATTTCTTCGCTGCGCGGTGGTGATGGCGCGCCGCCTTTGCCGCATGATGCGCCTTTGCGTGCATTGCCTTGGGGGCCTGCGACGGGTTGATGCACTCGTCGGTCACGCTCTTGGAACAGAGCGGCGGGTTGGCGTCGGCTGCGCTCGCCGTCTGGGCCAGGCCAGCGGTTCCCAGAAGCAGGGCGGTCGACAGGATCAGCGTCTTCATCATGATCTTCGTCCTTTGCCAGAGCGAGGCGAAGTCCGTGCCTCGCAGGCCGAAATATGCGCGCCCGTCCGGCCTGAGTCAGCTTAAAGATCGGTAATGGCGCGGCCATGCCGGCGCGCATGCCTGCCGCCGCGCCTGTGCCAGAACGGGGCAGCCGTTAACCCTGTTGTAGTGTTGGAGCGGGGGCGGCGCAGGCCTATCGTGCGGCCATGCGCATCCTGTCCACCTGCCTCCTCGTGTCGGTCGCCGTCATCTCCTCGGCGACGGCGCAAGCGGGGCGTGCGCCCTTCACCGTCGAGGAAACGGGCGTGAGCTACGGCACCCTCGGCGATGCGCTCGCGGCCATCGGCGACGGGCGTGGCACCGTTCTCGTCGCGCCCGGCACCTATCGCCAGTGCGCGGTGCAGCAGGGGGGCGATGTCACCGTCCGCGCCGCGACACCGGGCACCGCGATCTTCGACGGGGTGCCGTGCGAGGGGAAGGGCGCGCTCGTCCTGCGGGGCAAGTCGAGTCGCATCGACGGCATCGTCTTCCAGAACATCCGCGTGCCCGACGGCAACGGCGCGGGCATCCGCCTCGAAAGCGGCAACCTCACCGTCTCCAACAGCCTGTTCCGCAACAGCGAGGAAGGCATCCTCACCGGCGACTATGACGGCGGGCAAGTGACCATCGACAAGTCGACCTTCCGCAAGCTGGGTCGCTGCGACCGCGATCTCGACTGCGCGCACGGCGTCTATATCGGTCGCCTCGCCAGCCTCGCCGTCACCAACAGTCGCTTCGACCAGGGCGATGGCGGCCATTATCTCAAGACCCGCACGGCGCGCGTCACCATCACCGGCAACAGCTTCGACGACAGCGCCGGGCACCTCACCAACTATATGATCGATCTGTCCAACGGCGCGAGCGGCGTCATTTCGGGCAACGAGATGGTGCAGGGCAAGGACAAGGACAACTGGTCCGCCTTCATCACCGTCGCGCCCGAAGGCCGCGAGCATTCGAGCGCGGGGCTCGTCATCGAAGGCAACCGGGCGGGCTTCGTGCCGGGGCTGGAGCGCGGTTCGACATTCGTTGCGAACTTCACCGACGATCCCGTCCGCATCGGCGCGAATCGCCTCGCGCCCTCGATGAAGATTACGGATCGCCGCTGACTTGCGCCCGCGTGTGCGCTAGCGCTGCGGTATGAGAACTACCTACGACGGCGCGACAGTGCGCCTCTATCATTTGGGCGACGACGGCGGCGCGACCACGATCCTCTACGGGCCGCTGGGCGAAGCGCTGCGCATCGCGGCGCAGCAACCGCAAGAGGTGCAGGACGGCCTCTTCCTAGCCACCGACAACGACGTGGTCGCCTATCTCGACTTTCTGGAGGGGTGAGGGGTCATCCCTCGAACCCGAACGGCGCGCGCGTCCGCCGGTAATCGTCGGGCAACATCTCGCGCCCCATGGGCGGGGCGGCGCGGGCCATGCATTGGGCGCGATGGCACAGGCGGCAGGTGACGCCGATGAGCGTCGGTTCCGCCCGATCCGTCCCCTGCGTGTAGATCAGCCGATGGGCATGCTCCGCCGCGCAGCATAGGGCGATCGCGCGTTCGACCTTCGCCGCGCCCCAGCCGCCGCCGCCCGCCGTCACCGTCCGGGCGATGGAAAAGAAGCGCTGTCCTTCGGGCAGTTCCAGCCATTGCGTCACCACCTCGCGCGGGCGTTCGAACACGCGATGCACGGACCAGAGCGGGCAGGAACCCCCATGCCGCGCAAAGGGAAATCCCGCACCGTCCAGCCGCTTGCTGACATTGCCCGCCGGATCGACTCGCAGAAAGAAGAAGGGCACGCGTTCCTGCCCCGGCTTTTGCAGCGTGGTCAGCCGATGCGCGGTCTGTTCGAAACTGGTGCCGAACTGCCGCCCCAGCGCCTCGATATCGTAGGCCTTCGCCTCGACTGCCTTCGCGAACGCGCCATAGGGCATCAGGATCGCCGCCGCGCCGTAGCTTGCCAGCGCCCGCCGTGCGAGCCGCTCGCCGCTCAGGCTCGAAAACTGCCCGTCCTTCAGCAGTGCGTCGAACCCCTTGCGCATTTCGAGATAGGCGATCTGGAGCGCCAGTTGGAACTGCGCGCTCGCGCCGTCCAGCGTTTCGTCCAGCAGCACCGCATCGCGATGCCGGTCGAGTCGCCGCATCGACCCGGCCATCACGTCGGGGGGCAGCCGCCGCACCCGCAGATTGTGCCGTGCCTTCAGCCATTGCGACAGCCCGCCTTCCGCATCCGCCTCGCTCGCCAGCCTTTCGCCCAGATCGTCGAGCGGCGGGAAGCAGTTGCGCCGCGCCGCCAGGAACCGGCGCGATTCGGCAACGGGGTCTGCGGCCTCCTGTGCCGGGACCGCATCCGCTCCCCGGTCGGCCAGCGCCAGATGCTCCTCGCGATAGCTGGTGTAGAGCCGCGTCAGCGCCTCGGCGATCCCGGGATAGTTGACCGCCACGTCCCCGGTCGCGAGCGCGGGCAGGTCGATGTCGGCGAACATCGGGTCGCGCAGCACCGCCTGCAACCGCGCGGTCTGTTCCGCTCCCCCGTCGCCCGCGACCTCCGCCATGTCGAGCCTGTAGGTGCGCGCCAGGCGCAGCAGCATGTCGGCGGTCAACGGTCGCTGGTTGCGTTCCAGCAGCGCGACATAGGACGCGCTGATTTCAAGGTCGGCGGCCATATCCGCCTGCGTCAGGCCGAGTTCGCGCCGCAGCCGCCGCAGCCGCGGCCCCATATAGACCGGCCTGTCCTTCGCCATCGCACGCCCTCCCTTGTCCGCTCTTTACAACTTTACAGCATATTCTTGTAAAGATCGACAACCGGACCTCGCGCCCTCTGCGCAAAGTGCGTTCAGCTGTCTACTTCGCTGTTCATCCCCGCACTCAAGGATGGATGACCATGACCTATCAAAACGAAATCGCCCGCGCCGGTGACCTCATTTCCGACCGGCAGGACTGGGACGGCATCGCACCCGAATCGGTCGCGCGGATGCGCCTTCAGAACCGGTTCCAGACCGGCCTCGACATCGCCCGCTATACGGCCAAGATCATGCGTGCCGACATGGCCGCCTACGATGCGGACCCGGCTCTTTACACCCAGTCGTTGGGCTGCTGGCACGGTTTCATCGGCCAGCAGAAGATGATCGCGATCAAGAAGCATTTCGGCACCACCAAGGGACGCTACCTCTATCTGTCGGGCTGGATGGTCGCCGCGCTGCGCAGCGAATTCGGCCCGCTGCCAGACCAGTCGATGCATGAAAAGACCAGCGTTCCCGCGCTGATCGAGGAACTCTACACTTTCCTGCGCCAGGCGGACGCGCGTGAACTGGGGATGCTGTTCCGCGATCTCGACGCTGCGAAGGCGGCAGGCGATGCGGTCGCCACGCATCGCCTGCTCCACCGGATCGACGATTATGAAACCCATATCGTCCCCATCATCGCTGACATCGACGCAGGGTTCGGCAATGCCGAGGCGACCTACCTGCTCGCACGCAAGTTCATCGAGGCGGGGGCCTGCTGCATCCAGATCGAAAATCAGGTTTCGGACGAAAAACAATGCGGGCATCAGGACGGCAAAGTCACTGTCCCGCATGAGGATTTCCTCGCGAAGATCCGGGCCGTGCGCTACGCCTTCCTCGAACTGGGCGTCGACGACGGCGTCATCGTCGCGCGTACCGACAGCCTTGGCGCAGGCCTTACCAAGCAGATCGCGTTCAGCCGCGAGGCGGGCGACATCGGCGACCTGTATAACGGCTTTCTCGACTGCGATCCCGTCGATCCGGCCGCGCTCGCCCATGGCGACGTGCTCATCAGCCGCGACGGCGTGCTGCTGCGCCCCAAGCGCCTGCCCTCCAACCTATACCGTTTCCGCCCCGGCACCGGCGAGGACCGCTGCGTCCTCGACTGCATCGCCGCGCTTCGGAACGGCGCGGACCTGCTGTGGATCGAAACCGAAAAGCCTCATATCGGCCAGATCGGCGGCATGGTCAGCCGCATCCGCGAAGTCATCCCCAATGCGAAGCTGGTCTACAACAATTCGCCCAGCTTCAACTGGACGCTGAATTTCCGCCAGCAGGTGTTCGACGCGTGGGAAAAGGAAGGCCGCGACCTGTCCGCCTATGATCGGGCGAAGCTCATGAGCGTGGATTATGACGGCACCGACCTCGGCGCCGAAGCCGACGAACGCATCCGCACATTTCAGAGAGACGCCGCGCGCGAGGCGGGCATTTTCCACCACCTCATCACGCTGCCGACCTACCACACTGCCGCACTCAGCACCGACAATCTCGCAAAGGAATATTTCGGCGAACAGGGGATGCTGGGTTATGTGAGGGGCGTGCAGCGGCAGGAAATCCGCCAGGGCATCGCCTGCGTGCGGCACCAGAACATGGCCGGTTCCGACATCGGCGACGATCACAAGGAATATTTCGCCGGCGAAGCCGCGCTGAAGGCGGGCGGCGCGCACAATACGATGAACCAGTTCGCGGCCTGATCCGCGACCCAAGAGCCATCGCGCGGGGGAGCGACTCTCCCTGGCACACTTGGGTGGAATAAACTGGACGGCCCGGCGGCACATCGCCGGGCCGGTATTCCAGGCGTCAGGCGATCCCGGCGCGCCGCCGCACCGTCTGCTTCAGGATGTCGAGCGGCATCGCGCCCAGCGTCAGCACCTCGTGGAACTGTTTCAGGTCGAACGCCGCGCCCTGCCGCTTCTTCATATCCTCGCGCAGATCGTTCCAGACGGTATGCCCGATCTTGTAGCTGCACGCCTGTCCAGGCCAGACGGTGTAGCGGTCGATTTCCCCCTGGCTGCGCCCGCGCGCGATGCCGGTGGTGGCGATCAGGTAATCGGTGGCCTGCTCGCGGCTCCACCGTTTGGCGTGCATTCCCGAATCCACCACCAGCCGCGTCGCCCGGAACAGCAGCGACTGGAGGTAGCCGACCTGCCCCAGCGGATCGCCGTCATACATGCCCATTTCGTCCGCCAGCTGCTCGGCATAGAGCGCCCAGCCTTCGGTATAGCCGCTATAGCCGCCACGCCGCCGGATCATCGGGATCGCGTCCGATTCGAGCGCGACCGATACCTGGAGATGATGCCCCGGCACCGCTTCGTGATGGGTCAGCGTCGCCAGCCCGAACTTGGGCCGGTCGAACGTATCGCGCAGGTTGATGAAATAGATGGCGGGGCGCGACCCGTCGAGCGAGGCGTTCTGGTAATAGCCGCCCGGCGCGCCCGCCTGGATCGTCACCGGCACGCGCCGTACCTCGACCGGCGCCTTGGGCAGGCAATCGGGCGCGAAGACTTCGGGAAGGCGCTTGGCCATAGCCGCGATCTGCCGGTTGAGCTGAGCGAGCAAGGCATCGCGCCCCGGATCGGTGTTCGGGAAAAGCTGGTCGGGTCGCTTGTTCAGTGCCACCAGCCGGTCGCCCACCGTGCCGCGCGTCATGCCCTGGCCTTTCAGGATGGTGTCGATCCGCGCCGATATGTTGCCGACCTGGTCGAGGCCCATCTGGTGGATTTCCTCGCCGGTCAGCTTGGTGGTCGTCGCGGCTTCGGCGGCGGCGGCGTAGAATGCCTCGCCCTCGGGCAGCCGCCACACGCCCGCGTCATGCACTGCCTTCGCCCGCAATTGCTGCACCAGTGCGCGCTGACGGTCGACGGCGGGGAAGATCTTGTCCGCAACGATCCTTTCCGCCTGCGCCGCGCGCTCGGGCGGCAGCCCCGCATCGGCCAGTTTCCTGGCGAAGGACGCGACCAGCACCGTCTGCGCCGCCGGCTGGTCGCGCAGCGCCGCCTGCATTTTCATCGTCGTGTCGAGGATATAGTCGGGGGCGAACACGCCCTTGGCCGCGTCCGCTCGCTGCCGTTCGGTATCGCCGTCCAGCGCTGCGGGAAAGGCTTCGAGGCGGGACAGATAGGCGTCGGCATCCGCCGCGTCCTTCACCCGATGCTGCGAATCGAGGAAATCGGGCACCTCGCGATAACTGCCGGTCAGCTGGCTGATGACGTAGGGTGCATAGCGGCCCGCCGTCTCGCCATAGCCGAATTTTTCGCCGCCCAGTTCGCGGTCGAACTGATAGGTCAGGACATCGTAATCGAGCTGGCTCGCCTCGTTCAGCTTCGCACGGTCGACCCGAGCCAGTTCCTTCGCCTGCGCCTTGGTGCGGCCAAGGTCGCGCTCCGCGCCTGCCGCGCTCGTGTCGGAAAGCCTGCCGCGCAGCGCCGCGCGCGGGCCGGTGTCGAAGCCGAGCCGCGTCGCGCCTTCGGGCGAATCCGCCAGCCGGTCGTAAAAGAATCTGTCCAGCATCGCCCGGAAGCGCGCATCCTGGCTTTTCGGAGCGGCAAGCGCCGTCGCGGGCGTCGCGACGGCCAGCGCGGACGCGCCGCTGGTGGCAAGGAACTGGCGTCTGTTCAAGGCGGGGTCTCCATCGGAAAGGGGATCGGACAGCGAAGCCGCCGCCCTGCGATGGCTTCTTGTGGCGCGCTTCCATGGACTTGGCCAGACCAAAGCGGCAGGGGCGGCCCTGTATCGCGCGCGCCCGACAGGCTATGCCATAAGGCGTGCCGCATCGGGGGAACATCGCCATGACCTACACGCTCATCACCGCGAACCGCAATTACAGCAGCTGGTCGCTGCGCCCCTGGATACTCATGAAGGCTCTTGCCATTCCGTTCGAGGACCGGGTGGAACCGTTCGCAGCCGCGACCAACTATGCCGCCTTCCGCAGTTTTTCTCCGACGGGGCAGGTGCCTGCGCTGATCGACGGCGACCGCACGATATGGGATTCGCTGGGCATTACGCTGTATCTCGCCGACCGCCACCCCGGCGTCTGGCCCGCCGATGACGCCGCGCGTGCCTTTGCCCAGTGCGCCGTCGCGGAAATGCACAGCGGCTTTTCCGCCCTGCGCAACGATTGTACAATGAACGTCGGGGTGCGTGTCGAACCGCACATGCACTCGCCTTCGCTCCACCGCGACATCGCGCGGCTGGCCGAATTGTGGGGGCAGGGGCTGGATCGGTTCGGCGGACCGTTCCTAGCGGGACCGGTCTTTACCGCCGCCGACGCTTTCTATGCGCCCGTCGCTTTCCGCGTGCGCACCTATGACCTCGATGTGGGACCGGTCGCGGGGGCATGGGTCGATCATATGCTCGATCACCCCGCGATGCGGCAATGGGAGGAGGAAGCGCTGGCGGAACCGTGGCGGGAGGATGCGCACGAGGCCGAACTTGCCGCCGCAGGGCGCATCGTCGCCGATCGTCGCGCGGTATGAGGGGGCAAGCGTAACATTCTTGCCATGTCGCCGATAAAAACGGCCACTTCTTGTCGTGCGGCCCCTTCCACCTAAGCCCGTCCGGGTCTAGGGGGAAGGACATCATGGTTAAGCCCCGCACCCTCTACGAGAAAATCTGGGACGCGCACGTTGTCGAGCGCCGCCCGGACGGCACCTGCCTCATCTATATCGACCGGCACCTCGTTCACGAAGTGACCAGTCCCCAGGCGTTCGAGGGGCTTCGCATGGCGGGGCGCAAGGTGCGGCGGCCCGACCTGACGCTCGCGGTGCCCGATCACAATCTCCCCACCACCGCGCGGCGCGACGCGGCGGGCAACCGCATCCCCATCGCCGATCCCGAAAGCGCGCAGCAACTTGCCGCGCTGGAGAGGAACGCGCCCGAATTCGGCGTGCGCCTGATCGGTGACGCGGACCCGGAACAGGGCATCGTCCATGTCATCGGCCCGGAACAGGGCTTCACCCTGCCGGGAACCACGCTCGTCTGCGGCGACAGCCACACCAGCTCGCACGGCGCGCTCGGCGCGCTCGCCTTCGGCATCGGCACGTCGGAGGTCGAGCATGTGCTCGCCACCCAGACGCTGCTGCTCAAACAGTCCAAGACGATGGAAGTCGTGGTGGAGGGGCGGCTTGCTCCCGGCGTCACGGCGAAGGACGTGGCACTCGCCATCTGCGGCCGCATCGGCACGGCGGGCGGGACCGGCCATGTCATGGAGTATCGCGGCTCCGTGTTCCGCGACATGTCGATCGAGGGTCGGCTGACCGTCGCCAACATGTCGATCGAGGCGGGCGCGCGATCGGGCCTGTTCGCGCCCGACGACAAGACCTTTGCCTATCTGGAAGGCCGTCCGCTGGCGCCCAGGGGCGCGGATTGGGACGCGGCGGTCGCTTATTGGCGGACGCTTCACACCGACGAAGGCGCTGTGTTCGACAAGACGGTGGTGATCGACGCCGCCGACATCGTGCCCAACGTCACCTGGGGCACCAGCCCGGAAGATGTGATCCCCGTCACCGGCAGCGTGCCCGATCCCATGAGCTTCGCCGACCCTTCCAAGCAGGCGGCGGCGCAGAAATCGCTCGACTATATGGGTCTTTCCGCCGGGCAGCGGATGCAGGACGTGGCGATCGAACATATCTTCATCGGCAGCTGCACCAACTGCCGGATCGAGGATCTGCGGGCCGCCGCCGCCCTGCTCAAGGGCCGTACCAGGGCGCCTGGCGTCAAGCATGCGATGGTCGTTCCCGGCTCAGGCCTCGT
>NZ_QFOA01000054.1 GCF_003248505.1 Sphingobium sp.
AGGCGCAATTTGCCGTGATCTTCGGCGAACGTTTCATCAGAGCCATGGCGGCCTGATGATCAACCGCCCGGCCGCACACGGAAATCCTGACAGTCCCATCTCACGCGCTTGCGACTGCCAGGAGACGCTACGTTGAACTGGTTTTCGATGGTCGCCATCTGCGACTGGAGGTTGGACAGGGCGGTGCGCAGCGCCTGCATCCGGGAAATATTGACACCCCCGCTGGTTTCTTCGGCGACATAGGTGACGGTCTTGCCGTTCACGGTCATTGTTTGACCGCTCCGCCCGTTGCCGAATATCCAGTTGCTGCAATCGGTGCCGTCGCGTTCGGGCTTGCACGCCATGGATCCGGTGTTGTCGAGCACCAGGACAATGTCGATATTGGCATAATCGTTCCTGCCGCTGCATGTCGCCGCTACGGCCATCGTCTGGCGACCGAACAGGGTCATCAGCACGGTCGGCACGGTGGTCGATATCGACAGGTTGATCTGGTCGTTGGTGCCCAGCGTGGGAACGATATTCGCGTCTTGCAACGACGATCCCATGTAACTGTCCGGGTAATTGAAGCGCACATATTTGCGCACTTCCGCCGTCACGGCTGGCGTCAGCACGCCTGCCGTGCCCATCAGCTTGCGGCCCGCAAGCACGCCTGCGTCGCAGGCTTGCTGCAACCGTACCTGCGCCAGGTAGCCACGGCTTATGTCCAGACCGCTGCCGACCATTGCCGCCAAAGGCAGCAGGGCAGCGGCGACGATCGCCAGCGTGTTGCCCGCTTGGCTAGTCCGAAGCCGGGACAAGAGGCCGGTGAATATATTTGCGTGTCTGTTCATTGCGTTGCTACCACCCGCCTCAGTTCCGTCGGCATTGTGTGTGCCGGACTCGACTACGACCTTTTTATGCGAGCTTGAATTTCATCGAGTTAAGGGTTGGGGGTTAAAGAATTGGTAAAATGACGCCGCCGGGCTATGACAATTTGGTACATCCGATGCTGCCCCCCATGCCCTCCCTTCTTTGCGCGCACGCCGGTGCGCACGGCGCTCGCCATCGTGCGATATGGGCGTTCGATGGCCGTCTCGCCGCTGTCGCGCGCACCACGAGCGAACCTATCATCGGGCAGATGCGGCTTGCCTGGTGGAATGACGTGATCGACGATACGGCGGGTGTGAAGGGGCGGGGAGAGCCCGTTGCCGACGCTCTGCGCGAAACCGGCGGCATGGCCGCGCCGGGTCTGGTCTCGATGATAGACGGCTGGGAAATTCTGACGGTCGAGCCGGACCTTGGCGACACGCAGTTGCAGGACTACGCGACCGGGCGGGGCGGCGGCCTGTTCCGGGCGCTGGCGGACGAAGCCGATCCGCCCCCGTGGCTGATCGCGGCGGGGCGAGTCTGGGCGCTTTGGGATCTGGCCGGGCATGTCAACGATGCGGCGTTGGCGCGGGGGGCGCTCAAGCTGGCGCGCAGCGCCGCGCCCGACGTTCGCGACACCCGTTGGCCCCGGTCATGGAAGCCGCTGCGCATCGCCTTCACGCTGGCGCGGCAGGATGTTTTGGCAGGACGCGGCGCGCCGACCGGTGTTCCCCGATCCTACGCCCTGCGCCTGTTACGGATCGCGCTTGTCGGGCGGTAGCGGATCGGGATAGCGTCCACGCGACACAGGGAGACGATGAGATGGGGCGTTTACTCGCAGGCGCGATGGCGATGCTGCTGCTGATTGCGGGTGGGCTGTTCTGGTGGCAGGGACGCGCCAGCCGGCAACCGCTGCCCCAATTCGCTTCCGCTCCCCCGCCGCCGCCCGCGCTGGAGCCGCTGCCGGAAGGAGACCCCGACGCGGTAGGCGAAGCGCCCCCCGTCCCGGCGCAGGCCAGCGAAAGGAGCCGCGAACAGAAACGGTTCGAACGCTACGACCGCAATCGCGACGGCGTCATCACCCGGGTTGAAATGCTCGGCAGCCGGGTAAAGGCGTTCAAGGCGCTCGACAAGGACGGGGACAATCTTCTGTCGTTCGAGGAATGGGCCGTCGCCACCGCGGATCGCTTCGCGGCGGCTGACGCGAATGGGGACGGCAAGTTGACGCCTGCGGAATTCGCGACCACCGCGCCCAAACGGACCGCCAAACCCAAATGCCAATGCTGATTCGGAAAACGCGTCAGGCGAGTGCCATGTCGCCCATCCATGCGCCGAACGACGCGCGCGCCCGCGCTGTATAGGCTTCCTTCCGGCTTTTTTTCTTCACATCGGCAAGCGGCGGGAAAAGGCCGAAATTGACGTTCATCGGCTGATAGTCCGCCGTCGCTACGTTACCAGTCACATGGCCCAGCAACGCGCCCAGCGCCGTGTCGGGGGGCGGCGGCGCCAGCGCCTCACCCAAAAGCTCGGCAGCGGCGAACCGTCCCGCCAGCAACCCGATGGCCGCGCTTTCGACATAGCCTTCGCATCCCGTCATCTGCCCGGCGAACCGAATATGCGGCGCGCTTTTCAGGCGCAGCGTGGGATCGAGCAGCTTGGGGCTCTGGATGAAGGTATTGCGGTGCAGGCCGCCCAGCCGTGCGAACTCCGCCTGCTCCAGGCCCGGTATCGTCCGGAAAAGATCGACCTGCGCGCCATGTTTCAGTTTGGTCTGGAATCCCACCATGTTCCAGAGTGTGCCGCTCGCATTGTCCTGCCGCAGTTGCACCACGGCATAGGGCCAGCGCCCGGTGCGTGGGTCGTCGAGGCCCATGGGCTTCATCGGCCCATGGCGCAGCGTTTCCGGTCCGCGCGACGCCATGACTTCGATCGGCATGCAGCCTTCGAAATAGGGGGTGTTTGCCTCCCACTCCTTGAACTCGGTCTTTTCCCCATCCATCAGCCCTTGCACGAAGGCTTGATACTGGTCCTTCGTCATCGGGCAGTTGATATAATCCTTCCCCTCGCCGCCGCCGGGACCGACCTTATCCCAGCGGTTCGCCATCCAGCATTTGTCCATGTCGATGCTATCGAAATGGATGACCGGGGCAATGGCGTCGAAGAAGGCGAGATGCTCCATCCCCGCTGCCTGCCCGATGCTTCGGGCTAAAGCCGGGGCGGTGAGCGGGCCGGTGGCGACGATGGTCATGCCCTGCGTCGGCAGGTCGTCGATCCGCTCGCGCACGATCTCGATATGGGGATGCTCGGCCAGCGCGCGAGTGACGCCGCCTGAAAACACATGGCGGTCGACAGCCAGCGCCGATCCGGCGGGCACCTTGGCCGGTTCGGCCTGCGCCATAATGAGCGAGCCCAGTCGCCGCATTTCTTGGTGCAACAGCCCCACTGCGTTCTTGTCCGCATCGTCGGAGCGGAAACTGTTGGAGCAGACCAGCTCGGCAAGGCCGTCCGTCTGATGCGCCGGCGTCATGTCGCCGGTGCCCCGCATTTCCGACAGGCGCACGCGCACGCCCGCTTGCGCCAGCTGCCAGGCGGCTTCGCTGCCCGCAAGGCCCCCGCCGATGATATGCACCTGATAACTCACGTCAGCCAACCTTCGTCCGATCGATATATGCCGCTGCCCCTAGGACAAAATGCCGCCGATGGCGAGCCGCGCCTGCGCTTTGGTGCAGGCGCGGAACGGCGCGCATCGCTGCGAATTGACGAGCGAGGCGCAACGAAGGAGAGCGACGATGACAAAGCAGCTCAAGAAGGGCGATAAGGTCGAATGGGACACCAGCCAAGGCAAGACCAAGGGCACGGTGGAAAAGAAGCAGACCAGCACGACTCATATCAAGGGGCACAAGGTCGCCGCGACAAAGGACGATCCGCAGTATATCGTTAAGAGCGACAAGTCCGGCAAGAAAGCCGCGCACAAGCCCGCCGAACTCAAAAAGGCCAGTTGACCCGCAAGGCCGCGCTCCCTGCAGGGGCGCGGCCCCGTCTTATTCGGCGGCTTATTCTGCGGGCAGGGGCGACGCCTCGGTTGCAAGCGCGCCATAATAGGCGCTCTCGTCCAATATCCCCTCCCGCTTGGCGACGATGACGCCGACCAGCACCTGCCCGGCAACGTTGACGGCGGTGCGTCCCATATCGAGGATCGGGTCGATGGCCAGCAGCAACCCGGCCCCCTCCAACGGCAATCCCAGCGTCGAAAGCGTCAGCGTCAGCATTACGATTGCGCCGGTCAGCCCTGCGGTCGCGGCCGACCCGATGACGGACACAATCACGATCAGCACATAATCGATGAAATGCAGCGGGATCCCATAGAAACCAGCTACGAAAATCGCCGCCAGAGCAGGATAGATGGATGCGCACCCGTCCATCTTCGTCGTCGATGCCAGCGGGATGGCGAAAGCGGCATAGCCCTTGTCGACACCCAGACGCTCCGTCACGGTTTCCGTCACCGGCAGTGTGCCCACCGACGAACGCGATACGAAACCCAGCTGGATAGCGGGCCAAGCCTTGGCGAAATAGGCGCCGGGCTTCAGGCCATTGGCGATCAGCAGCAGCGGATAGACCACCAGAAGCACCAGCGCGAGGCCAAGATATACCGCCGCAGTGAAGCTCCCCAATTGCGCCAGCGCGCTCCAGCCATAGGTGGCGATGGCGGTGCCGATCAGTGCTGCCGACCCGATTGGGGTCAACCGGATGACCCATCCCAATATCGCGCGCACAACCGCCAGCAGCGATCGGACGAATGCCAGGAAAGGTTCGGCCCGGTCCCCGACCTTGAGCGTGGCGAGCCCAACGGCGATCGAAATGACCAGAAGTTGCAGGATGTTGAACGACAGGCCGGTGGTCGCCGTGCCATCTTCCGCGATCTTCGTACTGCCCGACAGGGCCAGGCTGTTGGCCGGCACCAGGCCTTTCAGAAAATCGAGCCATCCGCCCACCGAGTCCGGTTGTTTGGCGGCCAGCACCGCGCTGGACATGCCGACACCGGGCTGGACGATGACACCGATGGCGATGCCTATGGCAACCGCGATGAGCGCGGTGATCGCAAACCACAGCAATGTCTGCCCGGCCAGCCGCGCCGCGTTGTCGAGCGCGCGCAAGTTGGCGATGGACGCGACGATGGCGGCGAACACCAGCGGAGGCACGATCGCTTTCAACAGCGATACGAAGATCGACCCCACGGTCTTGAGCGTCGTCGCCAGCCAGTTGAGGTCGCCGTCAGGCCCCGCGCCCATCTGCCGTGCGACGAGGCCGAGCATCAGGCCCACCGCCATGCCCGCCAGCACCTGAAATCCGAAACTGCGATAATGGAGGGCCATGACTCTTCTTTCTTCGAACGACCGGCACTATCGGGCGCGTGACGACCGATTGCGTGCAAGCAATTCTTGACAGCTGTATAACAGGGATAAGGTGGCCCTTTCTCCGCCGACCCGGTCAAACGGATTGGCCGGGCAAATCCTCTATGCCACAGATGCGCGATAAATCCATGATCGCAAGAAGGGCGGACATGACGGAATGGGGGGATCGCTGCTGCGGCATGGCGGCTGGCTATGCCACCCGAGCGCGGGATCCGGCTTTGCCCATGCCCTCGACGAACGCCTGCTGTCGCGGGCATTCAGGCGTCCTTCGAACGATGGAACCGGGCGATCCGCGCCCGGTCGAACTGAACGAAACGGGCCGGTTCCCCGGCCCGTACCTCGCTTCAGCCCCGTGCCGCGATACCGTTGGCGGCGGACAGCACGGCCTTGACCGATGCTGTCGCCACGTCGCTGTCGGTGCCCACACCGAACACGGTGCGTCCGTCGGATGTGCGGCATTCGACATAGGCGGCGGCGTTCACGTCGCTGCCCGCGCCGATGGCATGTTCGCTATAATCGGCGATCTCCAGCTCCACGCCGAATTCGTCCCGCAAAGCCGCCAGCACGGAAGAAAGCAGGCCGTTGCCACGCCCGGATATGGAGCGTTCGACGCCGCCTGACCCGGTGTCATGCGCGATCTTGCCGGTGAAGATGCGGTCGCCCGCCTGCCCGCCCTCATGATAGTCGATGAGCGCATAGGGCTGCTCGCCCGTCAGCCCGTAATGGCTTTCGAACGCTTCCCCGATATCGGCGGCGTTGAGTTCGCGACTGGTGCTGTCGGCCAGCGCCTGAACCACCTTGGAAAAGTCCGCCTGCATGCGCTTGGGGAGCTTGTATCCCTTATCCTGTTGCAGCACCCACGCGACGCCGCCTTTGCCCGACTGCGAATTGACGCGGATCACCGCTTCGTAATCGCGACCCAGATCCTTGGGATCGATGGGCAGATAGGGCACGTTCCAGATTTCGTCGTTGCGTGCTTCCTGCGCTGCGAAGCCCTTTTTGATCGCGTCCTGGTGGCTGCCGGAAAAGGCGGTGAAGACCAGTTCACCGGCATAGGGATGGCGCGGATGGACGGGCAGTTGGTTGCAATATTCTACCGTCTGGATGACTTCGTCGATGTCACTGAAATCGAGGCCGGGGTCGATGCCCTGCGTATACATGTTCAGCGCGACGGTCACGAGATCGCAATTGCCGGTGCGCTCGCCATTGCCGAACAGACAGCCTTCGACCCGGTCGGCTCCGGCCATGATGCCCAGTTCCGCCGCCGCGACGCCAGTGCCGCGGTCGTTATGGGTGTGCAGCGATATGACGACGCTGTCGCGCTTTGAAATATTGCGGCAAATCCATTCGATCTGGTCGGCGTAGATATTCGGCGTCGCGCATTCGACCGTGGCGGGCAGGTTCAGGATCAGCGGTCGTTCCGGCGTAGGGCGCAGGATATCCATCACCGCCTCGCAGCATTCCAGGCTGAAATCCAGTTCCGCGGTGGAAAAGGTTTCGGGCGAATATTCGAAATGCCAGTCGGTATCGGGCTGTTTGGCCGCATGATCGCGCAGCAGCTTGGCTGCGTCCACTGCGATCTGGCGCACTTCCTGCCGCTCCATCTGGAACACGATGTTGCGCCAGGCGGGCGATACCGCGTTGTAGACGTGGACGATCGCCTGCTTCGCGCCGCGCAGCGATTCGAATGTTGTTGCGATCAAGTCCGCACGCGCCTGCGTCAGCGCCTGGGGCATGACATCGTCTGGGATCGCGCCGTCGCGGACCAGGCCCGATATGAAGTCGAACTCGGTCGCGCCCGCACTCGGGAAACCGACCTCGATCTCCTTGACGCCGACCTTGATCAGCAGGTCGAAGAAGCGCCGCTTCTTTTCCGCGTTCATCGGGTCGATCAGCGACTGGTTGCCATCGCGCATGTCGGTCGACAGCCAGCGGGGCGGGGCGGTGATGACGCGCGAGGGCCATTGCCGGTCGGGCAGGTCCACCTGGGGGAAAGGGCGGTATTTCTGGGAAGGTTGCTTCAGCATCATGGCGTTGTTCCTGATACGCACCGGTCGGCGCGCAAGGACGCCGCATCCGTTGATCGACTTGACTGTTTGTAAATGCCCTTAGGCGGATCGACGCTGCCCTTTAGTCGGATGGCAGCACAAAAGCCACGCCTAAGGGCGTGTAAGTCGTAGCAGGGTAAGAAGCGCGGTGCTGTGCATGGCGTAGCCCTTAACCGCTTTTGCGCGATCACGTAAAGCCGTTTCTGTCCCCGCCCGGTTCAGGAGCGATGGAATATTGCGTCGACGGCCAATTCGACGCGGTCGGCAACGAAGGGGCGGCCAAATCCCATTCCGAATTTGCTGCGCTCGACCGTCATCGCGCCGGTGAAGCGGAGGGTCGAAATGCTGGGCGCTTCGTCCGGCGTCACGCCGACCAGGCGGACGGCGAGCGTTGTGGGCAGCGTGATGCCGTGCATAGTGAGTTGGCCGTCGATCCGAGTGTCCCCCGCCGTCGTGGCGAGCGGCGCGGCGTCGGCGGTGAAGCGAACGGTGGGATAACGACGCATGTCGAAAAAGCTTTCGCCCTTCAGCATGGCATCGGTGGAAGCGTCGCCGGTCGTCAGCGTTTCCACCGGAAAGCTGATATCGATGCTGGCGCGGTCGGGAAGGCCGGGGTCGATCACGACCTCGCCGGTCGGTTCGCGCAGGTCGCCTTCATATTTGCCGACGAGCGCCTTCACATGGAAATGAACATGGGTCGCGGCCGGATCGACGGTGTAGCGGCCGGGCTGGTAAAGGCCCGGCACGCCAGCCGCCGGCGTAAGCGCGATGACGCCGGTCAGCGTCAGGAAGCGCGCCCACGCCCGCATTCTATTGCTTTTCGAAGCCCGCAATGACCTTGAGTTCGATCGCGTCGCTGACCAGCGGCACGAATGCGCCCATGCCGAAGTCGCTGCGCTTGATCGTGCCGGTGGCGACGAAGCCGATATTTTCCTTCTTGGTCATCGGATTGGGGCCGACGCCGTAGAATTGGGTGTCGAGCGTCACCGGCTTGGTCACGCCATGCAGCGTCAGGTTGCCGGTGATCTCCGCGCCGTTGGCGCCTTCGGGCTTGACGCTGGTCGACACGAACGTCGCGGTCGGGAACTTCGCTGCGTCGAAGAAGTCGGGCTTCAACAGATGCTCGTCCAGCTTGGCGACGCCGGTGCGAAGGTTCGCGATCTGAAAGGTGACGCTGACCTTGCTGTTGGCGGGATTAGCCTTGTCCAGCGTCAGCGTGCCGGTCGGTTCGGCGATCGTGCCCGCATTGTTGGTAAAACCCATGTGGTCCCAGGCGAACACGACCTGCGTGTGGCCGCCATCGACCTTGTAGGTGCCGCCGCTCACCTTGGCCACGTCCTTCGTGCCGGGGGCGGAAGTCGGCATTTGCGCGACGAGGGCGGAACCGCCGGCCAGCGCGATTAGCGCAGCGGCGGGGATCAGGAATTTACGCATGGATGATGTCTCCAGAAACGCTCAAGGGGTGCCGCACCATAGCAGCACCCCTCGATTGATCCAGCGCCGTAACGGCGAACGGATCGTTTCCGTTCCGTTGACGGATCAGGCGTCAGTTCTTGTCCTGGTCGACCAGCTTGTTGGCGGTGATCCACGGCATCATCGCGCGCAGCTTCGCGCCCGTTTCCTCGATCGGATGGCGCTGCGCCGCGATGCGGCTGGCTTTCAGTTCAGGCTGCCCGGCGCGGTTGTCGAGCACGAAGTCCTTGACGAAGCGACCCGACTGGATATCGGCCAGCACGCGCTTCATTTCCTTCTTCGTTTCTTCGTTGATGATGCGCGGGCCGGTCTTGATGTCGCCATATTCGGCAGTGTTGCTGATCGAATAGCGCATGTTGGCGATGCCGCCTTCATACATGAGGTCGACGATCAGCTTCAGCTCGTGCAGGCATTCGAAATAGGCCATCTCGGGCGCATATCCCGCCTCGACCAGCGTTTCGAAGCCTGCCTGCACCAACGCGGTCGCACCGCCGCACAGCACTGCCTGCTCGCCGAACAGGTCGGTTTCGCATTCCTCGCGGAAATTGGTTTCGATGATGCCGCTGCGCCCGCCACCCACGCCGCTGGCGTAGGAGAGGGCGATGTCATGCGCGTTGCCGGTCGCATCCTGATGGATCGCGATCAGGCAGGGAACGCCGCCGCCGCGCACATATTCGCCGCGCACGGTATGGCCGGGGCCCTTGGGCGCGATCATGATGACGTCCACGTCCTTGCGCGGCTCGATCAGGCCGAAATGGACGTTGAGGCCGTGCGCGAACGCCAGCGCCGCGCCGGGGCGCAGATTGTCGTGCACATCGGCGGCATAGATCGCGGCCTGATGCTCGTCGGGGGCAAGGATCATGAACACGTCGGCCCATGCGGCGGCCTCGGCGTTGGGCAGCACCTTGAAACCTGCGCCTTCGGCCTTCTTGGCGCTGGGCGAGCCGGCGCGCAGCGCGATCGCCACTTCGGCGACGCCGCTGTCGCGCAGGTTCTGCGCATGGGCGTGACCCTGGCTGCCATAGCCCAGAATCGCGACCTTCTTGCCTTTGATCAGGCCGATGTCGGCGTCACGGTCGTAATAAACCTTCATGATATTTCCCCTTCTCGTCCCGCCATGCGGCGGGCATCGAACATTGGTTGTGGATGGGTCGGTGATAAAGCGCCTTCCCTGCGGAAGACGCATGGTCTGTCAGGCGGTATCCTTGCCCCGCGTCAGTCCGGCAACGCCCGTGCGGCTGACCTCGACCAGGCCGATCTGCCGCATCAATGCGATGAAATTGTCGACCTTCTCGGTCGTGCCGGTAATTTCGAAGATGAAGCTTTCCCGCGTGGTGTCCACGGCCTTTGCGCGAAAGATATCGGAAAGCCGCAGCGCCTCGATCCGGTCCTCACCCGTGCCCGCGACCTTGACCAGCGCGAGTTCGCGCTCGACGAAGGGGCCTTCCTCGGTCAGGTCTGTCACCTTGTGCACCGGCACCAGCCGGTCGAGCTGCGCGATGATCTGATCGATCACCTTGGGCGGGCCGCTCGTCACGATGGTGATGCGGCTGACGCCATGGTCGGGCGTGATGTCCGCCACGGTCAGACTGTCGATATTATAGCCGCGCGCCGTGAACAGCCCGGCGATGCGCGCCAATATCCCCGCCTCGTTCGTGACCGTCAGCGACAGGACGTGCCGCTGGTTCAATTCTTCCTGGATATGCATCAGACTGTTCCGTGATCCTGATCGTCTTCGCTGGCGGCCTGACCCGCATCGGGCCGGTCGTGCAGTTGCGAAATCATCGCGACGAAGGCGAAATGCCATTCGCCGTCCTGCCTGTGGGCGAGCCGCACCGGAAAGCCCGCTACCGCTTCGAACATGCGATCCAGCCGTTCGCCGACATAGCGCGGTCCGACAAGCAGCGTGCCGATCCGCCGCTTGTTGAAATCGAAGCCATGGTCGAGATGGACTTCCCAATTCTCATTGTCGGGACCGGCATGGTCGGTGGTCCATCCGGTCAACTCGGTCGTCCCGGCTTCCCGTTCGAAATCCCATGGTTCGGTCACATGGATGCGCAGCTTGAGGTGCCCGGTCACCCGATCGTCCTCACACCAGCGCCTTGGCTTCATCCGACATGACGCCCGCGATCTGATTGGGGTCGAGCAGCATGTCGGTATGCGCCGCGCCCGACGGGATCATAGGGAAGCAGTTGGAAAGCTTGGCGACGCGGCAATCGACGATCACCGGCCCGTCCGTTTCCAGCATCCGGCGGATGCCGTCCTGCAACTCCTCGCGTCCATCGATGCGGATACCGGTCCAGCCATAGGCTTCGCCCAGCTTCACGAAATCGGGCAGGCTGTCGGAATAGCTGTTCGAATAGCGGCTTTCATAGGTCAGTTCCTGCCACTGACGGACCATGCCCATATATTCGTTGTTGAGGATGAAGATCTTGACCGGCAGGCGATACTGGCTGGCCGTTCCCATCTCCTGGATGTTCATCTGGATCGATGCGTCCCCGGCAATGCAGATGGTGATGCTGTCGGGATTGCCCAGCTGCGCACCGATGGCGGCGGGAAAGCCATAGCCCATCGTGCCGAGGCCCCCGGACGTCAGCCACTTGTTGGGTGCCTCGAACCCGAAATGCTGCGCTGCCCACATCTGGTGCTGGCCGACTTCGGTCGTGATGATGACGTCCTTGCCGGTCGCGCGGCAGGCGGTGTAAAGGTCGGCGATCGCGCGCTGCGGCATGATCTCCGGCCCGGTTTCGGAATAGTCCAGGCTGCGCTTGGCGCGCCATCCCGCGATCCGCGCCCACCATTCGCCCAGGTCCTGCGCCTGATGTCCGCGCTGCTTCCACAGTGCCACCATATCCTCCAGCGCGCTGGCGACATCGGCGACGACGGCGACATCGACATCGACGATCTTGTTGATCGAACTGCGGTCGATGTCGATGTGGACCTTGCGGCTGTTGGGCGCGAAGGCGTCCAGCCGTCCGGTCACGCGGTCGTCGAAGCGTGCGCCCACGCACAGGATGAGATCGGCCTGGTTCATCGCCCAGTTCGCTTCGAAGGTTCCGTGCATTCCCAGCATCCCCAGCCATTGGTCGGACGATGCGGGAAAGGCGCCCAGGCCCATCAGCGTGGAAGTGACGGGCGCGCCCGTCAGCGCGGCAAGCTCGCGCAGCAGCGCGCTCGCCTGCGGGCCGGAATTGACGACGCCGCCGCCGGTGTAGAGCACCGGACGCTCTGCCGCCGCCAGCATCTCGACCGCAGCGTCTATCGCCGCTGCGTCCGCATTTGTCTGCGGGCGATAGCTGGCATGGACCTTCAGCTCGGGCTTGGCATAGGGGGCGGTCGCGATCTGGACATTCTTGGGAATGTCGATGACGACCGGGCCGGGCCGACCGGTGGTGGCGATATGAAACGCCTCATGAACGACGCCGGCCAGCCGCGCGGGGTCCTTCACCAGATAATTGTGCTTGGTGCAGTGGCGCGTGATGCCGATGGTGTCGGCTTCCTGAAACGCGTCGGTGCCGATCAGTTGCGTCGGAACCTGCCCGGTGATGACGACCATCGGGATGGAATCGAGCAGCGCGTCGGTGATCCCCGTGACCGCATTGGTCGCACCGGGGCCGGACGTGACGAGGACGACGCCGGGCTTGCCGGTCGAGCGCGCATAGCCTTCGGCCATGTGCGTCGCGCCCTGTTCGTGACGGACGAGCACGTGACGGATCCGGGGGTGGTTGAAGAGCGCGTCATAGATGGGCAGCACCGCGCCGCCCGGATATCCGAACACAACCTCGACGCCCAGATCGACCAGGCATTCGACCAGTATGTCCGCGCCGCTCTTTTCGGCCACGATGAAAACTCCTTCAATTTCGCAAGGGCACGGCTTTGCGCCCAAGCGCCTTCATTGGCAAGGTGCTAGCCTCTAGGGGACATAAAATGCCCGGTCAACCACTATTGTTGTAACTTAATTGCTATTTCATCGATAACTTCATTATCAATATGTCTCATCTCACGTGGCCAGTCGGTGGGGCTCTGGTTTGCGAACCAGGTATATTGACGCTTGGCATAGCGCCGGGTGGCAAGGCTGCCATTTGCGAAACACCTGTCTACATCGCTGTCGCCTTCGATCAGCGCCGCAATCTCCGCCACGCCGATCGCGCGCATCACCGGCAGCGCCGGATCGAGTTGGCGGGCGAGCAGCGCCTCCACTTCGGCTATGGCCCCTTCCTTGAGCATCGCGGCGAAGCGCGCATCGCACCGCTCCGCCAGCCAGTCGCGCGGCGGCAACAGGATGACGGGGGCAAGCGCGATCCGGTCGCCGATCCCACCGACCTTGTTCCGCTGCCATTCCCGGATCGGCGTGCCGGTGGACCGTACCACCTCCAGCGCGCGGGCCACGCGCGTCGTATCGGCGGGGGCCAGCCGGGCGGCGGCTTCCGGGTCCTCCCGGCCCAATGCCGCATGGGCTTGGGCGACGGGCAATGTCCGCACCGTAGCGCGAATGTCCGGGTCGATATCCGGTACCGGCGCAATGCCGTCGAGCAGGGTGCGGATATAAAGGCCGGTGCCACCCACCAGCACCGGCAGGCGACCGGACGCATGAGCGGCCTCCACCTCAGCCCTTGCCTCCGCCGCCCACCGCGCGGCGGTGCAGGCCTGGGCGCCGTCGATATGGCCGAACAACCGATGGGGAACGCCGTCCATATCCTCGTCCGACGGCCGCGCTGAAAGCAGGCGCAGGTCGGCATAGACCTGGCTTGCATCGGCATTGATGACGACGCCGCCCGCCCGCCGCGCGAGGGCGATGGCAAGCGCGCTCTTGCCGCTGGCGGTCGGCCCGGCAATAAGCGCGACGCGCGGGCGGGATTCGCCTGTTTCTGGTTCGGAGTATGGCATGTTCGTCGCGACCTTAGTGGCAAGTGATCGAATCGGGCAGGGGGATATTGCCGAAGCCGCCGACCGGCTGAGCGATGCCGGGTGCCAGCCCGAAGGCAGTGAGTGGCTGGACGCGGGCAAGGCGGCCGACCTCTTCTTTGCAAGCGAACCGGTCGCGGCCCGTTCCGCGCTGGCCGGTCTGGGGCGCGGGATCGATATCCTGATCCAGCCGGTCGCGATCCGGGAAAAGAGCCTGCTGATCGCCGACATGGATTCGACCATGATTACGGTCGAATGCATCGACGAACTGGCCGACTATGCCGGTATCAAGCCGCAGATCGCGGAGATCACCGAACGCGCCATGCGTGGCGAGCTGGGGTTCGAGAGTGCGCTGAGGGAACGGGTGGCGCTGCTCAAGGGGCTGGACGCGAACGCCATCGACCGCTGCCGGATCGACCGGGTGCGCATCATGCCGGGTGCCGTGGCGCTGGTCCGCACGATGAAGGCGCGGGGTGCGCGCACGCTGCTGGTGTCGGGCGGTTTTACCCGGTTCACCGGGCCGGTCGCGCAGGAAATCGGCTTCGACGCCGATGTCGCCAACGTGCTGGAGATCGCGGACGGCGCGCTCACCGGGACGGTCGAAACGCCTATCGTCGACGCCGCCCGCAAGCGCGCCGAACTGGAGCAAGCTATTGCAGGCGGTATCGACCGTGCGCGCACACTGGCCGTGGGCGATGGGGCGAACGACATCCCGATGATCGAGGGTGCGGGGCTGGGCGTTGCCTATCGTGCCAAACCCAAAACGCGCGCCGCCGCCGCCGCAGAAATCGTCCATGGCGACCTATCCGCGCTGCTTTATGCCCAGGGCCTCGGCTCCGCGCACTGGGTCACGCAATAAGCCGCCTTCAGCGCTTCTTCTTTCCCGCCGCTTTCTTTTTGGGCGTACCCTTGCACGGCCATGCCTTGCGTATCGCCGCGAACACCTGTGACGAAGCGGAATTGGCGGCGCGATCCTTGGGGTTCTTGCCCAGATAATCGACGGTCGTCTTGCGCAGCCGATTGATCGTCACATCGCCGGGGATGCAGCTTTTGAGGCCGTTCGCCTCCCGCGTCGTGTTAAACGCGTCCACCGCTCCGCTGATATAGCCGACGCATTCATAGGACCGCTCGAAATAATCCTTCGCATCCTTGTCGGTCGTGCAACTCTCATACAGGGCGTCACCGCTGTAGAAGCCCGCATGCGCGCTGGCGGGCAACAGAATGCCCAGAGCCAAAGCCGCGCCCGTAGCCCAGATCCCGATCCGCATCGTCGTCATTCCAATCCTGCCACCAACCCGTCGATCGCCCCTTGAAGAATGTAGCTCGCCGCGAGCTTGTCTACCAGTTCTTCGCGCCGTGCCCGGCTGGCGTCCGCCTCCAGCAGGGTGCGCGTCACCGCCTGCGTCGACCAGCGCTCGTCCCACAGCAGGATCGGATGGCCGAGGTCCGCGATATTATGGGCGAAGGCCCGGCTGGCCTGCGCACGCGGCGAACTCGATCCGTCGAGGTTCAGCGGCAGGCCGATGACGATGCCCTTCACCTGTTGCTGCTCAATGAAAGCGGCAAGGCCGATACTGTCCTTGCCGAACTTGGTTCGCGCTACGGTGTAGGCGGGGCTGGCGATGGTCCATAACGCGTCGCACAGGGCAAGGCCGATGGTTTTCGTCCCCACGTCCATCCCGATCAGCCGCCCGCCCTGCGGCAATGCGGCGCGAAAGGCCGCGCGGTCGGTCGTCACCAAAGTCATGCGCTGCCCTGTGTCACGTCCAGCGGCCGTTGTCACTCGCGCGTGAATGCCGCCAGCCGTTTCTGCGCATCGTTCCGCACATTGGCCCAGAAAAGGCTATAGTCGTAGACGTGATAGTTGTTGCCGGGCAGGGTGAACGGCCCCATGTCCACCGGCTCCCCGATCATCAGCACGCCGCTGGTATCGCATCGGGCAGGCACGATTCCGGTAACCAGCTTGGGTGGCTTGCCCTCCTCGCGGGCGTCGAGCGTCCCCTTGTTCGCGCTGGCCGGAGCCGCGCCGTTGAATGCGCCGGTGATGGGATTGGTGCAGAGCATATGCGTGCCCTTGCGCGGCTTGCCGGTATAGCCGGTGCCCTTCTCGAACGTCTCGACGACAGCGGACGGATCGGCCGGTTCGGCATAGCTTTGCCAGCTGACGATGCAGTGCGCCTGATCCTGCCGCGCACAGGCCGGGAGGCCGAGCGCGGGGAGATCCGCCTCGACCGACACCGGCCAGCCCACGGCATAGACCGCCGCCACCCGATCGGCCACCGGCTTGCCCGCCACCTGTTCGCGCAGCAGCTGGAGCAGATGGCGCGACCCCTGGCTATGCGCGGCGAGGATCAGCGGCCCATCGGGATTGGCCTTCAGGAAGGCCGCGAATGCCTGCGCGACGTCGCGATAGGCCGCGGCGAGTGCCTGGTCGCCTGCGGGCTTGTCGGTAAGGAAAGCCCCGTAATTGGCCTGGCGATAGCGCGGCGCCCAGATCGCGCCTGCGGCGTTGAACGCGCTCGCCTGGCTGGCGACGAAGCGCTTCGCGGTCGCATTGGCATCCTTGTCGCTCAGCCGCGCATTCCAGTGCGCGTCGCCGAACGTCGTGATGTAGCTGGTCGGATGGATGAAGAAGACCGCTGCCATTTTCCGCTGTTCCGCCGGCTTTACGCCTGCCGGGGTCCAGAGCGCCGGGTTCGCCTTGATGTCGGGGCGGGCGATCCACATCCCCGGATCGTCATAGGCGTCGGCGGGCAGCGGTTGCAGTGCGGTATAGGCCTCGCGCGGGACCATGACCATGCGGATGAGCTCCATCCCCCACACCCGGTAGACCAGCAGCGCAGCGATCACCAGCACCACCAGCGTAGCGACCACATACAGGAATTTGCGCGCCACCTTGTCCCCACTCCCCATGACGGCGACGACCGCGCGCCGCCCTGTTCCCTGTCTGACGCAGGAACAGGGTAGGCGCAAGGGGCGCGAAAGCCGCTTGAAGCGGGCCGGAACGGGTGGTAGCGGCGGCCCATGTCGATAGACCTTCAGACCGTGAAAAAGATCGCAAGCCTCTCGCGCATTTCGGTGAGCGAGGAGGAAGCGCAGGCGATGGTGCCCGAACTCAACAACATCCTGGGATGGGTGGAGCAACTGGGCGAAGTGGACGTGACCGGCGTCGAACCCATGACCGCCGTCATCCCCAACCGGCAACGCCTGCGCGACGATGTCGTGAATGATGGCGACGTGCGCGGCAAGGTGCTCGCAAACGCGCCGCAGGCCGAACATGGCTTCTTCGCCGTGCCCAAGGTGATCGAATAATGACAGAGCTTACCGATCTTACCGTCGCGCAGATCCGCGACGGCTTTCGCGCAGGCGATTTCTCCGCCCGCGAAGTGGCGAACGCGTTCAACGCGAACGTCGCTGCGGCGAAGGCGCTGAACGCGTTCATCGTCGAAACGCCGGAAAAGGCGCTGGAGGCCGCGGACGCCGCCGACAAGGCGAAGGCGTCCGGCGCGCCGCTCGGCGCTCTGGCGGGTGTGCCCATTGGCATGAAGGACCTGTTCTGCACGCAGGGCGTCCAGACGACTGCGGCGAGCCATATGCTCGAAGGCTTCGTACCCACCTATGAATCGACCGTATCAGGCAAGCTTTGGGCGGCGGGCGCGGGGATGCTGGGCAAACTTAACCTCGACCAGTTCGCCATGGGATCGTCCAACGAGACGAGCTATTTCGGCAATGTGATTTCACCTTGGCGGCGTGGCGGCGGAGACAATGCCGCGCTGGCGCCCGGCGGCTCGTCGGGCGGGTCGTCCTCGGCCATCGCCGCACGGCTGTGCCCGGCGGCGACCGGCACCGACACGGGCGGCTCCATCCGCCAGCCCGCTGCCTTCACCGGCATCAGCGGCATCAAGCCGACCTATGGCCGTTGCTCCCGCTGGGGCATCGTCGCCTTCGCCTCCTCGCTCGATCAGGCGGGGTCGATGGCGCGCACCGTGCGCGACAACGCCATCATGCTGGAAGTCATGGCGGGCTTCGACCCCAGGGATTCCACATCGCTCGACGTGCCGGTGCCCCAGTGGGAAGCCGGGCTGTCGAGCGACCTTAAGGGTAAGACCGTCGGCATTCCGAAGGAATACCGCCCCGAGGGGCTCGACGCCGGGATTGGCGCCCTGTGGGATCGCGGGATCGAATGGCTGAAGGACGCAGGCGCAAACGTGGTGGAGGTATCGCTGCCGCATACGAAATATGCGCTGCCGACCTATTACATCATCGCCCCGGCGGAGGCGTCGTCCAACCTCGCTCGTTATGACGGCGTGCGCTATGGCCAGCGCGACCTGCCTGACGGGGCTGGCTTGCAGGACATGTATGCCGCGACCCGCGCCGCCGGTTTCGGGCCGGAGGTCAAGCGTCGCATCATGATCGGCACCTATGTGCTCTCGGCCGGCTTCTACGACGCCTATTATACGCAGGCGCAGAAGGTCCGGGCATTGATCGCCCGCGACTTCGAACGGGCGTTCGAGAAATGCGACCTGCTGCTGACCCCGACCGCGCCGAGTGCGTCGTTCGCTTTGGGCGAGAAGCAGGCCGACCCGCTGGCGATGTATTTGAACGACGTGTTCACCGTGCCCGCCTCGCTGGCCGGACTGCCCGCGATGGCGGTGCCGGGGGGGCTCGACGCTGCCGGACTTCCCATCGGGCTTCAGGTCATCGGCAGGGCGCTGGACGAACAGACCGTGCTGAACGCCTCGCTGGCCATCGAGGAACGCGCCGGCTTCACCGCACGCCCGGACAAATGGTGGTAACATGACTGAATCAAGCTATCGTATCCAGGGCGCCACCGGTGAGTGGGAGGTCGTGATCGGCCTTGAAGTGCACGCGCAGGTCACGTCCAACGCCAAGCTCTTTTCCGGCGCGGCAACCGCATTCGGGGCGGAGCCCAACACGCAGGTGTCCCTCGTCGACGCGGCCATGCCCGGCATGTTGCCCGTCCCCAACCGCGAATGCATCCGCCAGGCGGTGCGTACCGGGATGGCCATCGACGCGCAGATCAACAAATGGTCGCGCTTCGACCGCAAGAATTACTTCTATGCCGATCTGCCGCAGGGTTACCAGATCAGCCAGCTTTACCACCCGCTGGTGGGGGAGGGGCAGATCGAGATCGTTCTGGATGAAAAGAACCCCGAAACCAGCACCAAGACCATCGGGATCGAGCGCATCCACGTCGAACAGGATGCGGGCAAGCTGATGCACGACCAGCATCCCACCCGCTCCTATGTCGATCTCAACCGGTCGGGCGTCGCGCTGATGGAAATCGTGTCGAAGCCCGAGATGCGCTCGCCCGCCGAAGCGGGCGCCTATCTTGCAAAGCTGCGTACGATCCTGCGCTATGTCGGCTCCTGCGACGGCAATATGGATCAGGGATCGATGCGCGCCGACGTGAATGTGTCCGTGCGTAAGCCCGGCGAACCGTTCGGCACGCGCACCGAAACGAAGAACGTGAACTCGGTCCGTTTCGTCATGGCTGTGGTCGAACATGAAGCGAACCGGCAGGTCGACGTGCTGGAAGCGGGCGGCAAGGTGGTGCAGGAAACGCGCCTCTACGATCCCGACCGGAACGAGACGCGGTCGATGCGGTCGAAGGAGGATGCGCACGATTATCGTTACTTCCCCGATCCCGACCTTTTGCCGCTGGAACTGGACGATGCGTTCCTGGAGGAATGTCGTGCCTCGCTGCCCGAACTGCCCGATGCCAAGCGCCGCCGCTATGAGCAGTCGCTCGGCCTTTCGGCCTATAACGCAGCGACGCTGACCGCCGACGCAGACACCGCGCGCTGGTTCGAGGTGCTGTTGACGGAAGGCGCGCGCATCCAGGGCAAGGGCGAAAGCGACGTGGCGAAGGCTTCGGCCAACTGGCTTTTGTCCGAACTCTATGGCGCGCTCAATCGCTTGGGCAAGGGGCTGGAGGACAGCCCCGTCAGCCCGCAGGAGGGCGCGGAGCTTCTCGCACTGGTCGCGGATGGCACGATCAGCGGCACCATCGCCAAGCAGGTGTTCGAGATCATGCTCGAAACCGGTGAGAAGCCCGCCCGGATCGTCGAGGAAAAGGGAATGAAGCAGACCAGCGACACCGGCGCGATCGAAGCCGCCGTGGCAAAGGTGCTGGCCGACAACGAAGACAAGGTCGCGCAATATAAGGGCGGCAAGGAAGCGCTGTTCGGCTTCTTCGTCGGCCAGACAATGAAAGCGATGCAGGGCAAGGCCAACCCGCAGGTCGTGAACGAATTGGTGAAGAAGGCATTGTCCGCCTGACGCGCCCGCCTGCGGCGACAGATCAGGGGGGAGCGTTCCGGGCGGGACGCTCCCCTTTTTCATGGTGCGCGAAAAAAAAGGGCGCCGCCGGGGGGACCGGCGACGCCCTCTTTTTCAGGGCCGCGGCGCCTTTGGGGAAGGCGATCGTGCCGCGGCGGAACAGGCGGGCCGGAGGGTCTATGGGGTGTGGCCCGCCTGTTCATCTGTCAGACGTCACAGCACGAAGTTAACCGTCGCACGAAGTGACAGGGCAACATGATTTTGTTGCTCCTCCGCGCCGACTTCGCCGCCGACCCGGAACGTGTCGGTGCCGCCATACAGGCGAGCGCGCCCGGTCCAGCCGTTGGTGCGGACTTCCGGCGTCAGCGTGAAGCGATCGCCGCCTTTGAAATAGGCGGTGGTGTCGCCCAGCGTTCCGCCGACGATCTGCCGCCGTCCGCCTTCCAGTTCGACCCGGAACCATCCGTCGTCCTTGTTGAGGCTGCCGAAATCATATCCGGCGGTCAGTGTGCCGTTGACTGTCGTTTCGTCGCTCGTGCGCCCAAGCACGGTCAGGTCGAACGCATCGCCGCCGCCGCTTTCCGCATAGCCGTCTTCCTTCAGGCGATAATAATCGACGCCCGCCGCCGGGCGCAGGCTGAACCGACCCATCTGCAACTGGTAGGACAGGCCCGCCGTCGCGGAATAGAGCCTGCCGTCCCAACTGCCGTCCGCCGTCCGGGTGACATTGCCGCTGTTGAAGTGGCGCGTGCCGTCGAACGAGATGGTTGCGGCGGATAGGCGCGCGAATGCCTGCAAGGGCCCCCACTGGCCGCGCCAGTGCGCCGCTGCCTCATATTGATCGGAATCGACCGAGTTGCTCGACGATCCGGCGGAATCGCTTGCGTGAATATAGGCGATCGACCCGCCGAACGCGCCCCAGTCGGTCAGATATTCGACGCCACCGCCCGCGCCCCAGCCGGTGATGTCGTAGGACGCGGTATTACCGACACTCTTCGCTCCGCCAAAGCCCACTTGCTGCACCCAGAAGCCGAGCCGCCCGTCCGCCGTGCGATAGATGCCGTTGGGGTCCGACAGGATACGGGCAGTAGCGCGCGAACCGGATGTGACCGCTTCGAACGTTCCGCCCGCATGATCGGGCAGCATCTGGCGAAGATTGGCGGTCAGCGTCGTGCCGTCGGCGATGCCCAGATAGGCGTTGGCGACGGCGGCATCGTTGTCCAGCGCGTTGAAGATCGCCGGATAGGCGGCGGCGGTCGATCCTCGCAAACCCAGTTCCGCCACCGTCTTGGGCGCGATCGACAAAGTGACCGTGCCGGCGGACGCATCGGCACTGGTGCTCCCCTTGAAGATGTAGGGAAGGGTGGTCGTCGCCGATAGGGCGGGGCTCCCGGTCAGCGATCCTGCGCGCACGATCACATAGTCGCCCGCCGATCCTCTGACCTGCATCAGGTTGACCTTGACCTGCGATCCGCTGGCGAAACTGGCGGCACCCGCCACTGTATAGATTGTATTGGCGCTTCTGGACGGGTCGATGGTGACGCCGATACTCGATGTCGATCCGGCGGTGAGCGAGGCCAGCGCGATGCTGCCGGTGTTGGTCGCCGTCAACGTGCCGCCGTTCAGCGTCACCGCGACATTGCCTGCATTGCTGATCGCGCCTCTGATCGCTGATGTGCCGTTCAGCGTGAGGCTACCCGCGCCGCCGCCGAAATCGACGTCCCCCGTCAGCGTCGCCGTGTCGGCAAGGGTGAGGTTGCTGGTCCCCGTTCCGAAGGACACGCCGCCCGTCATCGCCGACGAACCGGACAGTGCCAGGGTGTCGTTGCCCCCGCCGAAGAGGAGGTTGCCAGTGAGCGTGCCTGCGGAGATGCCAACGCTATCGTTGCCCGAGCCCAGATAGACGTCCCCCGTGATCGAAGGCGCGGCGGCGGTGGACGATGCAAGCGCCTGCGACAGGGCGATGCCGGTGGCATTGGCGCGCAGGTCGACGGCGATGTTGGTCGCGCCGCCCGCCGCGCTGATCTTTCCGGTATTGGACAGGGAAGAAACCGTCCCTGCATTGTCGAGGATGGCAATGGCCGTCCCCTTGGTCGTATCGAGCGCGGTCGCGCCTACCGTTCCGCTGACGCTGATGCCGCCGACGCTTGCGCCCGTATCGATAACGATTGCCCGTGCGGCGGTGCCCGCCAGCGACGATCCGGTCGCACCCACTGTGCCGCTCACGTCGATTGCGCCCACATTGGCGCCCGATCCGACGCGCAGGCCGGTGGCGTTGCTGTCGTAGGATATGGCGGAGACGGTGCCCCGGACCTGAACGCCCTTCGCCACCGTTACCGCGCCGCCCAACCCGCCGATGGCAAGCGCGTTGGCGTCGACGCCGTTGTAGATGCCGTATCCCGCGATGCTGCCGTTCACGATCAGGCCGTAGCCGCTGGCGCCCGCCGCGACCGCGCCGATGCTGGTTGCCTGCGTCGCCGATCCGACCTGCACGGCCGCCGCCATGCCATATGCGGTGATGGCGGCGCTGCCTTCGCTCGCGTCGGGCAGGCCGTCATTGTCGCTGTCTGGTTTCGTCGCATCCAGCGGTGGGGGAACGTCGAAGATAATGCCGCCCGACACGTTGCCCGCGATGACGACCGCCGATCCGCCCTGCAGCAGGTCGTCCGCGTCCAGCTTCGTCACGTCCGTCGGGCGCGTGGTATAGCGATAGCCGGTGCTGACGATGCTGCCTTGTTGGGGTGGACGGCTCCCAACGGCATCGCAATGTGCCAGAGTGAGTGCGTTGCAAGACTTAATCAAGGGAGCCGCCCGTGGAGCAAATTACCCGCATAGGCATGGATACGTCAAAGAACGTTTTTCAACTGCATGGCGTCGATGCAGCGGAGAAGCCAG